>NZ_CP060296.1:1206250-1905000 GCF_014303735.1 Variovorax sp. PAMC28562 | reverse complement strand
TCACGGATCACCTGCTGCACCAGCTGAAAGATCTCTTCAATACGCGGCTCGATCACGCCGGCCAGCGCCTGCTTGCTCAACATGCGCGGGCCGCGGTCGCCCAGGCCGGGTACCTCGACTTGCGTGTCCGGGTCGGCCAGCAGTTGCTTGGCGTAGCCGTTCTCGACCTTGATGTCCTCCGCGTCCTTCGTCGGGGTACGTAGCGCCATCGCGATGTCGCTGGTGATCAGGTCGCCGGCGATCGGGATCACCGCGGTGTGACGGATCGCGCCGTTGGTGAAGATCGCGACGTCGGTCGTCCCGGCGCCGATGTCGACCAGGCACACGCCCAGTTCGCGCTCGTCTTCGGTCAGTACCGCCTGGCTCGAGGCCAGTGGATTCAGCATGAGCTGGTCGACTTCCAGGCCACAGCGGCGCACGCACTTGATGATGTTCTCGGCCGCACTCTGGGCACCGGTCACGATGTGCACCTTGGCTTCGAGCCGCATGCCGCTCATGCCGATCGGCTCCTTCACATCCTGGCCGTCGATCACGAATTCCTGCGGCTCGACCAGCAGCAGCCGCTGGTCGCTGGAGATGTTGATCGCACGTGCCGTCTCGACCACGCGGGCGACGTCGGCGGGCGTTACTTCCTTGTCCTTGACCGCCACCATGCCGCTGGAGTTGATGCCGCGGATGTGACTGCCGGTGATGCCGGTATAGACCCGGGTGATCTTGCAGTCGGCCATCAGCTCGGCCTCTTTCAGCGCCTGCTGGATGCTCTGCACCGTGGCGTCGATGTTGACGACCACGCCGCGCTTCAGGCCGTTGCTGGGCGCGACGCCGAGCCCGGCCAGCTTGAGCTCGCCCCCCGGCAGCACTTCGGCCACCACCACCATCACCTTGGCAGTGCCGATGTCGAGTCCGACGACGAGGTCTTTGTATTCTTTGGGCATGGAAGATGTCCTCGGTGTTCTTTAATTCTTCTTGGGGGCCGGCTTGACCGAAGGCTTGGCTGCAGGTTTGGCCGTTGGCTTGGCCGCTGCAGCAGGCTTCGGTTCGGGCGCGCCCGTGGTGACGCCGCGCAAGCGCAGCGCGTAAGCATCGTTGTGTCGCAGGTCGGCACTCTCGACAGAAGAGAGCGAGCGGCCGTACTGGCCCGCGACCTGCGTCACGGTCTTCAAGAACCGCTGGGTCCGTGCCGCCACTTCCTCGCTCTGGCCGCGGCCGAGTTCGATCACGGCGCCGGTGTCGAGCGTGGCTTCCCAGCTGCCACGGCTCGACAGCGCGAGCTCGTCGATGACCAGGTCGTAGGGCGCGAACAGCGGCTCGAGTACGCGGTACATCCCGAGGACAGGGCCGGCCTTGTCGCCGGGCCCTTGCAGGCGCGGCAGCGAATCGTCGACCTCGGCGACGTTGGCTTCGAACACCTCGCCGAAGCCGTTGACCAGTTTCGAATCGGCTTCTTCGCCCCAGTGCGCGACCGGCACTTGTTCGGTCAACGTGGCACGCAGCTTGTCGGGGAACTCGCGCCGCACCACCGCCTTGCGGACCCATGGCACCGACTCGAATGCCGTCCGGGCCTTGGCCAGATCGACGGTGAAGAAGTTGCCCGCCAGTTGCGGCGCGACGTTGGCGCGCAGCGTGATGGCGTTGTTGTGCGTCACCTCGCCGTCGACCTTGATCGCCGCGATCGGGAAGAACGGCTGACGCAGCACCCACCACGCGCCCGCCGCCAGCAACATGACGGCCACCAGCGCGAACATGAGCGTCGCGGTGATGTTCATGATCTTGACGTCGAACGGCACGGGGAGCGCATCTGCCATCAATGCACTCCCTTCGAATCGAGCGAAGCCGACGCCAGGATGCGCAGGCACAAGTCGGGGTAGTCGATGCCTGCGGCGCGCGCCGACATCGGCACCAGCGAATGCGTGGTCATGCCGGGCGACGTATTCATCTCCAGCAGAAACGCCTTGCGGTCGCTGGCGCGAATCATCACGTCGGCACGGCCCCAGCCGCGGCACCCGAGCGTGCGGTAAGCCGCCAGCGCGATCTGCTGAACGTGGCGCTCTTCGGCTTCGGGCAGGCCGCTCGGGCAGTGGTACTTGACATCGTCGGTGAAGTACTTGTTCTGGTAGTCGTAGGCGCCTTCGGGTGCGGCGATGCGCACCACCGGCAACGCTTCCGCATCGAGGCCATGGCCGAGCAACGCGCAGGTCACTTCTTCGCCCTCGATGAATTCCTCGCACAGCACATCGGTGTCGTACTTCGCGGACAACGACACCGCGTCCTGCATTTCCGAATAACCCCTGACCTTGGTCACGCCGATGGACGAGCCTTCGCGTGGCGGCTTGACGATGAGCGGCAGGCCCAACACATCGGGCACGGCGCGAATCTGCTCGCGGCTTTGCTGATCGAACGCCAGCCGTACGTACTTGGGCGTCGGCAGGCCATCGGCTTGCCAGATGCGCTTGGTCATGACCTTGTCCATCGCCACGCTCGAAGCCATCACGCCCGAGCCCGTGTACGGAATGCCGAGCAGTTCCAGCGCGCCCTGCACCGTGCCGTCTTCTCCATGGCGACCGTGCAGCGCGATGAAGCAGCGCGCGAAGCCTTCGTGCTTGAGCGCGACCAGCTCACGCACCGACGGATCGAACGCGTGCGCATCGACCCCGCGCGATTGCAGCGCCTGCAACACGCCGGCGCCCGACAAGTTCGAGATCTCGCGCTCGGCCGAGGTGCCGCCGAAGAGCACGGCGACCTTGCCGAAAGCAGCCGGTTCGTGAAAGAGGTTCATAGCGCCCGTCCTTCGCGCGTGAAGCGCTCGTCTTTGGCCGGCACGGCACCCGCTGCGCCACCGCCGAGTTCGACAACCTTGCCCGGCACCGCGCCGATCGATCCGGCTCCCATGCAGATCACGACATCGCCTTCGCGCGCATTGTCCAGAATGGCTCGCGGCATCGCGAGGATGTCGTCGACGAACACCGGCTCGACCTTGCCGGCAACCCGCAGTGCACGTGCCATCGAGCGACCGTCCGCGGCGACGATGGGCTGTTCGCCCGCGGCATAGACCTCGCCGAGCAACACGGCATCGGCCTGGCCGATGACTTTGACGAAGTCTTCGAAGCAATCGCGCGTGCGGGTGTAGCGATGTGGCTGAAACGCCAGCATCAACCGGCGGCCGGGGAAGGCACCGCGCGCCGCGGCGATGGTCGCGGCCATCTCGACCGGGTGGTGCCCGTAGTCGTCGATGACGGTAAAGCTGCCGGTGGCGTGCGTGCCTTGCACGGCCTGCACCGGCACATCGCCGTAGCTCTGGAAGCGGCGGCCCACGCCCTTGAAGTCGGCCAGGCCGCGCTGCACCGCTTCGTCTGGCACGTTGAGCTCGACCGCGACCGCGATGACAGACAACGCGTTCAGCACGTTGTGCTCGCCCGGCAGGTTCAGCACGATGTCCAGGTCCGGCAGCGTGATGCCGTTGCGGCGCTGCGCGGTGAAGTGCATCTGGCCGCCGACGGCACGCACGTTCACACCGCGCACTTGCGCGTCTTCGTTGAAGCCGTAGCTGGTCACCGGGCACGACACCTCGGTCACGATGGTGCGCACCGCTTCGTCGTCGGTGCAGAGGATGGCAACGCCGTAGAACGGCATCTTGTGCAGGAAATCGACAAAGGCTTTTTTCAGCTTCGCGAAATCGTGCCCGTAGGTCTCCATGTGGTCGGCGTCGATGTTCGTGACCACCGCCATGATCGGCAGCAAGTTCAGAAACGAAGCGTCCGACTCGTCGGCCTCGACCACGATGTAGTCGCCGCTCCCGAGCTTGGCGTTGGCGCCCGCGCTGTTCAAGCGACCGCCGATGACGAAGGTCGGGTCGAGCCCCGCGGCGGCGAGCACGCTCGCGACCAGGCTCGTCGTTGTCGTCTTGCCATGCGTGCCGGCGATGGCGATGCCCTGCTTCAGGCGCATCAGCTCGGCCAGCATCAAAGCACGCGGCACGATCGGAATGCGCTTCTCGCGCGCGGCCAGCACTTCGGCGTTGTCGGCCTGCACGGCGGTCGACGTGACCACCGCATCGGCGCCGGCGATGTTCGACGCGTCGTGCCCGACGAAGGTCGTGATGCCGAGGCTCGCCAGCCGCTTGAGCGTGGCGCTGTCGGACAGGTCGGAGCCCGAAATGCGGTAGCCGAGGTTCAGCAATATCTCTGCGATGCCGCTCATGCCGACACCGCCGACACCGACGAAATGGATGTGACGAATGGCGTGCTTCATGGGCGAGCCTCCTTCTTCAAAGACTTCTTCTCCGCCCGCTTCGCGGCGAGTTCTTCACAGGCGCGCACGACTGCTTCGACAGCCTCGGTTTTCTGCATCGTCTTCGCCCTCGAAGCTTTGTCCACCAGCGTGGCGCGTTCGGTTTTTTGTAGCAAGTCGGCCAGCAATTCAGGGGTCAGTTCAGATTGTTGAACGATCCAGCCGCCGCCCGCGTCGACAAGAAAGTGCGCGTTGGTGGTCTGGTGGTCGTCCACCGCCGAAGGAAAAGGCACGAACAGCGCTGCTGCGCCGACGGCCGCGATTTCAGTCACGGTGCTAGCGCCGGCACGCGCGACGATGAGGTCGGCATCGGCATAGGCACGAGCGGTGTCTTCGATGAAGGGTGTGAGTTCGCCCCGCACGCCGGCGGCCGCGTAGTTGGCACGCAGCTCGTCTATCTGTTTGGCGCCGCTCTGATGTACGACGGTCGGCCGAACGGCCGGCGCGATCATTGCGAGCGCTTTCGGCACGATGGTGTTGAGCGCCTTGGCGCCCAAGCTGCCGCCGACCACCAACAACTTGAGCGGCCCGCTGCGGCCGGCAAAACGCTGGGCGGGCGCCGGTTGCTGCAGGAAGGCCTCGCGCAGCGGGTTGCCGATCCACGTCGCGTTCTTCAACACATTGGGGAACGCGGTGAAAACGCGGTTGGCAACGCTCGCCAGCACCTTGTTGACGAGGCCAGCCACCGAGTTCTGTTCGTGCAGCACCAGCGGCTTGCCGAGCAGCACGCTCATCAGGCCGCCCGGGAAAGTGATGTAGCCACCGAGGCCGACCACCACGTCGGGCCGCACGCGGCGCAGCACCGCGATACTTTGCAGCAAGGCACGCAACAGGCGCATGGGCAACAGCAGCAAGGTGAGCGGACCTTTGCCGCGGACACCGCCAAACTGCACCGGCTCGAAAGCGAAGCCGCGCGGTGGCACGAGCTTTTCTTCCATGCTGCCCGGCGCGCCGAGCCAATGCACGTTCCAGCCGCGCGTGCGCAAGGCTTCGGCCACGGCCAGTCCCGGAAAGATGTGTCCTCCGGTGCCGCCGGCCATCACCAGCGCGGTGCGATGGATGACTGCGCTCATACGCGACCGCCGCGCATCAGCACGCGGTTCTCGTAGTCGATGCGCAGCACCACAGCCAGCGCGATCAGGTTGAACAGAATGGCCGAACCACCGAAGCTCATCAACGGCAGCGTGAGGCCCTTGGTCGGCAATGCGCCCAGGTTCACGCCCATGTTGATGAAAGTCTGAAACCCGATCCAGATGCCGATGCCCTGCGCGACCAGGCCGGAGAACACGCGGTCGAGCGCGATGGCCTGGCGGCCGATGTGCATGACTCGGCGCGTCAGCCACAAGAAGAGGCCGATGGCGAGCAGCACGCCGACCAGGCCGAACTCTTCGCCGATGACAGCCAGCAAGAAGTCGGTGTGCGCTTCCGGCAACCAGTGCAGTTTTTCGACGCTGCCGCCCAGACCGACGCCCCAGATCTCGCCGCGGCCGATAGCGATCAGCGAATGCGACAGCTGGTAGCCCTTGCCGAGCGCGTTGTGCTCGCTCCACGGGTCGAGGTACGCGAAGATGCGCTCGCGGCGCCATGAACTCGACGCCACGATCGAGGCGAAGGCCACCACCACCAGCATGGCGATCACGAAGAACATGCGTGCGTTGACGCCACCCAGAAACAGGATGCCCATCGCGATGACGGCGATCACCATGAAGGCGCCCATGTCGGGCTCGGCCAGCAGCAGCATGCCGACCACCACGACTGCAATTCCCATCGGCAACACGGCGCGAAAGAAGCGCTCCTTGATTTCCATCTTGCGCACCATGTAGCTGGCGGCATACAAGACCATCGCGACTTTGGCGAGCTCCGACGGCTGGAAGCGCATGAAGCCCAGCGGCAACCAGCGGCGCGCGCCGTTGACGCTGATGCCGACGTGCGGAATGAGTACCGCCACCAGCAGCAGCAGCGAGACGACGAACAGCCAGGGCGCAACGCGCTCCCAGGTCTTCATCGGTATCTGGAAGGTCAGCAATGCGGCGATGAAGGCGACGATCAGCGAGGCGATGTGGCGCGTCAAAAAGAAGTAGGGGCCGTAACCCTGGCGGATGAAGCGCGGGTTGTCGGGCAGCGCGATGGACGCCGAATAGACCATCACCATGCCCCATGCGAGCAGGGCAATCGTGACCCAGACCAGCGCTTGGTCGAAGCCGAGCACGCGCATCGGCGCGGCTTTGGTTTGCGTGGTGCCGGCGCTGCCGAGATGCACCGGCAGATGGATCGGCAACGCATCGATGCTGCGTTTTGCACGGCCGAACCAGCCGCCGAAACGGCCCGGTGCGGCATCGGAAGTGTGCAACGTCGCGGAACTGGTGTTCATGCCGGCGCTCCCGAAGTTTCGCGCGGCATATCGGCCAGCGCCTGCACCGCGTCGCGGAACACCGCCGCACGGTGGCCGTAGTCGCGGAACATGTCGAAGCTGGCGCACGCCGGCGACAGCAGCACCGCATCGCTCGGCCGCGCGCTACGGGCTGCGAGCTGCACAGCTTCGTCCATCGATGCGGCCTGGACCAAGGGCACGTTGGTAGACGCGAGTGCCTCGGTGATGAGTGGCGCGTCGTGCCCGATCAGCACCACGGCACGCGCGAAGTTGCGCACCGGTTCGGCGAGCGGCGAAAAGTCCTGCCCCTTGCCCTCGCCCCCGAGGATCACGACCAGCTTGCGCTCGACACCGAGGCCATTGAGCGCGGCCACGGTTGCACCGACATTGGTGCCCTTGCTGTCGTCGAAGTACTCGACTTCGTCCACGGTGGCGATCGACTCGACGCGGTGCGGCTCGCCGCGGTACTCGCGCAGGCCGTAGAGCATCGGCGCAAGCTGGCAGCCGGCCGCGGTGGCGAGCGCCAGTGCTGCGAGCGCGTTGAGCGCGTTGTGCTGGCCGCGAATGCGCAGCGCGTTGGCCGGCATCAGGCGCTGCATGAAGATCTCTTCTTCGACCGCCGCACCACGTTTGCGCTTTTGCGTTTCGTCGGCTTCGAGTGCACGCACCAGCCAACCCATGCCGTTGATCTGCTCGATGCCGTAGTCGCCCGGACGCAGCGGCATGGTGCCGCCGAAGGTCACATGCGCGCGCACTTGCGGGCGCTGCAGCTTGGCCCGCACGGGCGGCGGCAACATCGCCATCACCGTGGCGTCGTCGCGATTCAGGATCATCGGGCCACGTGCGCCGAAAACACGCGCCTTGGCAGCCGCATAGGCCACCATGTCGCCGTGCCAGTCAAGGTGGTCTTGCGTGACGTTGAGCACGACGGCAGCGGTCGGCTCGAAGCCCTGTACGCCGTCGAGCTGGAAGCTGGAGAGTTCGAGCACCCACACCTGCGGCAGCGTGTCGGCATCCATGTGCGCAGCCAGCGTGTCGAGCAGTGTCGGGCCGATGTTGCCGGCAACCGCGACCGTCTTGCCGGCGCGCTCGACCAGTTGACCTGTGAGCGCGGTGACGGTCGTCTTGCCGTTGGTGCCGGTGACAGCGAGTACGGCGGGTGTGTAGCCTTTGAGCGCTTCGGGCGGAACGATGACGGCCAACGGCGCTACGGCAGCTTCTTCATCGTCTTCGGCCAACGCGACGGCAACTTCGAGATCAGCCTCAACGTCGTCGTCCGTCTGTTCGCCGGCTTCGGCTTCCTCGACAGGCACTTCAGGCACGTCCGGCGCGATGCGCAGATCGGCGAGCGCCTGCGCGAACAGGTCGAGTTCACCGGCGACCGGCAGGCCCATCGCGCGCGCCGCATCGGCGACCGGCGCGATCGCTTCCGGCGACAGCCCCGGCGAGCGATACACCGCACGCACCGGCGTACCCTCGACCAGCGCTGCAGTGAACGCGCCGCCGACGAAGGTCGCGGCGGGCACATCCTGCTGCAGCGTCGCAAGTTGCGGCGGCGCTTCACGTGTGTCGGCGACGGTCACGAGCGCGCCGTGGCGCGCGCACCAGCGCGCCATCGCCAGGCCGGACGCACCGAGGCCCAGAACCAGCACGTGAAGATCTTGAAGGTGCTTCATCGGTTCTTGTCTAGCGCAGCTTCAGTGTCGACAGACCGACGAGGCACAGCAGCATCGTGATGATCCAGAAACGCACGACGACCTGCGTCTCTTTCCAGCCGCTTTTTTCGAAGTGGTGGTGCAGCGGCGCCATCTTGAGCACGCGCCGTCCGGCGCCATAGCGCTTCTTGGTGTACTTGAAGTACGTAACCTGTGCCATGACCGAGATCGCTTCGACCACGAAGATGCCGCCCATCACGAAGAAGACGATTTCCTGCCGCACGATGACCGCGATGGTGCCGAGCGCGCCGCCCAAAGCCAGCGCGCCGACGTCGCCCATGAAGACCTGCGCGGGGTGCGTGTTGAACCACAGGAAGGCGAGCCCCGCGCCGGCCATCGCCGAGCAGAACACCAGCAATTCGCCCGAGCCCGGGATGTGCGGAAACAGCAGGTAGCGCGAGTACACAGAGCTGCCCGTGACGTACGCGAACACGCCGAGCGCCGAGCCCACCATGACGACCGGCATGATCGCCAGCCCGTCGAGCCCGTCGGTCAGGTTGACCGCGTTACTGGAGCCCACGATCACGAGGTAGGTGAGGATGACGAAGCCGATGCCGCCGAGTGGGTAGCTCACCTCTTTGAAGAACGGCACCAGCAGATTGATCTTGGGCGGAAAGCTCAAGTCGAACCCCGAGCGCACCCAGGCGTAGAACAACTCGACCACGCGCCAATTGGAGCTTTCCGAAATGCTGAAGAGCAGATAGAAGCCGGCCACCAGCCCGACCACCGACTGCCAGAAATACTTCTCGCGCGAGCGCATGCCTTCGGGGTCTTTGCGCACCACCTTGCGCCAGTCGTCGACCCAGCCGATGGCGCCGAAACCCAGCGTTACCCAGAGCACGATCCAGACGAATCGGTTCGACAGGTCGAACCACAGCAGCGTCGCGAAGGCGATCGAGAACAGCACCAGCACCCCGCCCATCGTCGGCGTGCCGCTCTTGGTCAAATGCGAGTCCATGCCGTAGCCGCGAATCGGCTGCCCGATCTTGAGTGCGGTCAGACGCCGAATGGCATACGGGCCCACCGCCAGGCCGATCAACAACGCAGTGGTCGCGGCCATTAGCGCCCGAAACGTCAGGTACTGGAACACGCGCAAAAACCCGAACTCGGGCGACAGCGTTTGCAACCATTGGGCCAGGCTCATCAGCATGGTGCGTGCGTGCGCGGTTCATGCGTCATGTCCGGCCTCCTCGTTGTTGCTCGTTGTTTTGGTCGTTGCCTCTATGGCCTGCACTACGCGCTCCATGCGCATGAAGCGCGAGCCCTTGACGAGCACGCTGGCCACGTTCGGCAGCGCGGCGAGCACTGCGGCGTTGAGCGCTTCGATGTCGCTGAAATGCTCGCCGACCAGGCGGCGCGTGACGTCGGTCCGCGCATCGAAGGCGTCGATGCTATGCCGCGAGTCCTGCCCGAGTGCAAAGAATGTTTCGATGCCGCGCTGGCGCGCCCAGGCGCCCACCTCGGCATGAAAGCCCGCACCCTGATTGCCGACCTCGCCCATGTCGCCCATCACCAGAAGGCGCGGTCCCGGCAATGCCGAGAGCACCTCGATAGCTGCGCGCACGGAGTCGGGGTTGGCGTTGTAGGTGTCGTCGATCAGCGTAATCACCTGTTGATTCGCGAGCCGCAGCGCGCTGGCACGCGAACGCCCCTTCACTGGCTCGAACGCATCGAGCCCTTCGACGATCTTTTCCAGCGAAACGCCACTCGCCAGCGAACAGGCGATAGCCGCCAGGGCATTGATGACGTTGTGCCGACCGGCGATGCGCAGCGTGCATTGCAGCGGCCCGATCGGCGTGCGCGCCGCGAGGCGCCAGGCACCGTCTTGCCAGTCGGCGGCCAGCAGCGCGATGTCGGCACTCTCGTGCTCGCCAAATGTCAGGCAGCGGCGCGAAGCACCCGCTCGCGCCAGGTCGCTCCAGAGCGCGGTGAAGATATCGCCAAACGGAAACACGGCCGTACCGTTGGCCGGCAGCGCGGTCAGTACGGCACCGTTTTCTTGCGCCACGGCTTCCACCGTCGCCATGAATTCCTGGTGCTCGCGCTGGGCGTTGTTGACCAGTGCGATGGTCGGACGCGCCATCGCGGCCAGGCGCGCGATCTCGCCCGGATGGTTCATGCCGAGTTCGACGACTGCACGCGTGTGGCAACCACGCAAGCGCAGCAGCGTGAGCGGCACGCCGATCTCGTTGTTGAAGTTGCCGGCGGTGGCCAGCGCACGATCGTCGCAGGCCGCAAGCAGGATCGCCGCGATCATCTGGGTGACGGTGGTCTTGCCGTTGCTACCGGTCACCGCTACCAGCGGCAGCTCGAACTGCGAGCGCCAGCCGGTGGCAAGCTCGCCGAGTGCGGCGAGCGAGTCGGGCACTTCGAATCCCGCGAGGCCTGCGGCTTCTAGCCCACCGCGCGCGATGGCTGCGACCGCGCCGGCCGCCTTGGCATCGGCCAGGAAGTCGTTGGCGTCGAAGCGCTCGCCCTTGAGTGCGACGAACAAGTCGCCCACACCCAGCGTGCGGGTGTCGGTGTGCACACGCTGAATCGGCGTGGCGGCGTCACCGATCAGCTTCGACCCAGGCAGCCATTGCTGAACCTGACCCAACGTCATCATCGGCGAGTGCATCGGCGCGGCGCTCATGCGGCACCTCGTCGCGTGAGCGCGTCGACCGCATGCGTGCGGTCCGAAAACGCGATGCGTTCACCGGCGATCTCCTGCCACGCTTCATGACCACGACCGGCGATCAGCACGACGTCTTCGGGCTTCGCCTGCGCCAGCGTTTCGGCAATGGCGGCGGCACGGTCCACCTCGACTTGCGCGGCATCAGGATTGGCCAGCCCGAGCAGGATCTGACTGATGATCGAGCCTGGCTTTTCGCTGCGCGGGTTGTCGCTGGTCACGACCAGCCGGTCGGCGCGCGTCTCGGCCACGGCGGCCATCAGCGGCCGCTTCAGGGCGTCGCGATCACCCCCGCAGCCGAACACGCACCACAGCGCGCCGCCACGTTGCTGGGCGAGCGGCTGCAGTCCGGCCAGCGCCTTGTCGAGCGCGTCGGGCGTGTGCGCGTAGTCGATCACCGCGAGTGGATGACCCGGCACGCTGATGCGCTCCATGCGGCCAGGCACGCTGCTCAAGTGGCGGCAGGCATCGACAGCATCGGCCAGGCCCACGCCCAGGGCGCGCAAGGTGCCGAGTACGCCGAGCAGGTTGTCGACGTTGTATTGGCCGATCAGTTGGGTCGCGAGCCGCTGGTTCGGCGCACCCTGCTCGACCACAGAAAACTGCAATCCCGCCGCGTCGTAGCCGATGTCTTTTGCCATCAATCGAGCGGGGGCGCCGGCAGCCGACACGGTCCACACATCGAGCGAACCGACACCGGCCTCGACGAGATTGCCCACCAGGCTCGCGCCGTGCACGTCGTCGAGATTGACCACCGCCGCTCGCAGGCCAGGCCAGCGAAATAGCTCGACCTTGGCCTGCCAGTAGGCGTCCATGTCGCCGTGGTAGTCGAGGTGGTCCTGCGTGAAATTGGTGAACACGGCGACAGCGATGCGCGTGCCGTCCAGACGTCGCTCGGCGATGCCGATAGACGACGCCTCGATAGCGCAGGCGCCAAAACCGCGATCGACGAAGCCGCGCAGTTCACGCTGCAACACGACAGGGTCGGGTGTCGTCAGGCCGGTGTAGTTCAGATCCGGTGGCACGCCGATGCCGAGTGTGCCGACGACACCGCACGGCGCCTTGCGCGCCTGCATCAGCGCCTCGGCCAGCCACCACGCGGTGGATGTCTTGCCGTTGGTGCCGGTCACGGCCAGGATGTCGAGCACGCGCGATGGCGCCTCGTAGTAGGCGGCGGCGATCGGGCCGGTCGCCGCCTTCAGGCCTGCGTAGCTGGCGATGGCTTCACTGGCAATGGCATCGTCTTCGAACCCGAAAGCGTCGACGCCCTCCTGCTCGACCAGGCAGGCCGCAGCGCCCTGCGCCAGCGCTGCCGCCACATGCTTGCGGCCATCGGTTGCCGCACCGGGCCAGGCGATGAAGCCGTCGCCCGCGCCGACCGGCCGGCTGTCGGCATGCAGCACGCCGCGCACGCGCGACTTGAGCCACGTTGCCGCTTCGGCCGGGTTGGTGAGCATCGTCATCGGCATCAGAAGCTCTCGTCCACGCCATTGGTCGTGACCAGCGGCTTGACTGCGAGATCGGGCGGCACGTTCATCATGCGCAACGTCTGCTGCACCACTTCGCTGAAGACCGGCGCAGCGGCCAAGCCGCCGAAGTACACGCCGTCGCTGGGTTCGTCGATCATCACGCCGACGATGATCCGAGTCTTCTCGATCGGTGCCATGCCGGTGAACCATGCGCGGTACTTGTTGCTCGCATAGCCCTTGCCGACCTGCTTGTGGGCGGTGCCCGACTTGCCGCCGACCGAGTAGCCGACCGTCTGCGCGAGCGGGCCAGTGCCGCCGGGCGCAGCGGCCATCTGCAGCATGCGGCGCACGGCGCGCGCGTTCTCGGCGGAGAACACACGCACGCCGACGGCGGGCTGGTCGGACTTCAGCATCGTGGTCGGGATGACCATGCCGTCGTGCGCGAACGAGGTGTACGAGTGCGCCATCTGAAAGAGCGATGCCGACAGGCCGTAGCCATAAGCCATGGTGGCTTGCTCGACCGGCTTCCAGCTCTTCCACGGGCGCAACCTGCCCGTCACCGCGCCGGGAAACTGGATCACCGGCTTCTGGCCGTAGCCGAGCGCGGTGTACGTGTCCCACATTTCATGCGGCTGCATCTTCTGCGCGATCTTCAGCGCGCCCACGTTGCTCGACTTCTGGATCACGCCTTCGACCGTCAACGTGCCGTAGTTGTGCGTGTCGCTGATGGTGAAGCCGCCGATCTGGAACCGACCCGGCGCGGTTTCGATGATGGTCTTGGGCGTGACACGGCCGGCTTCGAGCGCCATGCCGATGGTGATCGGCTTCATGGTCGAGCCGGGCTCGAAGGTGTCGGTCATGGCGCGGTTGCGCAACTGCTCGCCGGTCAGGTTTTGGCGCTTGTCGGGCACGTAGCTCGGGTAATTCGCGAGCGCCAGCACCTCGCCGGTCACCGAATCGAGCACCACCACGCTGCCGGCCTTCGCCTTGCGTGCGATCACCGCGTCGCGCAGCTTCTGGTAGGCGAAGAACTGCACCTTGCTGTCGACGCTGAGCTGGATGTCGCGGCCATCGAGCGGTGGCACGGTCTCACCGACGCCTTCGACGATACGACCGAGCCGGTCCTTGATGACGCGGCGCGAACCCACCTTGCCGGCCAGTTGCTTGTCGAACTCGAGTTCGATGCCTTCCTGCCCGTTGTCCTCGACATTGGTGAAGCCGACGACGTGCGCGGCGGCTTCGCCTTCGGGGTACTGGCGCTTGTATTCCTTGCGCTGGTACAGGCCCTTGATGTTGAGCGCAGCGATCTGCTTGGCGATCGGCATGTCGACCTGCCGCTTGATCCAGACGAACTGCTTGTCTTCGTCTTCGAGCTTCTTGTCGAAATCCTTCTGCGGCATCTCGAGCAGCTTCGCGGCCAGCTTCAACTTGGCCTTGACGTCCGGATCGTCGCGCTCGATGTCTTCCGGAATCGCCCAGATGCTCGGCGCCTCGACGCTCGATGCCAGGATCAGGCCGTTGCGATCGAGGATGCGGCCACGACTCGCAGGCAGCTCGAGGGTGCGGGTGAATCGCACCTCGCCCTGGCGCTGAAAAAAGGCGTTGTCGAACACCTGTACGTAAGCAGCGCGGCCGGCCAGCACGACGAAGCCGAAAGCGATGCCGGCCACGATGAACTTGCTGCGCCACACCGGCGTCTTGCTTGCCAGCAAGGGGCTCGATGCGTATTGCACGCTGCGGCTGTTGCGGCGCATCAGTGCTCCTTCTTGCCGGTGGTCGCGGAAGGTGCGGACGACGGCACCGGCGGCGGCGCTTGCACCACAGCAGGAATGACCGAACCGTCGGGCCGCACGTACTGCGTGATGGCCGGCGTGGTGGTGCGCATCTTCAGCTGCTCCTTGGCCAGCTTTTCGACGCGCAGCGGCGTGGCCTGCGCGCGCTTTTCTACCTGCAGGCGCTCGTTGTCGAGCTCGAGGCGACGTGCTTCGTTCTGCACCCGGTCGAACTCGGTGAAGAGCTGGCGCGACAGGTACTGCGTGTGCACCAGGTACAGCGCCGAGGCGAGCACGGCGAGCAGCAGCAAAAAGTTGAGCCGCGCCATGTCAGTTCACCGCCGTGCGTTCGGCCACGCGGAGGATGGCGCTGCGCGAACGCTTGTTGCCAGCCACCTCGATCGCGGACGGCTTGATGCGATCGAGCACCTGCAATTTCATAGGCTGCGGCACGGCAAACGGAGCACGGCGGTCGTACACCTCGCGCGAGTGTTTAGCGATGAACTGCTTCACGATGCGATCTTCCAGCGAATGGAAACTGATCACAGCGAGGCGCCCCTGGGGTTGCAGCACAGTGAGGCTCGCCTCTAACGCCTGTTGCAGCTCTTCAAGCTCGGCGTTGATGAAAATCCGAAGAGCCTGAAATGTGCGCGTTGCAGGGTTCTGGCCCTGCTCGCGGGTTTTGACCGCGCCAGCCACGAGGTCGGCCAGCTCGGTGGTGGTTGAAATTGGGCCCCGTTCTTGTCGGCGAGCATCAATCGCCTTTGCAATCTGAACAGCAAACCGTTCTTCGCCATAGTCACGAATCACCTCTGCAATCTGCTGAGTGTCGGCCGTTGCCAGCCAGTCGGACACGCTCTCGCCGCGCGTGGTGTCCATGCGCATGTCGAGCGGACCGTCGAACCGAAATGAGAAACCACGCGCCGGGTTGTCGATCTGCGGCGAACTCACGCCGAGGTCCAGCAGCAGGCCTGCGACACTGCCCGCAGGCAGCTCGCGCAGGTCTTTGAAACCCTGGTGACGGATAGAAAAACGCGCATCGGTGATGCGCGCTGCTTCGGCCACCGCTTCCGCATCTTTGTCGAATGCGATCAGCCTGCCTTCCGGCGCCAGCCGGGCCAGGATGGCCCGGGCATGTCCACCGCGCCCGAACGTCGCGTCGACGTAGGTGCCGCGCGCAAGCGATGTCGTGTCGGCAAAAAGCGCGTCGGACGCTTCTTTCAACAGGACTGTGGTGTGGGTCCATGGCTGCTCCACTGCCGGCCTCAGAACGAAAAGTCCTGGAACACGTCGGGCATGTCGCCTTGCGTGGCCTCGGCTTCCTTGGCGTCGTACGTCGCCTTGTCCCACAGCTCGAAGTGGTTGCCCATGCCGAGCAACAGTGCATCGCGCGTGATGCCGGTGGCGGTGCGCAGTTCGGGCGACACCAGCACGCGGCCGGTGCCGTCCATTTCGACATCCATCGCGTTGCCGAGAAAGACACGCTTCCACCACTGCGCCGACATCGGCAGCGCCGCGATGCGGTCACGAAATTTTTCCCACTCCGGGCGGGGGAACACCATGAGGCAACCGTGCGGGTGCTTGGTGATGGTGAGGTGGCCGGCCGCCGTCGCGCTCAGAACGTCACGATGCCGGGTCGGCACCGCGAGCCTCCCTTTGGCATCCAGACTGAGCGATGAAGCGCCTTGAAACACGAGAACAAAACCTTGGTTGTGAGACGTCTCCGACATCCACTACGGATGTCGGGCGACACTTTTTCCCACTTATATGCACTTTTCGCCACTTTATCAGGAAGGAACACCTGCGCAAGAAGGCCCTTGCGGAGAATTTTGTAATGGAATCAACGACTTAGCTGTACTTTTGAACAGTCGAAGTACTGAAAATCGTTGCAAATGAAGCACTTAGCTCACGCACTGCATGTGATGCGTGAAGCGCCGTTGCGGCGCCCTACTTCAAAGAATGAATCGCGAAAGGTCTTCGTCGTGACTTAGTGCCGCAAGTCGGGTGTCGACGTAAGCGGCGTCGATGTGAATCGACTGGCCTTCGAGTTGGGTCGCGCCGAAGCTCACCTCGTCGAGCAGACGCTCCATCACCGTCGACAAACGACGCGCGCCGATGTTCTCGGTGCGCTCGTTGACTTCGAAGGCGATGCTCGCCAACCGTTGGATGCCATCCGGCGTGAACTCGAGCGTGACGCCCTCGGTCGCGAGCAGCGCCTGGTATTGCTTGACCAACGAGGCACGCGTCTGCATCAGGATGCTTTCGAAATCGGCGATCGACAACGATTGCAGTTCGACGCGAATCGGAAAGCGCCCCTGCAACTCCGGAATCAGATCGCTCGGCTTGCTCAGATGGAAAGCGCCGCTCGCGATGAACAGGATGTGATCGGTGCGAATCACACCGTACTTGGTGCTCACCGCAGTGCCTTCGACCAGCGGCAGCAAGTCGCGCTGCACGCCTTGGCGCGACACGTCGGTGCCCTGTGCTTCGCTGCGCGTGGCCACCTTGTCGATCTCGTCGATGAAAACGATGCCGTTCTGCTCGGCGTTGGTGATCGCCTGCGCCCGAATGTCGTCTTCGTTGACCAGCTTGGCGGCCTCTTCGTCGATCAGCAGGCGCATCGCTTCCGCGATCTTCAGCTTGCGCGTCTTGCGTTTGGTCTGGCCCATCTGGCCGAACATGCCCTTGAGCTGCTCGGTCATTTCTTCCATGCCGGCCGGGCCCATGATTTCGAGCGGCGCGCGGGTTTCGGCCAAGTCCAGTTCGATGTCCTTGTCGTCGAGCGCGTGCTCGCGCAGCTTCTTGCGAAAGGCCTGGCGCGTGGTGTTGGCGGTATCGGGCACCGCGCCTTCGGCCGTGCGTGCGGGCGGCAGCAGCACGTCCAGAATGCGGTCTTCGGCTGCGTCTTCGGCGCGCGTCCGCACCTTCGCGCTTTCGCTCTCACGGGTCTGCTTCACGGCAATTTCAGCCAAGTCGCGAATGATCGAATCGACGTCTTTGCCTACATAGCCGACCTCGGTGAACTTGGTGGCTTCGACCTTGATGAACGGCGCGTCGGCAAGGCGTGCGAGCCGGCGCGCGATCTCGGTTTTACCGACGCCCGTCGGGCCGATCATCAGGATGTTCTTGGGCGTAATTTCAGAGCGCAGCGAACCCTCGACCTGCTGCCGGCGCCAGCGATTGCGCAGCGCGATGGCGACGGCACGCTTGGCGTCGGGCTGGCCGACGATGTGGTTGTCGAGTTCGGAAACGATTTCCTGGGGCGTCATGGACATGGCGTGCTTTTCTCTGTCTGTGCCGGTTCAGAGCGTCTCGACCGTGTGGTTCATGTTCGTATAAATGCAAAGTTCGCCGGCGATCTCCAGCGATTTCTTGACGATCTGCTCTGCGGTGAGATCGGTGTTGTCGAGCAACGCCTTGGCGGCCGACTGGGCATACGGCCCGCCGGAACCGATCGCGATCACGCCACTTTCGGGTTCGAGCACGTCGCCGTTGCCGGTGATGATGAGCGAGGTGGTGGCGTCGGCGACCGCCAACATGGCTTCGAGCTTGCGCAGCACGCGGTCGGTACGCCAGTCCTTGGTGAGTTCGACCGCAGCGCGGGTCAGGTTGCCCTGGTGCTTTTCGAGCTTGGCCTCGAAGCGCTCGAAGAGCGTGAAAGCATCGGCCGTGGCGCCGGCGAACCCAGCAATCACCTTGCCGTGATAGAGCCGCCGCACTTTGCGCGCAGTGCCCTTGATGACGATATTGCCGAGCGTGACCTGCCCGTCACCACCGATCGCGACTTGGTCGCCAGCGGCGGTCTTGCGGCGCACGCTGACGATGGTGGTGCCGTGAAACTGTTCCATCGGAACAAGATAGGACGACGCAGGGATTTTTCAAGCCCTCTCACAGCGGGGTTATGTCCCGCCGGACTCTGACCGGGCTCAATGCCGGTCAGTGTTGGCGTGGCGAAACCGCAGCATGGTCGGCGATGCCGATGACGCCGAAAAACGCTGTGACGAGCCGGTGCGCATCGACGAACTGCACGCGCTGACCGCGCTCGTCGCGTGCTGTCACCCAATTCAGAAGCGTACCCGCCGCGGCAAAGTCGATGCGAACCAGCGCCGCGCACGAAATCGTCGGCGCCACCGCGTCGGCCAGTTCGGCATCCAGCCGTTGCCAGACCGCCGCCGACTCACCCGTCAGTTCACCGATGAGCGAGGGCAGCTTCGGGCCGATGTCGACCGGCACTTCGTCGCTCAAGCTGGCGAGCGTGAGCGACGGCGCCGCCGGCCTCTGTGGTTTTGGCGCTTCGGTGACCACCTCGATCGACGCGAATTCTCCCTTGGGGTCGATCCATGGCGGTGGCGACACTTCGTAGGTGATGCAGTAGTTGAGCGCGACCAGTTCGAAGTCGTCGGCCGCATGCATCACACGCAGCGCTTCCATGCGCAACTGCCACCAGATGGCATCGACCGTGCGCTCGTTCGACGGCGTGGCCTGCTCCAGCACCGCGGTCAAGTGGCCCATGCCGACGAACTGAATCTGCACGGCGGAATCGGCCCAATGCGCAAGCAGCGCCTTCAACGGTGCAGCTGCTTCCTCGTCGATGTTGCGAAGGGCACGCCAGTCGAGCGTCCACTTCGGACCGGTCGCTGCGGCAAGTGCACGCGTCAGTTCGCCGAGCGAAGGGCGCGTCAGAACCGCCGGAGCGAACCAGTCGGCCACACCAA
Organism: Variovorax sp. PAMC28562; assembly: GCF_014303735.1. Taxonomy (NCBI): domain Bacteria; kingdom Pseudomonadati; phylum Pseudomonadota; class Betaproteobacteria; order Burkholderiales; family Comamonadaceae; genus Variovorax; species Variovorax sp. PAMC28562. Next base: position 1,885,997 of record NZ_CP060296.1, on the reverse strand, counting down.
GCGGCCGATCGGCGTCGGCTGAATTCTGCGCAACGCTAGCGGCCACTTGCAGGTCACGCGCCAGCGAACGCAGCGAAACCCACTCCGGCCCCTGCCGCTTGAAGCGCTGCGCATAGCGCGTATTGGCGGCAACGAACTTTTCGGAATCGCCCGTGGCGCGGTACAGGTCGAGCAGTGCGAGCCAGCTGTGGTTGTGCTCGGCCTGCGCGCTATCGGGCGCCAAGGTCTGCAGCAGGATCGCTTCGGCACCGGTGTCATCGCTTTGTGCAAAACGAATGGCCGCTTCCTCGATGCCACTTTCATAAACCTGCCGCCCGGCGTGCGACGCGTCGCCGTCGCTCGACCTGCCCGCCGAAGCCGAATCACCCTGCGCGCTATCGTGAGGCGTGACACCGGGAACGGTGTCGGCGTACGCACGCACATGTTCCCCCGCCATGTCGGCGGGCACTTCCGGACCGGAACCCGGAACGGGGAGCGCCGCTGCGCCGTCACTCGCGGGCCCGCGGCTTTTCCACCATTGCTGCGACATCTGCTCTTCGATCTCGTCGATCTTCTTGAGCGTGAGCGCGCGGCCCTCGGTCTTACCGGAGGTGCTGCTGACGTTGAACTGCGACGGCGTGCCGCCGTCGTCGCGCCCGCCGGCGGCGTCGCGGCGCCGCAGCTTGCGCAGCATGTCGAATTCGCGGCGACGCACGAAGTCGTTGCGCTGCCGCCGTTCGATCATTTCCTTCAGCATCTCGCGGCTGTAGCCGTTGTCAGGTGCAGCCGAATCCTGCGCGTCGAGTTCCGACCAATCCTTCAGCGGATTGCGGACGAACTTGGCCACCTTGGACAAAAGTCGACCGGGTTCTTCCTTGGCCATGAGTGCGCGCGGATTTTGGACGGGGAATCGGGAAGGGGAAGGAGTTTTGTCAGCCGGCTTAGTCGCCAAACATTTTCTGCTTGAGTTCGCGGCGCTGTTGCGCTTCGAGCGACAGCGTGGCGGTCGGGCGGGCCAGCAGCCGGCCGACACCGATCGGCTCGCCGGTTTCATCGCAGTAGCCGTAGTCGCCGGAGTCGATGCGCTGGATCGATTGTTCGATTTTCTTCAGCAGCTTGCGTTCGCGGTCGCGGGTGCGCAGTTCGAGAGCGTGCTCTTCTTCGATGGTGGCGCGGTCGGCCGGATCGGGTACGACGACGGTGTCTTCGCGCAGATGCTCGGTGGTTTCACCCGCGTTTTCGAGAATGCCGCGCTTCAGTTCCTGCAGCTTCAGGCGAAAAAACGCCATCTGCTTGTCGTTCATGTACTCCGCGTCGGGCATCGCGATGACTTCGGCATCGACCAACTGTTCGGCCGTCTTGGTCTTCCAGTTGTTCAGCAACTTCGGGTCTTTCTTGACCGCGACCGGCGGCGGCGGCACCAGGGCCGTCGACACGATCTGCGAGAAGCTCGACTTGGCAGCCGTCGAAGCGATCGATTGCGGCATCGAAGGCACCGTGAGTTGCGACAACCGCGACACCCGGCCACCGCGCGCCGGCACGGGCGTGGCGGCGATGGTGGTGATCGGCATCACCGGGGTCGGCGTGGTGGGAAGGGAGGCAGCAGCCGTTTTTTTCATGGGAATCGAAGGAGAAGATGAATCGGCGGGCCGGCCCACCGATTTGGAAGGAGAAGACGCCGCCGCGGTGGTGGTCGTGATCGTGGATTTCGCGGACTTGTCCGAGACAGCGGTTTTTTTGGCTGGCGCGGGAGCCGTTGCCGAAGCTTTTTTAGTCGCCGACGCCGCCGGCTTGGAGACCGCCGGCTTGGACGCGGCGGGCTTTGAAGCAGACTTGGCCTGAACGACAGGTTTCTTCACGGTGGCTGGCTCCTTGGACGAACTGGAACGCGCTTTCACGGGTGTCTCCTCCCATGTAGTCAGGATGCTCGCCCTTGGCGGCTCAGGGGTTATACCTCTGAAAACACGCCAAAAACTCGCTCTCTCCTGTGCCTGAAGCCATACCTCAGCCCCAAAGGGCCAAAGCACGTCGCCGGAACAGGCGGGCGATTGTATATAGAGAAGCCGAAAGTCAATGCGCTGAAAGCAAAGGTCCGCTCAAACGAGACACTGATCTAGGCCCTGTTCGAGAATTTCACGCGGAAGTTCGATACCGATGAACACCATCCGGCTCTGGCGCACTTCGTCCGCGCCCCACTCGGGCCCCAGGTCGCTGCCCATCAACTGGTGCACGCCCTGGAAGATCACCTTGCGGTCGGTGCCCTTCATGCTCAGCACGCCTTTGTAGCGCAGCATGCGCGGCCCGTAGATATTGACGATGGCGCCCAGGAAGTCTTCCAGCTTCGCAGCATCGAAGGCGCGATCGGCCCGGTAGACGAAGCTTTTGACGTCATCGTCATGGTGGTGATGGTGGCCGTGACCTTCGTTGGCATGCGACGGGTGATCGCAGCTCTCCCCGTGTGCGTGGTCATGATCGTGGCCTGCGTGCGCGTCGTCTTCCTCTTTCAGGAAATCAGGGTCGATGTCGAGCTTGGCGTTCAAGTTGAAGCCGCGCAGGTCGAACACGCTAGCCAGCGGCACTTCGCCGAAGTGCACTTTCTGCTGCGGCGCCCGCGGGTTCATGTGCTTCAGGCGATGGATCAGCGCCTCGGTTTCTTCGGCCGAGACCAGTTCGCTCTTGCTGATGAAGATCTGGTCGGCAAAGCCCACCTGGCGGCGCGCTTCCTGCCGGTCGTTGAGCTGCTGCGGCGCATGCTTGGCATCGACCAACGTCAGGATCGAGTCGAGCAGATAACTCTCGGCGATCTCGTCGTCCATGAAAAACGTCTGCGCCACCGGGCCCGGATCGGCCAGACCGGTCGTTTCGATCACCACGCGGTCGAAGTCGAGCAGCCCCTGGCGCTTCTTGGAGGCCAGCAGTTGCAAGGCTTCGCGCAGGTCTTCGCGGATGGTGCAGCAGACGCAGCCGTTGCTCATCTGGATGATCTGCTCTTTCGACTCGGTGACGAGGATGTCGCTGTCGATGTTCTCTTCACCGAATTCGTTCTCGATCACCGCGATCTTCTGGCCGTGCGCCTCGGTCAGGATGCGCTTGAGCAGGGTGGTTTTGCCGGAGCCGAGAAAGCCGGTGAGGATGGTGGCGGGGATAAGGGCCATGAATTGCTCCGGTCAAGGGAAAAGCGGGGGGCTGAAAACGGGAGAGGCGGAAGTTTAGCCAGCACCACAGCGTGGCGCCAAGGAAAGGACATCCAATGCATGCGTCGTGCCGACAGCAACCGCTATTTGCGTACGACGAGCAGCCCCTTCAAGTACTCGCCTTCCGGAAACTCGATCGTCATCGGGTGATCGGGCGCCGCGCCCAGACGCTCGCTGATGTAGCCATCGACCCCGGCGTCGATACCGGCCCCGGCGACGATCTTGTGGAACAAGTCGGCGCCAATGCCACCCGAACATGAAAACGTCAACAGCACGCCGCCCGGGACCAGCAGTTTGAGGGCCAACCGGTTGATGTCCTTGTAGGCGCGTGCGGCGCGCTCGGCGTGCGCGATGGTGGGCGCGAATTTCGGCGGGTCGAGCACGATCGCATCGAAAGTCTGGCCCTCTTCGATGAAGCGGCGCAGCGTGGCGTTGACGTCGGCATCCAGAAAGCGGGTGTCTGCGGCTTCGAAACCGTTGAGCGCCACGTTGGCACGCGCCATTTCCAGGGCGGGCAACGACGAATCGACCGACGTCAGCTCGGCGCCTTCGAGCGCGCCGGCCGCCTTCAACCCGGCCAGTGCTGCGACGGTGAAACCACCCGTGTAGCAAAAGCAGTTGAGCACGCGTCGAAACTTGCGGTGCTGGGCAAGTTCGGCAAAGCGCTGGCGGCTGTCGCGCTGGTCGAGATAGAAGCCAGTCTTGTGGCCGGTCGCGATGTCGAGCGACAGCTGCCAGCCGTGCTCCCGGATCGCGCGGACCGTGTCCCCGGAACCGCCCCCCTCGTCCGCCCCGCGCAGCCAGCCCGTGACCGGCTTCAGCCCTTCGCGCTCCCGGCCATTGGCGTCGGAACGCTCGTAGAGCCGTGCGAGCCCGGTCGCCTTCAACAGCGCATCCGCCAGCACGTCTTTCCAGCGCTCCACGCCCGCCGACAGAAACTGCGCCACCAGCGTGTCGCCGTAACGGTCGACGATGAGTCCCGGGAGCCCGTCGGCCTCGCCATGCACCAGCCGCATGCCGTCGCTGCGGATGTCGAACAGCGAGCGCGCATCGACCGCCTTCTTGCACAGCGACGCCAGAAAGCCAGCATCGATGCGCTGCGCCTCGACGAAGCTCCAGGCCCGCGCGCGGATTTTCGATATCGGGCTGAAAGCGGCCCAAGCCAGAAACTGGCCTTCATGCGATTCGACGCGCACGGTTTCGCCTGCATCGGCCGAACCGCGGGCGATCGCCGATTCAAAGATCCAGGGGTGCCGGCGTGCGAGAGAGCGCTCTTTACCGGGCTTGAGGCGAAGTATCTTCATACGCCGATTGTCGACGGCGTGGAAATCGCCTTCGAACGGAAGATTCGACGCCTTCGCTGCGACCTCAGCGGTCCAGCGGCCAGAGTCCGTCCAGCACGGAGCCCGCGCTGTTGACCGCAGCGCATACCTCCACCACCGAAATGCGCTTGTTGCTGGCCTGGCGACGGATTTGCTCGTAGGCCTGTATGTCGGTCAGCCCCTGGCGTTCGGCCAGCAGCTTTACCGCGCGCTCGATCTCGCGCCGCGAGCGCAACGCTTCTTCCAGCTTTGTCACCTTGAGCAACAGCCGGTCCTGATAGCCCTTGCTCGCGCGGGCAAGAATCAGTGTGCTCAATACCCCGGTCGGGCGAAACGGCTTGTTGATGACGGCCTGCGCATTCAGGTCGAGGATGCCTTTCAGCACCGTCGGATTCTCGTAGTCGACCAGTGCGATCACCACGGCCTCGCAATCGACTCCGCTCCATAAGTGTTCGCTGCCGCGCTCGGCCGCGACGAATACGAAGACCACGTCGATGGCGGCCGGCGGCGATGGCGGACACGGCCAAAGAGACTTCACGTTGCAGCCGATGCGGCGCAGCTGGTCGACCAGCACGTTGCAATCGGCGCCAGGCGGATGGATCACGGCCACCGACGTGCCGCGCAACTCATCGAATAGACGCTTGATGCCGGAACTCATTGGTAACCTGTCGTGCGGCGAATCAATCGCCCGCGATGTCGGCCAGACCGTACATCGTCATGTACGGGTCGGGCTTGATGACCGAGGCAGCCTCCCACGCAATGTCGAACTGGCCATCGGCACGGACCCGTCCGATGCGCGGACGCAGCCATGCATGCTGATTGTCGGAATCGATGCGCAGCTCGCCCGACGGCCCCTCGAAACTCACCTGCATGGCCGCGGCGACAAGCTTCTGCGTGTCGAGCGTGCCGGTCAGCTCGAGCGCACGCGCGAACAGGTGCACTTGGCTGTAGGCGCCTTCGGTGTACTGGCTGATCGGCAAGTCCGCGCCAAAGCGCTCCCGAAACGCGGAGACGAAGCGGGCGTTGCCGGGCGTGTCGAGCGAAGCGAAGTACTTGGCCGAGGTGAAGTGGCCCGTGCACAGCTCAGGGCCGACCGCCTTGATCTCGCCTTCGGCCATGGTGAGGCTGGCAATCGGCGTTTGCTGCGGGTCCATGCCGAGTTCACGATAGAGCCGGTACAACTCCCGGCCCGGCCGTCCCACCAGCGTCGAAAAGACGACATCGGGCTTGGCCGCCTTGATCGATTCGACCAGCCTGCTCACAGCCCCCGTATCGACCTGATAGTTGAGGTAAACCTCGCCCGTGATCTCGCCGCCGTGCTGCTCAACCACGTCGCGCATGATGCGATTCGATTCGCGCGGATAGATGTAGTCGGAGCCGACCAGGTGCCAGCGCTTGCGTCCTTCGCGCAGCAGGAAGCTCGCCAACTGCAGGCTGTTCTGGTTGGGCGCCGCGCCGGTGTAGATCACATTCGGTGAGAACTCGAAGCCCTCGTACAACGAGCAGTACCAGAGCAATCCGTTGCGGCGCTCGATGGCCGGCAGCACCGCCTTGCGCCCTGCCGAGGTGTGGCAGCCGAAGATCACGCTGATGCCTTCGTCCTGCAGCAACTGATCCGCCAGACGGCGGTACTCCGTCGGATCGGAGCCGGGGTCGAGCGCCACCGGCTCGATCTGCCTGCCGAGCACGCCACCGGCACGATTGATCTCTTCGATGGCCAGCACCGTGCCATAGAAGTGTTCGCTCTCGGAAATGGCCGTGACGCCCGACCGCGAGAACAGCACGCCGACACGCCAGGGATCGCCTGCCAGAGCGGTCTCCGGCAACGCAGAGGCATCGTGGCGTCGATCCTGGCGCGGGTCGCTGCGAAAGTCGTCGGCTGGCGTCATGTCGTGGTGCGTGAGTGACCGGAGTTGCTATTGGCAGCCACCGCAAGGGCTTGCTGCAAGGCCGCCGCGGCCCTCAACAACGGTCCATCCTCACCCGGCGCGCCGATCAGTTGAAGCCCCATCGGATGGCCGTTGACCCCAACCGCACCCGGCACGCTCACGCAGGGAGACCCGAGCAGGGTCCATGCCCGGTTGTACGTCGATGGCCCCGTGTTGGCGAACCCGACCGGTGCTTCGTCCGGCGCGCTGGGCGTGAGCAGGAAGTCGCAGGGCGCCAGCCAATCGGCAAAGCGCGCACGGGCAAGGTGTGCAGTGGCCTGCGCAGCGGCATAGGTCGGGTCGTCCACCTGGCGGGCTTCGTCCAAGTAGCTGCGCAACTGCAAGGACATGCTCTGCGGGTGGCTCGACGCCATGTCGAGGTCGCCGGCGAGCGAGCGCCATGCTTCCCATCCCTGCACTGCTGCGTGTGCGTTGAAAAGTGCCTCGACCATGGGCGGCAGCTCGACCGCGCGAATCGTCGCACCGGCACGGCGCCACGCCTCGATGCCTTGCGCCATCGCAGCCGCCGCGCTCGGCGACACGTCGCCCCACGGATACGCCCCGGGCACGCCGACAGTCCAGCGCCTTGGCGCCGGCAGCGCGGCAAGCGCCAGCGGCCGACCGCTCAGCGCCTGCGCCAGCCAAGCCACGTCTCCCATGTCGCGCGCGAACAGCCCGACGGTATCGAGCGACCACGAAAAGCATTTGAGCCCGGCGGTCGGCAACAGACCGAAGCTCGGCTTGAAACCGACGATGCCGCAATACGAGGCCGGGCGGATCGTCGAGCCGCCGGTTTGCGTGCCGATGGCCCACGGCACCAGCCCCGCCGCGACGGCCGCCGCAGACCCGGCCGACGAGCCACCCGGCGTGCGACCGGGCGCATTCGGATTGCGGGTGGCGGTCGGCTCGAGGTAGGCGAATTCGGTGGTGGTCGTCTTGCCGACGACGACGCCGCCAGCGCTGCGAATGACACCGACGATGGCGGCGTCGCTGCGCGGCGGCGCGAGACCGGCATACAACGGCGAGCCATAAGCCGTCGGCAGGTCGCGGGTATCGAAGATGTCCTTGACCGCGACCGGCAGTCCGGCGAGTGGCCCCACAGCGCGCGTTGCCCCGTCGATCGCGAGTCCGGCTTCGGCGAGGCACGAGAAAGCGCCTATCGCGGGATCGTGTTGCGCGATGGCGCTGTACGTCTGCTCCATGGCATCGGCCGCTTTACGCACGCCCGCGGCCACTTGGGCCAGGGTGGCGAGCGCGGTGGTGCGAGTCCAGATCGTCGATGTCATCGTCGCACCGTATCAGACGCGCAGCTGCGCGCGAATGATTTCAGCAGCGCCAGACGCACGCGTGTCGCCTTCGACCACAATCTCGCCGCGCTTGAGCACCGCATACCGGTCGGCGACGGCGAGCGCGAAGCCCACGTTTTGCTCGACCAGCAGCATGGAGGTACCGTTGCGGTCGCGCTCTTGCCGCAGCGCCGCGCCCACCTTGTCGATGACCGAAGGTTGCAACCCTTCGGTGATCTCGTCGACCAGCATCAACGACGGCCGCGCGACCAGCGCACGGGCCACCAGCAGCATCTTTTGCTCGCCACCCGACAGCGTACCCGCACGCTGTGCCATGCGGCCTTGCATGAAAGGAAAGATCTCGTAGATCGCCGGCAGTCGGTCGTTCAGCAACGCGTCGCGTGCGAGGCCGAGGCGCAGGTTGTCTTTGATGCTGAGGTCGACGAAGAGGGCCTGCTCTTGCGACGTATACGACACCTCGAGGCGAGCGATGCGGTGCGCCGGCAAGGTGGTGATGTCGACGCCCGCCATCGATATGCGGCCTTGGCGCTTGGGCAAAAAACCCATCGCCGATTTAAGCAGTGTCGTCTTCCCCATGCCGTTCTTGCCCAGCAAGGCGACGATGCTGCCAGCCGGCACCGAGAGGTCGAGGCCACGCAGCACCATCAGTTCGCCGTAGCCCGCGCTCACGCCTTTCAGGGTCAGCGCGGCCTCGCTGGAGCGCAACTCAGTCATGGCCGGCGCTCCCCGAGTAGATCGTCTGAACGAGCTCGGAGTCGACCACCTCCTGCACCGTTCCGGACAGCGCCAGCCGCCCTTGATGCAGCACCACGATGCGTGTCGATATCTCGCGCACGAAGTCCAGGTCGTGCTCGACCAGCAGCAGGCACAGGTTGAAGCGCACGCACAGGTCGATGAAGACCGCGCCGATGCGGCTGCGCTCTTCCAGTGAAAGGCCAGCCGTGGGCTCGTCGAGCAGCACGACCTGTGGCTCCAGCGCCAGCACCATCGCGAGCTCCAGCGCCTGTTGTTCGCCGTGCGACAAGTGCCGCGCTTCGACGTGCAACTTGCGGTCGAGCTCGGTCGCCTTCAGCACCGCCAGCGCGTGCGACGGCAAGGCCAGCGTCGTGCTCCGACGCCACAACGACGGCTTGTCGACGCGCACGCGCGCCATGCGCAGGCATTCGGCCACGGTCAGCGTTTCGAAGACGTTGGCGGTCTGGAACTTGCGCCCGAGGCCGAAGCGCACGCAGGCGTGCGGTGGCGCATGCGCGATGTCGTGTCCATCGATTCGCACGGTGCCGGCGCTGCGCTCGGCACCGTCGCTCATGCAGCGCATCAGCGTGGTCTTGCCGGCGCCGTTGGGGCCGATCAGGCTCACCAGTTCGCCGCGGTGCGCGACGAAGTCGATGCCCGACAGCACCTTCAGGCTACCGAAATGCTTCGACACGCCAGCCAGCTCGATCACCGGTGCTCCGCTGTCCACGACGGGCCGCACGGGCGCCTCGGCCAGCACGGCGGTACCTGCTGCCTGCGCCACATCCGCTGCAGCGGCGCCGCTTCGCCGGCCCAACCGACGCAGCAGCCGCGCCAGAGGAGGCAGCAAGCCCTGCGGCAACAACACGATCACCAGGACGAAGGCCACGCCGAGAAACAGCTTCCAGATGAAGGGCAGGCTGCCGCTCAGGTAGGCGCTGCCCCACTCGATCAGCAGAGCGCCGAACACCGGTCCGATCAAGGTGCCGCGCCCGCCGAGCGCGACCCAGATGATCACCTCGGTGCCGAACACGAAGCCGGCCAACTCCGGCGCGACCACGCCGCTGAAACTTGCGTAGCCAAAACCTGCGAGTCCGGCGATGGCGGCGGTGGCGACCAGCAACACGATCTTCAGGCGAGCCGTGTCGATGCCCAGGTACGAGCAGCGCGTTTCGTTGTCGCGAATCGCTGCCAGCAAGCGCCCGCCATCGCTTCGCACGAAGAGCCAGGCACCGGCAGTCAGGAGCACGAGCACACAACCAGCGATGCGAAACCAGGCCTCCAGACTCAGGTCAGGCACGGTATAGCCGGTGAGGCCCGAACTCGAGCCGGTGAAGGTGCCGCCAGAGAACAGCAATTGCGTCACCACGATGGGCAGCACCAGAGAAATGACCGAGGCATATAGCGCTGTGGAGCCGTGATAGAACGACAGCCAGCCTGTGATCAGCGCGAGGACGGCAGCAGCCGACACCGCAAGACCCAGCGCCACCCACACCATGCCGGGGCTGAAGCCGAGGTGCGTGAATACCAGCCCGGCCGCGTACGCGCCAGCCCCAAAAAAGGCCGACTGCCCGAAAGTCAGGAAACCGGTGTAGCCCCACAGCACATCGACCGTCAACGCCAACATCGCAAAGAAGATCGCTCGAATCAGGATGTTGAGCGTGTAGGTGTCTAGCAGCGACGGCGCGACCAGCGCCACGCCGGCGCATGCGGCAGCCACAGCGACCACCCGACGCATCGAACGCACCGATCGAACGTCTGCCAACGGCGCAACCGCAACGGCAACCGAGCCCAGCACGGGGTCAGTCACGGGAAAATCCTTTCGGCCGGATACGCAGCGTGACGGCTGCGAGCACAGCGATCGCCAAGCCGCCCAGAACCGGACTCACATAGGTCGAGAGCAGCACCTGCGCCGCGCCGAAGACCAGCGTGGCGACCAGCAAACTCCCCATCGACACGCCCGACACCATGACCAGCATGAAGGCGTTGACCAGCCACGGCACGCCCATGTTGGGATCGACGCTCGACAGCGGCGTGATGAGCGCACCGGCGAGGCTCCCGATGCCAGCGCCCGCCGCAAAGGTGCAAAAGCGCACCATGCCGGCATGAATACCGAGACCGCGCGCCAGCTGCTCGTTCATGATCACCGCACGCGTGACAAGGCCGATGCGGGTCCGCGTCAGGATCAGCGCGAGGGCGGTGCCGAGCACGGCGGCGGCGGCGACCAGCAGCAAGCGGTATGCCGAGTACTCGCCGCCCGACCAGGCGAAGGTGCCGTTGACCGGGCTCGGCACCAGTTGCACCTCGCGCCCGAACACCAGGGTAATGACCTGCCCGATGACGATCGCCAGGCCCCAGGTCGCGAGGATGGCGTCGAGCGGCCGTGCGTAGAGCGGCCTCACGACGACCCGCTCGATGAACATGCCGACCAGCGCGCCCACCAGCAGCGCGAACGCGAGCCCGAGCAGCGGCGACAGGCCGATGCGTGAGGCCACCAAGCTGGCATAGGCGCCGACCGTGAGGAAGGCGCCATGCGCGAAGTTGATGATCTTCATGACGCCGAAGATCAGCAACAACCCGGCCGAGACGATGTACAGAATCGCCGCCGTCGTGACGATGTCCAGCAACAGGTCCATTGGCGATTTCCGTCAGGTGAGGCGAAGCTGCAGCCGTCGCTTATTTGAGGTTAGGGCACTGCGCGCCGACAGCGACATCCTTGAAGCTGTCGATCACCTTCACACCGCCATCGGGCTGAACTTGCGCAAGATACATCGTGAGCGGCGCGTGGTGCTGCTGGTTCATCGCGATGCGGCCACGCGGGCCATCGACTGCCACTTCACCCAACGCCTTCAAGACCTTGTCGGAATCGGTGCTCTTCGCCTTTTCGACCGCCGCCTTGTAGGCGTAGACAGCTTCGTATTCGGGCACCGAAAGATCGTTGGGCGTCTTCAGGTCGGCACCGAATTTCTTGGTCAGCGCGTCGAGGAATTTCTTGTTGGCGGGGCTGTCGATGCCGGTCACGTAGGACGCCGAGATGTAGATGCCTGCGGCATCGGCGCCCATGCTCTTTGCCGTGCCTTCGTCGACCGCCAGGTTGCCGTACGGAATGTTGATGCCGGCCGCGCGCAATTGCTTGGTCAGCGTCACGTTGGGGGCGCCGCCTGCGGTCGAGGTGATCAACGCGTCGGGCTTGGTCGCGCGGATCTTGCTGATGACGGCGGTCCAGTCGCTACCGTCCATCGGCAGGTATTCCTCGCCGACGATCTTGGCGCCCTTGCCTTGTGCGTACTTCTTGGTGAATTCGAGCATGCCGCGACCGAAGGAGTAGTCGCTGCCGACCAGGAAGATCGTCTTGGCGTTCTCGGTCTTCATGAAGTAGTCGACCACCGGCGGCACCTGCTGCTCCGGCACCCATGCATTGACGAACATCCACGGGCTGCACGAGCGGCCTTCGTAGAACGAGGTGTAGATGTACGGCACTTTGCCGCGTGCCACGATGGGCAGGCCGGCATTGCGCGCGGCGCTGGTCTCCATCGAGATCAGCACGTCGACTTTCTTCTGGAACACGAGCGAATCGAAAGCCTTCTGCGCACCGACCGCGCCCGACGCATCGTCGGCCACTTCGAGTGCGAGCTTGCGGCCCAGCACGCCGCCCGCAGCGTTGATCTCCTCGATGGCCAGCTCTGCCGATTGCACCACCGAAGGCGCGACCACGCTGTTGGCGCCGGACAGGCCGACAGGCACGCCGATGCGGATCGGCGCATCGCCTTGCGCGGCGGCCAGCAACGGAAAGGCGACCAGCGTCAAAGCGGCGGCGAGGATGCGGATTTTCGGTTTGAACATGAGAAGACTCCTGCGGGTTGAATGAATGGATGAACGGACAAGGGAACGAAGAATCCGAGGGCGCTCAGTACCAGCCGGGCGCCTGCCCGCTGCCAAGCATTTCGCTGTAGACGTCGGTGCGTCGGTCGCGCAGAACCTGGTTGAAAGCGTTCCAGTTGCGCGAGCGCCGGGCCTCACCCAGGTCGACATCGGCGATGACGATTTCTTCCGCCACGCGGCTCGCGGGGCCGGCCACCGGCCAGCCCGTGCAACCGACGACCAGGCTCTGTCCTTCGAACAGCTGGCCGCGCTCGGTGCCGACGCGGTCGGCACAGGCGATGAACATCGAGTTGCTGTGGGCCGCCGCCATCGTGAGGATCGTGGCCATCGCTTCGCGCCCCGGCGCCTGGCCGGGAATCGGCACCCAGTTGGTCGGCACGCAGACGATGTCGGCGCCCTTCAATGCCTGGATGCGAAAGGTCTCGGGGAACCAGATGTCGTAGCAGATCGCCACGCCGATGCGCCCGTGCGGCGTGTTGAAAACCGGAAAGCCCAGGTTTCCCGGTTCGAAGAAAAGGTTCTCGGCGTTCCAGAGATGCACCTTGCGAAAAGTGCCGATGTAGCCATCAGGGCCGATCACCACTGCCGCGTTGTAGAGCGCGTTCCCATCGCGCTCGGCGATGCCCGCGACCAGGGTGACGCCGAGCCGTTGGGCAACGGCGATCCACGTCGCGCAGCTCGGTCCGCCGGGCACCGCTTCGGCCAAAGAGAAGGCCTCTTCACGTGTCTCGAAAACATAGCCTGAATTGCACAGCTCCGGCAGCACCATCAGTCGCGCACCCTCCGCAGCGGCAGCTTCGATCAGGCGCACGCTGGCGTCGAGGTTGCGCTGTTTCTCACCGACGAGAGGCTCGAACTGGAGGCATGCCACGCGGGTCTGTTGCGCGGTCGAAGGCGAGAGGGCCATTTCGAAAATCCAAAAAAAAGCCCCCTGCTGCGCGTAAGCGCTAAGCAGAGGGCAGTGTTGCCGGTGATGAGTGCGGCGATGTTGCCGCGGCTGGCATTGTCGCCAGCGAAGGCCCGACTCTAATGAGCGTCAGCGCGCATTGTCAAGAAGGCTCGACGGTTATTTTTTTGAGCCGCTTTCCGGCGTCGTGCGCGCCCTGGCACGCGGATGAAATTCGTCGTAGGTCTTCGCCAGATGCTGGAAGTCCAGCCGCGTATAGACCTGCGTCGTCGTGATGTTGGCGTGACCCAGCAGCTCTTGCACCGCACGCAAATCGCTGCTCGACTGCAGCACGTGGCTGGCGAACGAATGGCGCAGCATGTGCGGATGCACGGGCGCTGCAAGGCCGGCTTTGAGGCTGCGCGCGCGCAACTGCTTCCACACCGCATGGGACGACAGCCGCGTGCCCTTGGCGCCGAGGAACAAGGCCGCGCCATCGGCCGGATCGCGCTGTGCGGCGGCATCGAGCGCGGCGCAATCTGCACGCACCGTGAGCCAGGCACGGAGCGCTTCACCGGCCTTCGAGCCGACCGGCACGCTGCGCCGTTTGCTGCCCTTGCCGAGCACGCTGGCTTCCATGGCGTCGAGGTCGACCCAGCCACGCGCGGACGCGCTGGCGTAGACATCGAGCCCCGTCAGTTCGCTCACGCGCAGGCCGCACCCATAGAGCAACTCGACGACGGCGCGATCGCGCGCTTCGGTCCACGGATCGGCTTCGGTGTCGTGCAGGTCGGCCAGCCGCACCGCGTCGTCGACGGCCAACGCCTTGGGCAGCGGCCGCGCCGCCTTGGGCGCCTTCACGTCCTGCACCGGATTGCCCGCGACAAGCCCTTCGTTGCCGAGCCAGCGAAAGAAGCTGCGCCAGCAAGAAAGAATGAGAGCGATGCCACGCGGCGCATGGCCGGCACTGTGCAACTGCGCCATCCAGCGGCGCACGTGGCCCGTTTGAACCTTGTCGAACGCCAGCCGGGCTTCGGCCGCCTTCTCCGACAACGTCGTCAGATGAATGGCATACAGCTCGACCGTGCGCGCCGCCAGCCGGCGCTCCACGCGCACATGCTCCAGGTATCTTTCGACCAGGGCGAGATCAGCGGAGATAGCCATGAGCTGCATTGTTGATGATGGCCAACGGCTCGCGCAACGCACCCTTGAACGCCATGCCCCAGCGCAACCAGCAACTCGTCGGCGCGGCGGCGTACTGGACGTCGAAAAGCCGATCGAATCCACCGGCATGCGCGAGACGCTGCGCGCGCCACAGGTGATAGGGCTCCGTCACGACGATCACGCTCTTGACGCCTGCGGCCTGTAACACCGCAGTCGATAACGCCAGGTTTTCACGCGTCGATTGGGAAGCCGGTTCGAGCAGCATCGGCCCGGCATAGCCCGACTGGACAGCATGGGCACGCATGACCTCGGCTTCGATGCGGCCATCTTCGCTGTCGACGCCGCCCGAGAACACCAGGCGCTGCACACGGCCCGCTGAAGCCAGCGCCAGAGCGGCGTCGACACGGCCGGTCAGGCACGGGTTGGGTTTGCCGCGCAAGTACGCTCGGTTGCCCAGCACCAGCGCCGCGTCGGCGGTGCGTTCAGGCGGGTGGGCCAACCGATCGAGCGCATCGCGCCAGACCGTGATGCCGATGGCGACGCACACGAACACCAGCGCCGCCAGCAACAGGGCCGCAATGCCCGCCGCGGGCGCGACCCATGGTGCGGTCCGCGTTGCGCGTCGCAGCCAGCCGATCAAGGCCGCAGTCGCGACAGCGCGCCCGACGCCAGCTCGGCGATGCGCTCCAGAAACTCCGTGCCCATGTCTGAATTGAAGCGATGCGCATCGGGCGACGAGAGGATCAACATGCCGAAGGCCGGCGACTCGGGCTCGGCCCGCAGCGGGATCATTGCGATCGATACGGCGGCACGCGGCTCGGCCAGCCATTGGGTCGCCTCGAAGCCGGAATTGAGGCCGCAATACGGCTCGGTCAGCGACGTGGCGAGCGCCTTCACGTCATCGCTCACCCATTGCGCGTAAGGCTCGTTGAGGTAGCTGGTTTCGCAGTCCCACACCTTGATGGCCGCCTGTGGCACCAGAAAGAGCGACTGCAACTCGTCGACGATGCGATAAGGCACGCCACGCGGGTCGCGCGTGGTCAGGAGCCCCGCGGTCCAGCGCTGAAGCCGGTCGGACGCGACCACGTTTTCGGTGCCGTGCCGGATCATGTCCATGACACGGTGCTCCAGCGCCTTGATTTTTTCGCGCAGCATTTCAGCCTGGCGTTCCTGCAAGCTCACTGCCCGGTTGCCATGCGGGCTGGTGAGCTGTACCTGGCCCAGCAACTGCGCATGCCGCTCGAAAAAGTCGGGCGTGTTGACCAGATAGTTGGCGATGTCGTCCTCGGTGATCGGGTTCATGGCGGCGTTGTCGTGGATGTTGTGGGGCATGTCGGATCAGTCGATCAGGTCAGAAGAGTTCAGGAGCCATCAGGCGAAGTCGGGAACTTCGATGTCGCCTTCGAAGACGGTGGTTGCGGGGCCGGTCATCAGCACGGGCAGACCTTCGCCGGCCCATTCGATCGTGAGCACGCCGCCGTGAGTCTGCACATCGACCCGCGCATCGAGCAGGCCGAGACGGATGCCTGCAACCACGGCCGCGCAGGCGCCCGTGCCGCAGGCCAGCGTCTCGCCGGCACCGCGCTCGAACACGCGCAGCGCAATGTGGGCGCGATCCACCACCTGCATGAAGCCGGCGTTGACGCGTTGCGGAAAGCGCGGATGGTGCTCGATCAGCGGGCCTTGCACTGCGACCGGCGTGGCTTCGACATCGTCCACCACCTGCACCGCATGCGGATTCCCCATCGACAGCACTGCGACGGAAACGATCGCGCTGTCGGCGTGGGTGCCGAGCGCCAGACGCCATCGCTCCCAGCCGCCTTCGACCACCGGTGTGAGGCCGGCCGTATCGAAAGGCACGCGCGGCAGCTCGAAGATCGGGGCGCCCATGTCGACCGTCACGCGGCCGTCGGCATTCATGCGTGGCTCGATGACGCCAGAGAGCGTTTGCACCCGCACTGCAGCTTTGGTCGTCAGCCCATGTTCGCGCACGTAGCGCATGAAACAGCGGGCGCCGTTGCCGCATTGCTCGACCTCGCCGCCATCGGCGTTGTGGATCACGTACTGAAAGTCGATGCCCGCACCGGGCGAAGGCCGCACGGTCAGGATCTGGTCCGCGCCAACGCCGAAATGACGGTCGGCGAGGAAGCGGTACTGGGCCCTGTTCAACGCCGAGGCGCCTCGCGTCTCGTCGATCACGACGAAGTCGTTGCCGGCGCCCTGCATCTTGGTGAAACGGATTCGCATCTGCGGATTATCGGCGGCGGGCCGGCACCCCCAAGCGAGTGGCGTGAAAGCTTTTCGACAGCCGAAAGCGCCATCGTCCTACCGCTGCGGTCGGCACCCATGCCAATCGCGCGGATCTCTTTGGGGCCAGGATCCGTACAAACGCAGCCAAGGCAACGGCTCAGCGCCACGCATTTCATTTTCAAATCATTTCTGGAGCTTCTCTCATGACGAAAACACTTTCCATTCTTCTCGCGGGTCTGTTTGCCGCAGGTGCCTATGCACAACCCACCCCGCCTGGCGTGCCCGTGCCTCCGAATACCCCCGGCTACGCCACCGACAAATCGACACAGGCGGGCGAGATGCGTAAGGACCGGCGGCCGACCGGCATGGTGAAGGCGCCCGGCGGTGACGAGCCCAAGGCCCCTGAAGGCGGCGCCATCGGCACCGACAAAGCGGCGGTTGCCGGCGAGGCCCGAGCCGAAACCCGTGACCAGCGCCGGCCCGGCAAGCGCCCTAGCACGCAAGGCGGCACGCCCAAGTAATAAAGCGCCGCAGATAATGCGGCGATGGTTCGTTCAACCCAACAACTCCATTCGCCGCGTGAGCCGTCGCCGCTGCGTGCAGCCGCGACGGTGCTCCTGCTGCGCGACACACTCGACGGCCTCGAAGTCCTGATGACTCGGCGGTCGTCGAGCGCCAGCTTCGCCCCCGGAGCCTACGTGTTCCCGGGCGGTCGAATCGACGAGGCCGACACGTCGGCAAGACGCATCGCGACACGGCGCCGCACCCAAAGCCGGTTGCAGTTGACACAGGCGATCGCTGCCATCCGTGAAAGCTTCGAAGAATTGGGCGTGCTGCTTGCGCACCACGCCGATGGCAGCCCGGTCACGGCTGCCGAGATCGACGACATGGATCGCAGCACCGCATCGACGACGGTCGCCTTCGCCGAGCAATGCGCCGCACGCGGTTTGCTCCTGTCCACCGACAAGGTTTTCACCTTCGCCCACTGGATCACCGACCGCGATTTGCCGAAGCGATTCGACGTGCCGTTCCTGATCGCGCGCATGCCAGAAGGCCAGACGCCGGTTGCGGACGAAACCGAGCAGTTCGAGCCTTGCTGGGTGCGACCTGCCGATGCGCTGGAGCGCCACAAGGCCGGCAGCTTCTTCATGATCTTCCCGACGGTACGGACGCTCGAGCGGCTCGCCGCCTACGGCAACGTCGATGCAGTGCTCGGCACCTGCGCCAATCGCTCGGAAGGGGAAGGCCCGCTCTGGACCAGCTGCCCGCGCGCCGGCCTGCTCGACGGCGCCGACGCGCGCTACATGGAGACCGATTCACCGTACGGCGAGCTCGCGATGGTGTGCCCGGATGGCCAGATCCTGCATACGCTCGACTGGCAAAACGAAGCGCCCGTGCCGCTGCTGAAAAACCTGCAACGGCTCACCGCACCCAATCCGAGCGCCATGACCGGCCCGGGCACCAACAGCTACATCGTGGGCGACGCGACGACCGGCTTCATCGTGATCGATCCGGGTCCGAACGACTTCGATCACATCGGCCGGCTATGGCGCGCGACGCAGGGCGACATCCGCATGATCGTGTGCACGCATTCGCACGCCGACCACTCGCCGGGCGCTGCGCCGCTGCAGGCGCTGTGCAAGACGCGGCCGCCGATCCTCGGGCTGCCTTCCGCAGCAACGTCACGTCCCACGGCGCGCTTCACCCCCGATCGCGCGCTGCACGACAACGAGCGCCTCACGCTGGCGGCGCCAGCGCGAACCGACACGTCCGCTCATAGGCACACGCTGCGCGTCATCCACACGCCCGGCCATGCCGCCAACCACCTGTGCTTGCTGCTCGAAGAAGACGCCCTGCTGTTCTCGGGCGATCACATCCTGAACGGCAGTACGACAGTCGTCGATCCGCCGGACGGCGACATGACGGCTTATCTGAACTCGCTCGACACGCTCGACATCGCCTGCGCCAACGACGGCGTCGGGTTCATCCTGCCCGCGCACGGCTACGTGATCGGCAGTCCGCGCGAGGCCATCGCGATGTTGAAGGCGCACCGCCTGCGGCGCGAGGCCAAGGTGGCCGCCGCCATGCGCCACCTGCCGGAGGGCAACGTCGAAGACTGGGTGCCGATTGCCTACGACGATGTGCCGGAGCGCATGTGGCCAGTGGCGGCTCGCTCGCTGGCAGCGCATGTCGAACGGCTGCAGCGACTGGCGGCTCAATGAGCGCCCTGGACGATAAACGCAACAGCCGCGAGAGCCGCAGCGGCTCTGTAGACGAAGGCGTCCGCCTGGCCAAGCGCGTGGCCGCCGCCGCAGGCTGCTCGCGACGCGAAGCCGAACTGCTGATCGAAAGCGGCGCAGTGCGGGTCGACGGCGAGCCTGCGCTGGTCCCGCAATCGCGCGTACGCGAAGGCCAGCGCGTCGACATCGAACCCGGTGCGCGACCGCAGCCGGTGATGGCGGTGACCCTGCTGCTGCACAAGCCGGCCGGTACCGAAACCGATGCGGCGCATCGCCTGCTGTTCGCGGCCAACCACCACGAGCCGGAGCGCGCCGGCCTGCGCTTTCTGCCGCACCACGTGAAAGCCCAGCGCGTGATGACGCCGCTCGAAGCCGGCGCCAGCGGGCTGATCGTCTTCACGCAGGAGTTCCGCATCGAACGCAAGCTGCAGGAAGACGCCGGCGTGATGGAACACGAGGTCATCGTCGACGTCGAAGGTCCGGTCGGTCCTGAAATATTGGATCGCCTGGAGCGCACGCCGGCACGCGTCAGCATCGGCCAGCAGGGTGAGGGCCACACCGGTTTGCGCTTTGCGCTGAAGGGTGCGCGACCAGGGCAGATCGCTCACATCTGCGATGGCGTGGGCCTGCGCATCCTGTCGATGAAGCGCATCCGCATCGGCCGTGTGCCGCTGGCCGGGCTGCTGCCAGGCCAATGGCGCTACCTGCTGCCGAGCGAGCGGTTCTGAACACGGCTCGTCGGCTGAATTAGTGTGAAGCGCGCCTGTACGCCGGATTCTGTGTACCGGCGTTCTTGCGAACCCCGGCATGACCGCCATTACTCTGGGCCGTTTGTCGCCAAACAGCTCGATGCCACCTACCCGCCAGCTCAGCGGAACCACCTCGATACTGGCCTACTTGGTGTTGCTGCGCGCAGAGATTGCCCGTTTCACCCGGATCGGGGTTGCCCCTTCACCGACTCGTCTCTGTTGCTCTGATCCTCACCTCGCGGTGGAGAGCCGTTAGCTCCTGCGCTGTCCTGTGCAGTCCGGACGTTCCTCCAGTGCCTGGTTTCCCAGATTGCACCAGCGGCGGTCCAGCGTGCTTCACGCAGCGATTATCGCCACAATGATCCTCCGCACAGATTCCGCAATCAACGAAGGAGACACCCATGAAAGCCGACACCATCCTCGCCACCATCGGCAACACGCCGCACATCCGCATCCAGCGCTTGTTCGGCAACCTCGCAAAGCCGGGGCAGCAGGTCTGGATCAAATCGGAGCGCGCCAATCCCGGTGGCTCCATCAAGGACCGCATCGCCCTCGCGATGGTCGAAGACGCGGAGAAATCGGGTGCGCTCAAGCCCGGCGGCACCATCATCGAACCGACCTCCGGCAATACCGGCATCGGCCTTGCCATGGTCGCAGCGGTCAAGGGCTACAAGCTGATCCTGGTGATGCCCGATTCGATGTCCGTCGAGCGGCGTCGCCTCATGCTGGCCTATGGTGCGACTTTCGATCTGACGCCACGCGCCGGCGGCATGAAGGCCGCCATCGCCCGCGCCGAAGAGCTGGTTGCCGGCACCCCGAATTCGTGGATGCCGCAGCAGTTCAACAATCCGGCCAACGTCGAAGTGCATGTGCGCACCACGGCTGAAGAAATCGCCGCCGACTTTCCCGGTGGCATCGACGTGTTGATCACCGGCGTCGGCACTGGCGGCCACATCACCGGCGTCGCCAAAGTGCTGAAGGCGAAGTGGCCGAAGCTGAAGGTGTTTGCAGTCGAGCCCGTCGCATCGCCAGTACTCTCCGGCGGCAGTCCGGCGCCGCACCCGATCCAGGGCATCGGTGCCGGCTTCGTGCCGAAAATCATGGACATGGCGTTGATGGATGGCGTGATCCAGGTCGATGCCGAACCGGCCCGCGAGATGGCGCGCCGCAGCGCCGCAGAAGAAGGCACGCTGGTGGGCATTTCGTCCGGCGCCACGCTCGCCGCCATCGCGCAAAAGCTGCCCGAGCTGGCAGCCGATGCCGTGGTGCTGGGGTTCAACTACGACACGGGCGAGCGGTATCTGTCGGTCGAGGGGTTCTTGCCGGCGTTGCCGGGCTGATCGCAGGCGGCCGGTATCATCGCGGCCCTTCACCGCACCTGCCCGATCGACACGGGCCGCACGCCATGATCCGCCTCTCCGAACTCAAACTCCCGCTCGACCACACGCCCGAAGCGCTGCCGCAGCTCATCGCGCGCACGCTCGATGTCGATGTGCTCGACCTCCAGACTTTCACCGTCTTCAAGCGCAGCTTCGATGCGCGCAAGGCCGAGCTGCTGACGGTCTACATCGTCGATGTCGCGCTGGTCGACACGGAACGCGAAGCTGCTCTCCTCGCGCAGCACGCGGCGCATCCGCACATCCAGCCTGCGCCCGACATGGTGTGGCGCGCGCCGTCTCATGCGCCGGCCGACATGCCGCTGCGCCCGGTGGTCGTCGGCTTCGGGCCGTGCGGCATCTTCTGTGCGCTGGTGCTGGCGCAGATGGGCTTCAAACCCATCGTGCTCGAACGCGGCAAGTCGGTGCGACAGCGCACCATCGACACATGGAAACTGTGGCGCAAGGGCGTGCTCGATCCGGAGTCGAACGTGCAGTTCGGTGAAGGCGGTGCCGGTACGTTTTCGGACGGCAAGCTCTACAGCCAGATCAAGGACCCGCGCTTTCTCGGCCGCAAGGTGATGGAGGAATTCGTCAAGGCAGGTGCGCCGCCCGAGATCCTCTATGTCGCGCATCCGCACATCGGCACCTTCAAGCTCGTGAAGGTGGTCGAGACGATGCGCGCAGAAATCGTCGCGTTGGGCGGCGAGATCCGCTTCGAGCAACGCGTGACGGACGTGCGCATCGAAGACGGCCACATTCGAGGCCTGTCGGTGCTCGATCGGGCCACCGGTGCGACCAGTGAGCTGCGTGCGGACCACGTCGTGCTGGCGCTCGGCCACAGCGCGCGCGACACCTTCGAGATGCTGCATGCGCGCGGCGTGCACATCGATGCCAAGCCGTTCTCGATCGGCTTTCGCGTCGAGCATCCGCAAGGGCTGATCGATCGTGCACGCTGGGGGCGGCACGCAGGTCATCCGCTGCTCGGTGCGGCGGACTACAAGCTGGTGCACCACGCGAGCAACGGACGTGCCGTCTACAGCTTTTGCATGTGCCCGGGCGGCACGGTGGTCGCAGCCACGAGCGAGGCAGGACGCGTGGTCACCAACGGCATGAGCCAGTACTCGCGCAACGAGCGCAATGCCAATGCGGGCATCGTGGTCGGCATCGAGCCGCGCGATTTCCCGGGTTGGACTGCCACTGAAAAGGGCGACGCGCTGGCCGGCATGGTGCTGCAACGCGAGCTCGAATCCAACGCCTTCGTGCTCGGCGGCAGCGACTACCGCGCACCCGGTCAACTGGTCGGCGATTTCGTCGCGGGCAAGCCATCGAGCGCGCTCGGCAGCGTGACGCCTTCGTACCAGCCGGGCGTGACGCCGACCGATTTGCGCGGGGCCCTGCCCGCTTATGCCATCGAGGCGATGCGCGAGGCGTTTCCGGCATTCGGCCGCAAGATCAAAGGCTTCGACCTGCACGACGCGGTGTTGACCGGCGTCGAGACACGCACCTCGTCGCCCATCCGCATGACGCGCGGCGACGACTATCAGAGTCTCAACGTGCGGGGGTTATATCCGGCCGGCGAAGGGGCTAGTTATGCGGGCGGGATTCTGTCGGCGGGGGTGGACGGCATCAAGGTTGCCGAGGCAGTAGCGCGCGGGGTGATCGCGACCTCGAACTGAACCCACGTCACTGAAATTGCAGCCGAAGCCCTCAGGGCCAACGAACAAAAGACCTCACGAAAGCGAAAAGATGATCGAAGACGACTTTCACTACTACGAACCCGCCAACGGCCACGGCCTGCCGCACGATCCGTTCAACGCCATGGTCGGTCCGCGACCGATCGGCTGGATCTCGTCGAAAAGCGCGGCGGGCGCGTTGAACCTCGCGCCCTACAGCTTCTTCAACGGCTTCAACTACACGCCGCCGATCATCGGCTTCTCGAGCATCACCGCGAAGGACAGCCTGCACAACATCCGCGAAACCGGAGAGTTCGGGTGGAACCTGGTAACCCGACCGCTGGCGGAGCAGATGAACCTGTCGTGCGCTTCGGTGCCTGCCGATGTCGACGAGTTCCAGCTTGCCGGCCTGACCCCCGTGGCATCGCGAAAGATCGACGTGCCCCGCGTGGCCGAAAGTCCGGTGTCTTTCGAGTGCAAACTGACACAGATCGTGCAGCTGCAAGCCGCCGATGGCACCGCCATTTCGAGCTGGCTGGTGCTGGGCGAAGTGGTAGCGGTGCACATCGCGCGGCGGCTGTTGAACGATGGCATCTACGACACCGCTGCGGCCGAGCCGATACTGCGTGGCGGCGGTCCGGCGGACTACTTTGCCGTGACCGCCGACAATCGCTTCCAGATGCGCCGTCCGCGCTGATCCGAGACAACCGATTTTTCTTGCAAGCGACCCCATGACCGAAGACGCCATCCAGACCGAACCCACCGCGGTGAACACGCCCGTTGCGCCGGCCCAAGACACGACCGCCGCATCCGAGGGCGCCCCATCGAACGCAGCGACGGAACCGAACGAGCCGCGCCGCAACTCGCGGCCGCCGCGCTCTGGCCGAGGTGGAGGCCAAAGGCCGACCGCCGGCCAGGAACAGCAACAGCCAGGGCGGCAACGGGGACCGCAAGGGCAACGCGGGCAGCAGCCACACCAGGGCCAGCGCGACCAGCGCGCGCCCCGTCCGGCGCGCCAGGTGCATCCGGTTCTGGAGCAGCTGTTCGAGCTGCACCCCAAGCTGTTCGGCGCCCGCTTCCTGCCGCTGAAGCTCGGCACGTACGAGGACCTGATAGCGCGCCATCCCGACACCTTCAAGACCGAAGAGCTGAAGGTCGCGATGGGTCTGCATGCCCGCTCGACGCGCTACCTGGAGAGCGTCGCTGCCGGTCATGCGCGCCACGACCTCGACGGCAATGCGGTCGAGCCAGTCGCGCCAGAGCACGTGCACCACGCGATCCTCGAAGTGTTCAAGCGCCGTCAAGCCCGCTCGAAAGACGATCTGCGTCCGCAACTGCAGGAACGGATCATCGCGGCGATCGAAGCGTCGGACATGCCGCGCGAGGTCTATGCCGAGCGAGTGCGGGCACGTGACGCGGGCGCCAATGCGGCGCTCGATGAAGCGCTGGCCGAGCTCGGTCGTCAGGCCGCCAAGCGTGAAGCGCTCCTGCGCGCGTTCGAAGCCAGCGGCAAGGACGAAGCAGGGTTCGCCGACATGTACGGCATGGACCCGGTCGAAGTAAAGCGAATCCTCCAGCGCGCTCGCAGCGACAAGGCTGCGGAGGCGGAGCGTGCTGCTGCTGCGGTTGCGGCGGCTGCTGAAGCTGTTTCAGCTGCTGAAGCAGAAGCAGAAGCAGAAGCAACGACGAATGCCGTGCCGTCCGACGATGCGAAGGATGCTGGCCACGCCGCATAGAAATCCGGCGATCCAGTTAAAAAAGCCGGCAAGAGGTTGCCGGCTTTTTTCGTTTTGCAGAGGAGACAGCGGGGCGTGTTCGGGGACATGAGCGGAAGGGGCACGCCAGACGCTATCCCCGCACTCAAAGTCTCAAGCCCTGGCGTTCTGCAGCGCAGCGATGCGCTCTTCGATCGGCGGATGCGTGGCAAACAGCTTGCCGATGCTGCCGGTGATGCCCATTGCCTCGACCGACTTGGGCAACTGGCCCGGAGGCAACCCACCCAGCCGTGCCAGCGCATTCATCATCGGTTGCTTCCTGCCCATCAAGCTGGCTGATCCTGCATCCGCGCGAAATTCTCGGTGGCGCGAAAACCACGCGACGACGATCTGCGCGGCGAAGCCCAGCACGATGTCGAGCACCAGCGTCGTGATCATGTAGCCGATGCCGGGCCCGGAATTGCGGTCATCGCCGCGGCGCAGAAAGCTGTCGACGGCGTAGCCGATGACCCGCGACAGGAAGACGACGAAGGTGTTCATCACGCCCTGGATCAACGCCATCGTGACCATGTCGCCATTGGCCACGTGTGCGATTTCATGGCCGATGACGGCCTCGACCTCTTCGCGCGTCATGTTCGTCAGCAGGCCGGTCGACACCGCGACCAGCGACGAATTCTTGAACGCGCCGGTGGCGAAGGCGTTGGGCTCGCCTTCGAAGATGCCGACCTCGGGCATGCCGATCTTGGCGGTGTCGGCGAACTTGCGCACCGTCTCCACGATCCATGCTTCATCGGCCGACTGTGGGTCGTTGATGATGCGGATGCCAGCCGTCCACTTGGCCATCGGCTTGCTGATGAGCAGCGAAATGATCGCCCCGCCAAAACCCATCACCAGCGCGAAGCCGAGCAGTGCAGGCAGGTTGAGCCCGCTGGATGTCAGGTAGCGGTTGAAGCCGAGCAGGCTCGACACGACGCCCAGCACCGCGACGACCAGCACGTTGGTGAGCACGAACAGAAGAATGCGTTTCAAGTTGATTTCTCCGTGGGGAAAGAAGGCGACAACGGACCGCGACAACAGACCGGAAGGTGGGGACCGAAATGTCCCGCTTCAAGCTTCACGCCCTGCGAGCGCAATGGATTTAAAGGCGCCGGCCCTGTTTGTATGTTGCTTCTTCTCGGGGCCGGAAGGGACGAAAGACGTCCGGGTCATCATAGAAGGAAAAGTTCTCGTTATCGAGCCACCAACCCGGTATCCCGAGCACCGGCAAAGGCACGAAAGGCTTGGTGGCCAGGTGCGCCGGATCGAGCGCACGCGCTATCGCGGCATCGTCGGCTGCGATTGATCGGGTCGAGTCGAAAGCGCCGGGCGCGAGCAGCACGTGGGCTGTCATTCCCTTGCGCGGTCGGCACAGTTTGTCTAGCAGCGCATGACCAAACACGAGCAAACGCGCCTCCTGCCACACCGCACGTTCGGTGACAAAAAGTCGTTGCCAGTCGCGCGCGCGCAGCGCTTCCCACATCGCAGGCGGCGCATCGAGTACCGCGCCGTTTTCGTCGAACAGCGTGAGCGCATCGCGCAAGGGACCGCGCGCCGCGCCGACGCCGGCGCGTTCGATTTCAGCCGCCTGCAATGCGTTGAGACGTTTCTTGGTCAGCGGGAATGCGAGCCAGGTGAGCCCATTGAAGAAATCGTGCAGGTTGTTGCGCGTCGGCACGGTACCGGTCTCGAAGATGTGCGCTTCGTAGGCACGATCGGGTGGCAGATGGCTTTGCGGCACGAAGGCCGGAACGCAGGGCCCACTCGCACTGCCAGCATCGATCGTCACGCCGAACGAGACCGCTTGCAACGCCTGCGCCACGGAGGTTTTCTGCGATGACTGGGCCACTGCCTGACCGATGTCGCGACAGTGCGCCAGCCAGGGACGGGCCCAGTCGACCCCGGACAGGTTCAGCGGGTCGGGCCGCCGGTCCATCGAATCCGGTCCGGGTGCTGCAGCACGGCGAACTCGTCGGTGAGCTTGTCGAAGAGCTTGAGCGAGCTGCCGTGCTTGCCGAGCAGTCCCGCTGTGCGCAGCGCCTTCGCGACATCGTTGAGCGGCACGTCGGTGCCACTGCGCAGCGCAGGCGCGGCGTTCAGGATGAACTCCGCCGCTTCGGAAGGTGCGGACACTTTCACGGGCGCGTTCTTGCGGGCGGCGGAGCGGCTCGCGGTTTTGCGGGGCGCTGCGGGCGCACGTGGAGCGACTGGTGTGCTCGGTGCGTTCGGTGCGTTCGGTGCAGGCGACGTAGCGCGGGCAGCCGCGAGTTCGTCGGCCTGCGATGCCTCGTCGGAAAACTTGGCAGTCGAACGGTTCGACGCTGCCTTTCGCGCTGGTTGACGCGGAGCTGCAGCCGCACGCGGAGCCGCGGTCGACGCCACACGCGTTGTCGCCGACGCACTCTTGTGCGCCAGATCGATGAACTCGTCGTACACGCCAATCGTCTCTTCGCCGGTCTTGCCCTGCTGTCCGATGCCACACACGCGGCAGCCTTTTTCGCGCAGGCGGATCACCAGCGGCGCGAAGTCGGAGTCGGACGACACCAGCACGACGACGTGCGGGCGTTCGGCGATGACCAGGTCGATGGCGTCGACCGCGAGCGCGATGTCGGTGCTGTTCTTGCCGGCCGAGATGTTGACCATGGGCCGCACCGACAAGCGCTTGAACAACGCCTGCTGCTTCAGCGCGGTCTCGGCGTTGCAATAGGCGCGGCGCACGTGAATGGCGCCGTACACGGCCATCGTGCGTTGCGCGGCCTGCTCGATGACATCGGACGAAACGTTGTCGGCGTCGATCAGCAGCATGACGCGGGGAGTGGGGGTCATGCGAGCTTCCAGTCGAGGGTTTCGCCGCCGCGCAGTGGCTTCACCGTGGCCTCGCCGTACGGTACTTCTTCCGGCACGGTCCAGCGCTCGCGCCTCAGCGTGATGGTGCCGGCGTTGCGCGGCAGGCCATAGAAATCCGCGCCGTGAAAGCTGGCGAAGCCTTCGAGCTTGTCGATGGCACCGACGGCGTCGAAGGCTTCGGCATACAACTCGATCGCAGTGAGCGCGGTGTAGCAGCCGGCGCAGCCGAAGGCGTTTTCTTTCAGGGCCGCAGCGTGCGGTGCGCTGTCGGTGCCGAGAAAGAAGCGGTCGCTCCCGCTGGTCGCCGCTTCGACCAGTGCCACGCGATGCGTTTCGCGCTTGAGCACCGGAAGGCAGTAGTAGTGCGGGCGAATGCCGCCGGTGAAGATGGCGTTGCGGTTGTAGAGCAGGTGATGGGCGGTGATGGTGGCGGCGGTGAATCGATCGGCATCGCGAACGTAATGCGCGCCCTCTTTCGTGGTGAGGTGTTCGAACACGACCTTGAGCTCGGGCATGTCGCGCCGTAGCGGGATCATCACGCGATCGATGAAGGCCGCCTCGCGGTCGAACAGGTCGATGGCGGGGTCGGTCACTTCGCCGTGGATCAGCAAGAGCAAGCCGTGCTTCTGCATGGCCTCGAGCGTCTTGTAGGTGTGACGGATGTCGGTCACTCCTGCATCGCTGTTGGTGGTGGCGCCGGCCGGGTACAGCTTCAGCGCGCGCACGCCGGCTTCGGCCGCCCGTGCGATTTCGTCGGGCGGCAGTTTGTCGGTGAGGTAGAGCGACATCACCGGCTCGAAGTCGACGCCGGCCGGCACTGCCGCGCGGATGCGGTCGCGGTATGCGAGCGCCTGCTCGGCCGTGGTCACGGGAGGGCGCAGGTTGGGCATGATGAGCGCGCGGCCGAACTGGCGTGCCGAGTGCGGCACCACGGCTTCGAGCGCGGCGCCGTCGCGCACATGCAGGTGCCAGTCGTCGGGACGCGTGATCGTGAGGGAGGAGATGCTGGTCATGGTCCGGCATTGTCGTCTGGCCTTGTTCCGGAGCGAGGTACACATCAAGGCGATTCGATTGGCATGTCGCTTGCTTGAAAAAACGCATTCCAAAACTCAAAGGTCGCTCTCCATGTACACCCCAACCTTGCCGAACCGCGTCGGCGCATTGCTGGTCGCTGCGCTGTCGCTCATCGGCACGGCAGTGCTTGCGCAAGAAAAAGTGTTGCGCATCGCCATGACCGCCGGCGACATTCCGCGCACCTCGGGCCAGCCCGATCAAGGTTACGAAGGCAATCGCTTCACCGGCGTTCCGATGTACGACAGCCTCACGCAATGGGACCTGACGTCGGCCACCAAGGCCAGCGTCGTGATTCCCGACCTGGCCCTGTCTTGGGCGGTCGATGCCTCCGACCGCACCAAGTGGGTGTTCAAGCTGCGCCCGGGCGTCAAGTTCCATGACGGCTCGCCCTTCAATGCCGACGCCGTGGTGTGGAACGTCGACAAGGTACTGCGCAAGGACGCACCCCAGTTCGACCCCGCGCAGATCGGCGTGACCGCATCGCGCATGCCGACGCTGCGCACGGCCCGCAAGATCGACGACCTGACGGTCGAGCTCACCACGTCGGAGCCCGATTCGTTTCTGCCGATCAACCTCACCAACCTCTTCATGGCCTCGCCCGCACAGTGGGAAAAGAAGCTGGCCGCCCTGCCCGCCACCGTGACCGACAAGGCCGAGCGCAGCAAGGCCGCTTGGACAGCTTTTGCCGCCGATTTCTCCGGCACCGGCCCGTTCAAGGCATCCAAGTTCGTGCCGCGCGAACGCCTTGAAATCGTGAAGAACCCGGACTACTGGGACGCCGCCCGTCGCCCCAAGATCGACCGCGTCGTGATGCTCCCGTTGCCTGAGGCGAGCTCGCGCACCGCAGCGTTGTTGTCGGGCCAGGTCGACTGGATCGAAGCGCCCGCACCGGATGCCCTCGAAGCCATCAAGGGCCGCGGCTTCAAGCTGTACTCCAACCTGCAGCCGCACCTCTGGCCATGGCAGTTCTCGATGCTCCCGGACTCGCCATTCGCCGACAAGAAGGTGCGCTACGCCGCCAACCTGTGCCTGAACCGCACCGCCATGAAAGAGCTGCTCGGCGGCCTGATGGTCGAGGCCACCGGTGTGGCCGAGCCCGGCAATCCGTGGCGCGGCAACCCGACCTTCCAGATCAAGTACGACCCGGCCGCCGCCAAGAAGCTGATGACCGAAGCGGGCTACTCTGCAAGCAAGCCGGTCAAGGTCAAGGTGCAGACCTCGGCCTCGGGCTCGGGCCAGATGCAGCCGCTGCCGATGAATGAATTCATCCAGCAAAGCCTGAAGGAGTGCTATTTCGACGTGCAGTTCGACGTCGTCGAATGGAACACGTTGTTCTCCAGCTGGCGCCTCGGCGCCAAGGACCCGGGCGCCCACGGAGCGCACGCTACCAACGTGAGCGCTGCGACCATGGACCCGTTCTTCGCGATGGTCCGCTTCGTCAGCACCAAGGCCTTCCCGCCGGTGTCGAACAACTGGGGCTACTTCAGCAACCCGGAAGTCGATGCACTGGTCGACAAGGCCCGCACCACCTTCGACGAGAAGCAGCGCGACGTGGCACTGGCCAACCTGCACGCGAAGATCGTCGACGAGGCCCCGTTCCTGTTCGTCGCTCACGACGTCGGACCGCGCGCGCTGTCGCCGAAAATCAAGGGCGTGGTGCAGCCGCAGAGCTGGTTCATCGACCTGGCAACGATGAGCATGGATTGAGCTCGCCCCCAGGTCGCGGCGCCCCATGATTTCTTATCTCTTGCGCCGCATCGGCTACGCCTTGCCCATCATGCTGGGCGTGTCGTTCCTTTGCTTCATGCTGGTGCACATCGCGCCGGGCGATCCGCTGGTGTCGATCCTGCCGGCCGATGCCTCGGCCGACCTGCAGCAGCAGATGATGAAGATCTACGGCTTCGACAAGCCATGGCCGGTGCAGTTCGGCCTGTGGATCTGGCGGGCCTTGCACGGCGACCTCGGCACCTCCATCGCGACGGCGCGTCCGGTCACGCAGGAGGTGTTCAAGGCTGTTGGCAACACCTTCATGATTGCCGCGCTGGCGACGCTCATCGGCTTTGCCTTCGGTTCGCTGTTCGGCTTCGTCGCGGGTTACTTTCGCAACTCGTGGATGGACCGCGCGGCCTCTTTCGTCTCGGTGATAGGCGTCAGCCTGCCGCACTACTGGCTCGGCATGGTGCTCGTCATCGTCTTCTCGGCCAAGCTCATGTGGCTGCCGGCCACCGGCGCCGGGCCTGACGGTTCTGCCCTGTGGAAGTGGGACGTCGAACACATCAAGTTCCTGATCCTTCCCGCCGTCACCATGTCGTTCATTCCGATGGGCATCGTCGCGCGCACCGTGCGCGCACTGGTGGCCGACATTCTTTCGCAGGAGTTCGTGATCGGCCTGCGCGCACGCGGGCTGAGCGAATTCGGCGTGTTCAGGCACGTCGTCAAGAACTGCGCGCCGACCGCCCTCGCGGTCATGGGGCTGCAGCTCGGTTACCTGCTCGGCGGATCGATATTGATCGAAACCGTGTTCGCCTGGCCGGGCACCGGCTTTCTGCTGAACCAGGCGATCTTCCAGCGCGACCTGCCGCTGCTGCAGGGAACCATCCTCGTGCTCGCACTGTTCTTCGTTGCACTCAATCTGCTGGTCGACGTCTTGCAGACGCTTTTCGATCCTCGCATCGAAAGGGCCTGACGCCATGTCGACGACTTCCGTCACCGCACCTGGCTCCCCGACGGCCGGCACACCGCCGGTCCAGCTCACACCAGCCGTGCGCTCCGCCAGCCACGGCGCCAACGTATTGCGCCGCCTCGTGCGCAACCCGATCGCGATGACCGCCGCCGGCATCATCGCGCTGCTGATCCTCGTCGCACTGCTGGCGCCGTGGATCATGCCGAGCGACCCGTTCGCGACATCGATGTTCAAGCGCTTGCGACCGGTCGGCACGGCCGGCTTTCCACTGGGAACCGACGAGCTGGGTCGCGACATGCTGTCGCGCCTGATGCTCGGTGGCCGACTCTCGCTCTTCATGGGAATCGCGCCGGTGATCATGGCTTTTGTGATCGGCAGCGGCGTCGGGATCCTGGCCGGCTACGCGGGTGGCAAGGTCAACACCATCATCATGCGGTGCATCGACGTGCTGTATGCGTTTCCGTCGGTGCTGCTGGCCATCGCGCTGTCGGGGGCGCTCGGCGCCGGCATCACCAACGCGCTCATTTCACTCACCGTGGTCTTCGTGCCGCAGATCGCGCGAATCGCCGAGAGCGTGACCACGCAAGTGCGACGCAGCGACTACGTCGATGCGGCGCGCGCATCCGGCGCCCCGGCCTTCACCATCGTGCGGCGCCATGTTTTCGGCAACGTGATCGGGCCGATCTTCGTGTACGCGACCAGTCTCATTTCAGTGTCGATGATCCTGGCCTCGGGCCTGTCGTTTCTCGGGCTCGGCGTGAAGCCGCCGCAACCCGAATGGGGTCTGATGCTCAACACCCTGCGCACCGCCATCTACAGCCAGCCGCTCATCGCTGCACTTCCCGGCGTGCTCATCTTCATGACCTCGGTGTCGTTCAACATGCTGGCCGATGGGCTGCGTGCGGCGATGGAGGTGAAGCAGTGACTAAGCCCGGCAGCAATGCCGACATCGGCGGGCCGCGCCAGCCGCTCATGCGCGTGCAGGACCTGAAAAAGCACTTTCCACTGAAGCGCGGCGGCTTCGGATTCGCACGCGGACCCCACCCCGCGGTGCGCGCAGTCGATGGCGTGAGCTTCGAAATTCTCAAGGGCGAAACGCTGGGCGTGGTCGGCGAATCCGGCTGCGGCAAGTCGACCACCGCACGCATCCTGATGCAGCTCATCGCGCAGGACAGCGGCGAGCTGGTCTTCGATGGCGCGACGGTCGGCGCACGCGACCTGCCGTTGCGCGACTTCCGCCGCCAGACGCAGATGGTGTTCCAGGACAGCTACTCGTCGCTGAACCCGCGCATGACGATCGAGGACTCGGTCGCCTTCGGGCCGACGGTGCACGGCGTGTCGGGCCGCGATGCGCTCAACCGCGCGCACGACCTGCTGGCGCGCGTCGGGCTCGACCCGGCGCGTTTCGCGGGGCGCTATCCGCACGAGCTGTCGGGCGGCCAGCGACAGCGAGTGAACATCGCGCGTGCGCTGGCGCTGGAGCCGCGGCTGGTGATCCTCGACGAGGCGGTGTCCGCCCTCGACAAGTCGGTCGAGGCGCAGGTGCTCAACCTGCTCGAAGACCTGAAGCGCGACTTCGGCCTGACCTATCTCTTCATCAGCCACGACCTGCACGTGGTGCGCTACATGTCGGACCGCGTGCTGGTGATGTACCTCGGCCAGGTGGTCGAGATCGGCACATCGGCGCAGGTGTTCGATGCGCCGCGCCATCCGTACACGCGCGCGCTGCTGCGCTCGATGCCGAGCGGCGATCCGATGCAGCGCACGACGGAGGCGCCTTTGTCGGGCGATCCGCCGAACCCGATCGATCCACCATCGGGTTGCCGCTTTCACACGCGATGCGCGTTTGCGCAGGCGGTGTGCAGCCAGAAGATGCCGGCCTTTGCAGAGACGGCGCCGGGCCACGGCGTGGCATGTTTGCGCTGGCAGCCGGGCTCTGGCTATGTGCCGACGGCGGACTTTCCGGACATGCCGGAACCCGCGGCGCTGCATGCTGCGACAGCCGCGACAGCCGCAACAGCGGAGCCGGCGCATGTCTGACGCATCGACCAAGGTCGCCGGCCTCGCCGTCGAGCTCAAAGACCTGCGCGTCAATTTCGTCGCACCCGGAAGAAAGATCGAGGCCGTCAACGGCGTCGACCTGCAACTGCAGCAAGGCGAAGTCGTCGCGCTCATCGGCGAGTCGGGCTCCGGCAAAAGCGTCACGCTGCGCACCGTGATGCGGCTGCACAACGAGCGCAGCACACGCATCACCGGCAAGCTCGAAGTCAACGGGCAAGACGTGCTCGGCATGAGCCCACGCGCGCTGTCGGACATGCGCGGCAAAGAAGTCGCGATGATCTTCCAGGAGCCGTTGCTCGCGCTCGACCCGGTCTAC
This sequence comes from Variovorax sp. PAMC28562, assembly GCF_014303735.1. Taxonomy (NCBI): domain Bacteria; kingdom Pseudomonadati; phylum Pseudomonadota; class Betaproteobacteria; order Burkholderiales; family Comamonadaceae; genus Variovorax; species Variovorax sp. PAMC28562. The sequence goes on along the minus strand of NZ_CP060296.1, from coordinate 1,852,577 downwards.
ACGGTCGGTGCGCAGATCATCGAAACGATTCGCCGACACGCCGGTGCGAGCCGGTCCGAAGCGGCGGCACGTGCGCTGGCGCTGTTCGAGAAGGTGCGCATCCCGAGTCCGCAACGGCGCCTCTCGGCCTACCCGCACGAGATGTCCGGCGGTATGCGCCAGCGCGCGATGATCGCGCTGGCGCTCGCCTGCAACCCGAAGGTGCTGCTGGCCGACGAGCCCACCACCGCACTCGATGCCACGGTGCAAATCCAGATTCTTTTGCTGTTGCGCGACCTGCAGCGCGACCTGGGCCTGTCGGTCATCTTCGTCACGCACGACATCGGCGCGGCGGTCGAAGTGGCCGACCGCATCGCGGTGATGTATGCCGGCCGCATCGTCGAAGAAGGCACTGCACGCGACCTCATCCTGACGCCCCGGCATCCGTACACGATCGCGTTGCTGAAGAGCCGCGCCGAAGGTGCGATGGCGCGGGGCGTGAGGCTGGAGACGATCGGCGGTGCGCCGCCCGACCTGTCCGATTTGCCACCCGGCTGCGCGTTCGCCGCGCGCTGTGCGCTGGCGACCGATGCCTGCCGCACCGCGCAGCCGCCGTCGATCGAAGTCGCACCGGGGCATCATGCGCGGTGCATCCACACGGATCGGGCGGCGGCGATTGCGCCTGTTGCGCCTGTTGCCGTGTGATTTCCAAAGGAGACTAGACCATGCCACTGCACGACCCTGCCCACGCCTTCGTTCCCTATCCCGATGTCGCCGTACCGCGCGCAGCCACCGGCCCGCTCGCCGATCTCAGCTTCGCGGTCAAAGACCTGTACGACGTGGCCGGCTATCCGACCGGCGGCGGCAGTCCGATCGTGCTGGCGATGTCCGGCATCAAGACGCGCACTGCGCCGTCGGTGCAGAAACTGCTCGATGCCGGTGCACGCTTCGTCGGCAAGACCGTGACAGATGAACTCGCGTTTTCGATGAACGGCAACAACGCGCACTTCGGTGCACCGATCAACGGTGCCGCGAAGGACCGCATCACCGGCGGCTCGTCGTCCGGCTCGGCCTCGGCGGTGTCGTCGAGTCTGTGCGACTTCGCCCTCGGCAGCGACACCGGCGGCTCGGTGCGCGCGCCGGCGAATCATTGCAACCTGTACGGCATCCGACCGACGCACGGCCGCATCAGCCTCGAAGCGGTGCTCGATCTTTCGCCGAGCCTCGACACGGTGGGCTGGTTCGCGCGCGACGTCGGCACCTTTGCGCGAGTAGGTGAGGTGCTGTTGGGTGACGATGCACACCCGCTGCCCGACACCGTTCGCATGCTGTGGCCGGAAGACATCTGGGCAATGCTCGACGCGCCGGTGGTCGAGGCGCTCGACGAGGTAACGAAGCAGGTTCAGTCGGTGCTCGGGCAAGCCGAGCCCGTGGAGATCGCGCTCGAGTCATGGGACGCGATGTACTGGAACTTTCGGTACGTGCAAGCGCGCGAAGCATGGCTCACCGATGGCCCGTTGATCGAGCGCTACGCGCCGCCACTCGGTCCCGGCGTCGCCGAGCGCTTCGCCTGGTCACGCGATGTGACCGACGACCAAGTGAACATCGCGCGCGAATTTCGGACCCGCTTCAAGGCGCAGCTCGCCGCGCTGCTGGGCAACGACGGCGTGTTGCTGATGCCGACGATGCCCGACATCGCTCCGCTGCGCGCGGCCACTGACGCCAGCCTGGAGGACTACCGCAACAAGGCCATCCGCATGCTGTGCGTTGCAGGGCTCAGCGGCTTTCCTCAGTTGTCTATGCCATTGGCGAAACGCGATGGCGCGCCGCTGGGTATCTCGCTGCTGGGGCCGGCGGGCTCGGACCGGTCGTTGATTGCGCTGGCTGAGCGCATCGCGACATAGCGAGCACTCGACGGGAAAGTCGTCAGCGCCAGGACGCCTTACGCACTTAACCAGCCCACGTCACGCTAACGGTCGGGTTCACCTCGGATACATCGCAATCGACCGTGGCAGCGACGCGTTCCACCACGACGAAATCCCTCGCGTCTACAGCCAACAGCGCGTGATGCCATGTGCCCGGCGCGAGCATGACGCCTTGACGACCATCGGTGACGAAGGCGGTCAACGCATCGGCACGCGGCGCCGCACCCGCCGCTGGTGTCGCCCCCGGCAGGGGGTGGGAGCAGCGACACGAAGTGCGCAGCGACCTGGGGGCGAGCTAGTGCTGCAGGATCTTGTTCAGGAAATCCTTCGTCCGCGGCTGACGGTTCTCAGGGTGGCTGAAGAACTCGTCCTTGGCGCAGTCTTCCAGGATGCGGCCGCCCACGTCGATGAAGATCACGCGGCTCGCAACCTTGCGGGCGAACGCCATTTCATGCGTCACGACCATCATGGTCATGCCTTCCTTGGCGAGCGTCACCATCACGTCGAGCACCTCACCGACCATCTCGGGGTCGAGGGCGGACGTCGGCTCGTCGAACAGCATCACGATGGGGTCCATGCTCAGCGCGCGGGCGATCGCCACGCGTTGCTGCTGTCCACCGGAGAGCTGGCCCGGGAACTTGTCCTTGTGGACCATCAAACCCACGCGGTCCAGCATCTTCATGCCGCGCGTCTTGGCTTCAGCGGGGCTGCGGCCCAGCACCTTGATTTGCGCGATCGTCAGGTTCTCGGTCACCGACAGATGGGGGAACAGTTCGAAGTGCTGGAACACCATGCCGACCTTGGAGCGAAGCTTGGGCAGGTTTGTCTTGGGGTCGTGAAGGGCAATACCGTTGACGGTGATCTCGCCCTTCTGAAAAGGCTCGAGTGCGTTCACCGTCTTGATGAGCGTCGACTTGCCGGAACCCGAGGGGCCGCACACCACCACCACGTCGCCCTTGGCGATGTTGACGGAGCATTCGTTCAGCACCTGAACCGGGCCGTACCACTTGGATACGTTCTTGATTTCGATCATGTTTTCAGACATCTTTTATCTCCAGGTCAGCGAATGATGGCGATCTTCTTGTGCAGCTGCTTGACGCAGAACGAGAGCGCGTAGCACATGGCAAAGTACACGACGGCGGCGAGGAGGTAAGCCTCGATAGGCCGGCCAAAATTCTTGCCTGCCGTCTCGAAGCCCTTGAGCATGTCGTAGGCGCCGATGGCATACACCAGCGAGGTGTCCTGGAACAGGATGATGGTCTGCGTGAGCAGCACCGGCAGCATGTTGCGGAACGCCTGCGGCAGCACGACCAGCTTCATGTTCTGGCCGTAGGTCATGCCGACCGCCTGGCCCGCATGCACCTGGCCGCGCGGAATCGACTGGATGCCTGCCCGCATGATTTCGCTGAAGTACGCCGCCTCGAAAGCGATGAAGGTAATGACCGCCGAGATTTCCGAGCGGTAGTTGGCGCCCCAGCCACCGAAGGTGGAATAGAACGCGGCCGGTACCAGAAGGAAGAACCAGAGGATCACCATGACCAGCGGAATGCTGCGCATGCCGTTGACGTAGAGCGTGGCGGGTACGTCGAGAAATTTCTTTCCCGAGAGCCGCATCAGCGCCAGCACGGTGCCGAGCAGCACGCCGCCGATGGTGGCGACGATCGTCAGCATGATGCTGAAGTAGAAGCCCTTCAGGACGAACTTGCTGATGATGTCCCAGTTGTAGAAGGACAGGTCGAGATTCATCATGCTAGTGACCTCCGCCAGCGCTGGCCGAGACGATGAAGCCGGGCACGCGCGTCTTCTTTTCGATGAACGCCATGATGCGGTTGATTGCAAAAGCCGAGATCACATAGAGCACCGTCACGGCGAGATAGACCTCGATGCCGCGCGAGGTTTCTTCCTGCGCCTGCATCGCGAACATGGTGAGTTCGGTCACCGACACCGCGAACGCCACCGATGAATTCTTGAAGATGTTCATCGTCTCGCTGGTGAGCGGCGGCAGGATGATCCGGTAGGCCATCGGCAGCAGAACGTAGCGGTAGTACTGCGGCGTTGTGAAGCCGACCGCCATGCCCGCGTAACGCTGTCCCTTGGGCAACGCCTGAACACCGGAGCGAACCTGCTCGGCGATACGGGCCGAGGTGAAGAAGCCCAGTGCCAGCACCACCAGCACGAAGGGTGGCACGCCCTTCATCACGGGAATCAAAGCCGGGATGACGTGATACCAGAGAAAGATCTGCACCAGCAGCGGAATGTTGCGAAAGAGCTCGACCCACGCGTTGCCCAGTCGAACCAGCCAGGGGCTGTCGGGCAAGGTGCGGATGATGCCGATCAGCGAGCCCATGACGAGCGCGACGATCAACGCCAGTATGGAGACGGACACGGTCCAACCCCAGGCCGACAACATCCATTGCAAGTAAGTAGGGTGCTTGCCACCCGGGTCCGTCAAGAAGACCTGCCAATCCCAGTTCGATCCCATCGAAGCGCTCCTGTTCCTCGTTCATTGTTCTGATGCGCCGTATTGAAAAACGCCCACCGAAAGGGTGGGCGAGGCGCAATGCTTGTTTGGGAGGCGAATTACTTCTTCGCGTAGTCTTCCATCGGCTTGTCGTTCGGGTTGGCCCAGGCTGCCTTGGTCGCATCGGAGAGCGGCAGGCCGATCTTCACGTTGGCAGGTGGAATGGCCTGGATGAACCACTTGTCCCACAGCTTGGCGAGGTCGCCGTTCTTGATCTGGCCCTTGATGCTGTCGTCCACTGCCTTCTTGAATGCAGGGTCGTCCTTGCGGATCATGATCGCGATGGGTTCGACGCTCAGCACTTCGCCGACGATCTTGTAATCGGCAGGCGTCTTGGCCTTGGCGATGTTCGACGCGAGGATGGACCCGTCCATCACGAAAGCATCTGCGCGGCCCGATTCGAGCAGCAGGAAGCTGTCGGAATGGTCCTTGCCGTAGAGCTCCTTGAAGTCGATGCCGCCAGCGCGTTCGTTCTTGCGCAGCGTCTGAACCGAGGTCGTGCCCGTGGTCGTCGCGACGGTCTTGCCGTTCAGGTCCTTGATGGACGTGATGCCCGAATTTGCCTTGACCGCGATGCGCACTTCTTCGACGTACGTGGTGACGGCAAATGACACATCCTTGGCGCGCGTGGCGTTGTTGGTGGTCGAGCCGCACTCGATGTCGACGGTGCCGTTCTGCACCAGCGGCACCCGGTTTTGCGAGGTGACGGGCTGGTACTTGGTTTCGAGCTTCTTGCCAGTCGTCTTTTCGAGGTCTTTGATGATGTTGGCGCAGACGTCGTAATGGAAGCCCGTGTACTGCCCGTTGCCCAGCGTGTACGAGAGGCCCGACGATTCGCGAACACCTTCCGTGATGCTGCCTGCTGCCTTGATCTTGGCCAGCGTGTCGTTGGCCTGTGCAAATGCCCCACCTGCGAGCAGCATCGAGATTGCCGTCACCACTATTTGCTTTTTCATTTAATCCACTCCTGAAAGAAAACCGAAAGAAAACCAACTAAATTTTAGGCATTCACGTTTTCGGGAACACCCGGGCCAACCCGGTGCACAGTGCACCACCGCCAGCCTTGCCCATCGCCGTTCGCATCGCCTTGGTGCGGTCAGGCGGTACTCAGTTGATCACAAATAACTAAGCAGTCTTTGTGCCTGCACACACGCTGAAGGAAATTGGCACCACTGTAGGACGAGACGCCACCAGGAGCCAATGCCATTTGCGGGCCTCGTTATGCGCATCCCTCATGATTTCTGCGCGCCCTGAACATCACGGCGCCGGCTGCCGCGACACCAGATACGCCCAGAGCGCGTCGGCCGCCGTCTTGGGTTGCACGCTCGCCTCGGCAGCGGCTTTGCCCCGGCCGGTCTTCGTCGCTGCCGGTGCGGTCGGCGTTTCGCGGTAGGCCCGGATTTCCATCGTGACTTCGAGCGTGTCGATCTCGGGCGGCAAGGCGCTGACCAGCTTGCGCGCGCGCACTTCTTTTCTTACAGCGCTGTAAGGCAAGAAGGCGATGCCGTGACCTTCGAGCGCCATCGCCTTCAAACCTTCGGCCATGTCGGTCTCGTAGACGCGGTCGAGGTGAATTGGCGTGGGCGAGCTCTTCAAAAGCTGGTCCACCATGCTGCCCAGGTAGGCGCCTGGCGCGTAACCCAAGTAGGGCAACGGCTGGCCCGGACGGCCCGGCAATCGCCAGCGCGGCGCGCCCTCGGCATCGGGCTTGACCCACGGCGCCATGACCTCTTCGCCCAGGCTCACCTGCTCATACCGATTGGCATCGAGTTGCAGCGGCAGCGACGGATGTTGATAGGCGATGAGCAAGTCGCAACTGCCTTCGACCAGCCGCAGCACCGCGTCGTGCACGTTGAGCGCGATCAGCCGGCTCTTGAGCGGCCCGAACTCCGAGCGCAGGCTGGTCACCCAGGCCGGAAAAAACGTGAAGGCCAACGTGTGCGGCACGGCGAATTCGATCACGTCGTGCGCCGCCGCCGAATGACCGCGCAGCATGGCGCGGGTGCTCTGCAGGCCCTGCAGCATTTCGATGGCCTGGCCATACAAAGTCTGCCCCGCAGGTGTCAGCCGCGTGGGGTACGAGGTGCGGTCGACGAGATCGGTACCGGCCCATCCCTCCAGCGCCTGGATCCGGCGGGAGAACGCCGGTTGCGTCACGTGCCGCAGTTGGGCGGAGCGGCTGAAGCTGCGGGTTTCAGCCAGGCTGACGAAGTCTTCGAGCCACTTGGTTTCCATGGAAGCGGATTATGTTCTTTGGGCATGAGCGCCCAAAGAGGCGCGCTCCTCAAATGGGCGTGACCACGCCGCGTCCGGCGAAATGCCCTTCGACGTTTTCCAGGAAGCGCTTGAACGAGGCCTCGGTGGCCTCCGGCGACCAGCCCGCCAGATGCGGCGTCAGGATCAGGTTGTCGAGCCCGATCAATGCTTCAGGACGCTTCGGTTCGCTTTCGTACACATCGATGCCGGCGCCTCCGAGGCGGCCATCGCGCAGCGCCGTCGCCAGCGCCTCGGTGTCGACGATGCTGCCGCGGCCGATGTTGACCAGAAAGCCTTTGGGGCCCAGTGCGTCGAGCACTTCGGCATCGACGATGTGCTTCGTCGCCGCGCCGCCCGGTGCCGCGCAGACCAACATGTCGGACCATTCGGCCATTGCTTGCAGGTTGTCGAAGTAGCGGTGCGGCGAGCCCTCTTTCGGCTTGCGGTTGTGATAACCGATGGTCATGTCGAAGCCGGCGGCGCGTTTGGCGATCTTCTCGCCGATGGTGCCCATGCCGAGGATGCCGAGCCGCTTGCCCGACACGTTGGGCGGCTGCGGAATAGCCAGCCGCCAGACGCCTTCGCGGCACAACCGGTCGAGCATGTGAAAGCCGCGCACCGCGCCGATCAAAAGCCCGAAGGCGTGGTCGGCGACGCAGTCGTCGTTGGTGCCCTGCCCATTGGCCAGCGCGATGCCCCGCGCACGCGCCGCGTCGACGTCGACCAGCTCGTAGCCCGCGCCCATGCAGCACACCACTTCGAGCGCCGGCATGGCGTTCATCTCGGCGGCCGTCAGCCCGAGCACGCCGATGGTGAGCACGGCGCGAAACTTCGGCCCGTGTGCCGCGATGGCGGCTGCGCGCTCTTCGTTCGTCGGCGCATAGGTCAAGTCGTACAGCTCGGCAATGCGACCCTGGTGCTCGCTCGACAGCGTATTGAGCGAAAGCACGGAAATCTTCTCGGACATTGTTGATTCAGCTCCTGGAAGGATGGCGAAAAATACTCAAAGCACCACCGGTGCCGCTTCGATCTTTTGCAAGGTCCACATCTGGGCGTACTTGCCTTTGCGCTCCAGCAGGTCGGCGTGCGTGCCGCGTTCGACGATGACACCGCTTTCGAGCACGAGGATCTCGTGCGCATCGACCACCGTCGACAAGCGATGCGCGATGACCAGCGTGGTCTTGTTCTGCGCAGCGCTCTTCAATTCGCTCTGGATCGCGCGCTCGTTGGCCGAATCGAGCGCCGAGGTGGCCTCGTCGAAGATCACGATCGGCGGGTTCTTGAGCAGCGTGCGCGCGATGGCCACGCGCTGCTTTTCACCGCCCGACAACTTGAGCCCGCGCTCGCCCACCGGCGTGTCGTAGCCCTTCGGCGTGGCCGCGATGAAGTCGTGAATGCGCGCGGCCTTGGCTGCGGCCTCGACCTCCTCGCGCGTCGAGCCCGGTCGACCGTAGGCAATGTTGTATTCGACGCTGTCATTGAAGAGCACCGTGTCTTGCGGCACGATACCGATGGCCTGCCGCACGCTCGATTGCGTGACCTCGCGAATGTCTTCGCCGCCGATGCTGATGCGCCCTTGCTGCACGTCATAGAAGCGATAGAGCAGCCGCGCCAAGGTCGACTTGCCCGAGCCCGAAGGGCCGACGACGGCGACCGTCTTGCCGGCAGGGATCTCGAAGGTGACGTGCTTCAAGATGGGCCGCTCCGGCTCGTAGGCAAAGCTGACGTCTTCGAAACGGACGGTCGCGTCGCGCCCTGCCAACGGGTGCGAACCCGGAGAGTCCTGGATCTCGCGGTCTTTCTCCATCAGCACGAACATCTTGTCGAGGTCGGTCAGGCTCTGCTTGATCTCGCGGTAGATCACGCCCAGAAAGTTGAGCGGAATGTAGAGCTGGATCATGAAGGCGTTGACCATCACCAGGTCGCCCAGCGTCATGCGCCCTTCGACCACGCCCGACGTCGCACGCCACAGCATCAGCACCAGGCTCACCGCGATCAGCAGTTGCTGGCCGGTGTTGAGCATCGACAGCGTGCGCTGGCTCTTGATCGCGGCCTTGCGGTAGCGGTCGAGACTGGCGTCGTAACGCCTGGCCTCGAACTCCTCGTTGTTGAAGTATTTGACCGTCTCGTAGTTGAGCAACGAATCGACCGCACGGCTTTGCGCGACCGAATCCAGCTCGTTCATCTGCTTGCGAAACTGCGTGCGCCACTCGGTCACCGTCACGGTGAAGCTGATGTAGATGAGAAGCGCGACGCCGGTGATCCAGACGAAGAGCGAATCGAACTTGACGCCCAGGATGCTCAGCACCAGCACCAATTCGATGATGGTCGGCACGATGCTGTAGAGCGACATCGAGATCAACGAGTGCACGCCACGTGTGCCGCGCTCGATGTCGCGCGTCATGCCGCCGGTCTGACGCTCGAGGTGAAAGCGCAGGCTCAGCGCATGCAGATGCCGAAAGACCTCCAGCGAGATGCGACGCGCTGCACCTTCCGTCGCCTTGGCGAACACCAACTCGCGCAACTCACCGAACAACGATGTCGAAAAGCGCAGCAGTCCGTACGCCAGCAAAAGAGAAATCGGCACGATCAGCAGCGCCTGCGCCATGTCGGGCTTGGGCGTCATGGTGTCGACCAAATTCTTCAGCAGCACCGGTACGCCGACGTTGGCGACCTTGGCACCGATCATGAATGTCAGCGCGGCAATCACCCGCCATTTGTATTCCCACAGGTACGGGAAGAGACGGCGCAGCGTCGCCCAGTCGGATCGGTCGCTGCGGGCGGGCGGGTGCCCGACCACGCCGGAGGCATCGGTAACCGGCATGGAAGGGGGGGGCATGGTTTCGCCGCTTCGACGCATGGGTGGACAATCGTGTTTGTAGTTATTGCCTCAGATTGTGCCCATGTCCGAATCTCCAAGTGCCAACGCGGTCGCCACCCTGAAGAGCCTGCCGCTCGACCAGGAACTGGTGCTCAAGGTCATCCCGATGCCAGCCGACGTCAACGCCAACGGCGACATCTTCGGCGGCTGGGTCATGGCCCAGTGCGACCTGGCCGGATCGGTGATTCCCGCGCGCTATTCCAAGGGGCGCATGGCCACCGTGGCGGTCAACGAATTCGTCTTCAAGCAGCCCGTGCGGCTCGGCGACATCCTGTCGTTCTATTCGAAGCTGGTGAAGATCGGCCGCACCTCGATCACGGTCACTGTCGAGGTGTTCGCCGAGCGGTTCACCGCGCAGGGCGACTATCTCAAGGTGACGCAGGCCACGTTCACTTATGTGGCAATCGACGACAACGGACGGCCCCGGGTGATCGAGCGGGACTCATCGACCAGCCAGCAATAGCAACGGCCAACAGCGGTTGCTGGAGGCGGACTCGCTCGGGCAGATTGCGCCTCGATGCCTTGCGTTTTTTCCTTCATCGTGCCGTGCAATCCATCACATGCGTGATGGCACACACCTCCCATAATCCTCCCCAACGCACCCGGCAACCGGGGCATCAGGGAGAAGTTTCATGTCCGCATACAGCGGTGCGCCGTCACGCACGCTCCAAGTCAGCAGCCCCGCCATCCCGGTCGTGCTCGGCCGACCCGCCCTGGAGCCGGTCCGCCTCTCAGGCCACGAAGGCCTCGACAGCCTCTTCGCCTACGAGCTCCTCCTCAAGACCCCCGACGGCCTGAACATAGAAGCCACCGGCGCGGCCGACTTCGACCTCGACAGCTTCATCGGGCGAGAGCTCACCTGCACCCTCCAGCTCGACGGCGCCGGCCAGTTCATCCCCGGCGCCACCGGCGCCAGCAGCGACCACCTGGGTGCCGGGGTGCGCGAGGTCAGCGCCCTCATCACCGACGCCTGCCTTTGGGGCGAAGAAGGCCGCCACCTCCAGTACAAGCTGACATTGCGCCCCTGGCTGCACCTGGCAACGCTGTCCACCGACTGCAAGATCTTCCAGAACCAGAGCGTCGTGCAGATCCTGGACGCACTTCTGGCCGACTACGCCTTCCCCGTCGACAAGCGCCTGATCGAGACCTATCCCCCCAGGGACTTCGGCACCCAATTCAACGAGAGCGACTTCGACTTCTTCAGCCGCCTGTGCCAGGAATGGGGCATCAGCTACTTCTTCGAGCACTCCGAAGGCAAGCACCGCCTGGTGCTCGTCGACAACCTGGGGGCCTATAAAAAGAACGACAGTGCCGCCTACCAGCAAGTCGACTACCACCCGCCCCACTGGCCAAAGACAGCAAGCTTGGACGGGCCAGCGACGTGGACGACTATGGCGTGGACATCATGCCCAAGCGGTACCGCGAGATCTACATCCACAGCAAGCTGATGTTCGTGGACGACGTGTACACGACGCTCGGCAGCGCCAACCTCAACGCCAGAAGCATGGTGAGTGACAGCGAGTTCAATATCTGCACCGACGACTACGACTTCAGTCGGGCTGCACGATTAAGGGTGTGGGGAAATATCGCTGGAGACGATCTTGATGGGGGAAATGGGAGTCCGCAAGTAACGGCAATGACGCATCAGGATTGGCTTCGTCGAATGAAAGCCAACGAGGATCACAGAACCAAACGGAGGGCGCCAGAGAGCAACAGTTTCATTCATCCCTTCGAAGACCCACGCGGAGAGCCCCTCGTGAGGCTCGCTTAGCGATGGCTGCCCAGACTGGCTCACCGATCGACCGAGGGCGTCTGGCGGCTTGCGCCACCGCACTCGTCTGCATCTGTCTTCTCACCGCGTGCCCCATGCAAAACCAATCATCCGCAACGCCCGCGCAGCCCCGCTTCACCAAGCTCGATGCATTCGATCCACACCGACCGAGCTTCGAATGCAAGCACGAGGTGGCTGTCAATCCTCCGATCACAGCCGATGCCGAGGCACTGTTCCAGCAAGGCATGGCTGCCACCAGCCATGATCTGTGGCCCGATGACCGCGACTACAAGAAAGCAGCGCAACTCTGGACGCAGGCCGCCGGACAAGGCCACTGGAAGGCGCAGTTCAACCTCGCAGGGCTTTACATGCAAGGGCTTGGCGTGCCGCAGGACGTCGACGAGGCCCTGGACCTCACCGAAGACCTCATGCGCAAGGGCGTGCCCGCGGCGTGGGACAACATGGGGGCGTACTACATGGGCGGCGTCGGCCCACTCAAGCAGGACGCCACCGTCGCTTACGCGTTCTGGCAGAAAGCGGCAGACATGGGAAGCATGGCGGCACAGGCGTATTTAGGCGAAAAGTTGCGCGGCACATACGACGAGCCGCCTTCATTTTGGGGGAATCGGGCCATGTCCCGGAAGATGTTGGAGTGCGCGTTTGCCCAAGGCTCCGGACGAGGCGCATATATATTGGGAATGGATATGGTGGGAAACGATGCGTCGTTAGGGGAAAGTTACACACGTGCCTTCAGCACTCTCCACGAAGGTGTCAAATTCGGCAACAAAGACGCGGCAAATACTCTGTCTGTTGCCTTCCGTGCAGGTGAGCCCCTCGTTGACCATCGCATAGACACGGCGCGTGCCGAGCGCTATTCCATCCTGGGCGATGCCCTCTGGCACAACCCCGATCTGCGTTTCCCCAACCTCGACAAGGTGCTGCCCTTGCCTCCAGCCGACCTGCCCAAATGGGACGGCAACAAGCAGACCCTGATCGACGCCGCCAAGGCCCTCGTGCCATTGCCCGCGGTACAGCCGACGCCCGGCTCGCAGCGCACCGGCCGCGCTCATATCCCGCAGGGTCATGTGTTGCTGGCACAGGCGGCCAGTGTGATCGTCGAACCCGACACCCAAGTGCCCTACAGCGGTTACTGGCAGCCCCGGCTGTACGTGCTCTACCGCGCGCACGAGCAGACATGGGAGCGCGCGCAAGTGCCGCAGCGCTATGCCAAAGGCGAGGTCTTCGAGGTCGTCGACCGCAGCAGCATGGGCAAGTACGCCAATGTGGCTCCCCGCACCGTCTGGCACTACCTGGGCAAAGCGACTCCCGCAACGGTCGGGCCGCATCCCCGCGTGACCCAGGGCATTGCCCGCACCACCCGGGTCCCTGAAGAAGTGCTGCGCTGCAAAGGCATGTTGGTGTGTCCGCGTACCGGCGTGTGGGCCGGACAAGTCGCCAAAGAGCATCCTCTGGCTAGGCTCTACAACCGCTGGGACCGCTTTGCCTATGTCGAGCAAGGCCAGTCGTTTCCTAACCCGCAGGATCAGCACATCGCCGTGGCACCGCATGAGGTGCGCTGGCTGTGGCTGGACAACGCCAACCGGATCAAGGCCTCGGGGCTGACCGAAGTGAGCTTGAGCGATTTGCACAGTGCGCAGGATCCGTTCAAAACGTGAACCCTTCAACCTTCGGGATGCAGGTTCGCGATTGGACCGCAAGGTGCATTGGTGTCTTGCTGGTGTGCAGTCTGACGGCCTGCAACATGAACCCCTTGCCCCGCAACATGAACCTGAAGGCGTTCGACCCGCACCGGACAGACTTCGCATGCAAGCACGAGGCCGAAGTAAATCCGCCAATCTCACCCGAGGCTGAAGCGTTGTTCCAGCAAGGCATGGCGGCCACCAGCTACGAACTGATCTGGCCGCAGGACACGCGTGACTATGCGAAGGCGGCGCAGTTGTGGCAACAGGCCACAGCGATAGGCCACTGGAAGGCGGCGATGAACCTCGCGGGCTTGTACGAACAAGGGCTCGGCGTGGAGCGAGACACGGAGAAGGCGGTGCTGCTTGTCGAAGGCTTGATGAAGCAGGGCGTGCCGGCGGCCTTTGACAAGATGGGCACCTACCACCAGCGGGGCGTCGGGGTGAAGGGCGATACCAGTCGGGCTTACGCCTTCTGGCAACTGGCGGCGGATATGGGGAGTGCAGCGTCGCAGGGCTACTTGGGTCAAAAAACGTCGGGCACCTACGACAACCCATCACAAGGCTTTTGGGGCAATCGCAAAGTGGCGCTCGAGATGCTGGAATGTGGCGCTGCGCAAGGCGATGGCAAGGCCGCTTTTGAATTGGGCGTCACCATCGATGGCGAGGACGCATCGATTGGTGAAAACTACGCTAGTTCGCTGAAAGCCCTGCACAACGGAGTCAAGTTCGGAAGCGCGAAGAGCGCGAACTATCTTTCTGCCTCCTTCAGCCGAGCCGAGCCGCTGTCTGGCAACGCGGTTGATAGGGATCGCTCCAAACGCTACAGCCTTTTCGGAGACGCCCTCGAACTCAACCCCGACCTGCGCTTCCCCAACCTCGACAAGGTCCTCCCGTTGCCACCGGCAGCGCTCCCGGTGTGGGACGGCAAGCGCGAGACGCTGATCGATGCTGCAAAGGGCCTGATCCCTGCACCGGTGCCCAAGCCAACGTCTGGCGCGCAGCGCACCGGCCGCGCTCACATCCCACAGGCGCACGTGCTGGCCCCGCCGTCGCAGCCGATGCAGCCGGCCGAAACCGCGGCACTCGTGCCGCGCGACGGCTACTGGCTGCTCCGGCTCCACGCGGTTCGCCGCGACCATGAACGGGTTTGGGAACAGGTGCAGGTGCCGCAGCGGTATGCGCAGGGTGAAGCCTTCGAACCCGTCAGCCGCGCCAGCATGGGCCAGTACGCCACCGTCGCCGCCCGCACCGTCTGGCACTACGTCGGCGAGGCCGTGCCCGTGACGCAACACGTGCATCCATTGGTGATCCGGGGCATCGCCCGCGTCACCCGCGTCCCTGAGCCGCGTGTCGAATGCCGAGGCCACCGGCCTTGCCCGCGCATTGGCATCTGGTTCGGTGACCTGCCCGACAACCACCCGCTGGCCACGCGCTACAACCGCTGGGACAGACAGGCGTATCTGGAGGCGGGGCAGTCCTTCCCCGACCCGGCGGCGCTGCAATTGGAGGTGGCGGCAGGCGAAGTCCGCTGGCTGTGGTGCGACAACGCCAATCAGGCCCGACCTTCGGGCATCGTGGATGTGACGCTCACCGACCTGAGCGGTGCCAAGGGCCCGCCTTCGTTATGAGCACTCAACTCATCATCCTCAAGCACGACCAGTGGCGCAAGGGCCTTGGCGGAGCGCCTGCGGGTGTTTCTGGTGAGAGCGACAGCAACGCCTACGCCGGTCTGGACTTGAATCTCATCACCTTTTCTGCCAGCACCTTCAGCGATAGCAGCTTTTCGGCCACGACCTTCCTCGACGCTTCATGGACCGGCTGCCGGTTCACCAACTCCACTTTCTCGTCCTGCGACCTGCGACGCATCGCCATCAATGAGTGCGCCTTCATCGGCTGTACCTTCATCAACAGCCGACTTGCGGACAGCAACTTGAACAACTCCAGCTTCGTGGGGTGCAGGTGGAACGAACTTAACTTCGACCATGCGCACTGGAGCGGCGTCAAGGTCTTGTCATGCATCGGCACCCGGTTCACCGCCCAGAGCCTCACGGGCGATCAAGTCGACTTCACCGGCAGCCAGTTCCAGGATATGGAATTGACAGACGCTGCGATCAACTGAAGCTGGCTTGTCAGCTACAAAGACCAGAACGATGCGGTCAAAGGCGCTGGCAACGTCAACCCCGGAGCCGGTCACTTTCCGGAACTGGAAGAACCCCATCTGGTTCTGGCATCCGCCGCAGGCATCGAAAGCACCAGCGCGCAAAGCACTCACATTCAGGCCGGCCACCACATCGCGCTCACCAGTGGTGCGCACACCAGTGGTGCGCACACCAGCGTTTCGGCCGGGCAATCGTTTTTTGCCAGCGCAAAAGAGGCGGTTCGTGTCTTTGCCTACAACGCCGGCATGCGCTTCATCGCTTTCGGCGGCGACATCGACATCAAGGCCTTGAAGGACAGCATCAGCATCATGGCCCAGCTCAACCTGACCCAGACGGCAGACCGGATCACCATCACAGCGCGCAAGGAGCTGATGCTCAACGGTGCCGGCAGCTATTTCAAGCTCAACGCGGGCGGCATCGAGGGCGGCACGCAGGGATCGCACCGGGTGCATGCGGCAGTACACAGCTGGGTCGGCCCCAGGAACGCGCCCACGGTGCCCCTGACCGGCAGCTCCAGCCTGAAGGAAACCAAAGTCGATCGCAGTTTCGTGCTGCGTTCGCATCCGGAAGACGGACGTCCTATCGCCATGGAGCCTTACACCCTCTACAAAGACGGTGCCGAAATGGGAAAGGGCGTCACAGACGCGCAAGGCCGGGTGCTGATTGCCAACCACCAACCGGGCACGGCTGGCTACAAGGTCAAGCTGACCAATGGCAATGAGTTCGAGTTGCCAGTCACCCCGCGGCTTCAAGGCATCGATCAGCAGCTGAGCGCCAAAGGCTACCGCGCCGCACAAGGCGCTGCCGCTGACCGCCAGAAGCACCACCTGCAGCGCCAGGGTGGTCCCGACGAAACCTGAGACGACCCAAGACGTTCACCATGGCAAATCCACCAGATACCCAGCACAAATCCGTCACCCCTCTCAGCGACGTCAGCCGCCATGCCGCTGGCAGCGTGCAATGGCTCCTGGAGACCAAAGACGATGCCAAGACGCCCGTCTTCCACTACAACAACCTGTCGGTTTATATCTGCGGCAAAGACAGTTTCGAGCGGATTGCCCAGGACATCCAGACCGCCGAGGAAACCATCGACATCGTCGCCTGGGGGTTCGATCCGGCCATGGAGTTGAACCGCAAAGCCGGGCAGTGGGGCCAGCGAGGTGTCACCTATGGCGACTTGCTGCGCGACGCGACGCAGGGCAAGCTCAAAAGCAAAAAGAAAGTCAAGGTGCGCTTGCTGGTGTGGCGTGACGATATAGGTGTCGCAATTGGAGGTGAAAACATGCCCGGCTATAAACAGTCGGCTGGCTATGAAGCCAACGCTGCATCATGGCGAAGTGCGACCAAAGGCTATGGGCAGGCCGTTGAGCGACCGAGTCTTCCTGAGTCGGCCAACGTGCAAGACCAACGCGAAGTTTTCAACTCCCATTGGTACAGCGACGTTGTGACCGGAAAGATCGAAGGCCTGTCGCTGCGCACGCGCGATGGCGTGAACGCCGACGTGGTGGGTTCACTGAAGGCCGAAGCAAAGGCAGGCGCGTCCGCACTGGGCGGTCTTGAGCGCACCGGGCTTGAAATGATGGCGACCCACCATCAGAAAACCATCGTCATCGACTACGAAGGGAGCCATCCGCGCGCCTACGTCATGGGCCTCAACTCCGTCACCGACTATTGGGACACGGCAGAGCACGTCTTCAACGACCTCAAGCGCGGCCAAAACTTCGAAGGCGACGACAAGGACCACTCCGTGGGCAAGGACTGGAAGTCAGCCAGTTCGGGCCAGCCCACGCTCAAGCCATACCAGGACTTCGTGTGCCGCATCGAAGGCGATGCGGTGGTGGCCGTGTACAAGAATTTTGTTGACGGCTGGAACAAGGCCACAGGGACAGGCAAAGGCGCCGGCAGTCCGATCAGCGGCCAGTTCGATGTGAAAGCAGCGCCCGCGCGACTCACCCAAAACCTCACGGCGGCATGCAGCCGTGCGCAGATACTGCGCACGCTGCCCGACAAGGATGGAGGTGAACGCTCCATCGAGCGGCTGTACTACCAGGCCAGCAGCTTTGCTCGCCACTATCTGTACATCGAAAACCAGTACTTCCAGAACACCGATTGGGCGCATGCCCTGAAAACGGCCCGGCAGAAATTCGTCGAGGAATGTGCTGCTGCCAAGCCGCGCGTGGCCCTGGCCGACATACCCGTGCTTCACGTCATGGTCGTGATACCGACGCCCGAGCGCGGACTGATGGTGCCGCGTACGCACGACACCGTGACCGAACTCGGCCAGGGAGACTCCATGCCGAACCAGGACAAGAATGTTCGCAAGGAACTTGCGGACCAGAGCCAGTCCGAGCGGGACATGGCTGACTACGAAAACAGACGCAAGGCCTATGACACACAGCACGCCAAGGACGTGTCGTATCTGCCATATGCCTCCATCAAAGCACCCCCTTACAAACCCGCTCCCTTGTCGGCTATGGCTCAAAGCCTCAAGGATGCCGGGGGCGCGAAGGAAAGCCAGGCGACGCGCGATCTGCTGAGCAAGAGTTTGGGCATGCGCACGCTTGTCGCCAGTCTGTGGACCTATGACGACAAATGGAACCAAGACCAGCTTCCAGTCGCCAAGCGGATTGAAGAAGAAAAGAAGACCTATGCGCTGCAGAAAAAAGAGTGGGAAGAGCGCCCGTTCCTTGCGACTGCGCGTGCCGGCGACAGGCAGCCAACGACGCTGAATCCGCCTCTTCACGCCAACAGGCCCGATCCTGGGTTTCAAGGGGCGAAGCCACCCGACCGCAGCAAGGAACTACAGAACGCCACGGCTCAGCGCTACCGCGAGATCTACATCCACAGCAAGCTGATGGTCATCGACGACAGCATGTTCACGCTGGGCAGCGCCAACCTGAATTTGCGCAGCTTCGCGGTGGACAGCGAGATCAACATCGCCAGCGACGATGCGGACAAGGCGAAGGATTTACGGCAGCGGGTGTGGAACCAGCATACGAAGGGGCAGTTCGATGGGGGCGGGGATGCGACGGAGCAGACGGTCATGCTCAACACGTTTACCCGCTGGGAAAAGGAGGCCATCGTCAATTCAGACAACAAGGAAAAAGGTAAGTCTCTTTCCAGCTTCCTCGTCAAATTCCTCGATGAACGCACCAGCACCTTCCGGGCTGGATGAACATGCTTGCCCCATTCCGCTTGCGTCTTCCACTGCTTCGCTGGCCCGTCTTGCTGCTGGCCGTGGCTTTTATTCTTTTAAACCTGACGGCCTGCAACATGAACCCCTTGCCCCGCAACATGAACCTGCAGGCGTTCGACCCGCACCGGGCCGACTTCGTGTGCAAGCACGAGGTCGACGTCAACCCGCCCATCACGGCAGAGTCTGAAGCACTGTTCCAGCAAGGCATGGCGGTGACCAGCTATGAACTGCTGCCCAAGCAGCGCGACCATGCCAAGGCGGCGGAGTTGTGGAAGCAGGCCGCAGCTCTAGGGCACTGGAAGGCGGCCATGAACCTGGCCGGTCTGTACGAAAGTGGGCAGGGCGTACCGGAAGACACCGAACAGGCTGTGCTGATCGTTGAAGGCCTGATGAAGCAGGGTGTGCCTGCAGCCTTCGACAAGATGGGCACGTACCACCAGCGCGGTATTGGTGTGAACGACGACACGAGTCGTGCTTATGCGTTCTGGCAGCTGGCGGCGGACATGGGGAGCCCTGCAGCGCAGGCCTACCTTGGTTCGAAGCTAAAGGCGACATATGACAATCCGGGCCAAGGCTTCTGGGGCAACCGGGACGTGGCGCTCAAGATGCTGGAGTGCAGCTTCGCACAAGGTAACGGCGATGCGGCCTACACGCTGGCGCTGACCATTACGGGAGACAACCGTTCGCTTGGGGAGGACAACGCGCGTGCGCTCAAGATTTATCACGATGGTGTGAAGCTAGGCAGCGAAAAATGCGCAAGCTCACTTTTCGTCAAATTTGATCGAACCACACCTCTGACAGGCAACACCATCGACACGGCCCGGTCAGATCGCTACGGGGAACTGGCACAAGCCCTCGAACTCAACCCCGACCTGCGCTTTCCCAACCTGGACAAGGTCCTGCCCTTGCCCCCAGCCGAGTTACCCATGTGGGACGGCAAGCGCAAGACGCTCGTCGATGCCGCCATCGCCCTGGTGGCGTTGCCTGCCGTCAAGCCAACTCCGGGTTCGCAGAGTTCTGGCCGTGCCCACATCCCCCAAGGCCATGCACTCAAAGCGCAGCCGCACCCGGTCGTCGTCGAAGCCACCTCTTCCGTTCCCCACAGCGGCTACTGGCTTCCCCGCCTCCATGCGATCTACCGCGAGCATGAACGGGCCTGGGACAACGCCCAGGTGCCGCAGCGCTATGCCAAAGGCGAGGTCTTCGAGACCATGGACCGTCGCAGCATGGGCGCCTATGCCAACACTGCAACCCGCACCGTCTGGCAGTTCCTTGGTGACGCCGTGGCCGTCGTGCAGTCAAGCCATCCACGCGTGACCCAGGGCATTGCCCGCACCACCCGGGTCCCGGAAGAATCGTTGCGCTGCAAAGGCATGCTGAGCTGTCCGCGCACCGGCGTGTGGGCTGGGCAGGTCGCCAAGGACCATCCCCTGGCGCGGCTCTACAACCGCTGGGATCGCTTCGCCTATGTTGAGAAAGGCCAGTCCTTTCCCAACCCAGAGGATCAGCACATCGCCATCGCGCCGCATGAAGTGCGCTGGCTGTGGCTGGACAACGCCAACCAGATCGGACCCTCAAGGCGGACGGAGGTGAGTCTGAGCGATTTGCATGGTGCGCAGGACCCGCTCAAAACGTGAACGCGTCAACACCCGGAATGCAGGGAAGCGCCTGGATCGCACGGTGCATTGCTGTCTTGCTGGTGTGCAGTCTGACGGCCTGCAACATGAACCCCTTGCCCCGCAATATGAACCTGAAGGCCTTCGACCCACACCGGGCCGACTTCGTATGCAAGCACGAGGCCGATGTCAACCCGCCCATCACGGCAGAGTCTGAAGCACTGTTCCAGCAAGGCATGGCGGTGACCAGCTATGAACTGCTGCCCAAGCAGCGCGACCATGCCAAGGCGGCTGAGTTGTGGAAGCAGGCCGCAGCTCTAGGCCACTGGAAGGCGGCCATGAACCTGGCCGGTCTGTACGAGACTGGGCAAGGCGTGCCGGAAGACACCGAGCAGGCCGTGCTGATCGTTGAAGGCCTGATGAAGCAGGGTGTGCCCGCAGCCTTCGACAAGATGGGTACTTATCACCAGCGCGGTATCGGTGTGAACGACGACACGAGTCGTGCCTATGCGTTCTGGCAGCTGGCTGCGGACATGGGCAGTCCTGCTGCACAGGCGTACTTAGGTTCCAAATTACAGGCAACCTATGACAACCCGGGCCAAGGCTTCTGGGGCAACCGGGACGTGGCGCTCAAGATGCTGGAGTGCAGCTTGGCGCAGGGCAACGGTGAGGCGGCTTACACGCTGGCACTCACCATTACGGGAGACAACCGTTCGCTTGGGGAGGACAACGCGCGTGCGCTCAAGATTTATCACGGAGGCGTGAAGCTGGGCAGCATGGCCAGTGCAAACGATCTCTCTGTCAGTTTTGGCCTGACAGAGCCCTTGACGGGCAATGTGATTGATAAAGACAGAGCCCGACGCTACAGCGAACTGGGCGACGCCCTCGAACTCAACCCCGACCTGCGCTTCCCCAACCTGGACAAGGTCCTGCCCTTGCCCCCAGCCGAGTTACCCATGTGGGATGGCAAGCGCAAGACGCTCATCGATGCCGCCATCGCCCTGGTGGCGTTGCCTGCCGTCAAGGCAACTCCGGGTTCGCAGAGTTCTGGCCGTGCCCACATCCCCCAAGGCCATGCGCTCAAAGCGCAGCCGCACCCGGTCGTCGTCGAAGCCACCTCTTCCGTTCCCCACAGCGGCTACTGGCTTCCCCGCCTCCATGCGATGTGGCTGGACAACGCCAACCAGATCGGACCCTCAAGGCGGACGGAGGTGAGTCTGAGCGATTTGCATGGTGCGTCGAACATGAACAAGATTTAGATGGTGATTTACCGTGACGAACATTCATCGCCGCTGCCGTCAGACAAACCAGTTCACGTGCACAAAAAGGTAAATATGAAAAACATTTGGATATGGATCATCGTGATCGTGTTTGTCGGCGTCGTTGGGGTGGCGTACGGTGTGCTCAAACTGGTTGCCCAAGGGTTGCCGAGCGGATAGAACTCACCATCGGCCTCATGGTGTTCCTCAACGAAGGCCTGCACCTCATCGCTTTCCAAATTGCTGCAGGAGAAGCCGGTGCGGGTATCCGCGCCGCCGCAAGGAGACACATTGCCAGGCGTCTTCGGCGAATGAAGACTGAACGGCCGTCAAACATCTTTTCCATCGTCTTGAGACCGTCCACATGAGCTCGCTTCAACTCATCCTCGACCACGACAAATGGCGCAAAGGCACCGGGGGCGCAGCCGCCGGCGTGGTGGGCGAGAGCGATGCCAACGTATACGCAGGCCTCGACCTCAACCTCATCACGCTCACGTCGAGCCGCTTCACAGGCAGCCGCTTCGCGTCGACCACGTTTCATGACGCCGTCTGGACCGACTGCCAGTTCACCGGATGCACGTTGAAAGACTGCGACATGGAGGGCATCGCGATGACAGGCTGCACCTTCATCGACTGTACGTTTGGCGAAACCTTGCTCAAGTGCAGCAAGCTGACCGACTGCACCTTCACCCAGTGCAGTTGGACCACACTCAACTTCGATTCGAGCCACTGGGCCCAAGTCAAGCTCTTGGACTGCCAAAGTCACAGCGTCACGGCCACCGACCTGGTGGGGCACCAAGTCGATTTCACCGGCAGCCGGTTCGAGGACATGCAGTTGGTGAACGCACGCATCAACTGATGCGTGGCCTCGAGCCACGCATCGCCTTTTCTCCATTGACCGTAATGACTGCTTCATGCCGCGAGCAAAGCGCCCTGCCTCGCAACTGTCGCTTGGCTTCAACGGCACTTTGCACGTCGCCACCCACATATGGATTCAGGAAAGCGTGCCAGCGAAAGGCAGCCTATGATTTCTCGAGGCTTCCCTCCAAGGACGACAACGCATGACCGCCACCACACCGCCCACCGCCCTGCTCGATGCGCGCAACTTCCCCACGCACTTTGAAACCGAACAGGCGCTCGAAGACTTTCTTGCTACGCCGTCGGGCGAACTCGTCGACGACCTCGCCAAAGTCGACGGCGACCTGATCATCCTCGGCGTTGGCGGCAAGATGGGGCCGACGCTGGCACGGCTCGCGCGCAACGCGCTGCCAGTTTCGCGCCGTGTGATCGCTGTCGCCCGCTTCAGCGAAACCGATGTGCGCACGATGCTCGAAGCGCACGGCATCGAAACCATTGCCTGCGATCTGCTCGACGCCGCGGCCATCGCCGCGTTGCCCAAGTGCCCCAATGTGATTTTCATGGCCGGCCGCAAGTTCGGCGCCGACGCCAACAACCCGCTGACCTGGGCAATGAACACACACGTCCCGGCGCTCGTCGCCGATGCGTTTCGCAACTCGCGCATCGTGGCGTTCTCGACCGCCTGCGTGTACCCGTTCGTGCCGGTCATCGGCCAGGGCGCAGCGGAAGATCTGCCGCCGAATCCGCCTGGTGAGTACGCCAACTCGTGCGTCGGGCGCGAGCGCATGTTCGAGTATTTTTCGCAAACGCATGGCACACCCGGCCGACTGCTCCGGCTCAGCTACGCCATCGACATGCGCTACGGCGTGTTGGCCGATGTGGCGCTCAAGGTGTGGCGCGGCGAGCCGGTGGACGTCACGATGGGCCACGTCAACGTGATCTGGCAGGGCGACGCCAACGCGCAGGCGTTGCGATGCCTAGCGGTCGCCACGGTGCCGACCTCGCCGATCAACGTGAGCGGGCCCGAGACGACTTCGATCCGCTGGCTTGCCACCGAGTTCGGACGCCGCTTCGACAAGTCGGTGCAGATCAAGGGCGAGGAAGCGCCGACCGCCTGGCTCATGAACACCAGCGAAGCCGAGCGGCTCTTCGGCTACCCCAAAGTGCCGTTGTCGCAGCTCATCGGTTGGGTGGCCGACTGGATCGCACGCGAGCAACGCTTGTATGGCAAGCAGACGAAGTTCGAGGTGCGTGATGGCAAATACTGAACGCCGATTCCTGGAGGTCGATCCATGCCGCTGAACCGATCCGATCTGCCCGCCGATGTACTGGCGCTTTTGGCGCAAGGCACGGTGATTCCCGCCCACCCGCTCGCGCTCGACGCGCAGCGCCAGTTCGACCGCCGTCGACAGCGCGCACTCACGCGCTACTACGTCGATGCCGGCGCTGGCGGGCTGGCCGTGGGCGTGCACACGACGCAGTTCAGCATTCGCGAGCGCGGCTTGTATGAACCCGTGTTGCGCGCAGCGATCGAAGACCAGCGCGCCTGGACCTCGCGACCGATGGCGATGGTCGCCGGCCTGTGCGGTGGCACGGCGCAGGCACGCGCCGAAGCGCAGACCGCCGTCGGTCTCGGCTACCACGCCGGCCTGCTGAGCCTGGCCGCACTGGCATCGTCGTCAGAAGACGAATTGATCGCGCATTGCGAGTCGGTGAGCCAGCAGATTCCGCTGGTCGGCTTCTATCTTCAGACTGCGGTCGGGGGGCCGATCTTGTCCAGCGACTTCTGGCGCCGCTTCGCTTCGATCCCCAACGTACTGGCGATCAAGGTCGCGCCATTCAATCGCTATCGCACGATCGACGTGGTGCGCGGCGTGGTCGATGCGCGTGCCGAAGACCGCGTGTTTCTCTACACCGGCAACGACGACCACATTGTGCTCGACCTGGCGTTGCCTTTCACGGCGATGCGCGACGGCGAGCCGGTGACGGTGCGGTTTCGCGGCGGGTTGCTCGGTCACTGGTCGGTATGGACATCGAGTGCGGTGAAGCAGCTGGCACGCATCAAGGCGGAACTGGCTGCGAACGGCGGCATGCTCAGCTCCGACCTGCTGGCGCTCGACTCGCGTGTGACCGACAGCAACGCGGCGTTCTTCGACGTGCGCAACAACTTTGCGGGCTGCATCGCCGGCTGCCATGAAGTGCTGCGGCGTCAAGGCTTGCTCGAAGGCATCTGGTGCCTCGACCCCGCAGAAGGGCTCGGTGCGGGCCAAGCCGAAGAAATCGACCGGGTCTACCGCCTGCATGGTGATCTGGCCGACGACGCCTTCGTGCGTGCCAACCTCGCGCGCTGGCTGGATTGAGTGCCTCAGACGTTCGAGAAGTCCGGCTTGCGCTTTTCCATGAAGGCGGTGAACGCTTCCTTTGCCGCCGGCGAACGCATCGCCGTCGCGAAGCTCTTGCCTTCGACACCGATGCGCTCCTGGACGGCAGCCTGCTGAGACAGCTTGAGCAGGCGCTTGGTCTCGACCAGCGCTGTCAGCGGTTTGGCCGCCAGCTTGCGTGCCTGCGACTGCGCGATGCCGTTGCATTCCATCGGCGGAACGACACGGTTGACCAGCCCGACTTCGAGCGCGGCCTCGGCCATGAAAGGCTCGCCCAGCAGCAGCGCTTCGGCCGCGCGGTGGTAGCCGAACATCTGCGGCACCAGCATGCTCGACGCTGCTTCCGGCACCAGGCCAAGGTTGACGAAGGGCAGTGAAAACGCCGCGTTGTCGCCGGCGTAGACCAGGTCGCAATGGAACAGCAATGTGGTGCCGATACCGACCGCGGGGCCGCAGACACTGGCCACCAGTGGCTTCGGAAACGCCGCGATCACACGCAAGAAGCGGATAGCAGGCGAGTCGGCTTCGGTCTGCTGCGCCGGTGCGGCAGCGGCCGCCATGAAGTCGGCGATGTCGTTGCCGGCGCTGAAGATGGTCGGGTCGCCCTGGATCAGCACGGTGCGCACGGCGTTGTCGTCTGCCGCTTTTTCGAGCGCGGTGGCGAGCGTGTCGTACATCGCCCCGGTGATGGAGTTCTTGCGCGCGACGCGGTTGAAGGTCAGCGTCAAGACGCCGGCTTCGGTATGGCTGAGGATGTCTGTCATGTCAGTGTTTCGATGTGGAGTGGATTAGGGTCAGGCCAGGGCTTCGCGCACGAAATCCAGACGGTCCTGGCCCCAGAACATGTCGTCGCCGACGAACATCGTCGGGGCGCCGAAAACGCCGCGCGTCACGGCTTCTTGCGTCGTGGCCTTGAGCTGGTCTTTGGTCGCTTGTGCGTTGGCCAGAGCGACCAGTTCGGCCGCGTCGAAACCAGCGGCCTGCAACACGCCACCTACCGTGGCGGGGTCGTTCATGTTCATTCCGTCGACCCATATCGCCTGGAACACCGCGTCGGCGTAGCTGGCAAAGCGCTCGGGCTGCTGCATCTGCACGCCGGTCGCGCCACGCATCAGCAGCAGCGTGTTGATGGGGAAGTGCGGGTTGTGCGCGAACGGCACGCCGTAGCGCTTGGCAAAGCGCTTCAGATCGGCGTTCATGTACGGCCCTTTGGGCTTGATGTCGGCTGGCGAGTGATTGCCGGTGGCCTGGAACACGCCTCCCAACAGCATCGGCTTCCATGCCAGTGTGGCGCCGGTGTCGGCTGCGATGTGCGGCAGCTGCGTCGCCGCGAGGTAAGCAGCCGGGCTGCCGAAGTCGAAGTAGAACTCGATGGTCTTGTCGGTCATGTCTCGGTGTCTCCTGTCATTCTTTGTAATAGACGATCTGATTCGATGTCACCAGCAGCGCACCGGTTTCTTCGCTCCAGAGTTCGGCCGTCTGGTCGAAAAAGCCGTTGCGAAACTGCTGTGCGCTCGCGCGGCCCAGCAGATAGCCGGAGCCGACCTCGGCCAATTGCGCTGCGCTGGTGTGGAAGTAGGTCGTGATAGACACCGTGCCGGCCGGCACGACTTTGGCGCGACGCAGCCAGACGCGCGGATAGAACATGTCGCTCATGGCAGTGAGCGATGCGAAATCGAGCGCACGCGGTTGGGCGTCGCGCAGCCACAAAACAGTTTCGCTGTGCTCGCCGCTGCCGTCCCACATCGTCGGCACCGCACCGCTGACCGGGCGCATGTCGTACAGCTGAATCCACGCGACGCCTGCCGGGCCGATGCTCATGCGCGACACCTTTTCAGGCGGCGGCACGTCGGGCATGGGCAAATCGTTCTGACTCCAGGTCTCGCGCCGCACGGCGGTGACGACCGTCGCGGTGGTGTTCACTTGCGGTGCACCGTCGGCGTCGGGCTGGCTGATGTGCACCGTCCAGTGCTGCGTCGACCGATTGGTGCGCACTGCGATGGCTTGCACTTCGAACGGCCCAGCCGAGATGGCGGCCGCGAAGTTCACCGTCAACGCGATCGGCGCGCCCAGCAGGTCCGGGTGCTGCAGCACCGACTGCAGCACGAGCGCCGCGGTCATGCCGCCGAACGGGCCGACCATGTTCCAGTAATCCGGGCTGGTGGCGCCGGCGAACTGGCCGACGCGCAGATCGCTGTGCTTCAGCGCCAATGCCTTGTCGAAGGGATGCTCTGTCATCGGTGTCCGTCTCTTCGTTGTTTTCGTTGTTTGCAGCGCCGTCGTTTTCCGATATGGCCGATCTTGCCGATGGCCTCGAAGCTCAGACTCTTTCGAAAATTCCTGCGGCGCCCTGCCCCATGCCCACGCACATCGTGACCATGCCGTACTTCAGATTCTTGCGCCGTAGCGCATGAACGACTGTCGCCGAACGGATAGCGCCGGTCGCGCCGAGCGGATGACCGAGCGCGATCGCGCCGCCCATCGGATTCACCTTGCTCGGGTCGAGTCCGAGCGTGTTGATGACCGCCAGCGATTGCGCCGCGAAAGCTTCGTTCAGCTCGAACCAGTCGATGTCTTCGTGCTTCAGTCCGGCATATCGCAATGCAGCTGGAATCGCCTCGATCGGCCCGATGCCCATGATGTGCGGTGGCACGCCCTTGCTGGCGAAGCTGACGAAGCGCGCGAGCGGCGTCAGGTCATATTGCTTGCAGGCTTTTTCGCTGGCGAGGATGAGCGCGCCGGCGCCGTCGGAGGTCTGTGAGCTGTTACCGGCCGTGACCGTGCCGCGGGCGGCGAACACGGTGCGCAGTTTGGCCAGGCCTTCGATCGACGTGTCCGGGCGCGCGCCTTCGTCGAGGCTCACGATGCGGCTCTTCGCGATCGACTCGCCGGTTTCAAGATCGGGCGCACGATCGGTCACTTCGATGGGCGTGATCTCGTCGGCGAATTCCCCGGCCTTCTGCGCGGCCAGTGCCTTCTGATGCGATGCGAGCGCAAACGCATCCTGCGCGTCGCGGCTCACCTTCCATTGCTGCGCAACCTTCTCGGCCGTCAGGCCCATGCCGTAAGCAATGCCGACGTCCCCTTCGCGCTCGAAGATCGAAGGCGACAAGGAAGGCGCGTTGCCCATCATCGGCACCATGCTCATGCTCTCGACGCCGGCCGCGATCATCACGTCGGCCTCGCCCACGCGAATGCGGTCGGCCGCCATCTGCACCGCAGAAAGGCCCGACGCGCAAAAACGATTCACCGTGATGCCGCCGATGCTGTTCGGCAACCCTGCCAATACCGCGCCGATGCGCGCGATGTTCAAGCCTTGCTGCGACTCCGGAATGGCACAACCGCAGATGATGTCTTCGATGGCCTTGGGGTCGAGCCGCGGCACCTGCGCGAGTGCGGCGCGCAAGGTGGTCGCGAGCAGGTCGTCGGGCCGGTAGTTGCGGAAGAAACCGCGGTGCGATTTGCCGATGGGCGTGCGCGTGGCGGAGACGATGTAGGCGTCCTGGAGTTGTTTCATGGCGTGATGGTGCTCGTATCTTGTGTTGCTCCTTCACCCAGTGGGGGAAGGCGGGGATGGGGGCTCGCGGCGCTCATGGCGTCCAAGCGGTGTGCAATCGCCTGAAGCACTCCCACCAGATTGATAAACGGTTCATTCGACGCAAAGCGAAGCACAGCAAAGCCCTGGCTGCGAAAAAATGCAGTTCGCGTCGCGTCGTAACTCTGCTGCTGAAGATGCTGAGAGCCATCGAGTTCGATGATCAATTTCGGGTCGAGACAGGCGAAGTCCGCGATGTAGTTACCGAGTGGATGCTGTCGGCGGAACTTCACCCCCAACTGTTCGCTGCGTAGTCCGGTCCAGAGCTTGCGCTCGGTTTCCGTCATCTCGCGCCGAAGGACACGAGCATTTCTCTGCGCGTTGGGAGTGGATTGGTTTTGCATCGGTTGCTGCCCCCATCCCTGCCTTCCCCCAAAGGGGGAAGGAGGAAGAGGAATACATCGTCAGTTCCGCACAGGCTTGCCCGTGCTCAGCATCCCCATGATCCGTTCCTGCGTCTTCGGATGGGCGATCAGCGAGCAGAAGGCCTTGCGTTCCAGCGTCATCAGATACGCCTCGGTCACCAGTGAGCCGGCATCGATGTCGCCGCCCGTGACCACGCCGGCGATCAGGCTGGCGATATGGAAGTCGTGCGCGCTGATGAAGCCGCCGTCGCGCATGTTGACCAGCTGCCCCTTGATCGTCGCAGCGCCGCTTCGGCCGGCCACGCGGAATGTGCGGCGCAACGGCGCGCGGTAGCCGGCATCGGCCATCGCCTTCGTCTGCTGCAGCGCGACGTAGAGAAGCTCGTCCTTGTTCGGCACGATCACGTCGCTGTCGAGCAGGTAGCCGAGCTTCTTCGAATCGAGCGCGCCCGTGCCTACCTTGGCCATCGCGGCCGCGGTAAAGCCTTCGGTCAAAAAGGGCAGCAGGTCGCTGCCGGTCGAGGCGGCGGCGTTCTCGGCTGCGCGGCGCGCGATGTATGTCAGGCCACCGGCACCGGGGATGAGGCCGACGCCGACTTCCACCAGGCCGATGTAGCTTTCCATCGCGACGACACGCTTTGCGCAATACACCGCCAGCTCGCAACCGCCGCCCAGTGCCAGGCCGCGAACCGCCGAGACCACCGGCACGCTGGCGTACCGAATCTTCAGCATGACGTTTTGCAACTCGGCCTCTGCCCCTTCCACCGCGCCGATGCCGGCGACCACGAAGGCCGGCAGCATCGCCTGCAGGTCGGCGCCGACAGAGAACATCTCGTCGGGCGACCAGATCACCAGGCCCTTGTATTCGGCTTCGGCCAGCTCGACCGCGGCGCCCAGCGCCTCGGCCACGTCGGGGCTGATCGCATGCATCTTCGAATGGATGCTGGCGATGAGCACGTCGCCATCGAGCGTCCACACGCGCACATCGCCTTCGTCGCTGATCGGGGTGCCGGCCTGGTTGGCATCGACGGCATTGGCGCCCAGCACGCTCTCGGGGAACAACTGGCGCGCATGCACTGGCAGCTTGCGTTGCGGCACGAACTGACCTTGCGATGCACTCCACGAACCTTCGGGTGTGTGCACGCCGCCAGCCTTGGCGACGGCACCTTCGAACACCCACTTCGGCAGCGCCACCGTGCTCAGCGCCTTGCCGGCATCGATGTCTTCCTGAATCCACTTGGCGACTTGCAGCCATCCCGCTTCCTGCCACAGCTCGAACGGACCTTGCTTCATGCCGAAGCCCCAACGCATCGCGAAGTCGACGTCGCGCGCGCTCTCGGCGATGGTCGCCAGATGCACCGCGGCGTAGTGAAAGCTGTCGCGCAGGATCGCCCACAGGAACTGGCCTTGTGCGCCGTCGCTTTCGCGCAGCAGCTTCAGCCGCTCCGCCGGTGGGCGTTTCAACATGCGGCCGTAGACCTCGTCCGCCTTCTCGCCGGAAGGCACGTAACCACCCTGGCCTTCATTGGCCTTCAGGTCGAAGCGCAGGATGTCGCGACCGACTTTCTTAAAGAAGCCGGCCTTGGTCTTCTGCCCCAAGTTGCCCAAATCCAGCAACTTGGCGAGCACCGGCGGCGTCGTGAAGTTGGCATAGAACGGATCGCTCTCGGCGTTCAGATTGTCCTGCAGGGTCTTGACCACGTGCGCCAACGTGTCGAGGCCCACCACGTCGGCAGTGCGGAAAGTGCCCGAGCTGGCGCGGCCGAGTTTCTTACCCGTCAGGTCGTCGACGATGTCCGGCGTGAGGCCGAACTTCTCGACTTCCTTCAACGTCGCCAGCATGCCGGCGATACCCACGCGATTCGCGATGAAGTTGGGCGTGTCGTGCGCTCGCACCACGCCCTTGCCGAGCGTACTGGTGACGAAAGTTTCAAGCTGATCGAGCACCACGGGCTGCGTGGTCGGCGTGTTGATCAGCTCGACCAGGAACATGTAGCGCGGCGGGTTGAAGAAGTGAATTCCGCAGAAGCGTGGCTTCAATTGTTCGGGCAACGCCTCGCTCAACTTGGTGATCGAGAGGCCCGAGGTGTTCGACGCCAGGATCGCGTGCTTGGCGACGTGCGGCGCGATCTTCTTGTACAGGTCGAGTTTCCAGTCCATGCGCTCGGCGATCGCTTCGATCACCAGATCGCATTCGCCCAGCTTGGCCAGGTCGTCCTCGTAGTTGGCAATTTCGATCAACGCCGCATCGGCCACGTCGCCGAGCGGGGCCGGCTTGAGCTTCTTCAGGTTGTCGATGGCGCGCGTGACGATGCCGTTCTTAGACCCTTCTTTCGCGGGGAGGTCGAACAGCACGACCGGCACGCGCACGTTGACGAGATGCGCCGCGATCTGCGCGCCCATGACGCCGGCACCGAGCACGGCGACTTTTTTTACATTGAATGTGGACATGATTTCTTCAATAGGGGTCATTGGGCGCGCAGCCACGTCTGAGTTCGCCAGAACGGCCCGAGATAGCCCCGCACTTCCAGCTTCCTGCCGCCGTCGATGGGGGTGAAGCTGGCGCGGTATTCCTTGCCGTTCTCGGGGTCGAGAATCTTGCCGCCTTCCCAGACGTCCTTGCCTTCGACCTTCTTGCCGCCGCGGATGATGTCGAGCCCGACGATGGGCTTGCCCTTGCGCTCGTCGGCGCATTCTTCGCACACCGAGTCAGCCGCGGAGTCTTTCTTCAATGACTTCTCGATGCGCCCATCGAGCGCCCCGCTCTTCTCAACAATGCGGATCTCGGCCTTCGTTTCACCGGTCTTGTCGTCGACGTTGCGCCAGAGGCCGACGGGTGACGACTGCGCCAGGGCAGAACCGACCATGGCGGCCAACAACAGCGGGAGGACGAGAAGTTGCTTGGTGTGCTTCATATGCTTGCAGTGTTTTGAGGGGTCAGGCCAGCGCCGCGTCCGTGTCCATCAGCACCTTGCTGCCGGCCCGCGCAGTGCGCATCAGCGTCGCGGTCTCGGGGAACAGCTTGGCGAAGTAGAAGCGCGCCGTCTGCAGCTTGGCGACATAGAACGGATCGGTGTTGCCCGCGGCGATCTCGCGCAACGCGACCTGCGCCATCCGCGCGAACAGATAGCCGAAAACGAAGTGCCCCGCAACGCGCAAGTAGTCGACCGCAGCCGCTCCCACCTCGTCGGGGTTCTGGAATCCCTTGAAGCCGATCTCCGTCGTGAACTTGGTGAGTTGCTCGCCCAGCACCGCAACCGGGGTGATGAACTCGCTCATCTTCTCGTTCACGCCTTCTTCGGCCACCAGCGCACCGACCAGCTTGCCGAACTTCTTGAGCGATGCGCCGTTGTTGCCAAGGATCTTGCGGCCCAACAGATCCAGCGACTGGATCGTGTTGGTGCCTTCGTAGATCATGTTGATGCGGTTGTCGCGCGTGAACTGCTCCATGCCCCACTCCGTGATGAAGCCATGGCCGCCGAACACCTGCATGCACGCGTGGGTCGCGATGTGGCCGTTGTCGGTAATGAAGGCCTTGACGATGGGCGTGAGCAACGCGACCAGTTCACCCGAGTCCTTGCGCACCTTCTCATCCGGATGGTCGTGTTCCTTGTCGAGCAGCAGGGTGCAAAAGATCTGCAGCGCGCGACCGCCTTCTGCGTAGGCCTTGGCGGTCAGAAGCATCTTGCGCACGTCGGGGTGCACGATGATCGGATCGGCTTCCTTGTCCTTCGCCTTCGGGCCGGTCAGAGAGCGCATCTGGACGCGGTCCTTGGCGTAAGCCAATGCGTTTTGGTACGCCACTTCGGTGAGGCCGAGCGACTGATTGCCGACGCCGAGGCGCGCCGCGTTCATCATCACGAACATGGCAGCGAGCCCCTTGTGCGGCTGCCCCACCAGCGAGCCGATGGCGCCGTCGATCACGATCTGCGCGGTCGCGTTGCCATGGATTCCCATCTTGTGTTCGAGTCCACCGCAATAGATCGGATTGCGCTCGCCGAGAGAACCGTCGGCGTTGACGTGGTACTTGGGCACCGCGAACAGGCTGATGCCTTTGCTGCCCTTCGGCGCATCCGGTAGCCGCGCGAGCACCAGGTGAATGATGTTGGGCGCCATGTCGTGCTCGCCGGCGGAGATGAAGATCTTGTTGCCGGTGAGCTTGTAGGTGCCATCCACCTGCGGCTCGGCCTTGGTGCGCAACATGCCGAGGTCGGTGCCGCACTGCGGCTCGGTCAGGCACATGGTGCCGGTCCACTCGCCGCTGGTCAACTTGGGCAGATAGGTCTTCTTCTGCTCTTCGGTGCCGTGCGCGACCAGCGCTTCGTACGCACCGTGCGAGAGGCCCGGATACATCGTCCACGCCTGGTTGGCGCTGTTCATCATTTCGAAAGTGCACTGGCTCACAACGAAAGGCAGACCCTGACCGCCGAATGCCGGGTCGCACGACAGCGCCGGCCAGCCGCCTTCGACGTACTTGGCGTACGCCTCCTTGAAGCCCTTGGGCGTGGTCACTTCATGCGTCGTCCTGTCGAGCACGCAGCCCTCCTGGTCGCCGGTGATGTTGAGCGGGAAGATGACTTCGGACGCGAACTTGCCGGCCTCTTCGATCACCGCATTGATGGTGTCGGCGTCGGTGTCGGCGTGTGCCGGCAAGGCCTTCAGTTCATCGGCAATGTGGAAGACTTCGTGCAGCACGAATTGCATGTCACGCAGGGGCGGGTTGTAGATCGGCATGGGGGAAAGGCTCCTGGGCAGGTTCGAAGAGAAGAGAAAAAAGGCGAAAAGACGGGGTGACTCAGCGCACGCGCTTGAGCGGCAGCTTGGTGGCGGCAGGGCGCGGCGCAGCCGGCGTGGCACAGCGCTCGAGCAGGTTGTCGAAGCCGCGACGGGCCCGCTCGATCGAGCCGGGCACCCGCAGAAAGCGCGCTTCGTAATGGAGGGCGAGGATGAGGCCGTGGGTTTCGAAAGCGATCTGTCGCGCGTCGGCGTCGGCCGCGAGGTGCGCTTCGTCCTGGGACTGCACGATGGCGCGCAACACTGCGGCCTGCCAGATGCTGACCGACTCGACCAGCGCATCGCGCACGGGGCCGGGGCGGTCGTCGAACTCGGTCGCGCCGCTGATGTAGATGCAGCCGGAGTCGATTTCTTCCGACGTGCGCTTCATCCAGTTGTCGAACATGGCACGCAGCCGCGGCAGCCCTCGCGCGACGGAAAGCGCGGCGTAGAACACTTCCTGCTCGAAGCGCGCGTGGTACTCGCGCACCACCGAAATCTGCAGTTCCTCACGCGAACCGAAATGAGCGAACACGCCCGACTTGCTCATCTTCGTGATCTCGGCCACGGCGCCGATCGACAGGCCTTCCAGGCCGATCTGCTGCGCCAGGTTGAGCGCGGCGTCGACGATCACGGCTTTGGTCTGCTGCCCCTTCTGGGCCGCGCGTGCGTTTTTGGCGGGAACGGCATCGAGGGACATGGGTGGTACAAAATAAAACGAACGGTCGTTCTATTTTGCACGCATTGACCCTGCGCCGGTCAAAGTCCGACGGTGACGAAAGGTTAATTAGAAGTCTTGGGACACCGGCCGCAGCACGACTTCGTTGATGTCTACGTTGGCCGGTTGCTCCACCGCATAGACCACCGCGCGCGCCACCGAAGCGGCCGGAATCTGACTGGCTTCATAGAAAGCCTGCACGCCAGCGGCACTTTCAGGATCGGTGGTGTTGAACTTCAGTTCCGACTCGACCGCGCCGGGCGAGACGATGGTCACGCGAATGCCGCTGTTACCCACTTCGACACGCAACCCTTCCGAGATGGCGCGCACCGCGTACTTGGTCGCGCTGTAGACCGTGCCGATCGGTGTGAACACCTTGAAGCCGGCGATCGACGACACGTTGACGATGTGCCCGCTGCCTTGCGCCTGCATGCGCGGCAGCACCGCTGCAATGCCGTAGAGCACGCCCTTGATGTTGACGTCGATGGTTTGATCCCACTCGTCGACCTTGAGCTTGTCGATCGGCGACAGCGGCATCACGCCCGCGTTGTTGACCAGCACGTCGATGCGGCCGAACGCCTCGACCGTGGCGGCGGCCAGGCGCTCCAGGTCGGCGCGCTTGGTCACGTCGGTGGCGACGGCGATGGCTTCGCCGCCGGCTTCCCGGATCTCGGCGACCACCTTGTCGAGCCGGTCGGTGCGTCGCGCGGCCAGCACCACCTTCGCGCCGCGCGCGGCCAAGTGACGTGCAGTCGATTCGCCGAGCCCGCTGCTGGCGCCGGTGACGATGGCGACCTTGCCTTTGATGTTGTCTTGGATGGATGTCATGGAGATTTCCTTTGGCGGTTGGTTGAAGAAGTGCCGCCAGTGTCGAAAATCGCGGTGTTCCCGTAAATGAAGCGTTGTCGACTTCAGAATTCCAAGATCGGGAATACTCGCTGCATGTCCAATCGCCTCGAAACCCTGCGCGTGTTCTGCACCGCCGCCGATGCCGCCAACTTCCGTGAAGCAGCCGTGCGCCTGTCGGTGTCGCCTCAAGTCGTGACCCGCGCGGTGCGCGAGCTGGAAGAAGACCTGGGCGAGCCGCTGTTTCACCGCAGCACGCGCGGCGTGCGGCTCACCGAGTTCGGTAGCCAGCTTGCAGAACGTGCGCGCACGGCGGTCGGCGGTGTCGACGAGCTGTTCCACCGCACCGACCGGCGCGCGCTGTCGCAGCATGCGGGCACGGTCCGCGTCACCGCGCCGCATGTGTACGCACGGCTCATTCCGCAGGCGCTGGCGCCGTTGCTGGCGAGCTATCCGGGACTGGTGCTCGACCTGCGCCTTTCCGAGCAACATGCCGACGTGGTCGATCAGCAGATCGACATCGGCGTGCGCGCGGGCCCGATGCGCGACGCCCGCTTCGTCGCGCGCAGCGTGGGGCGCATGTCGCTGCACGTGGTGGGCGCACCGTCGCTGATCGAAAAGGTCGGCACGCCACACGACCTCGCTGCGTTGTCAGCGCTGCCGCTCACCGCACTGATCGACCGCAGCTCGGGTCGACCCTGGCCATGGGCCTTCAGCAGGAAGCGACTGGTCACCGTGTCGTTGCCTGCGTTCCTGACCGATGACATCGACGCGGAATGCGCCGCCGTGCTGGCGGGGGTCGGCTTCGGCCAGCTCATCGGGCCACTGGCCGAGCCGTGGCTACAGTCCGGCGCGCTGGTGGCCGTGCTCGCAGCCGACGCGCCCGAGCCCTGGCCGATCCAGGTCTATCGCCCGCAGCGCTCGCCGGTGCCGGCGCGGGTGCGACTGGTGTACGACGCGCTGATTCGTGCGTTCAAGTGACGGGCTCGCTCAGTCGAAAGTCATTCGTATTTCTGTCCGTTCCGAATCAATTCCGGCGTGCCGATGACTTCGTTCAGTCCATCGAAATCCAGCATGCGATCGCGCCACGGCTGCGTGGTGCGATGGGCCTGCAGGCTGCCGTAGTAGCCCTGCAGCGTGTGGACGACCGCGCGCGCGGTGCCACCCGGAAAGATCGCGATGCGAAAGCCGTGCGCCTGCAATGCATCGGCGTCGTGAATCGGCGTCTTGCCGCCTTCGACCATGTTCGCCAGCAGCGGCACGCGATGCGCGAAGCGGCTGCAGGCCGCGTCCATCTGCTCGGGTGAGCGCAGCGCCTCGATGAAGAGCGCGTCCACGCCGGTCGCCAGATAGGCTTCGGCGCGGTCGAGCGCCGCGTCCAGTCCTTCGACGGCCGCAGCATCGGTGCGGGCGAGGATCAGCGTGTCGGCGGAAGTGCG
The DNA here is from genome assembly GCF_014303735.1 of Variovorax sp. PAMC28562. Classification (NCBI taxonomy): domain Bacteria; kingdom Pseudomonadati; phylum Pseudomonadota; class Betaproteobacteria; order Burkholderiales; family Comamonadaceae; genus Variovorax; species Variovorax sp. PAMC28562. The sequence goes on along the minus strand of NZ_CP060296.1, from coordinate 1,816,336 downwards.
CGCGTCGAGCGCGGCCTGCAGCTTGCCGACCATCTCGCGCACCGGCACCACGGTCTTGCCGTCGAGGTGGCCGCAGCGCTTGGGAAAGGTCTGGTCTTCGATCTGGACCATCGCGGCGCCCGCGCGCTCGAAGCCGCGCACCGTGCGCTGGGTGTTGAGCGCGTTGCCGAAGCCGGTGTCGGCATCGACGATGACCGGCAGTCGCACCCGCTCGGTGATGCGCGAAAGCGTGTCCTCGACCTCGGTGAAAGTGGTGAGGCCGATGTCGGAGCGACCGAGCCGCGTGTAGGCGATCGAGGCGCCCGAAAGATACAGCGCCTCGAAACCTGCCTGCTCCGCCACCAGCGCGCTGAGGGCGTCGTAGACGCCGGGCGCGAGCACGATGTCGTTGCGCGCCAGCCGGGTCTTCAAAGTTTCATTCGCCATTCGATTCCTTCAGGTTGCCGATGAGCTTGGCCGCCGTGGCTGCAGTCGCTGCAGTCGCTGCAGTCGCTGCGGCAAGGTAGCCACCCGCCACCGCGCTCAGCAAGCCGTTGCCGGAGAGATAGCCCCATACCGCATTGCCCGACACACCGCCCGCTGCCCCCCCGGCGGCCAGCAGGTTGGGCAGCACGCTGCCGTCTTGGCGCAGCACGCGCATGTCGGGTGCGACATCGAGGCCGCCCTGCGTATGGAACAGCGCACCCGTGACCTTCACCGCGAAGTACGGCGCCGCGAGCACGCGCGAAAAGCTGCGACCGTCGGGCTGCGCTGACGCATAGCCCATGCCCATGACATCGAGCGTGGCTTGCAAAACGATCTCGTCGCAACCGATGCACGCGGCCAGTTGCGCCACGGATTCGCAGCGGCGCAAAGCACCCACTGACTCCGCTTCGCAGAAGTCCGGAAAGCCCCGCGCCAGCGCGAGCAGCGGCGTGTCGAACACGTTCCAGGCGATGCCGTCCGGCTGCGCCAGCACCTGCACCGCGGCCTCGGAATAGCCCCGCGTTTCGTCGTGGAAACGCCGGCCTTCGCGGTTCACCTGGATGCCGCCTTCCATCATCACGGCCCAGGTCATCAGTGCCCCCTGCGGCGTCACCCAGGAGCCGTGGCCCTGGTACCCGCCGAGATCGCGCAGTCGCGTCCCGAGTGCTTCGCCCCAAAGGATGGCGCTGCCGTCGTTGCCGGCATGACCACCGAAGGTCGCATCCGCCATCTCGGGCAGCAGCGTGCTCACCATCTCCGCATTGCCGCCGAAGCCGTTGCAGGCCAGCAGCAGCACATCGCACGCCAGTCGTTCTTCACGGCCATCGGGGCGCTGGTAGCCGACGCCGATGACGCGGTCTTCGGTATCGAGCCACAGCGTGTCGACCAGCGCCTGCGTCAGCACCGGAATGCCCGCGGCTTCCACCGCTGCCTGCAACCGCGCCATCAACGCCGCGCCGGTCTTCTGCGGCAGTGCGTGCATGCGATGCCGGCTGTGGCCGGGATAGAGAAAGCCATCGAGCACGATCCAGTCGAATCCGTGCCGCTGTTGCAACGCGTCGAGCGCCGGGCCGATCGCTTGCGCGTACGCCTGCACCAGCGCAGGGGCCGCATCGCCATGCGCCTTGGCCTGGATGTCGGCGGCAAAGCGATCGGCGCTGTCGTCGACGATGCCCTGCGCCCGTTGCGCGCGCGTGTCCGGCGCGGGGATGAATCCCGACGACAGCGCGGTCGATCCGCTGGGCACTGCGTCGCGTTCGAGTACCACGCAGTCGATGCCCACGTCGTGCAGCATCAGCGCCGCGGTGAGGCCGCATGCGCCGGCGCCGACGATGGCGACCGAGGTTCGCACCTCTGCATCGATTCGGCTGGCGCGGCGTATCTCGCGCTTCAAGGCAGAGGTCGATCCCGTCGCGGTCATGCCAACGCGCCCACGAAGGCCCTGCAGTCAGTGACCTCCGCCACGTTGCGCATGTCGGCCAGCGATATTTGATGTCGCTCGTCGCCGAACGCGGCGCAGCCATCGCCCAGCACCAGGGTGCGGTAGTCGCGCATGTGAGCGTCGCGCACCGTGCTGGCCACGCCGCCGTTGGTGACGATGCCGCACACCGCCACCGTGTCGATGCCGGCGCGCCGCAACACCCAGTCGAGCTGCGTGTTGAAGAAGGCCGAGTAGGCGACCTTGCTCACGGTCACATCGATCAGCCCGCCCAACGCATCGACATTGGCCTGGCCCCAGCTGCCGGCCGCGAAGTCGCCCTGCTTCAGGTACGGGCGCAGCGCCATCAGGTGCGGCGAGATCATCGGCGCACCCGACGCATCGGGCCACAGCGTGAACTGGCTGGCGACGACGAGCCCTCCCGCAGCCTTCAGCGCGCGTGCGACTGCAGCGACCCGCTCGGGCAAAAGCAACGCCGGCGGGTTGGTGTCACCACCGCGTGCGTAGGCGCCCTTCGCATCGAGGAAGTCGTTCTGCAGGTCGATGATGACCAGCGCGGTCTTCAGCGCGACGAGGGTTGCGCCGGTGCTCACGACAGCCGCACCAGCAGGTTGCCGAAGGCATCGACCTCGGCATGAAAACCAGGCTCGAGCCACACCGTGGTGTCGGCCTGCTCCAGGATCGCCGGCCCGTCGATGCGCGCGCCGACCGGCAAGTCCAGCCGTGCATAGCGTGTCGCGTCGTGCCATCGGCCCTGATGAAACACGCGCTGCGTTCCGAGCGGCGCGGTGCTGCCCACGCCTTCGGGTGCCAGCACCGCCAGGTCGAACTTGGGTCGCACGCCGATGCGCGCATAGCGCAGGTTCATCACGCGGATCGGAATGCCATCGAGCACGCGACCGAAGGCGACGGCGTAGGCGGCCTCGAAGGCGCTGCGAATCGACTCGCGCGTCAACGTCGCCCCGCTGCCTTCGGGCAAGGTCACGGGCAAGGTGTGGGTCTGCCCCGCATAGAACATGTCGAGCGCCACCACTTCGCGCACTGCATCGAAGCGGACGCCCGATGAATCGAGCCGCGCCTGACACGATGCCGCGAGCGTCGCGACACGTTGTCGCAGATCGTCGACGTCGACATCGGCGAGCGGCCGGTTGATCGTCTGCACCGCGTCGTGCCGCATGTCGGCGATCACGCAGCCCAATGCCGAGGTGACGCCGGGATAGCGCGGCACGATGCCGGTCGAGACACCGACCTCGCGCATCATGGCGCACACATGCAGCGCGCCGCCGCCGCCGAAGGGCATGTAAGCGAACTTGCGCGGATCGTGCCCGCGCTCGATCGACACCAGCCGGATCGCGCCGGCCATGCGCGCGTTGGCCACCGTGAGGATGGCTTCCGCCGCCGCATACACATCGAGCCCGAGCGGCTGTGCCACATGCAGCTCGATCGCTTCGCGCGACTTCTCTGCATCGAGCGCTGCCAGCAAGCCACCACCGAGTGGACGATCGGCAGCGATGCGACCGAGCAGCACGTTGGCATCGGTGACGGTCGGGCGCATGTTGCCGCGGCCGTAGCAGGCAGGGCCGGGCACGCTGCCGGCCGACTCGGGCCCGACCTGCAGCATGCCGCTCGCATCGACCGAGGCGATCGAACCACCGCCGGCACCGATGGTCTCGATCTGGATCATCGGCGAGCGGATCACCATGCCGAACTCGATCGCGGTCTGCGCGGCCAGCGCCGCTTCGCCGTTGGCGACCAGCGACACGTCGAACGACGTACCGCCCATGTCGCCGGTAATCGCATCCGGAAAGCCGGCGGCGCGCGCGATGGCGGCGCAGGCGATGACGCCTGCGGCCGGGCCGGAGAGCGCGGTGCGCACCGGCAGGTCACTGGCAGTCTGGCGCGACATGACGCCGCCGTTGCTTTGCACCACCAGCAACTCGCCGTCGAAACCCTGCGCGCGCAGGTCGGATTCGAGGCGCGCCAGGTAGCTGCCCACGACCGGCTGCAGCGCCGCATTGAGCGTGGCGGTCGAGCAGCGCTCGAACTCACGGATCTCGGGCAACACTTCGTGCGCCGATGTGACATGCGCGTTCGGCCAAAGTTCGCGCACGGCGGCCACCGCCTGTTGCTCGTTCACCGGGTTGGCGTAGGTGTTGATGAAGAAGACACAGACCGCTTCGCAACCGGCTTCGAGCAGCGCACGGGTCTGCTGGCGCACCTGCTCCAGATCGACCGGCGTGTGCAGCGTGCCGTCGGCCAGCACGCGCTCGTCGACCTCCAGCCGCAGGTCGCGCGGCACCACCGGCAGGAAGGCGCCGCGCAGTCCCCAGGTTTGCGGCCGGTCGCGCCGACGCATCTCCAGAACGTCACGAAAACCACGCGTCGTGATGATGCCGGTGCGCGCCACCTTGCGCTCCAGCAGCGCGTTGGTGCCTACCGTAGTGCCGTGCACGATGGTAGCGATGGCCGCAGCCGAATCGGCCACGCGCGCCACGCCGTTCATGAAGCCGCGCGCTTCTTCGCCGCGGGTCGACGGCACCTTGACGATGCGCGCAGTGCCCTTCGCTTCGTCGAGCACGAAGAGGTCGGTGAAGGTGCCGCCGACATCGACGCCCACCACGAGTCCGGACGCCAGACCCGATGCAAGTCCGGACGTGCTCTCTTTGTTGTTGATTTCCGTCATTTCACATAGCCCATTGCGTGGTCGTTCTTCTGCGCTTCTTCACTGCGTTCGGCGAACGGACCCCAGCCACCGCCGCCCGGTGTCTCGAGCCGCACGCGCTCGCCCTGCGCCAGCCGGATGCCGTGCATCTTCGACACCATCGGCGGCGTCTGCCACTCGCCATCGTTCTCGTAGCGGAACACATTGAGCGCGCCGCTTCCGCCGCCGGCGATGCCCTTGGGCGGCGAGCTTCCGCGCTCGCCGAACAGGTAGACCTCGGCATCTTTCTCGAGCAGTTCGATCTCGTAGACCGCGCCCAGTCCGCCGCGGTATTGGCCTTCGCCGCCCGAGTCCGGCCGCAGCGACCATTCGGTGAAACGCACCGGGTACGCGGCCTCGAGGATCTCCAACGGCGGGATGGTGGCGGTGGAGATCGGCGCGTTGGCGTGCGACAAACCGTCGCCTGCCGAGTGGCCGCCATGACCACCGCCGAAGAAACTGAACAGCACCCAGCGCTGACCCTTGCGTGCCGCATCGGTGCGATGCCCCGCGATCGACAGCGCGTTGATGGTGCCGTAGGCATGCGCCACCGCGCGGTGCGGATCGGCTTGCGCGGCGGCGCTGAAGATGACGTCGATCATGCGCAGGATGGTCTCGGTGTAGCCGCCGACCGGACGCGGCCGCTCGCAGGTGATCACCAGCTTGTCGGGCATGACGAAATCGACCGCGTCGAGTACGCCGGCGTTGGCCGGCACGTCCGGGAACAGGTGCTTGAGCGCGACGTAGCAGGCCGCCACCGACGTGGCGCGCGAAATGTTGACCGGCCCCGCGCACTGCGGCGAGGTGCGCGAGAAGTCGAGCGTGAGCCGGTCGCCCGCCACCGTCATGTCGAGCGCGATGGTCAGCGGCTCGTTCACGATGCCGTCGTTGTCGAGCAGGTCCTCGAAGCTGTAGCGGCCGTCGGGCAATGAAGCGATGTGCGAGCGCATCAGCTTGAGCGCGCGGCTGCGCAGCTCACCCATGGCTTGCAGCACGGTGGCGTCGCCGTACTCGTCGAGCAGGCCGTCGAGGCGACGGGTGCCGAGCTGCAGCGCGGCGAGCTGGCCGTTCAGGTCGCCCCAGAGGCTGTCTGGCAGGCGCGTGTTGGCGCGCAGGATGGCGAGCACGTCGGGGTCGAGCACGCCGTTGCGCACGATGCGCACCGGCGGGATCTGCACCGCCTCCTGCCAGCATTCGGTGGCGGCCGGGTTGTAGTTGCCGGGCACTGCGCCGCCGACGTCGTGCCAATGCGCGGCCGAGGCCATGTAGCAGTACAGCTTGCCGCCGCGAAAGAAGGGCTTCACCAGCTTGAAGTCGTTGGCGTGCGTGCCGCCGTCGTACGGATCGTTGCTGATCCAGATGTCGCCGTCCTGCATGCCGCCACGTGGCTCGGCGGCGCTGGCGGTAGCGCGCACCGCGAAAGCCATCGCGCCGACGAACACCGGCAAGCCCGACTTGCCCTGCACCAGCGTGTCGCCGGTCGTCGCATCGTAGAGGCCGTGGCAGGCGTCGTGCGCCTCGGCAATGATGGGATTGAAGGCGCTGCGATACAGCGTTGCGTCCATCTCGTCGGCCACCTGTTCAAGGCGGCCGCGCAGCACGGCGAGCGTGACGGGGTCGAGCACGGCAGGTGCCGCAAGGGTTGTGTTGTCAGGCATCGAGGGGTTCCTTGCCAGCACGCTGGCGTAACTGATTCATCAAGCCGCCGGCTCGCACCATGTCGACCAGAAAGCCGGGGATGGCTTCGCAGGCGAGGCGCGTGCCGTCGGGGTCGATCACGGCGGGTTCCATCAGATCGAGGGCGATGCGATCGCCATCCTTCAACGTCTCGGCTTCGGCGCAGGTGAGCAGCAGCAGGCCGACGTTGAATGCGTTGCGGAAATACAGCCCGCTGTACGAAGGCGCGATCACCGCGGCCACGCCCAGGTGCACCAGCGCTGCGGCGGCTTGCTCACGAGAGGAGCCGATGCCGAAGTTGGGTCCGGCCACGATCACGTCGCCGGGCCGCACTCCGCGTGCGAACTCGGGGCGCACGGTCTCGAGGCAGTAGGTCGCGATGACGTCGATGCCGTGCTTCATCGCATGCCCGGGTGCGAGCAGGTCGGTGTCGATGTCGGCGCCGAGGCGCCAGACCTTGTGAAGTGTGGGCGGTGGTTGCATGGTCATGCCAGCACCTCGCGCGGGTCGGTCACGCGGCCCCGCAAGGCTGCAGCCGCCACGGTGTAGGGTGAACCCAGGTAGACCCGTGCACTCGGCGAGCCCATGCGCCCCTTGAAGTTGCGGGCGGTGGTCGACATCACCGTGATGTCGTCGCCCATCGGATCGCCGTAGCCGGCGCAGGCGCCGCACGCGGTGGGGAACAATTCGGCGCCGGCGTCCATCAAGGCCTGCAGCACGCCTTCGTCGCGCGCCAGTTCCTGGTCGCGAAGGCTGGCGGGCGCAACGATCAGCCGAATGCCTGCGGCCACCTTGTGGCCGCGCAATACCTCCGCCGCGGCACGCAGGTCTTCCAGCTTGGCGCCAGTGCAGGCGCCGATGTAGGCGACGTCGATCGGCGTGCCCGCATAGTGGCTCACGCCCAGGGAGTTGGCCGGGCTGTGCGGTGCGGCCACATGCGGCTCGAGCGTCGCGGCATCGAAGCGGTGCTGGGTGAGCACCGCGTCCGCGTCGGTGAACCACGGCGTCGGGTCGACCGGCGGTGCGCCGGCTTCTGCCAGAAACGCCGCGGTCGTCGCATCGGGTGCGATCAGGCCGGCCTGCGCACCGAGCTCGGCGCTCATGTTGGAAAGCGTCATCCGCTCCTGCATCGACAACGCCGCGACCGCCGGCCCGGCGAACTCGACCGCCTGGTAGCGCCCGCCGTTCATGCCGAAGCGGCCGAGCATGTGCAGCATCATGTCCTTGGCGGTCACGCCGCGCGGCAGCGCGCCGTCCCACCACATGCGGATGGTCTCGGGCACGCGCAGCCAGATCTCGCCCATGACCACCACGCCCAACATCTCCGTGCTGCCGACACCGAACATGTAGGCACCGAAAGCACCGCCGGTCGGCGAGTGCGAATCGCCGCCGACGCACAGCATGCCGGGACGGATGTGGCCGTGCTGCGGCACCACCACGTGGCAGATGCCCATGCTGTCGTAGACGTGCGGCAGGGCTTGCTCACGCGCCCAGTCGCGCGCGATGCGCACGATGCGGCGCGAGTCGTCGTCGCGCTCGGGCACGTAGTGGTCCATCACCAATACGACGCGCGACTTGTCCCATATCTGCGCACCCAGTTCTTCCAGCATCGGCTGCAACCTGCGCGGGCCCGACGAGTCGTGGAACATCGCCATGTCGACCTTGCAGGTGACGATCTCGCCGACCGCAACGCGCTCGCGACCGCAGGCGTGTGCGATCAGTTTCTGGGCCAGCGTCTGGCCGGCCGCCGTACGGGTGGCGCTTCCGCCGGTAGGGGCAATGCTCGTCATTCGGGCTTGGCTCCGGAGAACTTCACGACCTCGCCCCAGCGCGCGATCTCGCTGTCGACGAAGGCCGAAAACTGCGCGGGCGAATTGCCGACGGCTGTCGCGCCTTCGGTGTCGAGGCGCTTGCGCATCTCGGGCTGGACGATGGCCTTGCGCGCCGCATCGCCGAGACGGCTTGCCAGTTCGGGCGGCATGCGGCCGGGGCCGAACAGGCCGAACCAGGCACTCGACTCGTAACCCGGCAGCACTTCGGCGATCGCGGGCACGTCGGGAAACTCGGGCAGCCGCTTGGCGCTGGTGACGCCCAGCGCCTTCAGCTTGCCGGCCTTGATGTGCGCCTGCACGTTGCCGATGGCGGCGAACATCAGCTGCACCTGGCCGGCCAGCACGTCTTGCACGGCCGGTGCGGTGCCGCGGTACGGGATGTTCACGATGAACACGCCCGACTGCATCTTGAAAGCCTCGCCCGCCATGTGCAGCGACGAGCCCAGCGCACCGATCGCGAAGTTGAGCTGGCCGGGCTTGGCCTTGGCCAGCGCGATCAATTCGCGCACATCCTTGGCCGGCACCGACGGATGCGCGACCAGGATCGACGGCGAGGTCGCGACGCAGGTGAGCGGCGTGAAGTCCTTGACCGGGTCGAACGGCAGGCTCGGATAGAGCGTCGCGTTGATCGCGTGACTGGTGAAGCTCATCAGCAGCGTGTTGCCATCGGGCGGCGACTTGGCCACCGCGTCGGCTGCGATGTTTCCGCCAGCGCCCGGCTTGTTCTCGACCACCACCACGCGGCCCAGCAGCGGTCCCATGCTGACGGCCAGCGAGCGAGCGAGCGTGTCGGTCGAGCCGCCTGCGGGGGCGCCGACGAGGATGCGGAGGGGCGCGCCACCGATCTGGGCGCGCGCTGTGCCGGCCGCCACCGCGGCAGAAGCCAAGAGCAGGTCACGACGTTTCATGGGGTTGTCTCTTTCTCAAAGGCCCAGATAGGCCCGGCGCAGTTCGTCGCTGCCGAGCAGCTCTTGCGGCAGCCCCGAGAAGCGCACGCTGCCGTTCTCCAGCACATAGGCGCGGTCGGCGATCTCCAGCGACTGGCCCACGTTCTGCTCGACCAGCAGCACGGCCAGCCCTTCGTCGCGCAGACGGCGGATCAGCGCGAACATCTCTTCGACCAGCAAGGGCGACAGGCCGAGCGAGGGTTCGTCGAGGATCAGCAGCACCGGTTCGGCCATGAGGCCGCGGCCGATCGCCAGCATCTGCTGCTCGCCGCCGCTCATGGTGCCGGCGTGTTGCTTGATGCGTTCCTTCAACCGCGGAAAGATGCCGAACACCTTCTCGAGGTTGGCGGCGCGGCGCTCGCGGGCGCGGGTGAACGAGCCGAGTTCGAGGTTCTCCAGCACGCTGAGGTTGGGGAACACCTTGCGGCCTTCGGGCACCTGGATCAAGCCGGCCTTCACCACGTCGCGGTAGTGCGCGCCGCTCAGGTCGTGACCGTCGAAGCGCACGCTGCCGCTCCAGGCCGGCACCAGTCCGCACACCACCTTGTTGAGGGTCGACTTGCCGGCACCGTTGCTGCCGAGCAGCGCGACCATCTCACCGGCGTTCACTTGCAGGTCGACGCCGCGCAGCACCTCGACGCGACCGTAGCCGCCGCGCAGTGCGGAGATCTCCAGCAGCGCTGTCATGTCGCTGCTCCCGATGCTGTTGTTGTTGCCACTGCGGCCGCTGCAGCCGCCTTGCGCAAGCGCGCTGCCGTGCCATGCCCCAGGTAGGCCTCGACCACCTTGTCGTCCGATGTGACCGTCGACGGATCGCCCTCGGCGATCAACTGACCTTGCGCCAGCACCCACACGTGTTCGGCAAGGTGCATCACCGCCTGCATCACGTGCTCGATCATCAGCACCGTCACGCCGCTGTCGGCGATGCCGCGCACCACCGGCATCATCTCGGCGATCTCCTGCGGGTTGAGGCTGGCGAGCACTTCGTCGAGCAGCAACAGCCGGGGTCGCGTGGCGAGAGCGCGGGCCAGTTCGAGCCGCTTGCGGCCGGCCACCGTGAGATCGGACGCGGGCTTGTCGAGCTGCGGCGCCAGACCGACCTGCCGCGCCACCTGCTCTGCACGATGCAACGCCGCGCTGCGGCTGCGCTCGTGCAGATGCACGCCGACCGCGATGTTCTCGCGCACGGTCTGCGCGGCAAAAGGCTTCACGATCTGGAAGGTCCGCGTCATGCCGAGCAGTGCGTTGCGGTGCGGTTCGCGGCCGGTGATGTCCTGGCCCGCGAAGTGCACCGTGCCGCTGTCCGGCTTGAGGAAGCCCGACATCAGCGCGAACAGCGTGGTCTTGCCGGCACCATTCGGCCCGATCAGCGCAGTGAGACTGCCTTCGCGCACCGACAGGCTGACGTTCTGCACCGCCTTCAGCCCACCGAAGGATCGCGACAGGCCGGCGATGGCGAGCAACGGCTCAGTCATTTCGTCTCCCTTTGCCGCTCTCTTTGCCGCCCGACTTGCCGCCCGACTTACCGCCCGAATCACCGCCACCGCTACCTGCCCAGAGCTGCCGCACCGACAACCCGATGCCCGCGATGCCGCGCGGCAGAAAGATCACGATCGCCACCAGCACCACGCCGTAGATCACCATGTTGATGCCCGGCAGTTCGCCGAACAGGTTGCGCGTGAGGTCGGCCAGCACATGCAGCACCACCGCACCGAGCACCGGCCCCCACAGCGTGCCCATGCCGCCGACGATGGCCGCGACCAGCGCTTCCACCGAGGTGACCGAGCCATAGGCGATCGCAGGGTCGATGTACTGGAACACCTGCACATAGAACGCACCGGCGGCACCCATGAACGCGCCCGAGATGCCGATGGCCGCGAGCTTGACGCGGAACGGGTCGACCCCGACCGCACGCGCTGCGTCTTCGTTGTCTCGCACCGCTTGCAGGTAGGCGCCGAAGCGCCCGTTGCGCAGCCACCAGGTCACCAGCAACGCCGTGACGACGAAGCCGAGCACCAGCCACAGCGAGCCTGCGCGCGTCGCGAACTGCATGTTGGCGACGGACTCGCGCAGCGGCACCATGAGCCCGACGCCGCCACCGGTGAAAGGCACCGAGAGCGCGACGATGCGGAAAACTTCAGCAAAGGCCAGCGTGACCAGAGCGAAGTAAGAGCCCTTGAGCCCGTAGCGAAAGCTCAGGCCCCCGACGAACAGCCCGACCGCCGCGCTGCCCGCCACCGCGAGCGGCAGCGCGAGCCACGGGTTGATGCCGCCCTGCAGCTGGGCGATGGCCTGGATGTAGGCACCGGTTCCAAAGAACAGCGCATGCCCAAAGGAGAACTGTCCGCCGAAGCCGCCCAGGATGTTCCACGCCTGCGCGATCAGCGTGGCATAGAGCGCCATCATCACGAAGTTGAGCGATGCACCGGAGCTCGTGACCAGCGGCAGGCAGGCCACCACCACCGCGAACAGCGCGATGCCGGCCAGCTGCCGAGCGCCTTGCCCCTGCCCCGCGAACCGGCTCACGCTTTGCTCCCGAACATGCCTTGCGGCCTGAACAGCACCACGCCGATGAAGATCGCGAAGATGCCGATCTGCCCGAGCGATTCACCCAGATACAGACCGCCGAGCGACTCGACGATACCCACCAGAAAGCCGCCGATCAGCGCCCCGACGAAGCTGCCCATGCCGCCGAGCACGACGATGGTGAAGGCCACCAGCACGAAGCCACCGCCGACCTGCGGGTTCACGTAGTAGGCCGGCAGCAGGAAGCAAGCTGCTGCGCCGAGACAAGCCAGGCCGATGCCGAAGCTCATCGCGTAGACATGCTCGACATCGATGCCCATGAGCTTGGCGCCCTCCTGCTCCTTGGCGACGGCGCGGATGGCACGGCCGAGGTCGGTACGGCCGATCACCCAGAACAACAACGCCGACGCCACCAGCGCCCCCGCGAAGGCCACCAGCTTGGGCACCGCGATCATCGCCGGCCCGATAGCGACCGTGCTCAGCGAATAGGCCGTGTCGATGCTGCGCGTGTCCGACTTGAAGAACAGCAACGCGAGGTTCTCCAGCACGATCGAGATGCCGAGCGTCGCCAGCAGGATGTTCTCGTCCTTGCCGTGCCCTGCCCGGTTGATCACGATGCGCTGCAGGCCGTACCCGAAGACGAACATGCCCGCCATCACGATCGGCAGCGCCGCGTACGGATCGACACCCAGCCGCTCTTTCATGAAGTACACCGCGTACAGCGCCACCATCAGGCAGGCGCCGTGGGCGAAGTTGATGATGTGCAGCACGCCGTAGATCAGCGTCAGGCCGAGTGCGATGAGTGCGTACACCGCACCGGTCGTCAGGCCGTTCAGCGTCGACGAAAAGAGAATCCCGGGATCGAACATGCGGCTGAAGTGAAGAACGCGATCAGGCCTTCAGCGGAAATACCGGCTCGACCTCACGGTAGTCGCGCGGAATGATGACCTTGATGTCGTTCTTGACCACCTGCGTCATCAAAGGCTGCGCGCCTTCGTTCTGGCCGTTGACGAATTTCGTCGGGCCGTACGGCATCACATGGTTGGAGAAGGTGCTCGATGCGAGCGCATCGATGAGCGCAGCACGATCGGTCGATTTGGCGCGCTCCAGCGCATCGGCCAGCAGGCCCATCGCGGTGTAGGTCATGAAGACCTCGTAGCTGAAGAACTGGCCCTTGGCCTCAACCCTTTTGCGCAGCTCTTGGGCGCGCTTGTCCTTGGGGTTGAACCAATGATTGCAGTCGATGATGCCGTTGGCCGCTTCCGGAAATTCCTTCACGAACTTGTAGCTCGACGCCGCACCGCCGAGCACCGAGAAGATCGCCTTGGGTGCTACCTTCTGCTGCTGCATCGTGCGCACCAGCAGCGCATATTCGTTGTAGTAGTTGGCCGGGATCACGATGTCGGGGTTGATCGACTTCATGCGCAGCACGATGTTGTTGAAGTCGCGCGTCGGATTGGCGTGCTTCACCACTTCCTTGACGTCGAAGCCGTAGCCCGGCAGCTCGCGCGCCAGCAAGGCGGCGGTGCCGGAGCCGAACAACGACTCCTCGTGAATGATCATCACCGTCTTGGCGGGGTTGCCGGCGGCGCGGTTGAGCACCAGCAGGTTTGCCATCGCGACCTCGGTCGATTTCTTGTACCCGGGCCCGAAGCGAAAGGTGTTCTTCAAGCCGCGCTCGACGATCTGGTCGGCCACGCCGACGTCTACCACGTGCGGCAGGTTGTACTTGGCCGCGGCTTGCGTGGTCGCAAGGCAGATGGCCGACGCGAAGGCACCGACGATGGCCGACACACCCGCCTCGTTCATCTTCTCGACCTCGGCCGCGCCGGCCTGTGGCTGCGACTGCGCATCCCCGAGCAAGGCTTCGAGCTGCGCACCGCCGAGCGATTTGATGCCGCCGCCCTTGTTGATGTCTTCGATCGCGAGTTGCGCACCGAGCCGGCATTGCTGGCCCGAATAGGCCAGCGCACCCGTCACCGGATGCAGCACGCCGACCTTGACTGTCTTCGGCTGCGCGCCGGCGACGAGCGGAAAGGCCACGGTGGAAGCCACGGCAGAGGCTACGGCGGCGGAATGCGAGATGAAGCGGCGACGGTTTTGCATGGTGGTTCCGGTCAAGTGAATCGGGCTAAGTGAATTGGGCTGAAAGATCTTTGCTGACCCACACCTTGGCATCGACGCTGCCGACGCGCGACAGCTCGAGTTCGTAGGTGTAGCGATCAGGGCGGTAGAAGCCGTGCAGCCATTGCACGGGTCGCTCCGCATCGTCGTAGATCAGGCGGCGCACGGCGAGCAGCGCGGTGCCGACGGCCACGTCCAGGCGCTCCGCCAGCACGTTGTCGGCAAGGCGCGCCGAGATGGTCTGGTGCGCACGCCCGACCCGCACGCCGGACTCTTCGAGCAGCATCAGGATCGGCTTCTTCGCGAGCTCACGCCGCCCGAACTTCCGTGCGATCTCGGCGGGCACATAGGTGGTGATATGGGACAACGGACCGGCGCCGGTGGAGCGCACCCGCACCGCTTTCTGCACCGGATCGCCGAGCTTCAGCTGCAGCGCCTCGGCGACTTGCGTGGAAGCCGTGATCGTGGCCACCTCGATCACCTTGACGGAGGTGTGTAGGCCCATCGTGACCAGGTTCTCGAGCAGGCCGCGCAGGTTGGCTCTCGCCATGCCGGGAGCCCCGGCATGGCCGCCACTACCGCCAGTTCCGTTGGTTGCTGGCGCCGCAGCCGGCACCACGAGTCGCGTGCGGCGCCCCGGCGTGCGCGAAATCAATCCTTCGGAAGAAAGCCGCTCCAGCGCCCGCCGCACCGTGACGCGCGCCACGCCGAACTGCGCCATCAACGCCAACTCGCCCGGCACGCCGTCCGAGAAGCGTCCTTCGTCGAGTTGCTCCCGCAGCACCAGGTAGACCTGGTGGTACTTGGGCAACGGCATCTGCGGCATCAGCGACATGCCGCCGATGTTTTGCTACTTCGAATGTTCTGTCAATGGGACATTTAGAGCGGCGCGGCGCTTCAACGAACGACGATCGGCTCGAACTTGCGCCGCGCCTTCAGTTGCGCCGGGTCCCATTCGATGCCGAGCCCCGGTGTTTCCGGCGCGACCGCGTGGCCGGCTTCGATCTGCAGACGGCTGGTCGTCAGATCATCGAGTTGCGGGATGTACTCGACCCAGCGCGAGTTGGGCACCGCGGCGCACAGGCTCACGTGCAGCTCCATTAAAAAATGCGGGCACATCGCGATGTTGTGCGCCTCGGCCAGGTGCGCGACCTTGAGCCATGGCGTGATGCCACCGATGCGCGCCACGTCGGCCTGCACGATCGAGCAGGCGCCCTGCTTCACGTACTCGCCGAACTGCGACAAGTGGTACATCGACTCGCCCACCGCGATCGGCACGCTGGTACTCGCGAGCAATTGCGCGTGTGCCGCCACATGCTCGGCGGGCATCGGCTCTTCGAACCAGGCGAGATCGAGCTCGGCGTACTGGTGCGCGCGCCGGATCGCTTCGGCCAGCGAGAAAGCCTGGTTGGCATCGACCATGAGGTCGAACCCCGGGCCGACCGCGTCGCGCACCGCCGACAGCCGCGCCATGTCTTCGGCCACATGCGGTTTGCCGACCTTGATCTTGGCGCCCAGAAAGCCTTGCGCCTTGGCCGCCAGCGTTTGCTCGACCAGCTCCGAAGGCGCCAGGTTCAACCAGCCGCCTTCGGTCGTGTAGACCGGAATGCGCGACTTGGCACCGCCCGCCATGCGCCACAGCGGCAGGCCCTGGGCCTTGCCGTTTCGGTCCCACAGCGCGGTGTCGATGGCGGCCAGTGCGAGGCTGGTGATGGCGCCGACAGCGGTGGCGTGCGTATGAAAGAACAAGTCACGCCAGATCGCTTCGTACTGCTGCGGGTCGCGGCCGATGAGCTGTGGCGCCAGGTGATCGCGCAGCAATGCGACGATCGACGAGCCGCCGGTGCCGATGGTGTACGTGTAGCCGATGCCTTCCGATCCATCGTCGCAGCGCATGGTGACCATCACCGTCTCCTGCGTCACGAAGGACTGGATGGCGTCGGTGCGAACCACCTTCGGCGGAATGTCGATCTGGGTGATCTCGACCTGGTCGATCTTTGCCATCGCGTGCGCCTTCGGGGTTCGGTTCGCTGGCTCAGGTGCCGTTCTTCGTCACTTCGTCAGGCAGATCGGCACCGTGGAACTTCTTGTAGATCGCGTTGAGCTTGCCGTTCTTGAGGTTGGTGCGCACCCAGGCATCGACCTTCTCCTTGAGCTTTGCCTCGCCCTTCTTGAAGCCGACCGCAAGCATGTTGACCTTCATGACGAACTTCACTTCCATCTGCTTGGCCGGGTTCTTTTCGTTGATGGTTTTAAGCAGCGAAGGAGCGGTCGCGAAGATGTCGGCCTGGTTGCTGACGATGGCCGTGATCGATGTCGCATCGTCGTCGAAGCGCACGATGGTCGCGTCTTTTGGAAGGATCTTGGTCACCTCCTGGTCGTTGGTGGTGCCACGCGTCGAGATCACTTTCTTACCCGACAGATCGGCCGCGCTGGTGATGGCCATGCCCTTGGGGGCGCCCACGACGGCAGCGATGCCGGCATAGGGAATGGAGAAATCGACGACCTTCTCGCGCTCGGGCGTGACCGAGAGGCTGGAGATCACGATGTCGGCCTTGTCGGTCTGCAAGAACGGAATGCGATTGGCGCCCGTGGTCGGCACGATCTCGAGTTCCAGCCCAAAGTCTTTGGCGAGCAACTGAGCCGTCTCGACATCGGAGCCGGTGGAATTCAGCTTGTCGTCCTTCATGCCGTAGGGCGGTACCGCCATGTCGATGGCGATGCGGATCTTCTTGGCGGCGGTGATGGTGTCGAGCTGGTCGGCGTGCGCGGTGACGGCGCTGAGTGCGGCGCCTGCGAGCAGCAGGCTGGACAGCAGGACGTTGAGGTGGCGGCGTTGCAGGTTTTTCATGTCTCGTGGTTTCTTGATGGATGTCGAAAGAGGAAGGGACGGCTACAGCCCGTTGCCCAGAAACTGCCGCAGCTCGGGCGTCTTGGGGTCGGCGAGCATCGATGCGTCGCCCTCTTCCCAGATCTGGCCCTGGTGCATGAAGATGATCTTGTCGGCCACGCCGCGCGCGAAGGCCATCTCGTGGGTGACCAGCACCATCGTCATGCCGTTTGCTGCGAGTGCTTCGATGACCCGCAGCACCTCGCCGGTAAGCTCCGGATCGAGGGCGGACGTCACCTCGTCGAACAGCATCAGCTGCGGCTTCATCGCAAGCGAACGCGCGATGGCCACGCGCTGCTGCTGGCCGCCCGAGAGCTGCTCGGGATACGCATTGGCTTTCTCCGCCAGGCCGACCTGTTGCAGCACTTCCATCGCAACGGCACGCGCATCGGCAGCGCTCATGCGCTTGACCGAAGTGGGTCCTAGCGTGATGTTCTGCAGCACGGTGAGGTGCGGAAAAAGGTTGTAGCTCTGGAACACGATGCCGACATCGCGCCGCAGTGCGCGCACGTTCAGCGCCGGATCGTGCACCGCATGACCGCACACGTTGAGCGTGCCGCTGTCGACCGTTTCAAGCCGGTCGATGCAGCGCAGCGCGGTGCTCTTGCCCGATCCGCTCTTGCCGATGATGGCGACCACCTGGCCGCGCTCCACTGAGAACGACACGCCGCGCAGCACATGCAGCGCGCCGAACTTCTTGTGGACCCGATCGAGTTCAACCACGGCTGGCATTGAGCTTCCTTTCCAGTGTGCGACTCCAGCGCGAGAGCGGGTAGCACATGGCGAAATACATGAGGGCGGCGCAGCCGAAATAGATGAAGGGCTGAAAGGTCGAGTTGTTCAGCACCTTGGCGTTGTACGAAAGCTCGGCGAAGCCGATGACCAGCGAAGCGATCGAGGTGTTCTTGATGATCTGCACCATGAAGCCGACCGTCGGCGGCGTCGCGATGCGCAGCGCCTGCGGCAGCACGATCTTCTGCATGCGCTGCCAGCGTGTGAGGCCGATGCACTCGGCAGCTTCCCATTGGCTCTTGTGAACCGACTGGATGCAGCCGCGCCAGATTTCGCCGAGAAAGGCGCTCGAATAAATGGTCATCGCCAGCGCGGCCGCGATGAGCGCGGGCATCGAGCCGATGCCAACGATGCTCGGGCCGTAGAAGCACAGCCCCATCAGAACCAGCAGCGGCGTGCCCTGCACGACCTGGATCCAGGCGGTCGCCGCCATCCGAACGCCGCGCATCGGCGCGATGCGGGCCAGCGCCACTGCCAGGCCGGTGAGGCCGCCACCGACAAACGTCAGCACCGACAAGGCGAGCGTGCCGAGCATGCCCATGAAAAGAAAAGTTGCCTGCTCGCGCGTCATGAGGACTGATCGAGCAAAGTCAAAGCGGCGTGCCGAGCTTGCGGCGCCGCGTGAAAACGAACTGGCCCAGCAGCCAAAAACCCGCACGCATCATGTAAGACAGCGCGAGGTAAACCACCCACAGCACGAGGAAGATCTCGAAGTTGCGAAAGGTGTCGGACTGGATGCGGTTGGCGATACCCAACAGCTCTTCGGCACCGATCGACGACATGATGCTCGACGCCAGCATCAGCAATACGAACTGGCTGGTGAGCGACGGGTACACGCGCTCCACCGCCGGCCGCAGGATGACGTGCCAGAACACCTGCACCGGCGACATGCCGAGGCAATCGGCAGCTTCGAGCTGGCCCTTGTGGATCGACTCGATGCCCGCACGAATGATCTCGCAGGTGTAGGCACCGATGTTGATGACGAGCGCCAGCGTGGCGCCCACCATGATGGGCATCGTGATGCCGATGCTCGACAAACCGAAGATCAAGAAATAACTCTGGATGAGCAGCGGCGTGTTGCGGATCGCCTCCACATACGCACTCACTCCCCAGCGGAGCCAGCCGACCTTGCTGTTGCGGCCGACCGCGCACAACGCTCCCAGCACGAAGCCGATAACGGTGGCGAGGAACGACAGCTGAACGGTGACCCATGCGCCTTCGAGCAACAAGGGCCACTGCGCCAGCACCGCAGCAAAGTCGAACTGGTACTTCACGCGGGCTTCAGAGCTTGAAGCCGACGACGTCCTGCCGCTGCTCGCCCAGGCCTTCGATGCCCAGCGTCATCACGTCGCCCTTTTTCAGGAACACCGGCGACGGCTTCATGCCCATGCCGACGCCCGGTGGCGTGCCGGTCGTGATGATGTCGCCCGGCTCCAGCGTGTTGAGCTGGCTCACATAAGCGACGAGCTTGGCAACGTTGAAGATCATCGTCTTGGTGTTGCCGGTCTGCACGCGCTTGCCGTTCAGGTCGAGCCACATCGCGAGCTTCTGCGGGTTGGGCACTTCGTCGCGCGTGACGAGCCACGGACCGATCGGGCCGAAGGTGTCGAAGCCCTTGCCCTTGTCCCAGGTGAGGCCGTGCTCGAGCTGCCATGCGCGTTCGCTGACGTCGTTGATGACGCAGTAGCCCGCAACGTAGTTGAGCGCGTCCTTCTGCGACACGTAGCGTGCGCGGGTGCCGATGATCACGCCGAGTTCGACTTCCCAGTCGCCCTTGACGGAATTCTTGGGCAGCATCACCGGATCGTTCGGGCCCTGGATGCTGCTGATGGCCTTGGTGAAGACCACCGGCTCTTTGGGAATCGGCATGCCGGATTCGGCGGCATGGTCAGCGTAGTTCAGGCCGATGGCGATGAACTTGCCGACGTTGGCGACCGGGCAGGCAAAGCGTGGCTTGCCGCGAACCAGCGGCAGCTTGTCGGTCTTGAGCTTTTGCAGCTTGGCGATGGCGGCATCGCCAAGCTGATCGCCGTCGATGTCCTTGATGACGGCGCTCAGGTCGCGCAGCTGGCCTTGGGCGTCGATGAGGCCCGGCTTTTCTTTGCCGGGGTTGCCGTAGCGAACGAGTTTCATGCTTTCCTTTCAGTGACTCAGTAGGTGGAACGACCGCCGGAGAGGTCGAACGTGGCGCCGGTCGAAAACGAACAGTCTTCGGTACACAGCCATCCGACCATAGCGGCGATTTCTTCGACGGTGCCGAAGCGGCCCATCGGGATCTTCGAAAGCATGAAGGCGATGTGCTCGGGCGTCATCTGGTCGAAGATCGCGGTCTTGACCGCGGCAGGCGTCACGCAATTCACGCGGATGCCGGTGTCGGCCAGCTCCTTGCCGAGCGACTTGGTCAGCGCGATGACGCCGGCCTTGCTCGCGCTGTAGGCGCTCGCGTTCGGGTTGCCGTCTTTGCCGGCGACCGATGCGATGTTGACGATGCGGCCGTAGCCGGCAGGGGAAGCTCGCATGTGCGCTGCGACTTCGCGACAGCAAATGAACACACCCGTGAGATTGACGTCCATCACCTGGCGCCAGGCCTCGACGGGATAGTCCCAGACCTTGGTGTTCGGCCCGGTGATGCCGGCGCTGTTGACCAGCGCATCGATCTTCTTGGTGTGCGTCAGCGTCTCGGCCAGTGCGCGCACGACCGATGCGTGATCGGCGACATCGACCTGCACCGACGACACACCGCCGCCCAATGTTTCCGCAGCCTTGCGTGCGGCTGCTTCGTCGCGATCCCACAGCGTGACGGTGCCACCGGAAGAAATGAGCCGCGCCGCGATGCCGTAGCCGAGTCCGGTCGCGCCACCTGTGATGACTGCATGACGGTTCGCAAAATCGAGCTGGTTCATATCATGATCCCGCCATCGACCGTGAAGGCCTGGCCGGTCGCGAACACCGATTCGTCGCTGGCGAGGAACACCACCACCGGCGCGATTTCTTCGGCTTGCGCGAGACGACCCATCGGCTGACGCGCGATGAAGGCCTTGCGCGCTGCATCGGGATCTTCGTTGGCGTTGATGCGCTCGCCGAGCGATGGCGTATCGACCGTGCCGGGGCACACCGCATTGCAGCGGATGCCCTTGGCCACATAGTCGGCCGCCACGCTCTTGGTGAGGCCGAGCACCGCCGCCTTGGTCGTGCCGTAGACGAAGCGATTGGGCAAGCCCTTCATGCTCGAACACACGCTCGCCATGTTGATGATGCTGCCTTTGCCTGCCGCCAACATCTTGGGCAATACGGCCCGGATCGTCCAGGTTTGTGCGCGCACGTTCAGCCGAAATGCGAAGTCGAGGTCGTCGTCGTTGGCATCGAGCACGGTGCCGTTGTGCACCACGCCCGCGCAGTTGAAGAGCACGTCGAAGGTCGGCGCAGTGGCGAAGAAGCCGGTGATGGCCGCCTTGTCGAGCACATCGAGCTTCGCGGTCTTGATGCTGGTCATGCCGGCGTAACGCTCCAGCAGTTTCTCGTTGACGTCGGTGGCCCACACCTGCGCGCCCTCCGCGGCCATGGCGATGACGCTGGCGTAGCCGATGCCTTGTCCGGCTGCGGTCACGAGCACGGTTTTGCCCTTGAGTCTCATGCTGTCTCCTGGAGATGGAATGGGGGGTGTCGTTGCCGATTCGGGTTAGCCCGGTGAAGATTGCAACGAATGCAGCGTATTCTGAATTGGCCTTACCACTTGTCCAATTCAGGACAACCCTTAGATTTTTATATCGCTGCCCTTCGTGCCGATCCAGACCGTCGAACCTCAACGCCTCTACCGGCAGATCGCCGACCAGTTGCGCGCATTGCTCACGAAGGGCGAGTACCCGGTGGGCACGCGCCTGCCGGCCGAGCGCGACCTGGCCAGGCAACTGGGAGTGAGCCGACCCTCGGTGCGCGAGGCGTTGATCGCACTCGAGGTCGATGGCTGGGTCGAGATCCGCACCGGCTCCGGCGTCTATGCGCTCGACCGTTCCCGTCGCAAGAAGGTGCCGGCGGCCGAAGCCGAGTGGGGGCCACTCGAACTCATTCGCGCCCGCCGCGTGGTCGAGGGCGAAACAGCCGCCATCGCTGCTGCGCTGGGCAAGCGCAAGCACATCGACGCCATGAGCCGCGCCATCGACAGCATGCGCCAGATGTCCGATCGCAACCTGATGCCGCTCGACGGCGACCGGGCCTTCCACCTGGCCATCGTCGACGCCTGCGACAACGCCGTTCTTGCCGAAACGGTGCAGAATTTTTGGGATTCGCGGCGCGGGCCGATCTTCAGCCGGCTCGGTGGCTACTTCGAAACCGTGAAATCATGGCGATCGGCCATCGACGAGCATGTAGCGATCCGCGATGCCATCGCCGCACGCGACCCTGAAGCAGCGAGGGCTGCAATGCACGCGCACATGGACAAGGCGCACCAGCGATTCAGCGCCAGCTGGCGCCGCGCGCAGACGGCTTAACCGCACAGAGCAGACAGAACAAGAGAGCAAAGAGAAACACGATGAACCCCTTTATCCGCCTCCATCCCGCCGACGACGTCGTGATCGCGCGCAGCCAGCTCGTTGGTGGCGCCACGGTCGAAGACTTTGCCGTGCGTGGCCTTATTCCCGCAGGCCACAAGGTCGCGACGCATGCCATCGCAACAGGCGAGCCGGTGCGCCGCTACAACCAGATCATCGGTTTCGCCAGCAAGCCGATCGCGGTCGGCGAGCATGTGCACACGCACAACCTCGACATGGGTCCGGACAAGGGCGACTTCGAACGCGACTACGCCTTCGGCGTCGACGTGAAGCCGGCGCCAGCGAAGCGCGAGGCCACCTTCATGGGCATCAAGCGCGCCGATGGCCGCGTCGCCACGCGCAACTACATCGGCGTGCTGACCAGCGTCAATTGCTCGGCCACTGCTGCACGCGCCATCGCCGATCATTTCTCGCGCAAGACCAATCCGACAGCGCTGGCCGACTACCCGAACGTCGACGGCATCGTCGCCCTCACGCACGGCACCGGCTGCGGCATGGACACGCAGGGCATGGGAATGCAGATCCTGGAGCGCACGCTCACGGGCTATGCGACGCATCCCAATTTCGCGGGCGTGTTGGTGGTCGGACTCGGCTGCGAAGCGAACCAGATCAACGCCTGGCTGTCGACCGGGCATCTGGCCGAGGGCGAGAACTTTCGCACCTTCAACATCCAGGACACGGGCGGCACGCGCAAGACGGTGGACAAAGGTATCGCGCTCATCAACGAAATGCTGCCACGCGCCAATGCGGTGAAGCGTGAGCCGTGCAGTGCGGCGCACATCACCATCGGCCTGCAGTGCGGCGGCTCGGATGGCTATTCGGGCATCAGCGCCAACCCTGCCCTCGGTGCCGCGGTGGACTTGCTGGTGGCGCATGGCGGCACGGCGATCCTCAGCGAGACGCCGGAGGTCTATGGCGCCGAGCACTTGCTGACGCGCCGTGCGGTCAGGCGCGAGGTCGGGCAGAAGCTGGTCGACCGCATCAAGTGGTGGGAGCACTACACCGAGATCAACCAGGGCGAGATGAACAACAACCCGTCGCCCGGCAACAAGGCCGGCGGCCTCACCACCATCCTGGAAAAGTCGCTCGGTGCGGTCGCCAAGGGCGGCACCAGCAACCTGGAAGCGGTATACGAATACGCCGAGCCGGTGACCGCGCACGGCTTCGTCTACATGGACACGCCCGGCTACGACCCGGTCAGCGCCACGGGCCAAGTGGCGGGCGGCGCCAACCTCATCTGCTTCACCACCGGCCGTGGCTCGGCCTACGGTTGCGCGCCCTCGCCTTCGCTCAAGCTGGCCACCAACTCGGCGCTGTGGCAGCGGCAGGAAGAAGACATGGACATCAACTGCGGGGAGATCGTCGACGGCACGTCATCGATCCAGGAGATGGGCCAACGCATCTTCGACATGGTGCTGGCAACCGCGTCGGGTGCGCAGTCGAAGAGCGAACAGCACGGCTATGGGCAAAACGAATTCGTGCCGTGGCAGGTCGGCGCGGTGATGTAGCCCGCCACAGATTTCACCGTCCGGGTGCCGCGCGCTGACCAGCGCGGCGCCACACATCGGTGACGCGCGCGGCGCGCACCGGCAAACGGGCATCACAGAAGACCACTGGAATCGGGCAGCGCTTCCAGAAGAAAAATCCAAGAGACAAACCCATGAAGAAAATCCAACTCTCGTCGTGCGCCATCGCCGCAGCACTCGTCCTCGGCGCCGTCACACAGGTGCCCGCTTTCGCGGCCGACACCAAGGCCAAGAAGATCGCGCTGTCGAACAACTTTGCGGGCAACTCATGGCGTCAGGCCATGCTCAAGAGCTGGGACAAGATCACCAAGGACGCAGTGGCCAAGGGCGTGGTCGCGCAGGCACCGAGCTTCACCACGTCGGAGAACCAGGCGACCGAACAGGCAGCACAGATCCAGAACATGGTCCTGCAGGGCTACGACGCGATCGTGCTCAACGCCGCATCGCCGACCGCGCTCAACGGCGCGGTGAAGCAAGCCTGCGACGCCGGTATCGTGGTGGTGTCGTTCGACGGCGTGGTCACCGAGCCATGCGCCTATCGCATCGCAGTGGACTTCAAGAAGCTCGGCGAAATGCAGATCGACTACTTCGCCAGCCGCGGCATCAAGGGCAACCTGCTCGAAGTGCGCGGCATCGCCGGCGTGTTCGTCGACGACGAAATCCACCAGGGCATCACCGCCGCGGTCGCCAAGCATCCTGAATACAAGATCGTCGGGTCGGTGCACGGCAACTGGACGCAAACGGTCGCGCAAAAAGAAGTGTCGGCCATCCTCTCGACCCTTCCGCCGGTCACCGCCGTGGCCACTCAAGGTGGCGACGGCTACGGCGTGGCGCAGGCCTTCAAGGCGGCGGGCCGCGCGACGCCGGTGATCTTCATGGGCAACCGTCAAGACGAGCTGGCCTGGTGGAAAGAGCAGAGCGACGCCAACAAATACCAGACCATGTCGGCCAGCATCGCGCCCGGCGCGTCGACCTTCGCTTTCTGGGTGGCGCAGCAGATTCTGTCGGGCGCCAAGGTACCAAAAGACCTGAAGCTGCCGATCAGCGTCGTCACGCAAGACACGCTCGATGCCTCGCTCAAGAGCACCGAAGTCGGCAGCGTGGTCAACGTCGAGTACTCGCAAAAAGAAGTCATCGATTTCATCGCCAAGGCCAAGTAAGTGCTGATCGAAGTTCGCGGCGCTGCGAAGGCGTTCGGCGCCGTGCAGGCTCTGCGCGGCGTCTCGCTGCAATTGCAGCGCGGCGAATGCGTCGGACTGGTCGGCCACAACGGCGCCGGCAAGTCCACGCTCGTCAACATCCTGTGCGGCGCCCTGCTGCCGGACAGCGGTGAACTGCGCATTGCCGGGCGCACCGGTGCCGAGGTCGAAGGCGGCAGCATCGCTTCCGGCTGGACGGTGCGCGAAGCGCGACGCTGGGGCCTGCGCTGCGTGTTCCAGGAGCTGTCGCTGTGCGACAACCTGACGCTGGCCGAGAACATGCGCATCGCGCAACCGCAGGCGGCCGAATGGTCTTGGCGGGCGCGCGCCGGCGCCCAATTGATGGCATCGCTCGACACGATCTTTCCCGGGCACGGCCTGCGTGCGGACGACGTGGTGGGCGAGTTGCCGATCGGCAAGCGCCAGCTGGTCGAGGTGGCTCGGGCCTTCACGCCCGGCACGCAACCACTCGAGCTGATGATCCTCGACGAACCGACTTCTTCGCTCGATGGACAGGCTTCGGCGCAGCTGCTGGCCTACATCCGGACCTTCGTCGCCGCCGGCAAGACCTGCGTGTTGATCACGCACAAGCTGCGCGAGATTTTCGCGGTGACCGACCGGCTCGTGGTCATGCGCGACGGTCAGGTCGTGCAGGTGTCGGCAACCCGCGACACCGACCGCGACCGACTGGTGACCGCCATGGGCCAGGACATCGTCGAGGCGCAGCATGGGCACACGCGGGCGGTGGTGGCGTCCGGCGCGGGCTCGTTGCCTGCTGCGTCACGAGACGATGAAGGCATCGATATCGACAGCGACGAAGAGGCGATGGTCGAGGTGCCGGCCACCACCGTCGGAGGCCTGTCGATGCGCGCGGCGCGCGGCGAAATCATCGGCCTCGCCGGCCTTGCCGGGCACGGGCAAACCGAGTTGCTCATCGCGCTGCAGGAGGCGGCGCTCCACGCCCCGCGCGTTGGCCGCCCGACGGTGAAAGGCGCCACCTCGTTCGTCGCCGGCGACCGGCAAACCGATGGCGTGTTCGCGCTGTGGTCGATCGCCCGCAACATGACGGTCGGCTGGCTCACGCAGTTTCGGCAACGCGGCCTCATCGACGTCAAGGAAGAAGCGGCGCAGGCCCAGCAATGGCGCGGCCGGCTCGGGCTGGTCACGCCCGACATGGACCTGCCGATCGGTTCGCTGTCGGGCGGCAACCAGCAGAAGGTGCTGTTCGCCCGCGCGCTCGGCTCGTCGGCGCCGGTGATCCTCATGGACGATCCGATGCGCGGCGTCGACGTCGGCACCAAGCGCGACGTCTACGCGCTCATCAGGGAAGAAGCGCGCAGCGGCCGCACCTTCGTCTGGTACACGACCGAGTTCGACGAACTCCATCACTGCGACCGCGTGTATGTCTTCAACAATGGTCGCGTGGTCGGTGAACTGGCCGGCGACGACATCAACGAAGAGCGCGTGGTCGCCCTGTCGTTCGAGGAAGCCATCGCATGAATCTCTCTCCCGCTGTCCCGACGGGTGCTGCAGGCGCTGCAGGCGCCACCGGCATGCAGCGCCGGCGCCGCGTCGTGCTGATGCAGACGCTGTTGCCGGCCATCGCCCTCGCCGTGCTGCTGGCGGCGGTCTTCATGAGGCAGCCGCGCGCCATGTCGTACTTCGGCGTCAACCTGCTGCTCAACCTCGCCATCCCGGTGATGTTCGCGACGCTGGCGCAAATGATGGTCCTCGCGGTGAGCGATCTCGATCTGTCGATCGGGCCGTTCGTCTCGCTGGTCGCGTGCATCGGCGCGACCCTTATGCCGACACAACCGCTGCTCGCCGTGCTGGCGCTGGCCGCAGCGGTCGGCGTGTATGCGCTGGCCGGGGCCCTGATCCAGGCGCGTCAGTTGCCGTCGATCGTGGTCACGCTGGGCCTGTCGTTCGTGTGGCTGGGCTGCGCGGTGCTGCTGCTGCCCACGCCGGGCGGCACGGCGCCCGAATGGCTTCAGGCGGCCATGCGTTTCAAGACGCCGCTGCTGCCGCTGCCGATCTGGATGGCGGTGGCGACGGGCATCGTCGGCCATCTGCTCATCACGCGCAGTGCGTTCGGCACACTTGTGCGCGGCCTCGGCGGCAACCCGGCGGCCATCGCGCGGGCCGGCTGGAACATGGTGCGGGTGCGCGCCAGCGTGTATGCGATCGCGGGGGTCTTCGGCGTCTGCGCCGGGCTGATGCTGGTCGGGCAAAGCACCTCGGCCGATGCCAACATCGCCTCGCGCTACACCTTGGTCGCCATTGCCGCGGCGATTCTCGGTGGCGCGGAATTCGCAGGCGGCAAGGTTGCGCCGGTGGGTGCGGTGCTGGGTGCGCTCACGGTCACGCTGGCGGCTTCGTTCCTCACTTTTCTCAACATAGCGCCGGACTGGCAAATCGGCATGCAGGGCTTGATCCTGGTCGCGGTGCTGGGCTTGCGCGCGGCCATCGACCTGGCCGGAGGCAAGCGATGAGCGCGCTGCCCGATGTGCGCGTTGCGAACAACGCTGCGAACGCCGTTGCGAACGAAGCCGCCATGGTTCCGGCAGCCTCTGCCACCGGTCAGGTTTCGCGTGGTGCCCGCTGGCGCCGCTGGGCGCGCAACCGCCCGTGGCTCGGCTCGTGCATCGCCGCGGTGCTGGCGTGGGCCGCGACGCAGTGGAGCGGTGACGGTGGCGGCTCGGGCGGCTTGCTGACTGCGGCGCTGGCGTTCTCGGCGTTCACCGTGCTGGTGTCGCTGGGCCAGATGCTGGTCATCAGCGTCGGGCCGGGCAACGCCGACCTGTCGATCCCCTCGACCATCGCGCTGTCGGGCGCGGCCGCGATGATCGTCATGAACGGCGACAACGCGATGCTGGTACCGGGCCTGCTGGCCGCTACCGTCGTCGGCATGGCGGTCGGCGTCTTCAACTTCGGGCTGATCCGGCTGCTGCGCATTCCGCCGATCATCGCCACGCTCGCCGCATCGCTCATCGTGATGTCGGTGGCCATCAATGTCGGGCGCGGGCTGAAGGTGAAGCCGCCACCGCTCTTTTCGGACCTGATGGCGATGCGTGTGGTGGGCGTACCGCTGGTGGCCCTGGTCGCGCTCGCGGTCACGCTGGCGGTCGCCCTCATGCTGGAGCGCACGGTGCTCGGCCGCTCGATCGCCGCGGTGGGGCAGAACCGCCGCGCCGCCCTGCTCGCCGGGTTGCGGGTGGAGCGCACGCGCTTTCTGGCCTACGTGATCTGCGCCGCACTGGCCGGGCTCACCGGCGCGCTCATCGCGGGCTTCTCGGGCGGCAACTCGCTCGACCAGGGCCAGGAATACCTGCTGATGACCATCGCCGTCGTCGTCATCGGCGGCACCGCGGTGGCGGGTGGCCGGCCCAGCGTGCCGGGCATCTGGGGCGCCGCCATGTTCATGTTCCTGCTGGTGGCGCTGCTCAACGCCGTCGGCGCCGGACCGGGGCTGCGCACATTGCTCACCGGTGTGATCATCATCGCGGTGATCGTGCTCGCGAGCTCGCGCGCCGAGCGGTGAACGCCAACCAAAAAACGAGACGACAAAAGGAACGATCGACCATGACCTTCGAACGCATCGACCCCCGCTTCAACATCTGCATCCCGGGACCGGAACGCATCGAGCAACTCTGGACCGGCGGCCGCTGGTGCGAAGGCCCGGCCTGGTTCGGCGCGCACCGCACGCTGGTGTGGTCGGACATCCCCAACAACCGCATGCTGCGCTACGACGAACTCAGTGGCGCCACGTCGGTGTTTCGTGAAGCGGCCAACAACTCGAACGGCCATACGGTCGATCGGCAAGGCCGGCTCGTCAGTTGCGAGCACCTGACGCGGCGCGTGACGCGCACGGAACACGATGGCTCGATCACCGTGTTGGCATCGCACTGGCAGGGCAAGCGGCTGAATTCGCCGAACGACGTGGTCGTGCATTCGGATGGCGGCGTGTGGTTCACCGACCCAAGCTACGGCATCCTGTCGGACTACGAAGGCCTTCGCGCCGACAGCGAAATCGGCGCCTGCAATGTGTACCGCATCGACCCGACCAGCGGTACCGTCGACCTCGTGGCCGATGACTTCGTCAAGCCCAACGGGCTGGCGTTTTCGCCGGACGAATCGGTGCTGTACATCGCCGACACGGGCGCCAGCCATGCCGCCGATGGGCCGCGGCACATCCGCAGTTTCGATGTCGCTGCAGATGGCAAGCGGCTCGGCAAAGCACGCGGTAAGAACGGCGTGTTCGCAACCTGCGACAACGGTCTGTTCGATGGCTTCCGGGTCGACACCGAAGGCCGCCTCTGGAGCAGCGCGGGCGATGGCGTGCACGCGTTCGATGCCGACGGGACGTTGCTCGGCAAGCTGCTCGTCCCGGAGCGCGTGGCCAACGTGTGCTTCGGCGGACCCAAGCGCAACCGGCTCTTTATCTGCGCCACGAGCTCGCTCTACGCCATTTATCTGAACGCCAAAGGACTCTGACCCGCCATGTCGCACACGCTCGACGCATCGTTTCTTCGCACGCAGATCACCGGCATTCTGGTGGCGGCGGGCAGCGCTCCGGCCGAGGCCGATCAAGTCGCGGCCAACCTCGTACTGGCCAATCTGAGCGGCCATGATTCGCACGGCGTCGGCATGTTGCCGCGCTATGTCGACGCCATCGCCGAGGGCGGCCTCACACCCAACGCATCGGTGAAGATCAACCTCGACATCGGCACGATGATGGCGCTCGACGGGCAACGTGGCTTCGGGCAGATCGTCGGCGTGCAGGCCATCGAACTCGGCATCGCGCGCGCCAAACAGCACGGCAGTTGCATCTTCACGCTGTCGAGCGCGCACCACCTCGGCCGTATCGGGCACTTCGCCGAGATGGCGACGGCGCAGGGCCTTGTGGCACTTCATTTCGTCAACGTGCTGTCACGGCCGGTGGTGGCGCCGTGGGGCGGTGGCGACGGCCGCTTCGGCACCAACCCGTGCTGCATCGGCGTGCCACTCGCGGGTGCCGAGCCGTTTTTGCTCGACTTCGCGACCAGTCGTGTCGCGCAAGGAAAGATGCGCGTGGCGCACAACAAGGGCGAACAGGTGCCCGACGGCTATCTCATCGACGAACACGGCGCGCCGACCAACGACCCCGGCGTGGTCGTGGTGCCGCAGAGCAACGGCCTGTTCGGCGCGCTCATGACCTTCGGCGAGCACAAGGGCTACGGCATGGCGATCGCGTGCGAGCTGCTCGGCGGCGCGCTCACCGGCGGCGGCACCTGGCATCGCCCGGCCGACACCGCGCGCAGCGTGTTCAACGGCATGCTGACCGTGCTGATCGACCCGGCCAAGCTGGGCACGCAAACGAGTTTCGAGCAAGAGGCTCGCGAATTCGTGGCGTGGCTTCGCCAAAGCCCACCGGGCGCCGGCTTCGATGCGGTGCAAATCGCCGGCGAGCCCGAGCGACGTGCGCGCATCGAGCGCGAGCGCGACGGTATCTGGCTGGACGATGCGACCTGGGGCGAGATCGTGGCGGCAGGCGCCAAGGTCGGGGTGACCGTCAGCGCCTGACAGGGTTTCCGCTCAGAGCATCAAGGCGACCGTCGCCTCGAGGTGTTCCGACGGCAGCCGCCGGAAGCCCGAGCGCGCGAAGCGCTGCAGCCGGCCGACTGCGAACGACGTGAGCGCCGAGGCACGCACCTGTGCATCGACCGACGGTGTGGCCGAGCCCTCGGCCGATGCCGCATCGCGCAGCGCCTGGCGCAGGCTGGCTTCAATCTTGTCGAAGAACTGATTCATGCGTTGTTGCAAACGCTCGTTTTCGTAGACCAGTGCATCGCCGACCATGACCCGCGTCATGCCCGGATTTTTTTCCGCGAACTGCACGAGCAGCGAGACGATGCGTGCCGCCTGCTCCCGCCCCGGCGCGTCACGCTCGGTGATCTGGTTGACCAGCGTGAAGATGCTCTGCTCGATGAAGTCGATGAGGCCTTCGAACATCTGCGCCTTGCTGGCGAAGTGCCGGTACAGCGCCGCCTCGCTTACATCGAGCCGCGCCGCCAGCGCCGCCGTGGTGACGCGCTCGGCACCGGGCTGCTCCAGCATGGCGCCGAGCGCCTGCAGGATTTGCACGCGCCGCTCGCCGGGCTTCGGTCGCTTGCGCACGGCCGGGGCAGCGGGAAGGACCGGTGCAGCGATCAGTTCGGCCGCAGATTCAGAAGCGCTTTCAGTCATCTCTTCGTGGGGCATGGCGCGTGTGCAAAGATGTAAGAAAATGATTCTCGCACAACCTCACAACATGTCGTTAGTGAGTGCGTGCCAACCGGCCAACACGCGTCGTGAATTGCTGCACAAAAAGTAAGGGCGCACCGATCATCGGGCCCTGATCATCGTTCCGTAAGCCTGGTCGGTCAGGATCTCCAGCAGCATCGCGTGTGGCACCCGGCCGTCGATGATGTGAACGGCGTTCACACCGCTCTTGGCGGCATCGAGCGCGCCTTCGATCTTCGGCAACATGCCGCCGGAGATGGTGCCGTCGGCAAACAGGTCGTCGATCTCGCGTGCGCTCAGGTTGGTCAGCAAATTGCCGCCCTTGTCGAGCACGCCGGGCGTGTTGGTGAGCAGCATCAACTTCTCCGCCTTGAGCACGGTGGCGAGCTTGCCGGCCACCACGTCGGCGTTGATGTTGTAGCTCTCGTTTTCTTCGCCGAAACCGATCGGGCTGATGACCGGAATGAACGCGTCGTCTTGCAGCGCCTTGACCACGCTCGGATCGATCGAGACGATTTCGCCGACCTGGCCCACGTCGTGATGCACGTTGGGATCGTTGCGGTCGACCAGCTTGAGCTTTTGCGCTCTGATCAAACCGCCGTCGCGACCGGTGAGCCCGACCGCCTTGCCGCCGGCCTGGTTGATCAGGCCGACGATGTCTTGCTGCACCTCACCGGCGAGCACCCATTCGACGACTTCCATCGTCTCGGCGTCGGTCACGCGCATGCCCTGGATAAAGCTGCCCTTCTTGCCGAGCTTGTTGAGTGCTGCCTCGATCTGCGGGCCGCCGCCATGCACCACCACCGGGTTCATGCCAACCAACTTGAGCAGCACCACGTCCTCGGCGAAGTCGGCTTGCAGGGCCGGGTCGGTCATCGCATTGCCGCCGTATTTGATGACGATGGTCTTGCCGTGAAACTTGCGGATGTAGGGCAGCGCCTGCGCCAGGATCTCGGCTTTGTCGCGGGGAGGAATGTTCAGGACGGGGTCGGTCATGGTGTCCACGTGGTGATGGGTTTTCGTGAAATTCGGCGGAAGAAGCCGGCGGAATTGTGCGTCAGCGAATCGAGGTCGTGGAGACCATGCGGTCAGGGCCGCAGCCAGCGCGGCACCTTGAAGCGCACGATCATCAGGTAAGCCGCCACGTAGGTCGCAACGAACAGCGCGCAAAAGACGACCAGCACCCAGGTACGGTTCCAGAACAGCACTGCCGGAACGACGGTTGCCGCAGCAAAGATCCAGAGATAGGGCGAGGTGCGGTTGTTGCGCGCCAGCAGCTGGCGAGCCTCGTCGTCGGCGAAGGCGACGCGCACGATGCGCCGGAAAATCAACTGGTGAAAGTGCAGCGCGTCGGCCATGCCGGGCGACTGGCCGCGCGCCAGCTTGCGGTAGATCGAGAACATCGTTTCCCAGACCGGATAGATCAGCAGCAGCATCGGGAACCACGGCGACACCGTCGGGTGCCGCTGCACCAGCGACACGCACGCCACCGCGATGACCATGCCCCATACGTAAGCACCGCCGTCGCCGGCAAAGATCTTGCCGCGCGGGTAGTTCCAGATCAGGAAGCCGAGCGTGGCACCCATCAAGCAGATCACCATCGCCGCCAGTTGCCTGTCGCCCACCTGCAGTGCGACGTGCGAGATGGCAAGGCACACCAGCACCGCCACCGTACCTGCCAGGCCGTTGTAGCCATCGATGATGTTGAAAGCGTGCGGCAGGCCGCCGATGGCGATGGCCGCGAACAGCACGGCCATGTAAGGCCACGCGACCAGCGCCCGATCGACCAACTCGACGCCCGTGCGCGAAACGCCGAGCCCCAGTACCCAGCACAGCAGCAGCGCCGAGCCGATGGTGAGCCCGAGCCGGTAGCGCACCGACACGCGTTGGGTCACGTCTTCGACGATGCCGCCGAGGACGGCCGGCGTCATGCACGCCAGCGCGATAGCGGCGGCCTTGAAGGGCCAATCGACGTTGAAGACCTCGGTGCCTAGGCCCGCTACGAGCCACGCCGTGCCCATGCCGAGCATGATTCCCGCCCCCCCGAGACGCGGAACATGGCCCTTGTGAAACCGCTGTGGCATGTCGGCGGCGTAGAGCCGTGCGTGGCGGCGCGCCCTGCGCATGAAGACCTGCACGGCGAACGCGGAGACGAGAAAACTGATGACGATCAGGGCAATCATTGATAGTGCGGCATGACTAGGAGTGCACCGGGAGAGGACCCTAGAATTCCCGAGCGAAATTAGACCATGCCGATGTCCCCTCCTCACGCCCCAGCCATCACCGTTTCGATCGTCAGTCATGGCCAGCTGGCATTGATCGAACCGCTGCTCGATCAGCTGGCGCGCTACAGCAACGCCGTCGTTGCCAAGGTGGTGCTCACCATCAATGTCCCCGAGCCCGACATCCTGGCGGGCCGCACCTGGGCCTTTCCGGTCGAGCGGATCGAGAACAGAACGCCAATGGGCTTCGGCGCCAACCACAACCAGGCGTTCACGCGCTGTACGACGCCGTGGTTCCTGGTGCTCAACCCGGACATCCGTTTCGACAGCGATGTACTCACGCCGTTGCTGGCCCAGGCCGCGCCGACCAGTGGGCTCTTGACGCCGCGCATTCTCGAGCCCGGCAAATCGGTGCCCGAACAACATCGAGCCACCATCACGCCGCGCGAAATTCTGACGCGGCGCAAATCTGGCTACGTGCGGCCGCAGGTGCCGGCGTGGATTCCTGGTCTGTTCATGCTGTTTCGCGGCGAGGCCTACGCGGCCATCGACGGGTTCGACGAGCGGTTCTTCATGTACGGGGAAGACTTCGATATCTGCGCGCGCATTCAACTGGCCGGATGGCAACTTCAGGTCGGCGAAGACCTCGTGGCACGTCACGATGCGCAGCGGGCGAGCCATGCCAAGGCGAAGCACCTGTACTGGCATGTGACCAGCTTGCTGAAGGTGTGGGCTTCGGCGACGTTCTGGCGCTATCGACAGCTCGAAGATAAGAAGGCCTGATCGCCTATCTCATGGTTCAGCCGCGTTCCAGCAAGTCCTGTGCGACGGATTGCAGGCCGCGGTCGAAACGCTCGTAGCGGCCGCGCAAGGCTTCGGCAAGCACCGATGGGATGCGCGCAAGGCGGTTGGCCGGCAGGTCGGTTCTGAAGCGCTGGTGCGCCACCTTGCCGAGTTGCGCCTGAAGATGCGCGTCGGGCACGACGACACCAAGCAACGTCAAACGCTGCAACAACGCTTCCGCCCTGCCCAAACGCTTTCGATGCTTGTCACCACGCGGCGCGACCGCCTTCGCGATCTTGTCCGCCAGCGTCGGTTTGCGTACGCCGATCTGGTTGGATGCGTGCTGGCGATAGTCGATCAGCGGCTCGACCAAAACGTCCATCCGACCCGTTGCCGATGCGATGGCTGCCAGCCATTCGTCGTGCACCCATTCGGCGGGGAATGGCAGCGCTGCGCCGAGCAGCGACCGTCGGAACACCGTTGTCGCTCCCGTCACCAGATTGCGACGCAAGAAGATTTCGAAGGCCGCACCGGCCTGGATGGCGGCGAGCTCGGACGGCTTGACTTCGAGTGCGTGGAACAAGGTTGAACCTAGAGGCGCGAGGGCGTCGTCGACGAGGCAGGCATCCGAATGCAGCAGCAGCAAATCGGCGCGTTGGCGAAATGGCGAGACCATGCGCGCCAGTCGGCCGGCATGCCAGACATCGTCCTGATCGCACAGTGCGATCAACGGGCAACGCGTGGCCTCGATCGCTTGCTCGAAGTTGCGCGTCACACCGAGCGGCGGGTCGTTGCGGAGCACCGTGAGGTGGATGGTGTCGGCCATGCCGCAGCGTGTGATCGTCTCCTGCACGAGCGCGACGGTGTTGTCAGTCGATGCGTCGTCGGAGACAACGATCTCACGCGGCATCAGATCCTGAGCGCAGATGCTTTCGACCTGCGCTGCGACATAGCGCGCGCCGTTGCGTGTGCAGAGCGCGACTGAGACGTCCAAGTCTGCAGCGCTCTGCGTCATATCCGCTCGACTCGCGGCGGCCATGCGTAGCTGAAGTCTTCAGCGTCGAGCGTCAGGTTCGGGCTGTAAGCCGGGTCGTTCGCGATCACATCGGCCCAGCGGCTCTTCATGTACGCGATCTCGCGCTCGAAACGCTTTCGCTTGTCGGGCGCCATGTCGTCGCCGCGCGTGGCAGATTCGTGATGCATCAACTCCGCATACGGCGTCCACACATTTCGATAGCCCGCTTCGCGCAGCCGCAGACAGAAGTCGATGTCGTTGAAAGCGACCGCCAAGTTGACTTCGTCGAGTCCACCGACCTGTTCATAGGTGGACTTGCGCACGACCATGCAAGCGGCAGTGACGGCGGAGAAAGACTGCGTCAGCGCAGCACGACCCGCATAGCCGTTCAAGCCGCGCGGCAGCCCCTTGTGTGCATGTGAAGCCATGCCCAGGCCGAGACCCAGAACGACACCGCCATGCTGCAGCGTCATGTCCGGATACCAGAGCCGCGCACCGATCGCGCCCACGCCCGGTTGCAAGGCAATGCCCACCATCTCCAAGAGCCAGTCAGGAGACATCACTTCAATGTCGTTGTTGACCAGCGCAATGACGTCACCCCGCGCGGCAGCGACCGCCGCGTTGTTCAACGCCGAATAGTTGAAAGGCCGCTCGTCGCGCAGCACCCGCACATTCGCTCGTTCGGCCAGCTTCGCGAAATACGCAAGCGCGGCCGGGTCGTCCGACCCGTTGTCCACGATGATGATTTCGTAGCGGCCGTACGTCGTCTTCTTGTCTATCGACTGTATGCATTGGCGCATCAGGTCGAGCCCGTTGCGCGTGGGGATGATGATGGACACGAGAGGCAGCTCATCCGGCAACACGTACCGCGTGCGATAGCCGAACTGCTGGTACTCGGCAACGGCTTTGACGCCGATGCGTTGGTAGTGCTCGTTCAGTGCCCGCTCGCCTGCGATAGCCGCGTAAGGCTTGGCGTTCATCGAGCGCGCGGTGCTCTCCGCGTGCACGCGCCAGTGGTAAAGCACGCGCGGCACGTGCTGGACCTGCCAGGCATCGACGTGCTCCATGCAGCGCATCACCAAGTCCCAGTCTTGCGAGCCCTCCAGACCGACGCGAAACCCTCCAACCGAACGAACCAGCTCGGTCGACAGAACGCCGAGGTGGCTGAACATGTTTTGCGAGCGAAACAGGTCGATGTTCCAGTCAGGCTTAAAGTAGGGGTCGGAT
The DNA here is from genome assembly GCF_014303735.1 of Variovorax sp. PAMC28562. NCBI lineage: Bacteria > Pseudomonadati > Pseudomonadota > Betaproteobacteria > Burkholderiales > Comamonadaceae > Variovorax > Variovorax sp. PAMC28562. The sequence continues at coordinate 1,780,164 of NZ_CP060296.1, read as the reverse complement.
CGCTGCCCGCTCTCGTCGATCTTGTCTTCGTCGGAATAGATGAGTCGCGCATCGGGATGCTTCGCGATGCAGTCGACCATCCAAAACAGCGCGTGCTCCGGCAGAAGATCGTCATGGTCCATCAACGCGATCCAGGGGCCGGTCACGAGTTCGAGGGCGCTATTGGATGCAAAAGAAATGTGACCGTTCTTCGGACGAAACACCACCTTGATGCGCGGGTCCGAGTCACGGTAGAACTCCAGGATCGACCGGACTTCCGCCGCCGTGGATGCATCGTCCGCGATGCACAGCTCCCAATGCGGATAGAGCTGCGCTCGCACCGACTCGATCGCGGCACGCAGGTGTACCGGGTTCGGGTTGTAGGTCGGCATCACTATCGAGATCAGCGGTGGCGCTTGCATTGCCGCAACACGCTGCGTGATGGCCGTGCGAGTCTCGGCTGTCAGGGTGTCGTAGGTCGCGACCCAGTTCGCGTAGTCGTTGGTCTTGCGCACTCGGCGCCGCAGTTCCCACACCATGCCCTGCCAGCCCGCCTTGCGGTAGACGCGCCAAGCCTGCGGCAGCTTGCTCGCCATGCGCGGGCCGTGCTGCACCCCGAGTCGAACCAGGTGGGTCAGTCGAGCAATCAAATTCATGGCTTACTTCGACTGGGTGATCGCCGGGTCGACAAAAGAGGCAAAGCGCCTGACATACGCCGCGCGCAAATGTGTGGCGTCTTTGTAGATGGGAATGCCATCCGCATCGGTGCGAAGACACTGTCCATCGGCATTGCAGAGCGTCGCCATCGGATCGATGACGATGGCACCGCTCGAGACCGCGATTTGCTGCAGCCGGTCATGAATGCGCTTCTGCGAAGCCGTCAGCATGACCCGCGGGTCGACCCGAGGCGCGGTCAGCGTGCCGAGGCGGCTTCCGCTGATCATCGACTTGGGTTCGAAGCCATCGCCTACCGGAATGTTCAACACCAGGTAGACCTTTTTGCCCGCGGACTTCAGCGATTTCAGGAAGAGCTCCAGTGAGTTGAACGAACGCTCGACGCCATCGCCGCCGCGCAGCATGTGCCGCGTCGTGCCTTCGCGAAAGTAGTAGTGGTCGGGCGCTGGTGCGTTTGCCGATGGCGGCGCTTCGCCCACATCGAAGTAACAGGCCCAGCAACCGCCGATGACGACCGAGTCGACGTCGGCACTGCGGGCAAACTTCTCCATGTGCTCGCGGCGCTCGGCACAACCGGGATCACGGTCTTCGGACAGGTGCGGGATGGCTGGGCAGGCACCGCGGGTCGCAAAGTACAGCGTGCCGAGTTGCTCCGGCGCTGTGCGCGCCAACTCAAGGGCGCGCGGGCCGTATTGCTCGATATGGCTGTCGCCCAGTAGCAGCACGCGCTTGCTGCCGGCTCCGATCTTGTAGATCTCTTCGCCGCCGCGCTTGACCAGTTGCATGGTGTCGGGATAGCCCCAATCGGTGCTCGCCGAGGCGATCGCCTGCAACGTTGGATCGCTGTTCCGGGCGGGGATGAGCCGCGCAAAAATGGCCGCGCCGACGACGGCCAACGTGACCATGCCGATCAGCAACCAGCGGACGGTTGCCGGGTCGTTGCTCTTGCGGATCGGCCGTTCAAGAAAACGATAGGTCAGCCACGCCAGCACGATCGCGGCCACCACTGCGCCGCCGCGGATCCCCGCTGTCGGCATGCCGTTCTCGACGATGCGCGCATATGCCAGCAACGGCCAGTGCCACAGATACAGCGGGTAGCTGATCAGCCCAAACCAGACGAAGACACGCGAGCCGAGCAGGTTGCGACCGAGCCAGGTAAGCGGCCCCGCCGAAATACAGAGGCACGCGCCCAGCGCCGGCAAGATGGCCCACCAGCCCGGGAAGGTCTTTTCTTTCTGGATGAAGTACAGGCCCAGGCCAATAAGTACCAAGCCCGCGAGCACACGCACTTCGGAATTGATAGCGCCGCGCGGCGTGGTACGACGCAGTGCCGAATGGGCGAGCAAGGCGCCAGCGGCCAGCTCCCAGATTCGCGAGAGCGGCGAATAGAAGACCGCCTCGGGGTGACGATGAATGGTCGCGACATTCAGGACGAAAGACAGCCCGGCCGCGATGCCGATCCACCACGTCAGCTTGTTCCGACCCAAAGTGGCGCGTGCGCGCCAGACCAACCCAAGAAACAGCGGCCAGAAAATATAGAACTGCTCTTCGACCGCGAGTGACCACAAATGCAGCAGCGGCTTGCTTTCCGCGGCGGTATCGAAGTAGCCCGCCTCGTTCCACAAAGCCAGGTTCGACACGAAGCCGGCACTGGCCAGCAAATGCTTGCCCAGTTCCCGAAATTCATCCGACAGCAGCACGTACCACCCGACCACGCAGGTGGCCGCCATGACAGGCAGCAAGGCAGGCAAGATGCGCCGGATGCGCCGCGCGTAGAACTCGCCGTAGCTGAATCCGCTGCCGGCGAGGCTTCCGAAAATGATCGTCGAAATCAGGTAGCCTGAAATAACGAAGAAGATGTCGACGCCGATAAAGCCACCGCGCACCGCCTTCGGAAAGGCGTGATACACGACCACCGCCAACACCGCCACCGCACGCAAGCCGTCGATGTCGGGGCGGTACTTGGGATGGGCGAGGTGAGGGAGCTCTTGTTGTTGTGGCGGCATGCTGAACGCGTCGACGGGCGCATGATTATCTTCGCAACGTTGGATCTGGTTCAGCGGCTCTGCGCCGCCGCTGGAGGCGGCCGCAGCTCGAGCGCCCGGTAAACTTCACCCTAACAAATCAGAGGAACAACATGCGACTGCTTTCAGTGGTGCTCTCTGGCGGCGCCGGATCCAGGCTTTGGCCGCTGTCCCGCCAGGCCTTTCCCAAGCCTTTCATGAAGCTCGGCGGCTCGACTTTGCTGCAGCAAGCCATCGAACGCGGCCAGGCCTGCGGCACGGGCGATTTGCTCATCGTGACCAACAAAGACCATTTGTTCCTCACCAAAGACGTGCTCGGCCAGATGTCAGACCCACCGTCGGCCACCCTGCTGCTCGAGCCCAAGGGCCGCAACACGGCCCCGGCCATCGCGCTCGCGGCATTGCAGTGCATCAAGAAGTTCAGTGGCGACACCGTCATGCTGGTGCTGTCGGCCGACCACCTGGTGCCCGACGTCGATGCCTTCGTCGCCAGCGCGAGCGAGGCCTTTCGCCTTGCTGAAAAGGGTGCGCTGGTCGTCTTTGGCGTAAGCCCGACGACGCCCGACACCGGCTTCGGCTACATCGAGGTCGACAAGGTATCGCGCGACAGCCAGATGGCCAAGCGCTTCGTCGAAAAGCCCGACCTTCCGACCGCCCAGGACTACTTGGCGACCGGCCGTTATTACTGGAACAGCGGCATGTTCTGCTTTACGGCAGACGCTATCGTGGCGGCCTTTGAAAAGTACGCCCCCGCGCTTTTGGCTGCAGCGCGCAATGCGCTCGACACCTCGACCGCGGCAGGCAACGCTGTGCAGTTCGATCTGCATGCCTTCGGCTTACAGCCCGACATCAGCATCGACTACGCCGTCATGGAGCGCGCCGACAACGTGCATGTGGTGCCCGCCAAGTTCAGTTGGAGCGACGTCGGCACCTGGCCGTCGGTTGCCAGGTCGCACACCGCCGATGCCAGCGGCAATACGATTCCTTTCGACGCGATCGCCATCGACACCACCAACACGCACGTGCAGATCGACAGCCATGGGCCGAAGATGGTGGCAGTGCTCGGCGTTCGCGATCTGGTCATCGTCGACACGCCCGATGCGCTGCTGATCACCCATAAAGACAGCGCGCAGAAGGTGAAGCAAGTTGTCGATGCGCTCAAGTCGCGCAAGCACGAGACCGTCAATCTGCCGGCCGTCGTGCATCGCCCTTGGGGCACCTATGCCTCGCTGAAAGAAGAAGACGGCTACAAGGTCAAGCGCATCACGGTCAAGCCTGGCGAATCGCTCTCCCTGCAATACCACCATCAGCGCGCCGAGCACTGGGTCGTGGTGCAAGGCAAAGCGATCGTCCAGGTGGGCGATGTCGAGCATGAAACACTGCCCGGCCAGTACCGCTACATCCCTCTCAAAGAGAAACATCGATTGACGAACATCGGCAAGGACGAACTCGTGCTCATCGAAGTGCAATGCGGCGGCTACCTCGGCGAAGACGACATCGTTCGCCTGGCAGACACCTACGGGCGCGCATGAGCCAAGCACATTCAAACCTGCATCGCAGCGCGTGGACGGATTGGTGGGAAGGCACCCGCCGCACCGACATCTGGTGGACCCTGGCCTGGTTCGACATCGTCTTACGCTACCGACGCTCGATGCTCGGGCCGATCTGGCTTACGCTGAGCATGGGCGTCATGATCGGCGGCATGGGGCCGCTCTACAGCTCGCTGTTCGGCACTGAACTCTCCAAGTTTTTTCCGCACTTGGCCTTGGGCCTGATCTTCTGGGGATTCTTTTCCAGCATGGTGACCGATTCCTGCAACACCTTCATCGGCTCGGCCAACTACCTGAAACAGGGGTACTTTCCGATCAGCCTTTTTGTATGGCGGAGCATGGCGCGCAACCTCATTCAGTTTGCGCATCAGATCGTGCTTTACATCCCCGTGGCGATCTGGGCAGGCATTTCCTTGTCGTGGTCGGCACTGCTGGTCATCCCTGCGCTTTTACTTCTCCTGATCAACGGGCAGGCGTTGGGCCTGGCGCTTGGACTGGTCTGCACGCGCTTTCGCGATGTGACGCAAATCGTGACCAGCGTAATGCAGATGTTGATGTTTTTGACGCCGGTGTTCTGGCTGCCAGAAAGCTTGCCGGGACGCGCGAAATACGTTCTCTACAACCCGTTCGCGCAGATTCTCGAGCTGCTGCGTGCGCCATTGATGGGCAACGTGGCCGAAGCGCATAACTGGTGGGGCATTCTGGGATGGACATTCTTGAGCGTCACTGCATCGGCCATGCTGTTCTCGAAATACCGTCGCCGCGTTGTTTACTGGCTTTAAGAATTCATGGCTTCCATTTCGCTTAAAAATGTCTCCGTCAACTTCCCAATTTATGGAGCTGGCTCCGCATCGTTGAAGAAGACACTGGCCTCATCGGTTACCGGCGGCCGCTTCGGCAAGGAGACCGGTGTGAACGTGGTCCAGGCGCTGAGCAACATCAACCTCGAACTGAAAAGCGGCGACCGGTTGGGGCTGATCGGCCACAACGGTGCGGGCAAATCGACACTGTTACGCGCATTGGCGGGCGTCTATGAGCCGTCGTCAGGCGAATTCGTCAGGGAAGGCACTGTCGCGAGCCTGATCGATCCCTCTCTCGGCATAGAGGCCGACGCCACTGGCTTGGAAAACATCATGTTGCGCGGCCTGGTCATGGGGATGAGCAAGAAGCAACTGGACGACCTCACGCCTGGCATTTGCGAGTTCAGCGGACTTGGCGAATACGTGAACATGCCGGTGCGCACCTACTCCACCGGCATGATGATGCGGCTGGCGTTTTCGATTTCTACCAGTGTTCAAGCAGACATCTTGCTAATGGACGAATGGCTTTCCGTCGGTGATGCGGAGTTCACCGAGAAGGCGGAGCAGCGGATGAAGGACGTGGTCGCCAAATCCGGCATCTTGGTGCTGGCTTCGCACTCGCCAGAGCTGATCGCCAAGGAGTGCAACCGCGTGATCCACCTCGAACACGGGCGGATCGTCGACGTTCAGTAGTAGTCAGGCCGTTCGGCGTGCCTCACGAATCTCTGCGAGCCGATCTGCGAACCGCCGCCCCGCCGCATCCAGCGAGAGGCGTTCCCGCGCACTCTTCGTAGCGGCCTGCCCCAGCGCCCGTGCGCGGTCCGGGTCCTCGTAGACGCGTCGCATCAGCTGCGCCGCATGCGCCTCGGACGGCTCGGCCCACTCCAGATCGGCGCTGTAGGGCGGGATGTCGCGACCAAGCTTCACCAGTCGGTAGTCAACCAGCAGGCTATTCCCATCGTCCATGAAGTCGACGTTGCCAGAATAGCGCGTCGCGATCACCGGCTTGCCCATCAGCATGGCCTCAGCCATCGTGAGGCCGAGGCCCTCGCTGCGATGCAGGGACACATAGGCGTCGCAGGCATGCATGAGGGACAGCACCGCGTCGGGACTCATCACCTCGTCGACGATCTTGATCGACGCGCCGGCCGCGGCGGCGTGGAGCTCCTGCAACTGCGTCGGATGCCGGTCGCCGAACGATGTCTTCAGCACCAGCGATACCGGCTCGTCGGCCTTGAATGCCGAGCGGAACGCGCGGATCAGGCCGAGCGGATTTTTGCGCTCCATCACGCTCATCATGTGGAAGGTAAAGAGGAAGGTGAAGCGCCCTTCGTCGAGGCCGAAATGCGCTTTGCTCCGCGCCTCGAACGGCGCCAGCTTGACGCCCGGGAAGAGCGTCCGGACCGGCACCTGGGTCTTGGCACGCAGCCCCTTGGCGACGAACGCGGTGGCGGCCCAGATCTCGTCGACCTTGCTCGCGTGATGGGCCCACGCATCGGGAACCGAATCGAACTCCCAGTACCAGTAGCCGATGCGATAGGTGCGCGGCGTGCGCTCGAGCAGATTGGCCCGTTCGTACGCTTGATTGAACAACGGCTCGGGCTGGGTATGAATCACCGTCACGTCGTACGCCTCCATGCCGGAGTATTCGGCATGGTGCGGGTCGTCCTTGACATCGGTGTAGACGTCGCGCAGCGAGGTCGCGACACCGACCCGGCCCATGCCCTGGACCATCGATTCGACCGAGACGCGCAGGCCGGAGGCATAGCAAAAATGTCCGATTACGTTAACGCCGGGCTGGGCAAGCTCGGAGGCCACCAGCTCGGCATCGAGCGCATCGCACCACGCGCGCTGCGCTTCGGGCAGATCGGCCCCCCACCGCAACCAGCCGAGGAACGCGAGCGCGCGGGGCACATCTATGAACGCTTCGGGATGCGCGGCGCGCCAGGCGGGTCGTGCCCAGAAGGCCGCACGGATTTGCAGCGCAGGCGTCTGCCAGGCAGGCCAGCGCGACGCGTCGGTCCAGTCGCCCCGGTCAGCAGAATGACCGTACTCCGCCGCAAACCATGTAGCGAATGCATCGCGCCCGAACACCGTAAGGCCATCCGGGTGCAGGTCTTGCCAAGCCGGAGTGAAGAGGTACGCCTGCATAAGTTCGTGCGCCGGGCGCTGCACCGCCTGGAGCAAAAGCCACCAGACTTCCTCCGCACGCAAGCCAGCTTCGTCGATGCCCAAGCTGGCGAACCAGCCGAACAGCGCGTGCGATCCGGCTGGGGTCAACCCCTGGGGCAGCACGCCGTGCAGCGATTCGCGCGTGAGGAAAGCCTGTCGCGCTCGGGTCGCCAGGTCCGCGTCGAGCGCATCGCGCACGTGCTGGATGCCGGCATCGCTCAAGCCGAACTCGCTGGCACCCTCGCGCTGCAGCCACGCGGCGAATTGGTTGTCGCTTCCGCCCACCAGCGCGGTTGGAAAGCGCTCGCGCAGGTCGGCGCACCGGCGCAGCAGGTCGATGCAGAAGCGCGCGGCCGTCCATGTGTCGACGACCGCCGCGCCGGCGACCGGCGGCCATGACAAGCCGGCCCATGCCTCGCCCGCGACCTGCGCGAGTGCATCGTCGTCATGCAGGTCGAGCAGGGCGGGCGCCGGGACCGCTTCGCCGCGCGCCCGACGGGCCGCACGCTCGCGCTCGCTGGCAACGTAAGGCGCCAGCCTGTCCGCACGCACCCGGGCGGCAGCCCGTGCCCGCAGGAACTGCATCCGCTCCTGGATGCGCCAGGGCGTCGCGGCCCACCAGAACGCCTTGGCGAGCCTTCTTGCGTGTCGTCGAATCTCGCTTTCAGGCATGGCGCGCGAGGAAGTCTTCGTAGGCGCTCTTGAGCCCCGTTGCGAGCGGCGTCTTCGCCTTCCAGCCCAGGGCCTGCAGCTTGCTTACGTCCATCAGCTTGCGCGGCGTGCCGTCGGGCTTGCTGGCATCGAGCTGTAGCTCGCCCCGGTAGTCGACCGTCGCCTTGACCAGTTCTGCCACCTCGCGAATCGTCACGTCGTCGCCAACGCCGACGTTGAGCAGCGGAGTTGTCTCGGGTCGCGTCAGCGACGCGAAGCGCGCGTCGTCGAGGCCAAGCAGGAACACCAGCGCATCGCCCAGATCGGACGAATACATGAACTCGCGCCGCGGCTTGCCCGAGCCCCAGACGACGACCGAGGGCTCCGCCTTGACCTTGGCCTCATGAAAGCGCCGGATCAGCGCGGGCAGCACGTGCGAATACTCCGGGTGGTAGTTGTCGCCCGGGCCGTACATGTTGGTAGGCATCACTGCCAGGTAGCGCGTGCCGTACTGGCGGTTGAAGGCCCAGCAGGACTCCACGCCGGAGATCTTGGCCAGCGCATAGGGCCGATTGGTGGCCTCGAGCGGGCCGGTCAGCAGGTACTCTTCCTTGATCGGCTGTGGGCAGTCGCGAGGGTAGATGCATGACGAGCCGAGGAAGATCATGCGGTCGACCTTCGCCTCGTGCGCCGCGTCGAACACGTTCAGCTGGATGCGCAGGTTGTCGTGCAGAAAGTCGACCGGCAAGTTCGAGTTGGCCAGGATGCCGCCGACTTTGGCCGCGCTCATCACCACGTGGTCCGGACGGTTCTCCAGAAAGAACTGGCGCGTGGCATCCCGGTTGCCGAGGTCGAGCTCGCCGCGCGTGCGCGTCAGGATCTCGTGCTCCGCCAGGCCCTGCAGCGCGCGAATGGTGGCGGTGCCCACCAGGCCGCGGTGGCCTGCGACGAATATCTTCTTTGGCGTTGTCATATTAAATCCTTGGTCGTTTCTTGGTGGTCATTCAGTTCGGCGCGGTTGGGGCTCGGTCAGCGACCGGCCAGCTTGCGCGCCAACTCGAGCAGCGGATGCCAGACGATGCGCGTCGCCTTGAACACGGGATGGCGCTGCACCAGCCTCCGCAGCCCCGGCGCAGCGTCCGGTGCGGGGTCAGCGGCCCCGTGCTGGTACTTCCCCAAGTAGAGCGACTCGCTGGACGCAAGGACGAAACGCAGCAGATCCTGCTCGGCTTGCTCCCACAAGCGGCGCCCGGCCAGCGTGCCCGCACGCGCCTGCACGCCGAGTGCGGCCACATCCGAAAAATCGAGCGGCGCCGGATCGAAGAGGTCGTAGAGCAGCCCGTTGACGCCCGGCACGATGTACTCGTTCATCGTGCCCTGGTCCGGCGCGACGACGCACTGGCCGCGTCCCATCGCCTCGAGAAAGGACTGCCCGATGCCCTCGCCCGGCCGCGGTGCGAAGTACACGTTGGCGCGCTGCATCACGGCCTCTAGCTCAGACTTGTCCTCGAACCAGGTCGAGGTTGTTATGTTATGGCGCTGCACGTCTTCGGGCGGCGGCAGCACGGCCGGCACCGTGCCGGGGTCGGTCGCGAGATGGATGTGGAAGCTGTCGAAGGCCGTGTCGCCGATCAGCTTGCGGACCACAGCCCAGTTGAGTTGCAGCTCGCGCCTCAACCAGAAGAAGCCATGCAGCCCCGGCTTGCGCGGTGCCGGCAAAGCTTCGGCCGGCGGGTAGAAGCGAACGAAGTGGCTCGCGATGCCAAAGCCGGTCGTCATGCAATGCAGCGCGTTGGAGAAGTTCAGCAATTTCGAGCCCTGGAACGGTTCCCAAAAGGCCGACAGGTTGTACATCGGGCCGAGCCAGAGCCCGAACTGATCGAGCATCGGTATGTAGACAACGTTCGGATGCGCCTGCCGGAACCTTTGCCCCTGCGTGTCGCAATACGACTGGAACATGATCACCACGTCGTGCGAAGCGACGGCATCCCAAGGCACCACGGGCCCGCCCTTCCAGCCCTCGTCCCAGAACGGGTCGACGACATGCCCATTGCGCCGCAGCATCGCGGGCAGGAATGCCGTCGACCGGGTGGTCTGGTGGAACGAATGGTCGACGAAGGCGATGCGGGCCACGGTGCTAGGCCCGCAGCCGCACGTAGCCTCGCACGGCAAGCCCGTAGAGGCGCGGATACCTACGCAGCACGCTCTTGACCAGGTCTTTGAGCGCCCTACCGGTCGAGGGTAACGGCGGGGGCGGGGGCAGCGCCGCGACCGGGCGAGTGAACTCAGCGGGATGCCTCAGCCTGGCCATGGCCGCCCAGGTCAACGCGCGCACGAAATCGGCTTGATCCTGATGGACCGTGAACATGCTTCGCACGAACTCCGTCAGATCGACAGGCCGGTCCTCCTCGAGTGCGCGAACAGCGCCACCCAGTTTGAAGAAGCAGTGGTAGAGACCACTGGCTTCGATCGCCGACAAGAACGGAAATCGCTCTCGGACGACCCGAATGCATTCGATGCTGTGCTGCCTAATATCGCCCGAGATGCCGCCCATCGAGTAGTTGACGGTCGCCTCACGTGTGTAGACGAAGCCAACGTCGGCCTCGAGGCAGGTCATGAGCCACTTAAAGTCGGCCACGATCTTGTACGAGGCGTCGTAAGGACCCGCCTGCTCGTAGGCCGCACGGTTCGCGTAGATACCGTTGTGGCAATCGTCGGCGCAAGTGAAGTAGCACCCCGGGTGCACGACGGACGGACACCATTCACGAACCTTTTCGGGCTCGGCTGCGACAAGGGCCGTCGTGAGCAGCAGGGCAGCGTCTGTTCGTCCGCTCATCCTGTGAACGGCGATCTCGGCAGCACGCGGCTCGAGCCAGTCGTCGGAATTCAGAATGCAGATGAGCTGGCCTCGCGCCAGCTGAATCGCCTTGTTGATTGCGGCATAGAGCCCGGTGTCCGGCTCCGAAACGAAATAGTCGAGGTTGCCGGCGTGCTGCCGAATGAGGTCCAGCGTGCCATCTGTGGATGCCCCATCCAGGACAATGTGCTCGACGTTCGGGTACGTCTGCCGCTGCACGCTATCGAGGGTGCGCGCCAGCGTCACGGCGTTGTTGCGCACGACCGTGATGTAGCTGACGAGCGGCTGGCCATCGGTACTGCTCTTGTGTCGTCCTTCGGTCCGCAGTCCGCCCTCGACGATTCGCCCGCCGTTGTCCGGCAAGCGATCCACCCAGACCGGCCAGGCGGCGGAAGCCGATCGCATCGGGTCCGATGCCGGGAAACGGCGGCCCTGGCTGCCGTTTTGGAATCCGAGCAAGCTGGCTTCGGCAACACCATTCACCTGCTTCGCGCCGGGCACTTGCCCGCCCGGCGATGCGAGGTCGCGCGGTCGACGACCGATCGGCCGCCGCTCATGCAGCGCGTACGCTGATGACAGGGTCTCGACAATGATTTCGGCGCAACGCTCCCAACTGAACACTTTTGCTCGCTTCAGACCCGCATCGGCCAGCTGCTGGCGCAGCTCCGGCGATTCGGCGATCTTCTGCAGTGCTGCTGCGACGCCTTGCGCATCATCGGCATTGAGCAGCAGTCCGGCCTTGCCCACCACTTCGGGCAATGAGGAGTTGTCGGCGCAGATCACCGGCGTACCACACGCCATCGCTTCCAGCGGCGGCAGTCCGAATCCCTCGTATCGCGACAGATAGATGAAGCACAGGGCATCGCTGTAGAGCGCGGACAGGTCGTCATCGTCCACGAAGCCCGTGAGCACAATGCGATGGCGCCAGTGCCCGGCCGACGAGAGAGCGCCTTGCAGGCGCTCGAGCTTCCAGCCCGACATGCCAGAAAGCACGAGGTGCAGTTCGCTCTGCGGCTGCTGTTCGAGATGCAGCAGAAAGGCGCGAACGATCTGGTCGAGGTTCTTGCGGATCTCGAGCGTCGCCAGGCTCAGCACATAGGGCACGTCGAGCGGAATGCCGTACTTGGTGCGCACCGCCCTGCGCTGTTCGACGGCATCGCAAGGACGAAAGGCCGCGCCAGCGGCCAAGGGGATGACCGTGACCTGCGATGGACTGAGATCCGACCGGTAGGCCAGCAGATCGTTTCGGGTGTATTCCGAAATCGCGAACACGACCGTGTGCTCGTCCAGGCTGTCCATGATCCGGCGGACCTCGGCGGCAGACTGCTCCGAAAAGTACTCGGGATGACGGATGCCGATCAGGTCGTAGACGATGTGGGCCTGGAGTACCTGCGGATCGCGCAGCCATTCCGCAGGGGCCACGCCGAACGGGGACAACAGGATGTCGGCATCGGCAGATGGGGTGTCCGCGGGGGCCTCATGCGTGGGAGCGCCCAATAGCCTATGGATGGCCGCGACACTGGGTTTTTTGTCGTCGCCGGCTCTATAGTAAAGACGGGGATCGAACTGATCGGACCTAGCCAGCAACGGAAAAAGCTCGTCGCAAACCCGATACACGCCCGTCTTGATCCCCTGTGCGAGGACATACATATCAAGCGCAAGGCGCGGTGCTCGTTTTCTTCCCATCTAACTCCCTTCCAAGTCTGATTTTTCACTGCTGCCGGCCGCCCGTCGAGGCGCTACGGTCCGGCCGCAAGGATGCACTTCGCCCGCGCCGCAGCGGCGAGGTTGGCTTGCCGGGGGTGTTTCATGGGTGGCAGGCAGCCCGCGCGTCCGGATGAAGCGCAGCCGCTCCGGTATGCGCCAAGGCGTCAGGGCCCACCATCCCGCTTTTGCCACGCGACGACCTTGCCTGCGCAAAAACCGGGCCGGGGCAAAGTCTCTGAACCATGGAGAAAGTTCGAACCAGCTCTTGCCTGCAGCTTCCACCCGCTCGCGTAGCTCGGACTCCCGTTCATGCGCCTGGACGAGCGCTTCTTCTGCCACTTCGATCCGCCGGTGCGATTCCCGCAATGCGCGATCCAGCGCGACATTCTCTTCATGCATCACGGCCAGCGAAGATGCGGCTTTCTCGTGCATCACGGCCAGTGAAGATGCGGCTTTCTCGTGCATCACGGCCAGCGAAGATGCGGCTTTCAAGTTGTCCGCTCTGAGGGCAAGCCGTTTTCCAAGCGCCTGCTCCCGCTGCGCGGCTTGTACGCGGACGGCTTCGATCTCGCCGATGGTCTGCCGCAATGTCTTTACGTCCTCGATCGAACGCTGGAGCGGCAGCGTGATGAAGCCGTCGAAAACATTGGGTGGGTACTTGAAGGCTGCGCAGCGCTCTGCATGCTCCGGTGCGACGTAGAACCGGTTGAGACCGTCCGCATAGACGAAGACGTAGCCTGCATCCAGGAGCATTGGCTCCCATGACGCATGGTTCTCGACCTGCGAGTTCGGCAGCGTGGCTTCGACCAGCACGATCCACGGACGATTGCTCGTCCAGTCGTTTCCGGCAAGAACCGCCTGCTCCAATCCCTCGACATCGACCTTTAGGAAATGCACCGGCTGCCCCGCCGACACATGGCGCTGCCAGACAATGGCAAGCGTGAGCATGGCGACTTCCTGCGTACGAATCGCATAACCTGCAGCGGCATGCTGCTTCGCAATCTCGTCGTCGGCAGTCGACAGCCCCGTGTCGTCGATGAAACTTATGGTGAGCGAGCCTTCGCGCTCGCCGATCGCCACGTCGAGATTTATGTCCAGCGGCCGGCCGCGAACCAGTTCCTCGAAATAGCCCGGATGAGGTTCGATGTTGATCCCCCTCCAGCCGGCCAGGCTGAATGCCTTCGTCACCGAGTCAGACTCCTCCCGCTGTGCGCCGACATCGATGTAGAAGCCATGCTCCACATCCAGCAATGCGCGCCGCAGCATCACGTCCTCGTAGTTCTGTGCGTAAGAGACGAATTGCGACATGGCAGAGCCTGGCGGTGGAGTCTGGGAGGGCATCGGGCTATAAACAGAGCGCGAATGCGCAAATTGGGACGGCCTAACTGTCTGGCGTCCGCCATCGCATCGAGTGAGCGCGCGCAGGCGGGCCATTCTAGACGCCGGCCCCATCGGCCCTTCCCGCCGGGCAGCTCCGGCGCCAATAAGTCCCAGGCCTCCAAAAGGCCCGCTGCGGCTTTGCGGCAAAATTGGAGAGTCGAGTTGCTAGGCGGAAGATTCCGTTCGCAACGCCGGAAACACAGATTTCACAAGGACCCCCATGAAGAAGCGCGCGGTAGTCACAGGTATCACAGGGCAGGACGGAGCCTATTTGGCGGAACTTCTGCTTTCAAAAGGATACATCGTCCACGGTACATATCGGCGCACGAGCTCGGTTAACTTCTGGCGTATTGAGGAGTTGGGCATTCAGAACAACCCCGATCTGCATCTGGTCGAGTACGACCTGACCGATCTGGGCAGCTCGTTGCAATTGATGAAGGAAGCAGCGCCTGACGAGGTCTACAACTTGGCGGCGCAAAGTTTCGTCGGCGTGAGTTTCAACCAGCCCGACGCGACCGCGCAGATTACCGCGATGGGCGCCTTGCACCTGCTCGAAGCCATTCGGCTGACCAATACAAAGATCCGCTTCTATCAAGCATCGACGTCCGAGATGTTCGGCAAGGTGCAGGCCATTCCTCAGACTGAGGACACCCCGTTCTACCCGCGCAGCCCCTACGGCGTCGCCAAGCTGTTCGCTCATTGGATGACCATCAACTATCGGGAGAGCTACGACATCTTCGGTTGCAGCGGAATCCTCTTCAATCATGAAAGTCCGCTTCGGGGCCGCGAGTTCGTCACCCGCAAGATCACCGACAGCGTGGCAAAGATCAAGCTGGGCAAGCTGGATGTGCTCGAGTTGGGCAACCTAGACTCGAAGCGGGACTGGGGCTTCGCCAAGGAATACGTGGAAGGCATGTGGCTGATGCTGCAGGCCGACGAACCCGACAGCTTCGTGCTTGCCACCAACCGAACCGAGACCGTGCGGCAGTTCGTCGACATGGCATTCAGGGCCGCCGGTTACGAACTGCGATTCGAGGGTGCGGAGCAACACGAGGTCGGCATCGACATCAAGACTGGCAAGACGCTGGTCAAAGTGAATTCGAAGTTCTATCGCCCGTCTGAAGTCGACCTTCTCATCGGCGACCCTGCACGCGCCAAACAGAAGCTGGGCTGGGAGCCGCACACAACGCTCGAGCAACTCTGCACGATGATGGTGGACGCCGATCTTCGCCGCAATAAGGAAGGGCATTCGTTCTGAACGAACGGACTCCGCCTTTTCTCCGAATGGGTGTGTTGGCCCAGGCTGCCTTCGCTGAACCCAGCCCCGTAAACCCACAGATGGCCACGCGAAATTTGATACGGCCCATTGGGATCAAGCCAAGCACGGTCTCGTCCGCACGAAGTTGGAAAAAATGATTGAACGGATTCGCAGCTCGGAGTGGCTGCGCAAGTTGCCTCAGCCGGTAAAGCGCATGCTGCGTCGTTGCTACAACGCTATTACGCAGACAACGCCAACCTCCGTGAAATCGCGGTTTCCTCGCATTGCTGAGCGGCCGCCAGAGATCGAGGTCGAGACGGTCGTCGTACGCGTATACGAATGGGCGCTCGAACGCCTCCCGGGGCCGGAAGATCGGCAGTACTGGATAGGCGAAGTCATGTCCGGCCGCATGACCACGGCGGCCATGATCGAAAACATCGCGACTTCCTCCGAAGCCGCGGCAGTGCGAGCGCGCGCGCAGCTCGTTCCCAAGATGCCGAACGGCAAATTCATTCAGTTCGCTTACGGCACCCTGCTGGGTCGCAGCCCCATGGCCCAAGAGATCGGGCATTGGGACCAGTTGCTGAAGCAGACCCTTCGACGCGACAAGATGGCACTCGGATTGTTGACCCAGCGCGCAACACGAGAGCTGACAGACGCGCCAGCGCCCCCGCCCTTCGACCCCGGTACTTTTCCCTGGATGGGAATGGACCGGTTCATCAGCATCAAGGAGTGGCAGGATAAGGCGGCGGTGACCGACGCCAATCCGCCGCCCCTGCGGCCCCGGATCTATCCCAGTCTCCGTGTGGCAAACGAACCGACTCTGCTGGTCTCTGCGATCGCAAGCCTCTATCGCGGCGGCGAATACATCGAACAGTTCATGCAGAACATCACGTCGCAAAGTCTGTTCGCCCGTAGCGAGCTAATCATCATCGATGCCAATTCGCCGGAGAACGAATACGAAGTCATCGCGCGCTATATGGAGCGCTTCCCCAACATTGTCTATCACCGCGCCGCGACGCGAATCGGCATCTACGAAGCCTGGAACCTGGGCGTGCAGATGGCGAAGGGACGCTACGTCACCAACACCAACATGGACGACTTGCGTCGCCATGACTCCTTCGAGCGGCAGGCGGAAGTCCTTAAGAAGTTCGACTTTGTCGACGTCGTCTACCAAGACTTCTACTACGGCTTCGAAGGCAAGGCCTCATTCGATCGCACTGCCGCGATCGGCGTGCACAGCGCTGTCCCGGTGGTGACCCCATACAACCTGATGCAATCGAACTTCCCGCACAACGCGCCGATGTGGCGACGCGAGTTGCACAGCGACGTCGGGATGTTCGACACCAGCTACCGCTCCGCGGGCGACTTCGATTTCTGGCTGCGCTGCGTCCGGGCCGACAAGACATTCTTCAAGATCAACGATCCGCACGTGGTGTATTTCGTGAACCCCGAGGGGCTCTCCACACGGCCCGACACGCGCGGCATCGAGGAGCCGGATCGCGCCAGAAACGAACATGGTCCCGTGATCATTTCACCGTGGCTGGTTTCGTCCGACGAGGCGTTTGTGGATGAGATCGGTCGCCGTGCGGGTTTCCCTGTCGAGATCGCGCCAGCAGACCGCCAGCTTTCCGACTGGCGGTACACCGCCGTGCAAACTGCACTGCGTCGATGCTCGGCCGCCTCGCGCCGCGCCACGCCCCATTAAGGAGAACAGATGGCACTGGTCGTCGATGGCATGTTTTTTCAGCTCGCGCAATCGGGCATCGCACGCGTGTGGCGCGCCATCCTGCCACTGCTCGCGAAGAAGCTCGACATGCCGATCATCTTCCTGGACCGCGGTGGCGTGACTGGAGAATTCGAGGGCATTGAGATCGTGCCCTTTCCGGCGTACGTACCGTTGTACAACCCGGCGGAGTCCCGACTGCTCGAGCAGGTGTGCCAGCACTATGGTGCGACAGTTTTCGCTTCCACCTACTACAGCACGCCGCTGCAGACGCCCTCGCTGCTCCTCGTCTACGACATGATTCCTGAGCACTTGGACTTCGATCTGACGCAACGGATCTGGCGTGAGAAGGAGATCGCCATTGCGCATGCGAGGCGACACGTCTGCATATCGCAAAGCACCCGGAGCGACCTGCTGAGGTTCTACCCCGAACTCGATCCGGCCTGCACAACGGTCGCTTACTGTGGCATCGACCCGGCGGTGTTCCGTCCGATGGAGAAAGGTGCTGTTGCACAGTTTCGCCGACGCAGTGGACTTGAGCGCCCATACTATGTTTTTGTGGGCTCGCGGGTACAGGAGAAAAACTACAAGAACTCCGGCCTCTTTTTCGATGCCGTAGCGACCATGCAAGAACGCGACTTCGATGTGCTGTGCGTCGGCGGCGGAAAGGACATATCGGGCCTCGAAGCTATCGGCAAACGGCGTCGCGTCGTGCAGATGGACCTCGACGACGAAAGCCTCGCGCTTGCTTACGCCGGCGCGACGGCACTTGTCTATCCGTCCCTTTACGAAGGCTTCGGATTGCCCGTCGCGGAAGCGATGAGCTGCGAGTGCCCCGTGATCACGACTGGCCACAGCTCGCTTCCTGAAGTCGCTGGTGATGCCGCGGTGCTAGTTTCAGGCTCCTCGATTCCGGAATTGGTGGAAGCGTTACGCAGCGTTCGCGACCCTCTTAAGCGAGAAGGCCTGGTCAGGCGGGGCAAGGTGCAAGCGGCCAAGTTTCGATGGGAGCCTTTTGCGGACGAGGTTGCAAATGCCATACGCGCTACCGCCATGGATGCCGAGGGCGGAACCTACGCCGACTTTTATGAGCACTGGGCGCAGTTGCGTGAGCTGCAGGGTGAGGTAGACGTGTTGGGCTAGAACCGCCTCGATTCTGATCGACGAAGGTCGCTAACCGGCACATCACGAACGCTACTGTCTGTCGACCCGCAGAAACGCAATCTTGGCCTGCTCGATTCAGGTAAAGGTATAGAAAGCAACCCGAGCCTAGCTCCCGCAAACGCGTTGGCATCAGGTAGAAGGCGCCGCTGGGGTAGTTGCCAGACAATACGAGATATACGCCAAGCGACGCAACCGATGCGGTGGTCCCGATTCTTGAGATGCGAGGAACCCCGCCATTCTCGCGAAGAAAACCGCTCACCAAACCAAATCGGGAAACACCAGGCAGTATTGCTCTTCGACGGCAAGAAACCAAGTCTGGGCAAAGGCGTTTGCTTGTGCTGTCCGAGCAAAGTAATAGGTTGAGTACTTAGCAAGTAGAAGTTAGCAAGTCCAAAGATCGCAAACACAGCCCCCGGATGGGGAATCGACATAGCAGATTTCGATACTGGTCAAGACGACGCACGCCGCGATGGCAGGCAGAAGACGTTTCATTCGCCGCTCTAAGAAGCTGACGAATAACGTACTGAAACTTGCTTTCGACAGCCTACCCACCGACGAAGTGATAGCGAACCCCGCGATCACAAAAAAGACATCGACGCCGAGAAAAACCGTTTTGCAATATTTGCGGTCCAAGTGATTGGACACGACTGCCAACACGGCAATGGCTCACAAGCCATCGATCTC
Organism: Variovorax sp. PAMC28562; assembly: GCF_014303735.1. Classification (NCBI taxonomy): domain Bacteria; kingdom Pseudomonadati; phylum Pseudomonadota; class Betaproteobacteria; order Burkholderiales; family Comamonadaceae; genus Variovorax; species Variovorax sp. PAMC28562. The sequence continues at coordinate 1,761,537 of NZ_CP060296.1, read as the reverse complement.
AAAACGATACTTTCTCACTTCAGATTTCATCAATGCACCTCAGTCAGGGCTGTCATGGTACGTGCAGCCGCACGGCAAAAGGAGAAGCGGTCGGCACCGATGCACACCAGAGTCTCTGCGGATGCCTATACGCTACGGCCCTCGAGCGCTTTCGAAAAGGTATGTGGACCGGGCGGGTAAACTTGGTCGACATGTCGAACCCAAGTTTGTTAAATTTCGAGAAAGCCCTCAGATCTCGGCGGGTGCTCGTTACTGGGCACACGGGTTTTACCGGTAGTTGGGCATGCCTGTGGCTGCGAGAGATCGGATGTGAGATTTCTGGTTTGGCGCTACCGCCGGATACCGCACCGGCGATGTTTGAAGCAACGGGGTTGGCCGCTGAGCTTGCTTCTGTGTACGGAGATATTTCGGACCCAGAGGTGGTCCACGAAGCAATCGAACGCCATCAGCCTGAGTTGATTCTCCACCTTGCTGCGCAGCCCTTGGTCCGTCGCGCCTATCGCGAGCCGGCTCGCACCTTCATGGTCAACGCACAAGGCACTGCACACGTTCTCGACGCGGCCAGAAATCACAAGTGCGTGAAGGGCGTACTGTGCATCACCACCGACAAGGTCTACCGCAATGATGAGTGGGTTTGGCCGTACCGTGAGAACGACGCATTGGGTGGCAAGGATCCCTACAGCGCTTCAAAGTCCGCTGCGGAGTTTGTCATCCAGAGCTTCGCCGAGTCCTACCCATGGCAGCGTGGGGAAGGGCCGGCCATTGCGACGGCGCGCGGCGGCAACATCATCGGAGGTGGCGACTGGTCGGAAGATCGGCTCATCCCCGACTTCGTGCGTGCGGTAGTGGACGGAACCACGCTCACGCTGCGTTACCCGGAATCCACGCGCCCCTGGCAACACGTCCTGGCACTCGTGCATGGGTATCTGATGCTGCTCGCAGGGCTCGCATCTGGCCAACCCGAACGGTACGCACAAGCGTGGAATCTGGGGCCGGCCGACTCGCGCGAGTACACGGTGCGTCAGGTGCTCGACCTGCTGGCGGACGCCTGGCAACGTCCGGACTTGGACTATCTCGAGAATCCCCTACCTGAAGCACGCGCGTTGGCGTTGGACAGCAGCAAAGCACGCCACCATCTGCGCTGGCTTTCGCCCTGGAATACCGAGCGCGTGGTGGCCGAGACCGCGCGTTGGTATCAGGCCTACCACGCAGATCCTTCGCAAGCCAGAGCCATCTCGCTCGAACAAATTCATGCCTTGCGTTCCGAATTGCGGGCGCTTCAATGAACTTGGTGCTGGGCGCCACGGGACGGCTCGGTTCGGCACTCTGCGGGGCACTGGCGTCTTTCGGCGTACTCGCCCCCTCCCGACAGGTGTACTCAGATTGGTGGCGAGCCGACGCATCTGCGACGATCCGCGAGTACCTGCGGAAACAGTCGCCACGCATAGCGGTGATTCATATCGCGGCCGGAATAATCGATCCGAGCGCCTCCGGCGAGGCGCATGGCCGCATCAATCTGGAAATGCCGTTGCGCATACTGGATGCGGCGAGTTCCTTGGGCATCCGCGTCATCACATTCGGAACCGTACTCGAGACGCTTGGCAACATCGAGGTCGGCACCGGTTATGTCGCAAGCAAAGCGGCGCTCGGGCGCGAGGTCACGGCTCGGTCGCAGCATGGCGTCGACGCGCTGCACATACGCCTGCATACGCTCTACGGCGGCGACGCCCCGACGCCATTCATGTTCCTGGGCCAGATGCTATCGGCGTTGCGCGCGGCTCAGCCATTCGAGATGTCGTCTGGTACGCAGCTGCGCGAATACCATCATGTGGATGACGAAGGCCCTGCCATTCGGACGCTCGCCGCCGCACCGGTCAAAGGCTGCTTGCTGCTAAGTCACGGCGATCCGTTGACGCTGGCTGAGCTTGCGCAGCACTGCTTCCAACGCTTCGGACACAGTTCGCTGTTGCGCATCGGCGCTGTGCCCGCACCGCTGAGGGACAACTTTGCCACCCGCTTTGCGCGAACACCGCAACTCGAACGGCACTCGTTCCGCGACGCTCGGGCTGCAGTACCCGAATACCTTAAAACCCACATCGCGCCAGAGACCCCACAATGAGCATATTGGCCACAGCCGATGCCTTGCAGAGACCACTGATCTCGCTTTCCATCCCTGTTCTCAACGAGGCAGACAACCTCGACGCGCTTTATGGCCGCATCTGTGCCCTCGCCACGAAGATGGCAGACCGTTGCGACTTGGAGTTCGTGTTTTCTGACAACCATTCCGACGACAGGACGTGGGCAAAGCTCGCTGAGCTCGCATCGCAAGACGCCCGTGTACGCGCCATACGTTTTTCCAAGAACTATGGCTTTCAGCGATCGATACTTGCAAACTACATGCACGCACGCGGCGACGCGATCATGCAGATAGACGCCGACCTCCAGGATCCGCCCGAACTTCTGGAGCGTTTCTTCGAGCTTTGGAAAGATGGAAATGCCGTCGTGTTCGGGGTCCGTCGTAAGCGGCAAGAAGGCCCGTTGCTCAACGCGTTTCGTCGGTTCGGCTACTGCATGATTGATCTCATCAGCGATCACTCCATTCCTCGCGACGCAGGCGATTTCCGCCTGATCGACAGGCGAGTGGTGCAAGCACTGCTCCAAGTCAAAACTGCGAGTCCCTATCTCCGCGGAATGATCGCTGGCCTTGGGTTTAATCAAGTAGGGGTCGAATACGCGCGCGACTCGCGCACCGCAGGGAAAAGCAAGTTTGGCGTAGCACGCCTCGTCCAGCTCGGACTGACTGCCGTCTTCAACCATTCCACCGTTCCGCTGCGTCTGGCTTCCATTGCTGGCATCGGCATGCTGTTCGTCAGCGCCATAGGTGCCACTTACTATGTACTGCTAAAGATGCTGCATCCGGATCTTCCAAGGGGTATTGCAAGCATCCATGTCCTTGTACTGTTCGGAATCGGCCTCCAGTCCCTGCTTCTAGGCATTGTCGGCGAGTACTTGTTGCGCATCTATCTCATCTTGCGAGCCGAACCAGTGGCGATCATCGAAAGCAGCATCAATTTCGCGCCAGCCGATCTCAAACTTTGACGGATTCACCATCATGAAAGCAGTCATTCTCGCGGGCGGCCTCGGCACCCGAATCGCTGAAGAGTCCGACCACCGGCCGAAGCCGATGGTAGAAGTCGGCGGCCGCCCCTTGCTTTGGCACATCATGAAAACGTACGCCCATCACGGCGTGAACGATTTCATCATTTGTCTGGGCTACAAAGGGTACGTGATCAAAGAGTTCTTCTTCAACTATCACAACCACACAGCGGATCTGGAGATCGATCTCAAGCATGGTACCCATCGGGTCCTGAACAGTCAGGCCGAGGACTGGCGGGTGACGCTGGTCGACACCGGCGCCGACACGCTGACCGGCGGTCGTCTCAAGCGCATCGCGCGCTATCTGGACGACGAGACCTTCTGCCTCACCTACGGCGACGGCCTGGCTGACATCGACATCGGCAAAGAGATCGAGTTCCATCGCGCTCACGGCAAGCTGGCCACGGTCGCAGCGGTCCAACCGCCAGGTCGATTCGGCGTGCTCAACATCGACGAGAACCATCACGTCCGCTCTTTCGAAGAAAAGCCCAGCGATGAGATCGGATGGATCAACGGCGGCTTCTTCGTCCTCGAACCCAAAGCCATCGGATATATCGCCGGGGACAGTACCTCCTGGGAACGTGAACCTTTGCAGAATCTCGCGCGCGATGGAGAACTTGCAGCGTTCGAGCACAGCGGTTTCTGGCAACCCTGCGACACCCTTCGCGACAAGCGGCAGCTCGAAGATTTGTGGCAGGCGAGCGAGGCGCGCTGGCGAGTTTGGCGTGGCTGATGGGGTGCGGCGACACGCCTACATGCGCTGGTTGCCCTTCGTGCTCGGGTTGGCCGTATCGCTTGCGTGCCTTACATTCATCGTGCGGAAGATCGATCTCGAGGCTGCCCGGCAAGCCCTTCTTCAGTTCGAGTGGCGCTACCTGATGTTCGGCGTGGCATGCCTGGCGTTCGGGTATGCGATGCGGATTCTGCGCTGGGCAAAAATGCTTCAGGCTGCGGGCAGCCACGTCAGTTTCAGACAATGCATCGCCCCTTTTCTGGGCTCGATCGCAATGAACAACGTGCTGCCCTTGCGATTGGGGGATGTCGTACGCGCTTTGGTGTTCCCTGCATCGATCGGAGTGCCCCGTACCCTGTCCACTGCCAGTCTGGTCATGGAGCGCCTCGTCGATCTGATGACGTTGGTGATGTGTCTGGCGCTCAGTCTCAGCCTCGACACCCGGCTCGCCGCGCCGCAATGGCTCAAGGACACGGCAGTCACGCTCGCCATTTTTGGTTGTGCGGCGCTGTTACTGGGATTTGTGTTCAGCGGTGCCATCGCGTCGCGCTTGCGCCAGCACAGGCTGCGCGGCTTGCGGGCGCTGGCGCAATTGATGGAAGCCTTCGACGCGATGACGCGCCCGAACACACTCGTGGCGCTTATCAGCCTGTCGCTGCTGGTGTGGCTCGGCGAGGCAGGTCTGTTCTACTTCCTGCTGCTCGGCTTCGGCTTGCCCGCAGTTCCTGCGGCCGCATTGCTCATCATGTCGATCGCCACCCTTGCAACGCTCGTTCCTTCCTCACCCGGCTATGTTGGCCCGTTTCACCTTGCGGCCTTCACCGGAATTTCACTGCTTGGGGGCACAGGTGAGCAAGCTGCAAGCTTTGCCGTGTTGTCGCACCTTGCCTTGTGGCTGCCCACAACGCTTGCTGGTGCACTCGCAGTCGCGACGACGCCAAGGATGTTCAGGAGTCTGCGCAATGCGCCCGCTCCGCAAGAATCGACCAACACGGAAAGCTGAAAATCAAACATGAAGCAATATGACGTCGTCATCGTCGGTGGAGGCTTCACAGGCCTTACCGCTGCCTATTGCCTGGCCAAAGCCGGCAAATCCGTGAAAGTGATCGAAGCTGATAGCACTCCCGGCGGGCTGGCAGGTACGTTCGAGTTCAGCGATGGTGTGACCCTGGAAAAGTTCTATCACCACTGGTTCAACAACGACGTCTTCGTCCCGGAACTCGTCAAGGAGTTGGGCATGGAAGGCGACGTCATCACGCTGCCATCGCGAACCGGCATGTACTTCAACGGACGCATGTGGAAGCTTTCCACGCCGATGGACCTCTTGCGTTTCAAGGCTCTGCCACTCATCGATCGATTCAGGCTGGGTTTTCTCGTGTTGCAAGTGAGGCGAGTCAAGGACTGGCGCACGATCGAACATCTGACCATTCGGGAATGGCTGGAGCCCTTGTGCGGCAAGACCGTATACCGAATCGTCTGGGAGCCGCTGATCCAGGCGAAATTCTCGGTATTTGCCGAGACGGTTAACGCTGTGTGGTTCTGGAAAAAACTGGTGCTTCGCGGTAGCACTCGCGACAAAAAGGGCGGAGAGGAACTCGCCTATTTCAAAGGCGGGTTTGGCCGACTTGCTGAGTCCCTCGTAAGCGCCATACGTCAGTACGGCGGAGATGTGAGCCTGGGCCAGAACGTGACCGGTCTCAAGGTCGAAGGAAATCGGATCACCGCAGTGCAAACGGGAATAGAAGAGGTTTCCGGCAGCGAGTTCCTATTCACGCCTGCCTTCCCGATCATCGCCAATATGTTCGAGTCAGTTGCGCCGCCCAGCTGGCTTGCGAACATTCGTCGGGTCAAATACCTCGGAAACGTGTGTTTGGTTCTCCGCCTGAACCGAAGCCTCTCGGACACTTACTGGCTCAACGTCAATGATCCTGGTTTTCCCTTTGTCGGCGTCATCGAGCATACAAATTTTGACGCGCCGGAAAATTACAACGGAAGTCGTATCGCATTCTTATCGCGATACCTTGCAGTTCAAGACCCTGTATGGGCGTATTCTGACGAAGAATACCTACAGTTTGCGCTGACGCATTTGACCCGCATGTTTCCCGATTTTAACAAATCGTGGATTGTTGACTACAGGGTTTGGCACGCCGAATTCGCCCAGCCGGTCACAGAACGTGGATATTCAAGCTACGTTCCGGGTGTTGAAACGCCATTTGAGAATGGATCCATATCGACGATGGCTCAGGTCTATCCTGAGGACCGTGGCACAAACTATGCCATCAGAGAGGGGCGCAGTGCAGCGATGAGGATGCTTGAACTCCTGAAAGGTCGAGCGACGTGAGCAGCGTCTTTAATAGCAGTCCAACCCAAGACAAAATTTCATCTTGGAAGATCGATGTCGCACTCGCTGTAATTGTTGGCCTATTATTCTCGACGCTTTTCTACAACACCCCTCTAAGAGTCGGGGACGGCTCCGAATACTACGGCTTGTTTTTGGCAATCAAGAATCATAATGTGCCCTGGATGACGGCAGGGGCCTATGACGACTATGGCCTGCTATACGCATCCAATCAAATCAAAGGCTTGGTTAGTTCGGACATCCTGCGCAATACCTTTCCGGCGCTAAATCTCGGAGAAACAGCTGATTTTAACCATTTTTGGTTTTACAGTCTCCCGCCTGCATTTCTTGCAAAATTGGTCGAATCGGCGGGAATTGAAATTTCGGTTCAAAGTGCTTTTCTAGCGTGGCACGCGTTCCTCTTTTTCATACCAATGCGCCTCGCATATCGAGCTCGTGGCGCCCTCGGTGCTGGCGTCGTGCTCGCCTTGACAATCTGCTCACCAATGGTTTGGTTTGCGGACAAAGTGCATACAGAGTTCTTTACTTATTCTCTTGCACTAAGCACGTTCATCCTGGTTTCTCAGAAACGCTATGTTGCAGCTGCTGGCTGTATGGCAGTCGCTGCGACACAAAATCCTTCCTTTGCGATACTTTCTATTCTTCTTTTGCTTATACGCTTTTTGTTACCGCGCACCTGCAAACCTGAAGGACGGGAGTTCATTGGCGCCGTTGGCGTTGGCCTTCTAATAATAGTTCATCCACTGTATTATTTTACACGCTTTGGTGTTCCTACTCCGCAATTGCTAGCGGGCGGCGCGAAAATTGGCGGGAATTTTTTTACCTCTTATGTTTGGCTGTTTGATCCTGATCTTGGTTTGTTCCCCAATTGGCCACTCGGATTGTTGATCGTATTTGCAATGCTTTTCTTTGTTTCAGGAATCAAACGCGATAAGCTTGCTTCACCGCAAATTCTTTTTATAGTAGCCTACCTGTCAATTAACCTATTTGCGCAGTCATCGACGACTACTCTCAATTCTGGCGCAACGCCCGGCTTGGCACGATACGCGTTATGGTACATTCCTGTTTTTTACCCTTTTGCAATTTTTCTTGGCAATCGTTTGCTCACACAGGCGAAGATCTATTTGACAACGTCGGTGCTCGCAGCACTCGCAATCTACTTCGGAATAAATTCCTACATTTATGATCCAAGGCAGCCGGAAAGCTACGTAACCCCTTCGCCTTTGTCGTCTTTTTTACAAACCTATGCGCCTTCGCTATACGACCCACCGACAGAGGTCTTTGCAAAACGATTTTCTGACAGCGGAGATAGCGTAGCTACACAGTCTCTTTCCGCAATTGTCGGGCCATCATGCGACAAGGCGCTTGTATTTCCCAACAGAGACGCAGGTCGGATTTCCTTGCCAGCTCATTGTGTTTTCACGAAGGATATTATTTTGAAGGAGATCGCGGAAGCTAGACGCCGCTCTTCGGAAATTCGCTATATTCGAATTGTAGGTACGGGGGCTCCGCAAATGTTGGCCGAGACACGCTCATACTTTTTTCGGGAGGGGGACTTTTCTCTCGGCCTTTTAGGCTCCGGCTGGCACCGGGCCGAATCGTGGGGAATATGGTCCAAAGCGCCCGCGCAGTTGAGCGCTCCGTGCAAGCTTGGTGATACGAATAGCTTCAAAGTGGACGTCACTATTCGCCCATTCACAGCGCCCGGAAACCCACCTACAATGCTGCGCATCGCAAACGGTAGAGATATACTTTTTGAAGGTGTGCTGGGTGGAGCCGTGCAGGTCATCCCAATCCTTGTTAGTAAAAATTCATGCGACTCGAAGAATCGAGTACTCATAACTATTACTGCAGATCACTTCCGCTCACCTAAACAATTGGCTTTGTCGGATGATGACCGCCCTTTGGGCGTCGGGCTGGAAAAAATCCGTTATCCAGATCACTAGCAGGAGTTCAACTCCTGCTTCTCGCGCTGGCAAGTTACGATCAGCTAGGCGAAGACCTCTGCATTGAAAAAGCCGGCACCTTTTGTGTCTTTTGCGGATAATTTCACGTCGGCAAGCTGAATACCCCAGTCAATGCGCAGGAGCGCGTCGTTCCAGACGATGCAGCGCTCGTACGCGGGCGCGTAGTAGTCCGTCGTCTTGTAGAGGAAGTCCGCGGTTTCGCTCAAGACCACGAAACCGTGCGCGAAGCCCTCGGGCACCCACATCTGCTTCTGGTTCTCGGCGGTGAGCTCCACGCCCACCCATTCCCCGAAGGTCGCGGACGACTTGCGGATGTCGACCGCCACGTCGAACACGGCGCCGCTGATCACGCGAACCAGCTTCCCCTGCGGGCGCTGGATCTGGTAATGCAGTCCGCGCAGCACCCCCCTGGCCGAGCGCGAATGATTGTCCTGAACGAACTCCACATGCCGACCGATCGCCTCGTCGAAGGCCTTATTGTTGAAGCTCTCAAAAAAGAAGCCGCGGGCATCGCCGAACACCTTGGGCTCGATGATGAGGACTCCTTCGATCGCCGTCTTGGTAACTCTCATGCGCTGTCTCCGTTCAATAACAACCGTATGGACATAGGTGACTGGGCGTTCATCGGACGCGACGAAGATAGCCTTCCGGAGCGACGCTCAACAGGAGCTTGTGGTCGATAGAGCGGTCGACTTCGAACTCGGGATGCGACTCGAGGTACTTGCGCGCCGCCGTCATCGGATTGTCTCCCGGGCCCCACGGGCGATCGGGGTAGAAGCTCTTGGGCTGTTGCTCGACGATCGTATCGAACACCACGCAATAGCTGCCTGGCGTCACCAATGGCGCATACGCCTCGAGCTCGGCGAGCACGTGCGCGTGCGTATGGTTGCTGTCGAGACACACCAGCACTCGGTTTTTTCCGGCCGCGAGCGAGCGCACTTTTTCGACGATATCCGGAGCGATGCTTGATCCTTCGATCATCGAGATGCGCTTGAACATTGGATGCGCTTCAATCGCCTCTCGATTGTGCGCGCGGATGTCGATGTCCAGGCCAACCACTCGCGCATCGGAAGGCCCACCGCAGGCCGCATTGAGCTCCAACATAGAGGCCCAGAAAATCAGCGAGCCGCCGTGTGCGATGCCTGTTTCAATCACCAGTTCGGGTTGCACACGCCAAAGGATTTCCTGCATTGCCAGGATGTCTTGGGGGTACTGAATGATCGGGCGCCCGAGCCAACTGAAATTGTACGAATAGCCCGCCTCTGTAGAGACCGTCATCAGCCGGGTGGCGGCATCGCGAAGAGCTGCGCTCTCGCCGTTGGTCGCGATCCGACGTGTTACTTCTTCATCAAAGCTCATCTTGACCTGCCTTTGCAACAAGGGAGTCGAACGCACATTGCAAAATCGACTCCATCGAATGGTGGGAATTCATAAAAATCATGTGGCCGACTCCAGCAACCGTCTGAGCTTGGCGCTGCTGCCCCAGAACGCCATCGGCTCGTGGGGCGGATAGGGGACTTGGCCGAGTGCTAGCACGCCGTCCCATTTGCGCTCGAGCGCCCAACCTTCGACCAGAGTGCGAACTGAAATCGGGCTTCCGGCGCAAACGTTGACGACACCTGCATCAGGCGCACGCATTGCCAACTCGACGATATTTTGTGCAACATTCTCGACCGATAGATAGTCGCGCAATTGTTCGCCGGCCGACATGGGGAAACGGGCCTCGCCACGTTCCACTGCAGCACTGAACTGACCGTACAAAGAGCCCGGTGTCTGGCCCGTCCCATACATGTAGAACAGGCGCGCCCATGTCAGCTGGAAAGACTTGCCTTCACGGAGAAATTCCAACTGTCGCCTGAGCGAGTCCTTCGCGAACGCGTAGGCGTTGTGTGGCAAGGCGGCAAGAGACTCGTCGAGCACGCCGTTTCGCATGCCGTACTCAAAGCAGGTTCCGACGCATAGCATCGACGGCAGACCTTGGTAGACCAATGCTTTCAAAAATCGGTAGCTCGATGGCAACTCGATTTCATAGTGATGGTACGAGTCGTAATGTGGCAACCCGCCCCAAGCCAGGTGGATCAACACGTCTGGCCGGCCCAAGGCTTCGTAAGCCGCTGCCGGCGGATCCGACAGATCCATTCGCACGTGTCTCATTCCGTCGGGGAGCCAATCTTTTGCTTCAGTGCGCGACACGGTGGTCACGCTCTTATTTCCGGCGTTCTGCAGCGCCTTCAACACGTGACGGCCAACAAATCCGCTCGCACCTGTAACGGCAATCCTCGTCACAGCACCTGGATCCTCGGCACGGCGACAACGAAGCGGCCGCCCCAATCACGGACGTACTCGAGTTGCGCCATCAACTCTTCTTTGAGGTTCCAGGGCAGCAGCAGCACGTCATCTGGGCGCTCCCGCCGGAGATACTCTTCATCGACGATCGGAACGCGGCTGCCAGGCATGTACATGCCGTGCTTACCGGGGCTGCGGTCAACTACCCAGGGCAGCAGCCCGGCGCGCACACCCGTGTAGTTCAGCAACGTATTGCCCTTGGCTGCGGCACCGTATGCGCCGACCCGTCGGCCTTGGCGACGGGCTTCGACCAGATAGGTCATGAGTCCGTCTCGGATGTCGTCTGCCCGGCTCTGAAATCCCTCGTAGTAAGCCGTACTTTCGACGCCGGCGGTGCGCTCGCGCCGCAGTAACGTACCAACGGACGAGTCGACCGCGCGCTTCCCGGTGTCGAGCCGTTGCGCGAACACCCGCAAGCTCCCTCCATGCGTCTGCAGTTCCTCGACATCGAAGACCGTGAGCCCGTTGCGCTCGAGCACGCGTTGCACCGCGACCAGAGACAGGTATGAGAAGTGCTCGTGGTAGATGGTGTCGAACTGACACTCGGCCACCATGCGCAGTAGGTGAGGAAATTCGAAGGTGACCACGCCTTGCGGCTTTAGCGCCTGCACGAACCCCGTGACGAAATCGTTGATGCCCGGCACATGTGCGAGCACGTTGTTGGCAATCATCAAGTCGGCTTGCCGACCTTGCTGCGCAAGGCGCCGGCCCAGGTCTTCGCCGAAAAATTCCTCAATCACCTCTATTCCCTTGCCCCGCGCCGCTGCCGCCGTGCTGGCAGTCGGTTCGATGCCAAGACAGCCGATGCCCGCTTGACGCATGTATTGGAGCAGGTAGCCATCGTTGGAGGCGATTTCTATGACGTATGAGTTCTCGCGCAGCGCGAAGCGTTTGGTGACCATTTCGACATAACGCGCAGAATGCTGAAGCCACGCGCTCGATGTTGAACTGAAATACGCATAGTCGCTCGCAAAAAGTTGTGCATGGTCTGCATAGTCTTCCGTCTGGACCAGCCAACATGATGTGCAGACACGCACGCGCAATGGAAAGAACGTCTCGGGTGCGCTCAATTGCGCCGGGCGAAGGTACGCATTAGATGGCGGCGCCGTCGCCAAATCGATGAACGGCAGCTCGACCTCTGCCTGGCAATGGCGGCATCTCACAATCAAATTCCCTTAAAGCTATTGTCAAGAAGCGGATGGCCGGCGTCGCGTTCGGAGATATCGGCAAGCGGCAATGGCCACTTGATCGCCAAATTGGGATCCCGAAGATTCAGCGCGCCTTCTGCGCCGGGCTGATAGGGCGCCGAATGTAGATACAGTAGTTGCGCATCTTCGCTGAGTGCCTGGAAACCATGCGCAAAGCCTTGCGGGATCAGCAAGCTGCGACCGTTCTCCGCGCTCAGATGCTCTGCGTGCCATTGTAGGAACGTGGGCGACTCCCTGCGAATGTCAACCGCGACATCGAACACTCCGCCGCTCAAACAACTCACGAGCTTCACCTCGCCATGCGGCGGACGTTGAAAGTGCAGGCCGCGTACCGAACCACGCCGTCGCGTTAGCGTGTGATTGATTTGCGCAACGGATCCAGAGAAGCCGATCGCCGCCAATTCTTCAGCGCAGAAGAGTCGGCTGAAAAAGCCGCGCGGATCTTCGGTGCGCTGCCGCTGGACGCTGACCAGTCCAGACAATGGTGTCTCGATAAATTTGAAGCGCGTGGTCATCTCTCGTTCATCGCGTCAATTTGCCCTTCGGACTCCGCCCTGTCAACTTGGCAAGAAGCCTTTTGGGAACGTACCTCAAAGACGCGGCGAGCTGTGCTTCTCCCAGTTGGTGCTGCAGTTGGGCAACCGCCTCTGCTGCGATAGTCCGCTCGATTTGCAGCTGCTCCACTTGTCGCCGGGAAGCTTGCAACTCCAACTCTGCTTGTTCCACCTGCGCACCGGCAGCAAGGATGTACGTGCCCTGTTCCGCGGTTTCTGCCTGGGCTGCTGCCTGCGCCTGTTGTGCCACCTCTGCCGTCTTCCAGGCATTTGCGACGGATGCGTGCATCTGCTCCCACGAAGCAACCTCGTAAGTAATTTGCCCCGAGGTCAGCCCGAGCAGCTGGGTTGTCAAAGTAACCGCGCCCGCGATGTCCTTGACGTCATAGGGCGTGGTACGCAAGCTCAGCATGGAACCATCGAAGCCGAGCTGCAGAGGCTGGAAACTGAATATTTTGCCGGGCGGCAAATCAGGTGCTTCAGAATCAAACCAGTCCAGCAGCGACTGATTGTCGGCCAGCGACGCCCGGACGATTAGTCGCGCTTCCTGCCGCCGAGATTGATCGACGTCGAAGATGGCCGCAAGGCATTGCACCGTGAAAGCCTTTCGATCGACTACAAGCGAATCGTCATGGGGAAACAGGGCGTCTTTCGCGTGCAGGAAGCAGTCCACGACATGCACTGGACCCAGAATCATCTTGTCTGGAACCCTCGGATGGCGGATGTAACCAAAAGCCGCATTGAGACGATCGAAGTCGGTCGACACAGCGTTGTTGCTAGTGTTCATCAGCGTGGCTACGCCATTGCTGGCACGGGAAAGGCCCGCGATGCCCATCGGCACGCTAGTCCAGATGTAGCGATCTGCAAGGTATCCGAGGCCGAATGCGGAATAGACATCCGGGTAGACGTTAAGGAACATCCTGCCAGCCAATTGCTGGTGGCGCTCGATAAGGTCCCGATGAACAACCGCGGAGTAAATCATCGGCAAGGTGTCGTAGCCAGCTTCGAAGCGCACCGCCTTGAGGATCTGCTCTCGGCCGTTCATCTCCACGACGCTTCTTGCAAGAGGCACGCGTAACAGGTCTGCCTCACCCGGAACGCCGATGGTCGGCCAGGTGTAGATGCCACGCTGCCAGACGACGGCCTGCGTCTCGTATTTCGTAATCAGCGCGTCGAGTTCGGCCAGGGCGTACGGCATGAGGCCATCGTCGTCGCCCAGCACGGTGATGTACTCGCCTTGCGCTTCGGAGACGGCTCTCTCCCAATTGGCGCTCATGGCAAGTGGTTGAGTCGGCGCAAGGTAGCGAACCCGCGGAGAGGCGGCGTCACGAACGACCTGCTCGGCTTCGGCGCCCTCGCCGTTGTCACACACGACGATTTCGTAATCGTCGAAATTCTGGTCGATGCAGGTTGCCAGCGATGACCGAAGCGTGTCCGCCCGATTGCGCGTGGGGATGACGACGCTGAAGCGAGGGCGAGTCATAAACGTCGGGCGCCTTTAACCGCAAACGAAGACCTCAAGAGCGCACCTCATCCGCCAACAGCCGCGTCAGATACCGCCCATACCCACTCTTCTGCAGCGGCGCGGCCAACCGTTCCAACTGAGCCGCATTGATGTACCCACGTCGCCACGCAATCTCTTCAGGACACGCAATCTTCAACCCCTGCCGATGCTCCAGCGTCGCGATGAACTGCCCTGCTTCGAGCAGGCTTTCATGCGTGCCGGTGTCCAGCCACGCATAGCCGCGCTGCATGATCTGGACGGTCAGCTTGCCGCTGTCCAGATAGGCCTGGTTCACCGCGGTGATCTCGAGCTCGCCTCTCGCGCTGGGCTTCACTGCCTTGGCGATGGCGGTGACTTCGTTGTCGTAGAAGTACAGGCCGGTCACGGCATAGCTGCTCTTGGGCTTGAGGGGCTTTTCTTCGATGCTGCTGGCCTTGCCGTTCGCATCGAAAGCCACGACGCCATAGCGCTCCGGGTCTTGCACGTGATACGCGAACACGGTCGCGCCTGAAGCGACTGCATCGGCATCCTTCAGCAGATGCTCCAGGTCATGCCCATGAAAAATGTTGTCGCCCAGCACCAGCGCACTCGGCGCGTTGTCCAGGAACTGCTCTCCGATGATGAAGGCCTGCGCCAGGCCGTCAGGGCTCGGCTGCACCGCGTACTGCAGGTTCATGCCCCACTGACTGCCATCGCCCAGCAGCTGCTGAAAGCGCGGCGTGTCTTGCGGCGTGCTGATGATCAGGATGTCGCGCATGCCACCGAGCATCAAGGTGGTCAGCGGGTAATAGATCATCGGCTTGTCGTACACCGGCAGCAGTTGCTTGCTCATCGCGAGCGTGGCGGGGTGCAGGCGAGTGCCTGAGCCGCCGGCGAGGATGATGCCTTTGCGTTGAGTCATGTTGTCTTCGTTCGTTCTTTGTTCAGGGCGCTCAAAGGGTCTCGCGCAGCATCCGTGCCACACCCGCTTGCCAATGCGGCAACGTCAATCCGAACGTCGATCGCAGCTTGCATGTGTCGAGCCGTGAATTCTGCGGCCGCCTGGCGGGTGTCGGAAAGGCGCTGGTCGGTACGGCATCGACGGTCGATGGCGACGCCTTCAACTCGACGCCGGCTTCTCGCGCTTGTTCGATGACGAACTTTGCATAGCCGTGCCACGAGGTTTCTCCGCCTGCGACGAGGTGATACAGCCCCGTCTTTTTCTCGTCTTGCAAAGTCGCCCGAATCGCGTGCGCAGTCACATCGGCCAGCAGTTCGGCACCAGTCGGCGCGCCGAACTGGTCGTCGATGACCGTCAGGCGATCACGCTCCTTTGCCAGCCGCAGCATCGTCTTGGCAAAATTGCCGCCGCGCGCGGCATACACCCAGCTCGTGCGAAAGATCAGGTGCCTTGGGCAGTTCGCCGCGACCAGTTGTTCGCCTTCGAGCTTGGTGCGGGCATAGACGCTGAGCGGCCCGGTCGCGTCGTCTTCGTGCCAAGGCTTGCTGCCGCTGCCGTCGAACACGTAGTCCGTCGAGAAGTGGACCATCAACGCGCCGATCTGTTTCGCGGCTTTGGCCACGACACCGGGCGAGGTTGCGTTGAGCTTGCGCGCGAAGTCTGGCTCGCTCTCGGCCTTGTCGACGGCGGTGTGGGCGGCCGCATTGACGATGACGTCGGGGCGCACTGTCAAGACCATCTCTGCCAGCTGTTCGGGATGGCTGAAGTCGGCGTTGAAGTCGGTGCTGTCGAAATCCAGTGCGACCAGTTCGCCCAGCGGCGCCAAGCTGCGTTGCAGCTCCCAGCCGACCTGGCCGCCCTTGCCTAGCAGCAGCACCTTCATGAGGGCGCCTTCGTGGGTTTAGAGTCGTACTGCTTTTCGACCCATTCGCGATACGCACCGCTCTGCACATTGCGCACCCATTCGCCATTGGCCAAGTACCACTCCACCGTCTTGCGGATGCCGGTGTCGAAGGTGTCGGCGGGGTTCCAGCCGAGCTCTTTTTCGATCTTGCGTGCGTCTATGGCGTAGCGGCGATCGTGGCCGGGGCGATCGGTCACGTAGGTGATCTGTTCGCGGTAACTCTTGCCGCCGGCCTTGGGCCGCAGCTCGTCGAGCAGTGCGCACACCGTGTTGACGATCTCGATGTTCGGCTTCTCGTTCCACCCCCCGACGTTGTAGGTTTCACCCAACCGGCCCGCTTCCAGCACGCGGCGGATGGCGCTGCAATGGTCCTTGACGTACAGCCAGTCGCGCACCTGCATGCCGTCTCCGTACACCGGCAGCGGCTTGCCTTCGAGCGCGTTGACGATCATCAGCGGGATGAGTTTTTCGGGGAAATGGAACGGCCCGTAGTTGTTCGAGCAATTGGTCGTCAGCACCGGCAAGCCGTAGGTGTGGTGCCATGCGCGCACCAGATGGTCGCTGGCAGCCTTGCTGGCCGAATATGGGCTGTTGGGCTCGTACTTGTGGTCTTCGGTGAAGGCTGGGTCGGTCGCCGACAAAGAGCCGTAGACCTCGTCGGTCGAGACGTGCAGAAACCGAAAGGCGGCTTGTTGATCTGCTGGCAATGCAGCCCAGTGACCGCGGACGGATTCGAGCAACCTGAAGGTGCCGAGCACGTTGGTCTGCACGAAGTCTTCAGGCCCGTGAATCGACCGGTCGACATGCGACTCGGCCGCGAAGTTGACGATCGCGCGCGGCTTGTGTTCGGCGAGCAGGCGGTCGAGCAAGGCGCTGTCGCCGATGTCGCCCTGCACGAAGACGTGCTTGGGGTTGCCCTTCAGCGACGCGAGCGTCTCGGGGTTACCGGCGTAAGTGAGCTTGTCGAGATTGACGACGGCCTCGTCGCTTTGCGCGAGCCAATCGAGTACGAAGTTGGCGCCAATGAAGCCGGCACCGCCTGTAACCAGGATCATGGGGTCCCCTGCTGTTGTTGCAGACAATTATCACATCGGGCCATGTTGCAAAAAGCAGCTAGACGTGCCGCTCTAAAGCCAGCGCACCGCTCCCGCTAGAGTGCCCCATCGCATTCACTCATCAGGAACCGCATGCCCACCAAAGACGACGACAAATCCGCCGACCGCGTCAAGGATTCCGCCCAGCAGATCTGGCTTGCCGGCCTCGGCGCCTTTGCCAAGATGCAGCAGGAGGGCAGCAAGGCCTTCGAGGCGCTGGTGAAAGACGGCGCGGGCATGCAGAAGAAGACGCAGCAGGCGGCCGAAGAGACCCTGGCACAAGCGCAGGCTCGCATGGCCGGGCTGGCGAGCGACATCGGCACCAAGGCGGCGGGCGGCTGGGGCAAACTGGAGAACATTTTTGAAGAGCGCGTGGCGCGCGCGCTCGAAAAGCTCGGCCTGCCGTCGGCTGCGGAGTGGACTGCATTGCAGGCGCGAGTAGCGGCGCTCGAAGCGCAATTGGCGCAATCCGAGCCTAGCCAGCCGACCGACGCCGCGGCAACGCCTCGCCCCGCACGCAAACCAGCGGGTCCGCGCTAACCCCTTTTTCCCGGAGTTGCGCTAGAGTGACCTCAGAGACAAAAACCGAGGCACCGTCATGGCCAAGAAGGCGCCACGCCGAACAGCGCAACGCATCCTCGAAGCAGCATTGGAGCTGTTCAACCGCTTCGGGGAACCGAACGTGTCGACCACGCTCGTGGCGGGCGAACTCGGCATCAGCCCCGGCAATCTCTACTACCACTACCCCGCAAAAGACGAGCTGATCAACCGGCTCTACGAAGCCTACGAAACCGAGCTCGACGAGTTGCTGCACGCCAGCGAGGGCGTGCACGACGTCGAAGACGCCTGGTTTTTCATGCACAGCCTGTTCGAGCTGATCTGGCGCTACCGTTTTCTGTACCGCGATCTGAACGATCTGCTCAGCAAGAACCGGCACTTGGAGACGCAGTTTCAGCTGGTGCTCAAGAACAAGGTGCGCGCCATGCGGGCGCTGCTCGCGGGCCTGAGCCGCGCGGGGCACCTCGACATCGACATGCGAGAGGTCGATGCGCTGGCGCAAAGCATGGTCGTGGTGCTGACCTACTGGCTGAGCTACGAATACGTTCGCAACCCGCGCGAGGCGCTCGAGCCGCAGCACGTACAAGGCGCCCTGCTACGCGGCGCACAGCACACGCTGCAGTTGCTCGCGCCGTATCTGGAGCTTGCGCAGCGCAAGCATTTGATGACGCTGACGGCCGCCTATTCGCCGAGCGCGTCGCGCACGCCGGACACGCCCGGCAACTCGCCAAAAATGGCTGCCGCCTGAAGCCACCGATGCCTCCTCACGATTTCAGACCGATCTCGCTCATGACGCCCGGCACCGCACCGGTGGTCGGAGTCTGGGCACGCGTGCCATACCCGGATGTGCCGGCCATCGATGCAGCGACACTCGAAGTGCAGTGGCGGCAGCTGCACGCCGGCCAAGGCCTGCAAACGCCGCCGCCCGAGCCGCTGATCGAGGGTTGGGTGCGCTATCACCGTGGCGATTTCGAACAGGCCGTAGACATCGGGCTGCTGCACGGCAGCCACGGTTTGGCGCTCGCCAACCAGGCGACCGCCGTCTACGCCAACTACCTGGAGCGGCGCGAGTCGGTGCGCCTCGCACTGTTTCGTCAGGTCGCCGAACGCGCCGGCGCACAAGCGACCGCCGAGCCGGACAACTGCCAGGCGCTCTACTGGCAGGCCTACGCGTTGGGTCGCTACGCCGAAGGCATCAGCGTGGCGCGTGCTTTGGCTCAGGGCTTGGGCGGCAAGGTGAAGCACTCGCTCGAACGCGTGATCGCGCTGCAGCCTCATCATGCGGATGCCCACATCTCGCTCGGCGCCTTTCATGCGGAGGTGATCGACAAGGTCGGCCCCTTGGTGGCCCGTATGACTTACGGCGCGCGCGCAGAAACCGCCATCGAGCTGTTCGAACGCGGCCTCGAACTGCATCCCGATTCCGCCAGCGGCCTGATGGAATACGCCCGTGGGCTGCTCGCGCTGCACGGCGATGGCCGCATGGCAGAAGCCACGCGGCTCTATGAAAAGGCGGCGGCTCTGAAGCCGGTCGATGCCCGCGAACGGCTCGACGTGGAACTCGCGCGCGCGGGGCTGTCAGACTGACGTCTTTCAATTTCCAGACACACGACGAATGTCCGACACGAACGATATCCAGGCTCGCTTCGAAGCAGCCGAGGCCCAGTCCAAACTGCTGCCGGAACGCCCCGACAACATCACGCTGCTAAAGATCTACGGCCTCTACAAGCAAGCCACGCTGGCCGACAACGCCGAGAAGAAGCCCAGCTTCAGTGACTTCGTGGCGCGCGCCAAATGGGACGCGTGGACGGCGCAAAAAGGCGTAACCGCGGATGAGGCGAAGCAGAAGTACATCGACTTGATCGAATCGCTGCGCTGACCGCGTGGGTCGTGTTGGCCTTCTTAAAGCCAGCCCTTCCCGTACCCGTCGTCCTCTTCTTCCGCCGGCTTCGTCCCCAACACCTCATCGATATTGCGGGCGATCTTTGCGCTGATCTGGTCGCTGAACGCGCTGAACAAGAAGCCCAGCTCTGCTGTCAGGGTGAGCGAATCGGCGGTGACTTCCAGCGTGCCGTCGATGCCGGGACGGGTGAACTGCGCGACGTCGCGGGCCTTGCCTTCGGTGTAGTCGCACTCGATCTCGAACTGTTCTCCGGCCCGTTCGATCCATTTGCGGGCGGCGGCTCGTGCGCCTTTCATGCCCAGCGTGTGGGTGCGTTCGATGTGAATGTCAGGCACCGTGGCCTCCCGTATTTTTTATGGTTGTGGTGGTTGGCGACGTGGCTGCCCGTGTCGCGGGAACGATCATCGCAGCAGATGCGGCGAGTGCCTTGTCAGCCGGGGCGCCCAGAGCTTCGAGCGCGGCAGTGCGCTGCGGCTTTTCCATCGCCGCCAGCCGCTTGACGGCCGCATAGAAGCGCGGCCAGTCGCGGCCCTGCTGCTCGAACAGCGCCTCGAAGTTGGGCACCAGATCGTCGTACGCCGCCTGCGCGCCGAACATCGCGTTGTTGGCGCGCGCGACCCAGCCGTCGTAAGCGCCTTGGCGCGCGCCGGGCCAGCTTGCCCGGAGCGTCGCGTAGCGCACGCGGAAGTCGTCGAGCGCGGCCTTCTTCATCGCGGCCACGGCGGTCCAGTCGCGCGATTCGGCTTCTTTCGATTCGTAGATGGCGGTCAGCGCGCGGCGGGTTTGCAGGGCCAGTGCGCGGAATTGCTGGCGGCGGCCGTCGAACTGCGCATAGTCGGCGCGTGCCTGTGCGGTGTCTTCGCGCTGCAGCCACATCGCGCCGCCGATGCGCTCGACCGCGGTCGCGAAGGACTCGTTGAACAGCGTGTCGTCGGGCACGTAGAGAACTTGGTGCGCCAGCTCGTGAAAGACGATGCGCGCCAGTTCGCCGTCGGGGTAACCGATGAAGGTCGAAAGCAGCGGGTCGCCGCCGGCCCAGTTCATGTAGCCCAGCGTCGAGTAGGCGGGCACGGGGTACACGGCGACTTCGAGCCCTTGCGCGGATTGCGCTGCGGCTTCTGTCTTGGCGGCGGCCTCGTCGTAGTAGCCGCGGTAGCCGACGCAACCCGCGACCGGGAAGCACCACGTCTTCAGTTGGAGCGAGTACTCCGGTGCAGCGACCACGTTCCAGATGGCTGCAGATCGATGCAGGTCGGCGTAGCCGGTGTAACTGCGGTTGTCGGGCAGGCCGAGGTCGGTGACGGCGAAGCGGCGGATGCGTTGGGTAAGTTCCAGCTTGGCCTTGAGGGCCGGGGCGGTGGCGGGGTCGGCGAGCCAGGCGGGCACAGAACGGGCGGCGCGCATGAGGTCTAAGTGGCCGTGGGCGGATTGCCAGTAGTAGCCTAGGTCGGCGCAGCCAGTGAGGAGGGACAGGGCGGCGGCCAGGGCTATGGATGGGAGCGTTCTCACAGGTACGGTGCCCTCACCCTAACCCTCTCCCGGGGGCAGAGGGGATAACGCGGGGAGCGGAGATAACGCGGCGCGTTCTACCTGCACCAGGCAGTCGTAGAACGTGGGCCCACGGCCGATGTCGGTGAGGCGCTGGCTGGTGAGCTGGTTGACATTCGTGCCGTCCATGCCGAACTTGCGCCACCAGATGCCCATGCCATGCACGACGCCCGGACGGGCGCGGCGCGAGACTTCGGCGCGGCAGCGGTGCTCGCCGCGGCTGTTGAAAACCCGCACGGTCGCGCCGTTTTCGATGCCGCGTGCAGCCGCATCGTCTGCGTGGATCTCCAAAAGCGGCTCGACTTCGATCGCGCGCAGGCTTCTCACATTGACGAAGGTCGAGTTGAGGAAGTTGCGCGCCGGCGGCGAAATCATGGCGAGCGGGTATTCGGTCGAGCTGCCGGCTGGTTCGTAGTTGGGCACGTGGTCGGGCAAGCCGTCCTGGCCTTGGGCCTGTAGGCGCGCGCTGAAGAACTCGCAGCGGCCGGACGGCGTTGGAAAGTTGCCCTCGGCGAAAGGCGCTTCAGGCAACTTCACGCTGGTGAAGCCTTGCGCGAGCAACTGTGCGTAGTCGATCGCGCCTTCGGCGAACGCGCTGCGGCAGATTGCCTCGTCGTCGTCCGAAAAGCACGGTTCGTCGAACTCCATGCGCCGCGCCAGTTCGCGGAACACCCAGGCGTTGCTGCGGGCCTCGCCACGCGGCGCCACCGCCGGGCGATTCAGCAGCACATCGGTATGGCCGTAGCTGGTGTGGATGTCCCAGTGCTCCAATTGGGTGGTCGCGGGCAACAGGTAGTCGGCATAGTCGGCGGTGTCGGTCTGAAACTGCTCCAGTACCACCGTGAAGAGGTCTTCGCGCGCGAACCCCGCGACCACCTTGCCCGAGTCCGGCGCGACCGCGACCGGGTTGCTGTTGTAGACCACGATCGCTTCGACCGGGTGGGCCGCATCGAGCAACGCATCGCCGATGGCGCTCATGTTGATGGTGCGCGGACGTGGGCTCGGCATCAAATCTGGCCGGTGCAGCGCGGCGCGATCGACCGGGTACTGGCCGGAGCTGCTCAGCAGCAAGCCACCGGCGCGATGACGCCAAGCCCCGACGAGGGCCGGCAGGCAGGCCACGGCACGCGCCGCATTGCCGCCGCCGCGCACCCGCTGCATGCCGTAGTTCAGCCGGATGGCCGCTGGCTTGGTCGTGCCATACGCCTGCGCCAGCGCGACGATCTGCGCCTCCGGCACGCCGCACACCGCGGCCGCACGCGAGGGTGGCCATTGCAGCGCGCGCTCGCGCAGCGCGTCCCAGCCCAGCGTGTGCTGCGCGATGTAGTCGTGGTCGAGCCAGTCGTTGACGATGAGCTTATGCATGAGCGCCAATGCCAGCGCGGCATCTGTGCCGGGCAGCAACGCGATGTGCTCGTCGCACTTGTCGGCGGTTTCGGTCTTGCGCGGGTCGATGCACACCAGCCGCGCGCCGGCGCGCTTGGCGGCCTGCGCATGGCGCCAGAAATGCAGGTTGCTGCCGATCGAATTGCTGCCCCAGATCAGGATCAGCTTGGCCTCGGCGAAGAACTCGACCCGCATGCCGACCTTGCCGCCCAGCGTGTAGACCATGGCCTCACCGCCGGCGGTCGAGCAGATGGTGCGGTCGAGCAACGACGCGCCGAGCTTGTGGAAGAAGCGCCGGTCCATCGACTCGCCCTGCACCAGCCCCATGGTCCCGGCGTAGCTGTACGGCAGGATCGATTCAGGGTTCACGGCAGCGATGGATTTCAGGCGCGCGGCGATGTCGTCGAGCGCCACCTCCCATGTCACCGGCTCGAACCGGCCCGAGCCTTTGGGCCCGACGCGCTTGAGCGGTTGCACCAGCCGTTCGGCGTGGTCGTTGCGCTCGATGTAGCGCGAGACCTTGGTGCAGAGCACGCCGCCCGTGTGAAAGTGATCGGCATTGCCTTGCAGCTTGATCGCCTTGCCGTCCTGCACGGTGGTGACAAGCGCGCAAGTGTCGGGGCAGTCGTGCGGGCAGGCGCCCAGCACGGTGGAAGTTCTGGAATTTCCAGGAAGCACAGGGGATGCGAGGGCCATCGCCCGAGTCTAAAACGCAAGCGCCGAAAAGATTGCGAGCGCCGCAAAAGCTCAAGGCGACAGCATGCGGGTCAATGAATAGATCGCCAGCCCGACCAGCCCACCCACCAGCGTGCCGTTGACCCGGATGAACTGCAGGTCGCGTCCGATGTTGCGCTCCAGCTCGGCCGTCATCTCGTCGGCATTCCACTCCTGGACGCGCTCGACGATGTAGCGCCGGATGTCTTCGCGGTAGCGCTCGATGGCGGCGGGAGCGCCGGCCTCGATCTGCTCGTTGATCCAGCGGCGTATCGGCTCGTCGCGCTGCAACCGTGCGCCGAGCGAGCCCGCCATCGTGACGACGCGCTGCCGGATGCTCGAATCGTCTCGCGCCAGGTCGGCGTGCAGCCAGGCCAGCAACTCGTCCCACAGGCCGTGCGTGTATTCGGCCAGCGCTGGGTGCGCCTGCAGCTCGGCGCGGATCTGCTCGCCGCGCGCCTGGAATTCAGGGTCGTGCTTGAGCTTGACCACGAAGTCGTCGACGAACGCATCGAAGCGCTGCCGCAACGGGTGCGCCGGCTCGGCGGCCAGTTCGCCGATGGTGCGCGCCACGGCCGCGACGATCTTTCGCGTGGCGGCGCGGGCGGCCACCTGATCGAGCCCGACATAGCGCAGCGTCTTGATTTCCCGCGCGATGGCTTCGGTGATGCGACCCTGCAGCTCATCGCCTTCGATCAGCCCGGCCACCTGCTCCAGCACGTCGTCGAGCAGCGCCTGATGGCGGCCACCTGCGGTGAGTGCGTCCAGCGCCTGGCCGAGCAAGCGCGACAGGTCGATCTGCGCCAGCCCGGCGGTCACCGTACGACCGAGAAAGTCGCGCACCCGTGCGTCGTCCAGCGCGCCGAGGGCGTAGCGCGCCACCGTGACCGCGTGGTCACCCAGCGCGCGGGCGTGCGCGGGGGAAGCCAGCCAGTCGGCAAGCCGCGCGGCGGCGTCGAACTCTTTCAACTTCGACAGCACCTGCGAGGTGCTCAGGAAGTTGTTGCAGATAAAGCCGGCGAGGTTGGCGCCGATGCGGTCTTTGTTGGCCGGGATGATGGCCGTGTGGGGAATCGGCAGGCCGAGCGGATGCCGAAACAGCGCGACCACCGCGAACCAGTCTGCAATGGCGCCGACCATCGCGGCCTCCGCAAAGGCGGCCACGTAGCCGAGCCACGGATGGCGCGGCTCGAAGGCTTTGGCCAGCGCGTAAAGCAGCGCTGCGGCGCAGAGCAGGCCGAGCGCGATGCGTTTCAAGACGGCGACTGCGGCAAATGCAGAGGCAAAAACGCCGGCAGTTTCAACGCCAGCAAGTTCAACGGATATCGCGCGTGATCGACAGCCCCTGCAGGAACTGCTCGCAGCGCGCGAGTTGCGCCAAGGTGACGAACTCGTCCGGCTGGTGCGCCTGCATGATGCTGCCTGGGCCGCACACCACCGTCGGAATGCCGGCGCTCTTGAAGATGCCCGCTTCGGTGCCAAAAGCCACCAGCGTGGTGCGCTGCTCTTTCGACAGGCGCTGGGCCAGCTTGGTGATCGGCT
Source organism: Variovorax sp. PAMC28562 (assembly GCF_014303735.1). NCBI lineage: Bacteria > Pseudomonadati > Pseudomonadota > Betaproteobacteria > Burkholderiales > Comamonadaceae > Variovorax > Variovorax sp. PAMC28562. The sequence continues at coordinate 1,737,121 of NZ_CP060296.1, read as the reverse complement.
CGTTGGCGGTGCTCAAAAAGCTCGGCACCTCGCAGATCGTCTCGAAGGTGAAGCCGGCGTCGGGCGCAACCCGCTTCATGGCTTCTTCGGCGCGCGCGGCGTAGGCGACGACCTCTCTCTGCATGGCCGCCGCATCGGCAGTGGGCAGGTTCCTGAATTCGTAGCGGAACTCAGCGTCGCGCGGCACCACGTTGTCGGCGATGCCGCCATGAAACTGGCCGACGCTGGCGGTGCTGAACGGCACATCGAAGCCTTCGTAGCGGCGCTCGCTGTTCTCAAAGCCATCGGCCATGTCGCGCACCTTGTTGACCACGCGCGCCGCCATCTCGATGGCGTTGACCGACTGCGGCGTGAGCGACGAATGGGCCTCCTTGCCGCGCACGCAACACTTGTAGCGGTACACGCCCTTGTGGGCGATGGCCGGCACCATGTTGGTGGGCTCGCCGATGATGCAGGCCACCGGCTTCACCAGCTGCTCCTTCATGTCGGCGATGAGCTCCCTGACGCCGAAGCAGCCGACTTCTTCGTCGTAGCTGAAAGCGAAATGCACCGCGTAGGGCGAGTCGCTCTCGATGAAGTGCTCGGCATTGGCCAGCGCGATCGCAATGAAGCTCTTCATATCGGCGGAACCGCGGCCGTAGAGGCGCGGCTCGGCGCGCTCGACCTCGCCATCGGCGCGCAGGCCTTCTTGCGGCCAGTCCTGCACCATGGCGGAGAGCGGATCGACCGTCCAGTCCTGGCCGTCCCACGGCACGGTGTCGGTGTGGCCTGAAACGATGATGCCGTTGGGCTTGCCGGCGCCCAGCGTGGCGAAGAGGTTGGCCTTTTTCTTGTCGGCGCTGTAGGTGAGGCGGCTGCGCACGCCCAGGCCGGCAAGGTGGTCGCGGGCAAAGTCGATCAACTCGAGATTGCTGTTCGCGCTCACCGTGTTCATGCGCACGAGGGTCTGGGCAAATTCGAGGCTGCGGGCAGAAAGGGTTTGCGACATGAATTTGATTGTCCGGGAAGTCGGATGCGCCGCGCATTCGACTGAAGCGTCATAGTGCCGGTGTAGGCTGCAGTTTTACTCGCACGGAGCCAGTTTGATGATGAAACCATTTGCAACGGCACTCACTGCCGCCGCCACGCTCGCACTCGCTGCATGCGCCATGCCCGGTGCCGATTCGGCCAAGGGCCTGATCACCCTCGACGGCAAGCAGCCGCTGGTCGTCGCGCACCGTGGTGCTTCAGGGTATCTCCCGGAAGAGACGATGGAAGCCTATGCGCGCGCCGTCGAGCTGGGTGCCGACGTCATCGAAATGGACCTTCTCATCACCAAGGACGGCGTGCTGGTCGCGCGGCACGACCCCAACCTGGCAATCAGCACCGACGTCGCGAGCCATCCCGAATTTGCCGCGCGCAAGAAGACGATGAAAGTCGACGGCGAAACGCAGACCGGCTGGTTCATTCAAGACTTCACCCTGGCAGAAGTCAAGACGCTGGGCGGTATTTCGACCGACGCAGAGCGGCCCCAACAGTTCAACGGCAAGTTCAAGGTCGCGACCTTCCAGGAGATCCTCGACTTCCAGAAGCTGAAGACGCGCGAAACCGGCCGCGCCATCGCGATCTACCCGGAAACGAAGAACCCGACCTGGTTCCGCGACATGGGGTTGCCGCTAGAAGACAAGCTCATCGCGATGATCAACGCCGCGGGCCTGAACAGCAAAACCGCGCCCATCTACGTCCAGTCGTTCGAGCCCGGCAGCCTGAAATACATGAAGAGCAAGGGCCTGAACACCAAGCTGATCCAGCTCATCGACGGCGACGGCATCGACATGAAGACCGGCGCCATGACCTATGCGATTCCGGTCGACCGGCCTTACGAATGGGCCAAGGCGGGCGACGCGCGCACCTTCAGCGCGATGGTGACGCCGGCCGGCCTGGCTGAAATCAAGACCTACGCAGACGGCATCGGCCCGTGGAAGCGCTACATCATCAGCGTCAAGGGCACGATCGGCGCCGACGGCAAGCCGGTCGACGTCAACAAGGACGGCAAGATCAACGATGCCGATGCCACCTCGATCACGCCGACGACGCTCGTTGCCGACGCGCACAAGGCCGGCCTCTTCGTGCACCCCTTCACTTTCCGCAACGAAAACCGTCGTTTGCCGATCGACTACGCGGGCGACCCGAAGAACGAATACCTGGCGTACTACCGCTTGGGCGTGGATGGCGTGTTCACCGACTTCACCGACACCGCGATCGCTGCCCGCACAACGTACATGAGAGAAATCGGGCGCTGAGCAGCATTCCGGGGGCAAGGAAGCCGCGCCGTGCCACCCGGCACGGTACTGGCTAGACTGGCGTTTTGATCGCCACGCCAGTCCACCCCCAATGAAACTCATCGACTCCCTCGTTACCCAGGCCGCCGGCATCGCCTCGATCCGGCGCGACATTCACGCGCACCCTGAACTCTGCTTCAAGGAAGTGCGCACCGCCGATGTGGTGGCAGCCAAGCTCACCGAATGGGGCATCCCGATCCATCGAGGGCTTGCGACCACCGGCGTGATCGGCATCGTCAAGAACGGCACCAGCGACCGCGCGATCGGCCTGCGCGCCGACATGGACGCCCTGCCGGTCACCGAGCTCAACACCTTCGCCCACGCCAGCCAAAACCAGGGAAAGATGCATGCCTGCGGCCACGACGGCCACACGGCGATGCTCCTTGCTGCGGCCCAGCACCTGGCCAAGAACCGCAATTTCGACGGCACCGTCTACTTGATCTTCCAACCGGCAGAAGAAGGCGGCGGCGGCGCCCGCGAGATGGTCAAGGAAGGCCTGTTCGAGAAGTTTCCGATGGACGCGGTGTACGGCATGCACAACTGGCCGGGCATGAAGGTCGGCCAGTTCGCGGTGAGCCCCGGACCTGCGATGGCGTCGAGCAACGAATTCAAGATCACGATCCACGGCAAGGGCGGCCATGCGGCGCTGCCGCACACCGGCGTCGACCCGCTGCCGGTGGCTTGCGAGATGGTGCTCGCGTTTCAGACCATCCTCACGCGCAACAAGAAGCCGACAGACACCGGCCTGATTTCGGTCACGATGATTCATGGCGGCGAAGCCAGCAACGTGATCCCAGACACCTGCCAGCTTCAAGGCACAGTGCGCACCTTTACCCATGAAGTGCTCGATTTGATCGAGTCGCGCATGAAGAAGATCGCGGAGCACATCGGCGCCGCGCACGACTGCGAAGTCGACTTCTACTTTCACCGCAACTACCCACCGACCATCAATTCGACGGATGAAGCCAACTTCGCGCGCGGCGTGATGGCGAGCATCGTCGGCGAAGACAACGTGCTGGTGCAGGAAGCGGCGATGACAGCCGAAGACTTCTCCTTCATGCTGCTGGCCAAGCCCGGCGCCTATGCCTTCATCGGTAACGGCGACGGCGCGCACCGCGACATGCACCACGGCGGTGGGCCGTGCACGCTGCACAACGCCAGCTACGACTTCAACGACGATTTGATTCCCCTCGGCGCAACCTGCTGGGTCGAGCTGGCGGAGCAATTCCTCAAAGCGCGGAGCATCGCGTGATCGGGGTTGTCGAAGCCTTTTCCCCGACCTATTCGATCGCGCGTGCCAAGTTCCTGAAGGCGTGCGCCGCGGCTGGCCTGACGGTCGATTCGCATGTGCATCCGCTCAAGGGCGGTGAAGGCGAAGAGATCGCGATGGACGTCGCGCTCGACGGGGCAGCCGATGCAAAGCAGCTGCTCATGGTCACCAGCGCATGCCACGGCGTCGAAGGCCATTGCGGCAGCGGCGTACAGGTGTTCTCGCTGTACGACGACGAGTGGCGCGACAAGGCGCGCGCAGCCGGCGTTGCCGTGCTTTATGTTCATGCGCTGAACCCGCACGGCTTTTCGCACGGACGGCGCGTCACCAACGAGAACGTCGACTTGAACCGCAACTTCTCCGACTACACGAAGCCGTTGCCGGTGAATGCGGCCTACGCCGAACTGCACGCGCTGCTGCTGCCAGCCGCCTGGCCACCGACACCGGACAACCAGGAAGCCATCAACGCGTGGATCGCGACGCACGGCGTGGCGGCCTACCAGGCTGCCGTTACCGGAGGGCAGTACCAGTTCGAAGACGGCTTGTTCTTCGGCGGCAAGGCGCCGACCTGGAGCAACCAGACCTTCCGCACGGTGCTGCGCACGCATGCGCAATCGGCGCGTGGACTGGCATGGATCGACCTGCACACCGGCCTCGGACCCAACGGCCTCGGCGAACGCATCTTCGCGGCCCGCGACGACAAGGCCGCGTACGCGCGCGCCAACGCCTGGTGGGGCACGCCGGCGATGCCGGTGACCTCGATCTACGACGGCTCGTCGACCTCGGCCTTTTTGACCGGCCTGATGTGCGGCGCGATATACGACGAATGCCCCGCGGCCGACTACACCGGCATCGCCCTCGAATACGGCACGCAGCCCATCATGGAGGTGACCGGCGCGCTGCGGGCCGACCACTGGCTGTACCAGCATCCCGAGGCGCCGGCTGAGCTGGCGTCATCGATCCGCGCGCGCATGCTCGAAGCGTTCTATACCGACATGGATGCGTGGAAGGGCCAGATCATCAGTCAGGCGCGACAGGCGATGTTCCAGGCGGTGGATGGCCTCACGGCCGCCGATTCCGCTCGCTGAGTCGACTGAGGCCGCGGCATTCCGCGGCAGGCCGCGCTCAGGCGGCGCGCGCTTCGGCGATGACCAGCAGCCCGTCCATGATCAGGCTCTCGACCAGCTCGAAGTTCACGTTCATGGAAGGCGCCATCTTCCAGCCCGCACCGCCGGTGATGTAGCAGGCCGGCTCGGCCCCGCAGTGCGTTCGCACGTGCTGCACCATGCGCTCGACCGCACCTGCGATGGCGTAGGTGCCACCACTGGTCAGCGCATCGCTGGTGTTGGTCGGAAACTCCCGCACCTCGCCGGTCGGCACATGCAGCCCGGCGGTGCCCGACTCCAGCGCGCGCAGCATGATTCCGTGGCCCGGCAAGATGAGGCCGCCGAGGAACTTGCCTTCAGCGTCGATCGCCTCGACCGTGACCGCGGTGCCGATCATCACGACCACCATCGGGCGCGAGCCTTTGTCGAGCTCGCGCTGTTGCGCCAGCATGCGATGGCGCGCGCCGATCATCGCCACCCAGCGGTCCGCGCCGAGCCGCGTCGGATGGTCGTAGCCGTTGACGATGCCCGCCTCCGCCGCGCTTGACACCACCCAGCGCGGCGAGCAATCGAAGCGCTCGTGGACCTGTTCTTCGGCGCGACGCCGCACGGCATCGCCGGCTACCACGCAGCCGAGCATCGAGACGGGCGCGATCGGCAGATCGGCCCACGGGCCGTCGGCCAGCTTCTCGATGTGATCGAGAAACTCGGCCCCCGAAGCCAGCGCGACGGCACCGGGACGTGCCATGTCGTAGAGGGCCCACTTGAGCCGAGTATTGCCGATATCGATCGCGAGAAACGCCATGCGCGGGATTATCAGCCTCGGCGCCTCAGTTCTGCTTCCACGGCAAGCCATGAAACCGCCAGCCCCCAGTGCGTCCGCGATGGCCTTCGGCATCGGGGTTGCCTTCGAAGCCTTCCAGGATGTTGTAGGCCTCGATGCCCAGTTGCGTCACGCGTTTGGCGGCCGGGATGGAGCGCACGCCGCTGCGGCACAGCAGCACGGCCTTCTTGCCTTGCGGCACCGCTGCACGCATCGCGCTGTCGAAGCCTTCATTCATCGCCATGCCCGGCCACTGCTTCCATGCCAGCGGCACCGCGCCGGGCACGTAGCCGACCCATTCGCGCTCCGCGTCGCTGCGCACGTCGATCAGCACGGCCGCATCGGTGGCGACCCATTGCGCTGCCGTTTGCGGCGTGATGTCGCCGGCGTAGCCTTCGGCGGGATCGATGGCCGAAGGCGCGGATTTGTCAGATGGTTGGGTCATCCGGAAATTCTGCCAGCGCGCGCCTACTTAAAGTTATTCGCCTACGAATCAGCCCCTTACCATCCGTACGGATGGTGGTAGGATGCTTTTCATGAACCAGACCGCCACCGCCACCGCCGTCGCGTTGCAGCCCGCCAAAGCCAAGCCGCTCGACTCCGAGAAGATCACCATCAACCTCGGCTACGTCGACCTCGGCCACATCGATCTGCTGGTGAGCGAAGGCTTCTATTCGAACCGCACCGACTTCATCCGAACCGCCATCCGCAACCAGCTCACCGCGCACGGTGAAGCGCTCAAGCAGGTGGTCGCCCGCAAGATGCTGGTGCTCGGGCTGCAGCAGTTCGACGCGGCTGCGCTCGAGGCAGTGCGCGCGGCCGGCCAGACTTTGCAGATCCGCGTACTGGGGCTCGCGGCCATCGGCCTCGACGTGACGCCGGAGCTCGCACTGGCCACCATCGATTCCATCACCGTGCTGGGGGCGCTGCATGCCAGCGCTGCCGTCAAGACCGCGCTCGCCGGCCGCATCCGCTAGACCTTGAACATCCGAACAGCCGAACAGCCGAAGACCCGACCCAAAGACGTCATGAACAACCTCTTCCAAAAATTGATGACCGAAGCGACGAAGCTGACCCACAGCGGGCAGTTGCAGGCCGCGACCGATGCGATCCAGCGGGCGTTGCGTGGGGCCACGCAGGCGGCGCAAACCGGTGCTTCACAAGCAACTTCGGCGTTCGAGTCCTCGAATCGGGCAAAGCCCGATGCCGCTGCGCGCACGACGCCACCTGACAACACCAGCGTCGTGCTCGATGGCTGTACGCGAATGGTGGACACGCCGGCTGTTGCAGCCCCCGAGGCCGAAGCCCTCCCCGAGCAATGGACCGACGGCAGCTTTACCCACCAAGGCCGCACCCTTGACTACAAGCTGTACGTGCCACCGAGCGCCGCCGCTACCCCAGGCTCGGCCATCACGCCGAGACCGCTGTTGCTGATGCTGCACGGCTGCACGCAAGACCCGGCCGACTTCGCCACGGGCACGCAGATGAACACGTTGGCCCGCGAGCTCGGTGTCGTCGTCCTGTACCCGGCGCAGACGCAGCATGCCAATGCGCAGCGATGCTGGAACTGGTTCAAGCCGCAGCACCAGCAGCGCGGCCGCGGCGAGCCCGCGTTGCTGGTCGCGCTGACCGAAGCGGTCATGGCCGAGAACCACGTCGATCCGGCGCGGGTCTACGTCGCGGGGCTGTCGGCCGGCGGTGCCATGGCGGACATCCTCGGGCGCTGCTATCCCGATGTCTTCGCGGGCGTCGGCGTGCACTCCGGTCTGCCCAGCGGCGCGGCGACCGATGTGATGGCGGCGCTGTCGGTCATGCGCAGCGGCGCGGGCGCGACGCCCCACGCCGCCGCTTCCTCGACCTCTTCCAACACGACGGCCTCCATGCCGCCGCTCATCGTGTTCCACGGCGATGCCGACACCACTGTCAACCCGCGCAACGGCGATGCCGTGGTCGACGCCGCAGTCGGCGCCGATCCGTCGACGCCGCGCATCGCCGAAGGCAGTTCGACGGCAGGCCAACGCTTTACGCGCACCGTCTACGCGGCCGCGCCGGGACGCAATACGGTCGAACACTGGCGCCTGCACGGCGGCGGCCACGCCTGGTCGGGCGGGAGCTCGCAAGGCAGCTTCACCCAGCCGAACGGGGCGGACGCCAGCGCAGAAATGCTGCGCTTTTTTCTTGCGCATCCACTGCGGCGCGAGCCGGTAGCCGTTCAATAGGCCTTGCCACCAGCGCATATCGACAGCCGGCTACAGTCGTCGTCAAGGAGGCTTTCATGCCCACATACGACTTCGATTTATTTGTCATCGGCGGCGGCAGCGGCGGCGTGCGCGCATCGCGCATGGCCGCGCAACGCGGTGCCCGTGTTGCGCTGGCCGAGGCGGCCGAACTCGGCGGCACCTGCGTCAACGTCGGTTGCATTCCCAAGAAGCTCTACAGCTACGCGGCCGGCTATGCGGAAGCCTTTGCGGAAGCGCCTGGCTTCGGCTGGACGCTGTCGGAGCCGCCGCGCTTCGACTGGGCGCACCTGAAGGCGCAGCGCGCAAAAGAGATCACGCGGCTCAACGGCGTCTATGCCTCGTTGCTGAAGACTGCCAACGTCACGCTGTTGAACGGCTGGGCGCAACTGGTCGACGCCCACACCGTGGATGTCGACGGCACGCGCTACACCGCGAAGCGCCTGCTGATCGCCACCGGCGGCACGCCCTGGGTGCCCGAACTGCCCGGCCGCGAGCACATCGTCACGTCCGACGCCATGTTCGACCTCGACCCGTTTCCCAAGCGCCTGCTGGTGGTCGGCGGCGGCTACATCGCATGCGAGTTCGCGTCGATCTTCAACGGTCTCGGCGCCAAGGTCACGCAAGTCCATCGCCGGGCGCACCTGTTGAGCGGCTTCGATGACGACGTGCGCCAATTTCTCGCAAGTGAAATGGGCAAGGCCGGGGTCGACATCCGCCTCAGCAGCGAAATCGACTCCATTTCGCGGGGCCCGGGCGGGCTGAACGTGATGCTCGCGCGTGGGAACTCCATCGAAGTCGATACGGTGCTCTTCGCGACCGGTCGTGTACCCAACACCCAGGCGCTCGGGCTGGAGGCGGCGGGTGTAACCGTCGACGAGCGCGGCGCCATCGCGGTCGACGCGCACTACAAGACATCGGTGCCGTCGATCTACGCCGTGGGCGATGTGTCGAGCAGCGTGCAGCTCACGCCGGTCGCGCTGGCCGAGGCCATGGTCGTGGTCGATGCGCTTTTCGGCGATCGACAGAGAAAGCTCGACTACGAGTTCATCCCGACGGCGGTGTTCACCCATCCGAACATCGGCACCTGCGGTTATTCGGAGACCGATGCGCGCGAGAAGTTCGGCAAGGTCACCGTGTTCTGCACCGAATTCCGCGCCCTGCGCCATACCTTGTCGGCGAGCACCGAACGCACCTTCATGAAGCTGGTGGTCGACAAGGCCAGCGACCGCGTGGTCGGGCTGCATTTGGTCGGCCCCGATGCCGGCGAGGTGGTGCAGGGCTTCGCCGTGGCCATGCGCGCCGGCGCGACCAAGGCGCTGTTCGACAGCACCATCGGCATCCATCCGACCGTTGCCGAAGAATTCGTGACGATGCGGGAGCCTGTGGCCGGCTGATTCGCAATGCTTTCGGGCGCTGCACAATGTCCGCATGCCCTACATGCCAGCCTTCATCGCACCCGCCCGCTTCACCGATGCCGCCGAAGCACTCGAACAGGTTCGCAGCATCTACAACGGCGGCCTGCAGCATCTGCGTGACGCCATGCAGCGCTTCGTCGATGGGGACAGCCTGCCGGGCCGGGTGCGGGCGTGCTACCCGTTCGTGCGGGTGCACACGCACACCGTCTCGCGCAACACGCCACCCGCCAACGCCGGCCTGAGCTACGGCTTCGTGGCCGGTCCGGGGCGTTACGAGACGACGTTGACGCGGCCCGACCTCTTCAACCGCTACTACCTGGAACAGTTCCGCCTGCTGCTTGAGAACCATCAGGTCGAACTCGAGATCGGCACCAGCACGCAGCCGATTCCCATCCACTTTTCGTTCACCGACAACGACCACGTCGAAGTCTCGATGAGCCTCGACCGCCGCGCGCTGATGCGCGACGTGTTCGACCTGCCCGACCTGCACGCGATGGACGACGGCATCGCCAACGGAACCTTCGAAGCCAAACCCGGCGAGGCCCAGCCGCTGGCGCTCTTCACCGGCGCCCGCGTGGACTACTCGCTGCACCGCTTGCGCCACTACACGGGCACGGTGCCGGAGTGGTTCCAGAACTTCGTGCTGTTCACCAACTACCAGTACTACATCGACGAGTTCGTGCGGCTGGGTCATGAAGCGATGACCGACGAGAAGAGCGAGTACGTCGCCTTCATCGAGCCGGGCAACGTGATCACGCGACGGCGCGGTCTGGCCGCTGGCGCCGACACGACCTATCGCGAGTTGCTCGACGGCAGCCAGGGCACGGCGCCACCGCGCTTGCCGCAGATGCCGGCCTATCACCTGGTGCGTGAAGACCGAAGCGGTATCACGATGGTCAACATCGGCGTCGGTCCGGCCAATGCCAAGACCATCACCGACCACGTCGCGGTGCTGCGCCCGCATGCCTGGATGATGCTCGGCCACTGCGCCGGACTGCGCCCGAGCCAGCAACTCGGCGACTACGTGCTGGCCCACGCCTACGTGCGAGAAGACCACGTGCTGGACGAAGAGTTGCCGCTGTGGGTGCCCATTCCAGCGCTGGCCGAAATCCAGTTGGCGCTGGAGCGCGCAGTCGAACAGGTGACGAAAGTGAGCGGCCCCGATCTGAAGAAGTTCATGCGCACCGGCACCGTCGCCAGCACCGACAACCGCAACTGGGAACTGCTGCCCGGCAACCAGCCGCAGCGCCGCTTCAGCCAGAGCCGCGCCGTCGCGCTCGACATGGAAAGCGCGACCATCGCCGCCAACGGTTTCAGGTTTCGGGTGCCCTACGGCACGCTGCTGTGCGTGAGCGACAAGCCGCTGCACGGCGAGATCAAGCTGCCGGGCATGGCCAATCATTTCTATCGCGAGCGCGTCGAGCAGCACCTGCGCATCGGCATGGCGGCCATCGACATCCTGCGCAGCGAAGGGTCGAGCAAGTTGCACAGCCGCAAGCTGCGCAGCTTTGCCGAGGTGGCGTTTCAGTAAAGTTTCAACGCGGTTTCAATAGGCTGCCCGCGCGGCCATGTAAGCGCCGAGCAAGCCGAGGCCGATCAGGAAACAGCGCTTGAAAACGGCCGGCGACAGGCGTTCGCGCAACCATTGCCCCGCCGCCATGCCGACCAGCGCAGGCAACAGCATGGCCACCGACAGGGCGAGTGTCATGGCGGAATAGCTGCCGCCGTGACCCATGTCGAAGACCAATGCGACGGCCAGCGCCACGGTCGACGTGGTGAACGAGATGCCCATCGCCTGCACCAGCGCATCGCGCTGCAAGCCGAGCGCCTGCAGGTAGGCCACGGCCGGTACCACGAAGACGCCCGTCACCGCAGTGACCAGCCCGGTGACGACCCCGACCAGCGGCCCGAGCCAGCGCTCGTGGCGCGGCCCGATCACGAAGCTCCGGCCAAGCAAGCCCCACGCCGCATAGCCCATCAGGGCGACGCCCAATAGCATCGACGCCCACGCGCCCGCCGGTGCGCCGAACAGCAGCGCGCCGGCCCAGGTGCCCACGCAAACGCCGACCTGCATGCCAGCGATGCGGCGCCACATCGCTGGCACAGAGGACCACGGGCGGATCTGCCAGAGGTTGGTGACCAGCGAAGGCACGATCAACAAAGCCGCAGCCTCGACCGGTGCCATCCAGAGCGCCAGCAGCGCCATCGACACGGTGGGCAAGCCGAGGCCGATCACACCCTTGACGACACCGGCAGCGACGAAGACACCGGCGACCGCTGCCATGGCCGCCGCGGCCGGCACGCTCCACTCAGCGGCGAGCATGGGTCGACGGCGCTGCACGCACCGCGAGTGGTTGTGTGCTCGGGCCGAACAGTTCCGGCATCTCGCGCTCGGCCTTCGGCGTGACGGTGAGCGCACGGCCATCGAGCGCCTGCCGCACCCAGACGCGCCGCACCGCCAGTTGTAGGCACGCCGCGCCCAGGGCGCCACCGAGATGCGGCCGCCGCTCGCTCCAGTCGAGGCAGGGGCACGCGAAGCGTCGTCGCGATCGTCGTGCGGCATCGACGTCGAGGCCCAGGCTTTCAAGCGCGACGGCGCCATCGGTCGTGAGGTCGTATGAGCCGCTTTGCAGACCGCTCAGCCAGCCTTGCGCATGAAGGCGATCGTGCAGCGCGACGCCTGCGGTGCCGGCCATGTGGTCGTAGCAAGTGCGGGCGCTGCGCAAACGCGTCGGCGTGTTGGGCTCGAAGGCCGGGAGCGGTGCGCCGGCCACCACGAGCAGGCTTTCAAGCGCGGCAGCGACATCGCCGTCGGCCAACCGGAAGTAGCGATGCCGGCCTTGCGCGAGCGACTCGACAAGACGCGCTTCCTTCAAGCGCGCGAGGTGCGCGCTGGCCGTCGATGCGGCAACCTCGGCAACGACTGCGAGCTCGGTCGCAGTGCGCGCGTGTCCGTCCATCAGGCAGCAAAGCATCCGGGCGCGCGCCGGCTCGGCGATGGCACCGGCGAGCCGGGCGAGCCGCACATCGGCATTCGGGGACGAATCAGGAGCGGCATCGGATTTCATCGGTCGATGCTACGGCGGCGCCACATCGGACACTTCGTTCATCAGCGAAGTGTCGAAAGCGTTTACGTCGACGTCAGCACCAACCCGCCCCCTACAGCGACTGAACCCAACGCAGCGGAAGCGCTGCGGGCCGCCGAAGCATGCGATCGACACGCAGCCGAACGAGCCGCTCTGCGCCCGGGAGCGCATCGACCTCCGGACCGCTCCAGACGATCTCCGCCGTGACGGCGAGCTGCAGCAGATCGCCGCTGTCGTAGTCGATGAACAGCAGGCCGGCGCGCGGGTTCAGTGCGAGATTCCCCAACGTGTTGAAGAAGCGGTTGCCGCTGTAATCAGGCACCGTGAGCACACCCTGGTCGTCGATGCGAACGAAGCCGGACGGCCCGCCGCGATGCGACACGTCGACACCGTGCGATGGCTGGTCATCGGTGCCGCTACGGGGATGCGCGGTGGCGATGAAAAAAGTGTCGGCACTGGCGATCAACAGACGCGCTTGGTCGTCGAGCGCGTCGAGTCGCACTGCTGCAGTCGATGCGCGGTGCGCAGTACGCACAGACGACTCGACCGCAGCGTCCTCAGCAGCAGGCGCGAAGCTGGCTTGCCGCCGCACGATGTACTTGGGGCAATTGCCGAAGCTCTGTCCCACCGCGATGCCGAAGCCTTCTGCATCGACTTGATCGAGCCACCCGTTCATGCGATTGCGGCGACGCGTGTGAGGCTCGATGCCCAGAACTCCGATCGGCGCACCGACCTTCAACGCATCGGACAAAGGGTCGTCCCTCATTGGCAGTGAATCGATGCGCAGATGCCGCGTATTCGGGGCGTGAGCGAATCCCGGCGGCCCGGCCAGCACGCTGGCCCACGGCTGGCCGCTCGCATCGACGCTGCCGAACATCACGAACGGCAACTGCGCGAAGAAGGCGCGATGCTGGTCCGGCATTGCATCGCGCATCACGAGCGGGCCGATCTCGGCCAGGCGTTCGCGCAAGCCGACACGCGCCTGCAGCGCCTGCTCGCCCAGATGAAAAGCTTCGTCGGTTATTGCGTTCACGGCAGTCAGGCCAACATTGCCGCCGACGAAGCAGCAAGCCCGACCGGCGTGCGCAGCATGGGCACGAAACCCGGCAGCGCCTCAACACGTTCGAGCCACGCGCACAGTTGCGGGTACGGTTCAAGCGACACGTTGCCTTCTGGCGCACAGGCCACGTAAGCGTAGTTGGCGAGGTCGGCCAGCGTGGCCGTCGCGCCGGCAAGAAACACTTCCGTGCCCAGTTGCGCCTCCATGACCTGCAGCAGCGCATGCGAGCGTGCGACCGTCTCGGTCGGATCGGCCGGACGGTTGAACACCACCAGAACGCGCGCCGCCGCCGGGCCGTTCGCCAGCGGTCCGGCCGCGACCGACAGCCAGCGCTGCACGTGCGCCGCACCGAGCGCATCGCGCGGCATCCAGCGCGCCGGGTCGGGCGCATAACGTTCGTTCAGGTAGACCAGGATGGCGTTCGAATCGGCCAGCACGACATCGCCATCCTCGATGACCGGCACTTGGCCGAAGGCGTTGAGCGCCAGAAACTCCGGCGTGCGGTGCGCGCGCTGCATGAAGTCGATCTCGCAGCAGTCGAATGGCAGCCCGAGGATCGACAGGAACAACCGCACGCGGTGCACATGCCCTGAGATGACGTTGCTGTAGAGCTTGATGGGTTGCGCTGGCGGCGGATTGTTGCGGGTCGGGTTCGACATGGTCGGCTTTCAAATGAATGCAATGACCCGATTCTTTTCTCTTGCAGCCCAAGCATGAATAGCGATTTGGACATTTGACTGCTGCACTTTTCGGTTTAATCGGTTTAATCTGCACCATGGACCGACTCAAAGCCATGCAGACCTTCGTGCAGATCGCCGATCAGGGCAGCCTCACCAAAGCCGCCGATGCCATGGGCAGTTCGTTGCCTGCGGTGGTGCGGTCGCTGGCCGCACTCGAAGCGCATCTGGGCGTACGGCTTTTTCATCGCACCACGCGGCGCAACTCGCTGACCGAAGAAGGTGTTCGCTACCTGGAAAGCACGCGCGATGTGCTGGCAGCCGCCGACGCGGCCGATCTGGCGCTGACAGCCGAGGCTAGCGAACCTGCAGGCCGGCTCACGGTGACCGCGCCCGTACTCTTCGGCCACATGTACGTCGCACCGGCGATCACGCGCTTTCTGGCGCGCTACGAGACCATGCATTGCAGCGTGCTGCTTCACGATCGCCAGGTCAACCTGCTGGAAGAAGGCGTCGACGTCGGCATCCGCATCAGCCCGCTCGCCGACTCGTCTCTGGTCGCGCAGCGGCTCGGCACGGTGCGGCACGTGGTGGTGGCGAGCCCCGACTATCTGGCGCGCCACGGGACGCCCGGGCACCCGCGCGAACTGGCACATGCCAACTGCGTGCGCGTGCATCCGAACAGCACCGCGCCGTGGGGGTTCGAGCATCAGGGCAAGCCGTTCTCCGTCGCGACGCGAGGCAACCTGGACTTCAACCACATCGCGCCAGCCATCGAGTCGTGCGCGGTCGGCATGGGCTTCGGCTTGTTCTTCTCCTACCAGGTGCTGCCGCACGTTGCGCAAGGCCGCCTCAAGATCGTGCTCGATGCCTTCGAGCCGCCGCCTACGCCGGTCCACGTGATCTATCCGCATGCGCGCTTGTTGCCTGCACGCACGCGGGCCTTTGTCGACTGGATGAAGGCGGAGTTCACCGGCCTCGCGCTGTGACGGCGCGGGCCCACAATGGGTCGGTGACAGCTTCCACCCACTCTCTCTTCAAAGCCCGCAACCTCAGCAAGCGCTACGGCAGCAACACGGTCGTCGACGATCTCTCTTTTGACATCGCGCCCGGCGAATGCCTGGGCGTGATCGGGCCGAACGGCGCCGGCAAGACCACGACCATCCGCATGTGCCTCGGCCTCACTGTCCCTGACAGCGGAACCATCGAGGCGCTCGGGCTGTCGATGCCGCGCGACGCGCTGGCCATCAAGGCGCAGATCGGCGTGGTCACCCAGTTCGACACGCTCGACCCTGATTTCAGCTGCGCCGAAAACCTGGTCGTCTACGGCCGCTACTTCGGCTTCAGCAAACGCGAGATCTTGCCGCGTGTGCCCAAGCTGCTCGAGTTCGCGGCGCTCTCGCACAAGGCTGATGCCAAGCCAGGTGAACTCTCCGGCGGCATGCGCCGGCGGTTGTCGCTGGCGCGTGCGCTGGTCAACGATCCCAAGCTGCTGCTGCTCGACGAGCCCACGACCGGGCTCGACCCGCAAGCGCGCCACCTGATGTGGGAGCGGCTGCAGGTTCTGTTGCAACAAGGCAAATCGATCTTGCTGACGACGCATTTCATGGACGAAGCCGAGCGGCTGTGTTCCCGCCTTTTGGTGCTCGACCATGGCCGCAAGATCGCCGAAGGCAAGCCGCGCGATCTCATCGCCGAACATCTGGAACCCGACGTCGTCGAGGTGTACGGCAACGGCGCCGTCGCGCTGGCCGAGGTGCCCGAACTGAAGGCGATGGCCGCGCGCGTCGAGGTCAGTGGCGAGACGGTTTTTTTCTACACGCAGGATGCGCGTGCGTTGCTGGCGGCGCTGGGCGCCCGGCAAGGCGGGCTGCGCACCTTTCACCGGCCGGCCAACCTCGAAGACTTGTTCCTCAAGCTCACCGGCCGCCAGATTCGCGAGGACGGCTAGGCATGACCACGACCACTGCAAAGAACACCATTGCGGCGAACGCCGCGGCCCCATCGATCTGGCGGCCGCCGGCACTCTCCATGCGCTGGTGGCCGGTGTTCCTGCGCAACCTGCTGGTGTGGCGCAAGCTGGCGATCCCGAGCCTCATCGGCAACATCGCCGAGCCGTTGATCTGGCTCGTCGCCTTCGGCTACGGCATGGGCGCGCTGGTCGGCCAGGTCGCGGTTGATGGCGTCAAGGTACCGTACATCCTGTTCCTCGCGAGCGGCTCGATCTGCATGAGCGCCATGAACGCGGCGAGCTTCGAGGCGCTCTACTCGGCCTTCTCGCGCATGCATGTGCAAAAGACGTGGGACGGCATCATGAACGCGCCCGTGGGGCTCGACGACATCGTGCTGGCCGAGATGCTGTGGGCCGCGTTCAAGTCGATCTTCACGGTCACCGCCATCCTCTTCGTGATGCTGGCGCTGGGCATCAGCCACAGCCCCAAGCTCATCGTCGCGTGGCTGGTGCTCATCGCCTCGGGCATCACGTTTTCGAGCATCGCACTGGTCTTCAATGCGCTTGCGAAGGGCTACGACTTCTTCACCTATTACTTCACGCTCTTCATGACGCCGATGATGTTCCTGAGCGGCGTGTTTTTTCCGCTGGAGCAATTGCCTGGCGTAGTGCGCGTCATCGCGGCCTGGTTGCCGCTGGCCAACGCGGTGGCACTGGTACGGCCGCTGTTCATGGACCAGTGGCCAGCCGACTGGGTACGCCACGCGGTGGTGCTGGCGGTGTATGCCGTGGCAGCGTTCTGGATTGCGCTGGGGCTGACGCGCAAACGGTTTCGAGGCTGAGCGCGCGACGTCGGCAGGACAGCCGAGAGCGGCCCATCGGCCAAGGACGGCCGGGTCGGTGTCAGATGTCGTCCGGCAGCCGGGGGATGTCGCCGAGCGCCTCGTCATTGCGCAGATCGCCCGCTGCCTTGAGCAGGCCGATCGACAAGCCATCGCGTTGACCGGCAAAGCCTTTGGCGATGCCTTCCAGCGCGGTGGACAACGGCACATCGCCATCGTCGCGCGCGTCGATGCTGATATTCAAGACGCGTGCCGCCATCTGCCGGTACGTGACCACGCCGGCCTTTTCAAGCACCGCCACCAGGTCGAGGTAAAGAGCGAGGTTGAGGTCGAAAACCAACTTGGCTGTCGGGTCGAAGTTGTCGTCGGTGTCTGCCACGGTGCGCTCCTTTTTTCTGCGTGTCTCCCGACACTCTAGCCAAAAAGAAAGTACGTCCATTCGGCCGCGCGTAGGAGGAGCGCCCGACCCTCGATGCAGTCCCGCTGCGACCCCACGCACGAGGCGGTCGCCGGTCGTTGGTAAAGTTGTCGCCCTCGCTGCTGTCGCTCCGCTTGGCCTGGCGCCGTTTTGGCCAACTTCAGATTCAGCGCGGCCACTTTCATCCCACCCTCACTCCTCCTCAGGAAAAGGCACCTTCATGACAACCAGCTATACCGACACCCGCCTGCTCATCAATGGCGAATGGACCGACGCCAAGAGCGGCAAGACCATCGACGTGATCAACCCGGCCACCGGCAAGCCGATCGGCAAGGTCGCGCACGCCGGCATCGCCGACCTCGACCAGGCGCTTGCGTCTGCCCAGCGCGGTTTCGATGCGTGGAAGAACACGTCGGCTCCCGAGCGCGCCAACGTCATGCGCAAGGCCGCCGGCCTGCTGCGCGAGCGCGCCGACGCCATCGCGCGCCTGCTCACGCAAGAGCAAGGCAAGCCGCTGATCGAAGCCCGCGGTGAGGTGATGGCTGGCGCCGAAATCATCGAATGGTTCGCCGACGAAGGTCGCCGCGTGTACGGCCGCATCGTGCCGTCGCGCAACCTGGCTGCGCAACAGCTCGTGCTCAAGGAGCCGGTCGGCCCGGTCGCCGCCTTCACGCCGTGGAACTTCCCGATCAACCAGATCGTGCGCAAGCTCGGCGCGGCTCTGGCCACCGGTTGCTCGTTCCTGGTGAAGGCGCCGGAAGAAACGCCGGCATCGCCTGCCGCGCTGCTGCAATGCTTCGTCGATGCCGGCATCCCGCCCGGCACCGTCGGCCTGGTATTCGGCGACCCGGCTGAAATCTCCAGCTACCTGATCGCCAGCCCGATCATCCGCAAGGTCACCTTCACCGGCTCGACGCCCGTTGGAAAGCAACTGGCCGCGCTGGCCGGCTCCCACATGAAGCGCGTGACGATGGAACTCGGCGGCCACGCGCCTGTGATCGTTGCCGAAGACGCGGACGTCGCGCTCGCGGTCAAGGCGGCGGGTGCTGCCAAGTTCCGCAATGCCGGCCAGGTCTGCATTTCGCCGACCCGCTTTCTGGTGCACAACAGCCTGGTCGACGAGTTCTCGAAGGCACTGGTCAAGCACGCTGAAAGCCTGAAGCTCGGTGACGGCCTGACCGCCGGCACCACCCTCGGCCCACTCGCCAACGCACGCCGCATCACGGCCATGGCCAAGGTGATGGACGATGCGCGCGCCAAGGGCGCCACCATCGCCACCGGCGGTGAACGCATCAGCGGCGAAGGCAACTTCTATGCACCGACCGTCATCACCAACGTGTCGCTCGACGCCGACGTGTTCAACAACGAGCCTTTTGGCCCGGTCGCAGCGGTCCGCGGTTTCGACACGCTCGAAGAAGCCATCACCGAAGCCAACCGCCTGCCCTTCGGCCTGGCTGGCTATGCCTTCACCAAGTCGATCAAGACGGCGCACATCCTCGGTCAGCGGCTCGAACTCGGCATGTTGTGGATCAACCAGCCTGCCATGCCATCGGCCGAGATGCCTTTCGGTGGCGTCAAGGATTCGGGCTACGGCTCGGAAGGCGGCCCGGAGGCGCTGGAGTCGTACCTGGTGACTAAGTCGGTGTCGATCCTCGGCGTTTGACACCGAACGAGACCGCGCAGTAGGTGCCGCCCCGCGCGGCACCTACTGCAGCAGACCGTGATGGTCTGCAAATGAGAAAAGGCATGGGCACTGCGCCCATGCCTTTTTTTTCGCCTGCCTGGTGTGCCCGTCAGTCTTGCGGTACGTCGACGACGGGAGCGCCCACTGCCTGCGCTGCCGCGGCGCGCAGCTTGTCCTTCTTGCTCGGCCGTTTGCCCTTGACGCCGCCCGTGCTCGACGTTGGCGCAGCGATGGCCACTGCCTCCAGGACCGCGACCGCTGCTTCGGTCGGCTCGAAGCCCTCGATACGCTCTCGCGGCAAGCTCAAGCCTTGCCGTTTTTCGATCAAGCTGAAATGCGCCGCGCTCTCCGCCGTGACGAAGCTGATCGCGACCCCGGTTTCCCCTGCGCGGCCGGTGCGCCCGATGCGGTGCGTGTAGTCGACCGGTGAGCGCGGCAGGTCGTAATTGATAACGACGGGCAAGTCGGCGATGTCGAGGCCGCGCGCAGCCAGATCGGTGGCGACCACCACGTCCCAGCGGCTGTCCTTGAACTGCGCCAGGATGTCGGTACGCGTGCCTTGGGCGATGTCACCGTGGAACGGCACGGCGTAGATGTGGTTCTTGTAGAGCTTTTCTGCCACCGTCTGGGCGGCGTGCTGGGTCGCGACGAACACCAGCACGCGCTCCCATTTGCTTTCTTTGATCAGGTGCCGCAGCAACTGGGTGCGGCGGTTGGCGTCGACCTCGATCGCACGCTGCACGATGGCCGGCTCGGTGCCGGGCGCGCCTTGCACTTCGACTCGCACTGGGTCGCGAAGCAGGCTGTCGGCCAGGCCCTGGATCGCGGCAGGAAAAGTCGCTGAAAACAGCAGGTTCTGCCGCTCGGCAGGCAGCATCGCCAGGATGCGCCCGAGCTCTTCGGCAAAGCCGAGATCGAACAGGCGGTCGGCTTCGTCGAGCACCAGCGTCTCGACCGACGCCAGCTTCAGCGCGTTGTGCGCCACCAGGTCGAGCAGCCGCCCCGGCGTAGCGACCATGATGTCGGCGCCGCCGCGCAAGCCCATCATTTGCGGATTGATCGAGACGCCGCCAAAGGCGATGGCAATGCGCAGCGGCTCGGGCAGATGCTGCGCCAGGCTGCGCAGCGCCTCGCCGACCTGCGCCGCGAGCTCCCGCGTGGGCACGAGTACCAGCGCACGGACACGGCGCGGCGTGTGATGCTGCCCGGCTGCCAGGCGTTGCAGCATCGGCAAGGAAAATGCGGCCGTCTTGCCCGAGCCGGTTTGGGCCGAACCGAGCACGTCGCGGCCCTGCAGAATCGGCGGGATCGCAGCCGACTGGATCGGGGTCGGCGTGGCGTAGCCCAACTCGGTTGCGGCGCGCAAGAGGGCGGGAATCAAGCCCAGTGAAGAAAATGGCATGAGGTCAGCGTGCTGATAAAAATATAAACGTCACAAATAAAATCGTCGAAATGATCAAGCGCACCGTCACGTCCGGAGCATCCTCCAGCCGGCTGGTCTATTCCACCGACGCTGGGCGCATCTGCCCCGATTGCCGTCAGCCGGTCGCTTCGTGCGTGTGCTGCGGCCAAGTCAGGGCGCCCGCGCCACCCACCGACGGCATTGTGCGTCTATCGCACGAGACCAAGGGCCGCAAAGGCAAGGGCGTGACGCTGATCAAAGGCCTTGGGCTCGATGCCGATGCGATGGCATTGCTGGCAAAACAACTCAAGGCATCCTGCGGCTCCGGCGGTACGGTGAAGGACGGCGTCATCGAGATCCAGGGCGATCATCGCGATGTCGTGACCACGGCGCTGGTGAAGCAAGGCCGCAGCGTGAAACGCAGCGGCGGCTGAAGCACATGAAGCCCGAAGACCTGGAACGCCTCGTCACGCTGGAAATGCCATTTGGCAAACATAAAGGCAAACTGATCGCCGATGTGCCCGGCAACTACCTCACATGGTTCGCGCGCGAGGGTTTTCCCTCGGGAGAAATTGGCCGCCTGCTCGCGCTGATGCATGAAATCGACCACAACGGGCTTTCGGACCTGCTCAAACCGTTGCGAAATCGCTCGGCGCCACGCCGGAACGATCAATAAAACACGATTTCGTACCCAAACTGCAAATCAGGCGGATAATAGATGGACGTGCCAGCAATTTATCTTTGTGAGCACGTGATCCGGTGATCGGTCAGTTTCGCGCCACAGCGCATTTGTTTGTTGTGATTCTGGGACTCCATCGCTTTGTTTTGTTGGTCTGAATTAGGAGTCCCTCCATGGGCAAGAAACTTTACGTAGGCAATCTGTCCTACAACATCCGTGACAACGACCTCGAGCAGGCCTTCGGCCAGTACGGTTCGGTCGCATCTGCCAAGGTCATGATGGAACGTGACACCGGCCGCTCGAAGGGCTTCGGCTTTGTCGAAATGGGTACCGACGCTGAAGCGTTGGCAGCCATCGAAGGCATGAACGGCCATTCGCTCGACGGTCGCGCCCTGACCGTGAACGAAGCCCGTCCGATGGAACCCCGCCCAGCTGGCGGCGGTTTCGGTGGTGGTGGCGGCCGTAGCGGCGGCGGCGGTGGATACGGCGGCGGCGGCGCCGGTGGTGGCGGTGGCGGCTACGGTGGTGGCGGCGGCGGCGGTGGCCGCAGCGGTGGCGGCGGCGGCTACGGTGGTGGCGGCGGCGGCGGAAGCCGCGGCGGTTACTAAGCTCTAGCAGCTCGGTTGCTCACGCAATAGATAAAAAGGCTCCCTCGGGAGCCTTTTTTGCATCTGGCGCGATGTGGGTCAGCGCGCCGGGCCTGTCCGCGGCTAGCCCGCGCGGTTAACCCAATACGCGCCGAAGTTCGGCCGCACACAAAGCCACCGCCGTGTTCGCCTCGTCGAGCACGCGGCCCATCGTGATGAAGCCGTGAATCTGCCGCTCGAAGCAGACGCAGGTCGCTCGGTTGCCGGCCTCGGTCAGTGCGCGGGCGTAGTCCAGGCCTTCATCCCGCAATGGGTCGTAGCCAGCCGTGATTACCAGTGCCGGCGGCAATCCCGCCAGATCGGTGTGCAGCAACGGCGATGCGCGCCAATCGAGATCGTGCGCGGGGTCAGCGATGTAGTGGTCGTGAAAGTAAGCGAGCGTGTCGCGTGTCAGCACATAGCCGTCTCCGTTGGTCGTGTGCGAAGGATGCCCGCGGCGCATGTCGGTGGCTGGGTAGATCAGCAACTGGAACGCGATCGGCAGATCGCCGGCATCACGGGCCGCCAGCGCGACCAAAGCGGCCAGATTGCCGCCGGCACTGTCGCCGCCCACTGCGAGACGGCCGGGATCGAGCCTCAACGCACCAGCCTGCTCGCGCACCCAGCGGGTGGCAGCCAATACATCGTCGACTGCAGCCGGAAAGCGATGCTCCGGCCCCATGCGGTAGTCGACAGCGACGACCGCACAACCGGCCGCGTTTGCCAGCTCGCGGCACAGCGTGTCGTGCGTGTCGAGGTCGCCAATGACCCAGCCCCCGCCGTGGTAATAAACCAGCACCGGCAACACCGTTGTGGCGTCAGGACCCAGCGGCCGATACAGGCGAAGCGGGATGTCGCCCTGTGGCGTAGTAGCCGTCAGCTCGCGCACTGCCGCGACTTGCGGCGGTTCAGGCTGCGTAAAGGTGCGCCGCTCACGGTAGAAAGCGCGCGCCTCGGCGGGTGACAGCGTATGGGTCGGTGGCACGCCGCGCTCCGCCATCAGGTCCATCAGTGCGCGGGCTTGGGGGTGCAACATTCGAATGTCTCCGGTTGGTTTTTTGATTGCTATTTGAATCGGCTCTTCGGATTGGCCTCTGCCTCAGGCCTTGCGCGGCTTCACCCGCGAAGCCGCATCTTTCGCCCGCGACCGCGCCGTGTCCACATCGGCCGCATGCACCAGCGCCACGCCCATGCGTCGCTTGACGAAGCTCTCGGGCTTGCCGAAGAGACGGATGTCCGACCCCGGCACTTGCAGCGCATCGGCAATGCCGTCGAACACGATGCCGGTGGCGTCGACACCGCCGTAGATCACCGCGCTGGCGCCCGCGCTTTTCAGCGTGGTGTCGACCGGCAATCCGAGGATGGCGCGTGCGTGCAGCTCGAACTCGTTTTGCCACTGCGTCGCCATCGTCACCATGCCGGTGTCGTGCGGTCGCGGGCTCACTTCGCTGAACCAGACCTCGTCGCCCTTGACGAACAGCTCGACGCCGAACAGGCCCTGACCGCCGAGGTCGGACGTCACGGCTTCGGCGATCTGCTGCGCTTTCAGCAAGGCCGCAGGCGCCATCGGGTGCGGCTGCCAGCTTTCGACGTAATCGCCGCTTACCTGCACATGGCCGATCGGTTCACAGAACTTCGTTTCGACGGCGCCTGCTGCGCCGCGTGCCCGCACCGTCAGCAGCGTGATCTCGTAGTCGAAGTCGATGAAGCCTTCGACGATCACTCGCCCGTGACTGACACGGCCGCCGGCCATGGCGTAGTCCCACGCTTTTTGAACATCGGCCGGTCCGTCGATCTTGCTTTGGCCCTTGCCGGAACTGCTCATGACCGGCTTGACGATGCAGGGGTAGCCGATGCCCTTTTCGCCCTTGTCTTTGTCTTCGTCTTCGTCTTTGTCGTGACCATCGATGGCGGCCTGCAACTCGGCGAGCGAATCGCAAAACTTGTACGGGCTGGTCGGCACGCCGAGCGTTTCCGCAGCGAGGCGACGAATGCCCTCGCGGTCCATCGTGAGACGCGCCGCACGCGCGGTAGGAATGACACGCACCACACCAGCGTCTTCGAGCTCCTGCAGCATGTGCGTGGCGATCGCTTCGATTTCTGGCACGACGAGGTCGGGCTTCTCGGCCTCGATCAGCGCCTTGAGTGCCGCGGGGTCGCTCATCGTGATGGTGCGCGCGTGGTGCGCGACTTGCTGGCCCGGAGCGTCGGCATAGCGGTCGACCGCGATGGTCTCGACACCGAGCCGCTGCAAGGCGATCAGCACCTCCTTGCCGAGCTCGCCGGAGCCGAGCAGCATGACGCGGGTTGCGGAAGAAGAAAGAGGCGTGCCGATGATGGTCATGCGACAACTTTAAATCACCGCGTGTTCCACAATGACACCCATCGGCTCGCCCTCGCAACGCGCCTGTCTTCCAACGTTTTTCCAACACTTCGAGGAGTTTTCAAATGGCGATTCAGACCGTCGGCATCATCGGCGCCGGCACCATGGGCAACGGCATCGCGCAGGCCTGCGCTGTGGCCGGCGTAAAAGTCGTCATGGTCGACATCGCGCAGGCCGCGGTCGACAAGGGCATTGCGGCGGTGGCGGGCAGCCTAGACCGGCTCATCAAGAAAGAGAAGCTGACGGCTGCGCAAAAAGACGCCGCGCTCGCGCTCATCAAAGGCTCGACCGACTACGCGGAGCTGAAGAGCGCGCAACTGGTCATCGAAGCCGCGACCGAAAATGAGGCGCTCAAATTCAAGATCCTGAAGCAGGTCGACGAACTGCTCGCGCCCGAGGTGATCATCGCGTCGAACACCTCGTCGATTTCGATCACGCAGCTGGCGGCCGCCACTTCGCGCTCGGAGCGCTTCATCGGCATGCACTTCTTCAACCCGGTGCCGATGATGGCGCTGGTGGAGATCATTCGCGGCTACCTCACCAGCGACGAAACGCACGATGCGGTGAAAGCGCTGGCCGTGAGGTTGGGCAAGTCGCCGATCACCGTCAAGAACGCACCCGGTTTCGTGGTCAACCGCATCCTGGTGCCGATGATCAACGAAGCTTTTTTCGTGCTGTCAGAAGGACTCGCGACCGCCGAAGACATCGACGCCGGCATGAAGCTGGGCTGCAACCAGCCGATCGGGCCACTGGCGCTGGCCGACATGATCGGGCTCGACGTGTGCCTGGCGGTGATGGAGGTGTACCTCGCGCAATTCGGGGACTCCAAGTACCGGCCGTGCCCGCTTCTGAAGGAAATGGTCGCAGCCGGTCAGCTCGGCCGCAAGACGAAGCGCGGCGTCTACGCTTACTGAGCAATAACAATATAAAACCGGAGACACAAAAAATGAACGTCGTTGGCACCACACCTCCCGCCGAAGGCTGCATCGACACGCAGGTCATCGACCATGTCTTGCTGATCGGCATCAACCGGCCGGCCAAGCGCAACGGCTGGACGCCGCCCATGTTCAGGCAACTCGCCGAAGCGTACACGCGGCTCGACGACGACCCTGCCTTGCGCGTCGGCGTGCTGCATGCCTTCGGCGATCACTTCACCGCCGGGCTCGATCTGCCGCTCATCACCGAGTACATGAAGCGCGGCGAGAAGGCGGTGCCGGAAGGCCTGGTCGAGCCGCACGACTTCGGCCTGCCGGGCTACCGGCGGCGTACCAAGCCGATGGTGGTGGCGGTCAAGGGCATTTGCTTCACGGTGGGCATCGAGCTGATGCTCGGTGCCGACATCGTGGTCGCGGCCGATAACTGCCGCTTCTCACAGCTCGAAGTGCAGCGCGGGATCATGGCGACCGGCGGCGCCACGCTGCGGATGGCCGAGCGGGCGGGCCTGGGTAACGCGATGCTGCATCTGCTCACCGCCGACGAGTTCGGCAGTGCCGAAGCCTATCGACTCAACTTCGTGCAGAAGGTCGTGCCAGCGGGCCAGGAGCTCGACGAGGCGCTGGTGATTGCGCAACGCATTGCAGCGCAGGCACCGCTCGCCGTTGTCGCCACGCGTCTCAACATTCTGAAAGCGGTCGAAGAAGGTCCGGCGGCTGCGGTTGCCGAATTCATCGAGACGCAGAAGCGGCTGTCGAACAGCGAGGACGCCGCGGAAGGCGTGCGCTCGTTTGTCGAGCGGCGGCCGTCGCGGTTCAGCGGACGCTGAAACGGAGACGCTTCATGTTCATTCCTCGTCGCTCCGGGCTCGCCGCCCTCACGCTCGCTGCCCTGTCCGGACTTTTTATCGTGATTGAAGCCACCGCCCAACCCGCGCCAGCACTGCTCCCCGATCCGGCGGCCACGTCGGTCGGCGCGCTCGGCTGGATGCAGGGATTTCCGCCCGCGCCCGACAAGCTCATCACCTTCGACGACCCGAGAGGGGGTGCTTTTCCGCGCAACCGCTGGAGCTTTTCGCATGTGCGCGAGTCGGTGCCGACTGCTAACGTCTGGCGCGGCAGCGGTGCGCCCAGCCCGTTGCCCGCAGCGCCACGCGACCTCGACGGCATCGCCTTCACCGCGTTGGGTGGCGAGCCGATGACCTTCGGCCAGATGCTGCCGCGCACCTACACCGACGGCATCCTTGTGCTGCACAAAGGTGACGTCGTCTACGAAAAGTATTTCGGTGCGCTCACGCCCGAGCGGCCGCACCTGGCGATGTCGGTGACCAAGTCGTTCGTCGGCACGCTGGCCGCCATCCTGGTGGCAGAAGGCAAGCTCGATCCGGCTGCGCCGGTGACGAAGTATTTGCCGGAAATGAAAGACACGGCGTACGGCGACGCGACCGTGCGCCAAGTGATGGACATGACCGTCGGCGTGAAGTACTCGGAGAACTACGCCGACCCGAAAGCCGAGGTTTTCGACTACGCGCGTGCCGGCGGCATGATGGTTCAGGGCCCCGGCTACGCCGGCCCCAGGAGCTTCTACGACTTCCTGAAAACTCTGCAAAAAGAAGGCCTGCACGACGAAGGCTTCGCCTACAAGACGGTGAACGCCGAAGTGCTCGCGTGGGTATTGCGGCGCGCTTCCGGCCAGTCGCTGGCCGACCTTCTCTCCGAGAAGATCTGGCGCCGCATCGGGGCCGAGCAAGACGCCTACTTCATGGTCGACCGCATCGGCACCGAGTCGGGCGGCGGCGGCCTGAACACCACGCTGCGCGATCTGGCGCGCTTCGGCGAAACCATGCGCAACGGCGGTCGCGCCAACGGCCAGCAAGTCATTCCGCAGTCGGCCATCGCCGAGATTACGGGCGGTGGTAACAAGGCGAAGTTTGCCAAGGCGGGCTACGCCTTGCTGCCGGGCTGGTCGTACCGCGACATGTGGTGGTCGACGAACAACGACCACGGCGCCTACATGGCGCGCGGCATCCACGGCCAGAGCATCTACGTCGACCCGAAGGCCGAGATGGTGATCGTGCGCTACGCAGCGCACCCCCTCGCTGCCAACGCGGGCAACGACCCTCTGACGCTGCCCGCGTTCCATGCGGTCGCCAACGCGTTGATGACGACCCGATAAGCAGTCTTTTCAGGCGCTGCGGGCGCCGCGGGCGCTTCGAAAATTCAGCCGGTTTCAAATTCTTTCAATTAACGACGCCGCAACTAGATTGCACACAATTTAATTGTTCGATATAATTCTATTCATGCGTTCCAAACCTGCCACCGTCGACATGCAACATCTGGACAACCAGCTGTGCTTCGCGGTGTATTCGGCGTCGCTGGCGATGACGCGGCTCTACAAGCCCCTGCTCGAAAAGCTCACCCTCACCTACCCGCAATACATCGTCATGCTCGCATTGTGGGAGCAGGACGGCGTCATGGTGTCGGCGCTGGGCGAGCGTGTGTCGCTCGACTCCGGCACGCTGACGCCGCTGCTCAAACGGCTCGAAGCCGGCGGCTATGTGGCGCGTGTGCGCGACGTGGCCGACGAGCGCCGCGTGCGCGTCACCCTCACTGCCTCCGGTCGCAAGCTCAAGGCACGCGCCGCCGCGGTGCCGGGCTGCCTGATGGCCGCGACGCAGTGCTCTGTATCCGAACTGGTCGCGCTCACGCAGCAATTGCAAACGCTGCGCGACCGCATCAAGGCCGCCTGAAATTTCTTTGTTCTCCCCTCACCCTTTCTCTACCCCAACCCCAACCTCAACCTCAACCCAAGGAAATCACATGACCACCAAACTCGACAAGGTTCTCTACACGGCTGAAGCCCATACGGTCGGCGGCCGCGAAGGCGCCGGCAAATCCAGCGACGGCGCAGTCGACGTCAAGCTCAGCTCGCCTGGTTCGGGCAAGCCCGGCACCAACCCCGAGCAGCTGTTCGCGGTCGGCTACGCCGCCTGCTTCATCGGCGCCATGAAGGCCGTCGGTCCAAAGATCAGCGTCAAGGTGCCGGACGATGTGTCGATCGACTCCAGCGTCGCCCTCGGCCCCACGAACGGCGGCGCTGCCTACGGCGTGTCGGTCAAGCTCGCTATCACCCTGCCGGGCCTGGACGATGCACAGAAGAAACTGCTGGTCGAAACGGCCCACCAGGTTTGCCCGTACTCGAACGCGACGCGCGGCAACATCGACGTCGAACTCGTGATCGCCTGATCGACAGACAGATCGGGTCGCCCGACCCGATCGACCGAGCCCCGGCACGTCGCCCACGCGACGACCCGGGGCTTTTTTTCGTGCACGCGTCACGACCCTGCGCTATGGTTTGCCGATGAGCACCACCGACCTCCTGATCCGCAAAGACGCCCTGGGCACGACACGCCTGCGCAATTCCAGCGATGCACCACTGGCCGATGGCCAGGTCCGCGTGCGCATCGACACCTTCGCGCTGACGTCCAACAACATCACCTACGGCGCCTTCGGTGACGCGATGAGCTACTGGCAGTTCTTCCCGAGCGGCGAAGAAGGCTGGGGCCGCATTCCGGTCTGGGGCTTTGGCAGTGTCGCGCAGTCGATGCATCCGGGCGTCGCGGTCGGCGAGCGCGTGTACGGCTACTTTCCGATGGCCGACCAAGTGGTGTTGCAACCCGACCGGCTCAGGCCCGAGGGCTTCACCGACGCAGCCCCGCATCGGAGCGAATTGCATGCCGTCTACAACCGCTACATGCGATGCGGCGCCGACCCGCTCTACACAGCAGATACCGAAGACATCCAGGCGCTGCTGCGGCCGCTCTTCATCACCTCGTGGCTGATCGACGACTTCCTTGCGGACAACGACTTCTTCGGCGCCGACACGGTGTTGCTGTCGAGTGCATCGAGCAAGACCGCCTACGGCACGGCTTTTCAGCTGGCACAGCGGCCCGGCATCGAAGTGATCGGCCTGACCTCGCCCGGCAACAAGCTGTTCTGCGAGAGCCTGGGCTGCTACAGCCGCGTGGTCGGTTACGACGAGCTGGAGCTGATTCCGGCCGATGCCTTGTGCGTGTATGTCGACTTCGCAGGCAACGCGGCGTTCAGGCTGGCGGTCCACACACGCTTCGTCAACCTGCGCTTCAGCAGCTCGATAGGGGGCACGCACGTCGAGCACCTGGGGGGTGCAAAGAACTTGCCTGGACCTCGCGCCACCCTGTTCTTCGCACCGGCGCAAATCAAGAAGCGCACCGACGAATGGGGCGGCGCGGTGATGGGCGAGAAGTTGCTGACGGCGTGGAAGGCCTTCACCGCGCAAGTGACCGACCCGGCCGCGCCGTGGCTGGTGCCCGACCGGCATCACGGGCCGGAGGCCGTGCAAGCCGCTTACGCCGAAGTGCTGGGCGGCCGCAGCCATCCACGCATGGGGCACATGCTGTCGTTCCATAAGGCGCTGTAGGCCCGCCGCCCGGGGCCCGGGGCTGCATTGGCCCTGCAAGCGACCCTGATGTGTCGGCCTCTGCTGGCGCCGCGAGGACGACAATGCCTCATGCAACCTCACTCGCCAGCAGGCGCCGACGCCGACCCTTCAGAGCCCTCGCTCCATCCCTACGAGACGCTCACGCCCGACGTGGTGCTCGATGCGCTCGCCACGCTCGACCTGCACGGCGACGGCCGACTGCAGGCCCTCAGCTCCTATGAAAACCGGGTCTACCAGATCCACCTCGAAGACCGCAGCGCCGTGGTCGCCAAGTTCTATCGGCCCGGCCGCTGGAGCGAAGTGCAGATCCTCGAAGAGCACGCCTTTTCTGCCGAGCTCACCGCGGCCGAAGTGCCGGCCGTGGCCCCGCTGGAACTGAATGGCGCCACGCTGCACCACCACGCCGGCTTCGCTTTCAGCGTGAGCCCGTACCGCGGTGGACGCCCTCCCGAGTTGGACGATTTCGAGGTGCTCGAATGGATCGGCCGCTTTCTCGCGCGCATTCACACGGTCGGCGCCAAGCGGCCTTTCGAGTCGCGCCCGGCGCTCGACCTGCAGAGCTTCGGCACGGCGTCGCGCGACTGGTTGCTGGGGAACGAGAAAATTCCGCTCGACGTACAGCGCCTGTGGGAAACGACGTGCAACGAGGCGCTCGAGATGATCGCCAAGACTGCCCTCGCGACGGATGCGCAAGGCCGCTTCGGCAGCGAGTTCAAGAGCCTGCGGCTGCATGGCGACTGCCACCCCGGCAACATCCTGTGGACGCCGACCGATCGCCCCGGCGGCGGCCCGCACTTCGTCGACCTGGACGACGCTCGGACCGGCTTCGCGGTGCAGGATTTGTGGATGCTGCTGTCGGGCGACCGGGCGCAGCGCACCGGCCAGTTGAGTGGCCTGCTCGAAGGCTATGAGCAATTCCGCTCGTTCGACCGTCGCGAGCTGGCGCTGATCGAACCGCTTCGCACGCTGCGACTGATCCACTACAGCGCCTGGCTCGCACGGCGCTGGGAAGACCCGATCTTCCCGATCAACTTTCCGTGGTTCGGCTCGAGCGACTACTGGAAAGGCCAGGTGCTCATGCTGCAGGAGCAGTGCGAGCAGATGGCCGAAGAACCTTTGTACGCCTGAGGTACTGGCAGAGCGCGGCCGCGCTCAGACCCGCGTGCGAAACACGCTGCTCATCCAGGATGGCGCCTTCTGCGACTCGCGCGCCGACACCGGGAGGCGCGGCGCCCTGGGCAAGCTCACTTTCAGACTCTTCAGCCCGAACCCCAGGCGGCGCGAGTCGCCACTGCCACAGGCATCGCAAGGGCGCTCCGGATCGCCGATCGCGAACTGGATCACCAGCACCTGGCGACCTGGCGCGCCTTGCGGCACGACCTGCAGCACGAACTCGAGCGCGTCGAGCGGCAGGTACGCCGAGCGCTGCGCCGGAACGACCGTGCCGTTGACCACTGCGAGGACGCTCGGCGCTTCGGTCGCACCGAGGTAGCGCGAGCCTTCGATGTGCACATCGAAGGCTCGCGCGCCCGCCTCCACGCTCCAGTCCAGGGGAGCCGGCAACGGGATCACCAGGCACGCGTGCTCGCCCTCGGTCCAAACGCCCCAAGGCTCGGGCTCGGTCCATCCGTGGCTCAGCCAGGCCGTTGCCGCGCTGCCCTGGTGAAAGACATGCGACCGGCCGATCGCGGCAACCGGCAACGCGGCCAGCCCCGGGCTCTGGTCGTCGAAACCCCAGCGCGTCGCAAAGGCACGGTCGAGCGTCGTCGAAGGCCAGTGGGCCGCGTGCGGCGCATGGTCTGCACCGCATACCGTGGCCATGAAGTTCATCGCCGCGATCTCGGGGCCGACGGACATCCAGTCGGAGCAGTTCGACGGCAAGCGGTCTCTCGCGTTGCGGTCCGACCGGATCAAAGGATGCGCCACTTTCATGAAATAGCGGGCCTCGGTCAGCACGCCCGACGACATGCCGCAGACGAACTCCACATTGGCGGCCGACAACAACGCATAGCTGTTCTCGCGGGTCCACGCCACGTTGGGAATCGCCCGCGCGATCGGCGCGAGGTGGTGCAGCGCCGGCTCATAAGGATGCGGCTTGACGATCAGCAGGTCGACGCTGTCCGCGAGTTTCTTGAGCGGCGCGATCACGCTCGCAGGGTGCATCGTGCGGCCACCGCTCACTAGCGACAGGTCGACCAGGCTCTGCCCGAAGAACACGCCGACGCGCAGTCGCTCGTCGAACACGCTGCTGGCACCACGCCGCGCGAAGTAGCCCTTGATGGCCGCCGCGTGGTTCCAGAAATCTTCTTCGTCGACCGTGCACGCGCGCAATGCCGCCGCGATGACCGGGTCGTTGGTCCTCGCGCACAGATGCAGGTGGCTGGTGAAGCGGACCGGGTCGATCTCGATATCGATGTACGACGCGCCGCTCCGGTCGATGCAACCCTGCAGCGCCGGCGTCAGGCCCCAGCCGATCACGAGACAGCCGGGGCCGAATGCGGGCAGGCCGTCTTGCCCGGCGAGCGGGGTGAGGTCTGCAGTGCAGGCGCTGGCCCAGCCGGCCGACGTGCACGGGAGCCGAAGGCGCGCCATGAGCCGCGCAACGTCGACAGCGCCGCCATGGGATACGGCCGCCTCGTCACGGGCGGTGATGCCGAGGCGTTGCAGGCTGGTTTCGAAGAGGCCGCGCAAGAACTTGCGGTTGGCATCGTGGTAGGCCAGCCCATTGACAGCGGAGCGAAAAAAATCGTCCGCGAAAACGACGTGGTCGAAGCGTAGGGGTGTCATCGGCGGGTGGCGCTGGGCATGGGCTGGCCGAGAATCTAGGCTGCGTTTCTTAGCCCAAAATGAGCGAGCGACAGACCCCCGCAAAGGCCTCGCAAAGCCTTCGCAAACTTGCGGTAAAGCCTCGCTGCCCCTGCTGTACGTTGCTGTACGTTCCCCCGATTACTTCAGCGCGCGGTCGCTGGCGATGCCGACTCGAATGTTTCGGCGATGGGCGGCACAGGTGCAATCGATGGATCTGCGAAACGCGGCGGCGGCACCACAGCACCCGTGGGCGACGACCGCCGGAACAACGCATCCGGCGACAGGCTCAGTCCGACACCGAAGCCTTGACCCGAGGCTCCGGCCACGCCGACACCGATGCCGGCGCAGCCTGCCAGCGTCAGAGAAATGAGAGAAACCAGCGAAGCAGGCCAGGCAGCAACGCGCAACACCATCGACACGCCGATGCGATGGCGCGCCGGCATCGTCAGACCAGCAGCGCGTTGACGCGGCGCACGTAAGCGGCAGGGTCCGCCGGCAGCCCGCCTTCGGCCAGCAAGGCCTGGTCGAAAAGGATGTTCGCCAAATCGTCGAAGTCGGTGGAGGTCTCCAGCTTCTTCACCAGTGGATGGTCGGCGTTCACTTCCAACACCGGCTTGAGGTCAGGCGCCGGCTGGCCGGCTTGCTTCAACATGCGCGCGAGCTGCGTGCTCATGCCGCCGTCCTGCACCACGAGGCACGCGGGCGAGTCGACCAGGCGCGTGGTCACGCGCACGTCTTCGGCCTTGTCCTTGAGCGCCGCCTTCAACTTCTCGAGCATCGGCTTGAACGACTCGGCAGCTTCTTCAGCCGCCTTCTTCTCGCCTTCGTCTTGCAGCTTGCCCAAGTCGACCGCACCCTTGGCCACGCTTTGCAGCGGCGTGCCATCGAACTCGTTGAGGTAGTTGAGCGCCCATTCGTCGACACGGTCTGTCATCAACAGAACTTCGATGCCCTTCTTCTTGAAGACCTCGAGCTGCGGACTGTTCTTTGCGCCTGCCAGTGTGTCGGCGGTGATGTAGTAGATGGCGTCCTGGCCCTCTTTCATCCGCGCCTTGTAGTCGGCAAAGCTCACGCTCACCGCGTCGGTGGTGCTCGAGGCAAAGCGCAACAGCTTGGCGATGCGCTCGCGGTTGCCGTTGTCTTCGCCCAGGCCTTCTTTCAGCACCGCGCCGAACTCGGCATAGAACTTCGCGTACTTGCCGGCGTCTTCGGACGTGGCTTCTTCAACCGCGTCGTCTTTCTTGTCGACGACATCGGTCACGCCATCGTCGGACTTTGCTGCAGGTGCAGCGGCTTCGACAGGTGCAGTCGCCTTCTTCGCCAGGTCTTCCAGCATCGACAGCACGCGCTTGGTGCTGCCTTCACGGATCGCCTTCACGTCGCGGCTCTCTTGCAGCAGCTCGCGGCTCACGTTGAGCGGAAGGTCTGCCGAGTCGATCACGCCTTTGACGAAGCGAAGATAGCTGGGCATCAGCGCCTCGGCGTCGTCCATGATGAAGACGCGCTTGACGTAGAGCTTGACGCCCGCGCTCTTGTCGCGGTTCCACAAATCGAAGGGCGCCTTGGCCGGGATGTAGAGCAGCTGCGTGTACTCGGTCGAACCTTCGACCCGGTTGTGGCTCCAGGTCAGCGGTGCCTCGTAGTCGTGGCTGATGGCCTTGTAGAACTCGACGTATTGCTCGGGCGTGATGTCTTTTTTGGCGCGGCTCCAGAGGGCATTGGCCTTGTTGATCGTTTCCCATTCGCCCGTCTTGACCATGTCGCCGGGCTGATCGTTCTCGCCCTCTTTCCACTCCTCTTTTTCCATCAGGATGGGCAGCGAGATGTGGTCGGAATACTTGCCGACGATCTGCTTGATCTTCCAGGCGTTGAGGTATTCCTCGGCGTCGTCGCGCAGATGCAGGGTGACCGTCGTGCCGCGGTCGACGCGCGTGATGGTGTCGACGTCGAAGTCGCCGGCGCCACCGCTGACCCAGCGCACGCCGTCTTCGGTCGGCAGGCCGGCACGGCGCGACTCGACCGTGATCTTGTCGGCCACAATAAAGCCGGAGTAGAAGCCCACGCCGAACTGGCCGATGAGCTGTGCGTCGGCCTTTTGGTCGCCGGAGAGCTTGCTCATGAAGTCCTTGGTGCCGCTCTTGGCGATCGTGCCCAGGTTGTCGATCGCCTCTTGCCGCGACAGGCCGATGCCCCGATCGGCGATGGTCAGCGTGCGGGCCGTCTTGTCGAAGCTGATGCGGACATCGAGCTCGGGCTGGTTCTCATAGAGGTCGGGCTGGTCGATGGCTTCGAAGCGAAGCTTGTCGCAGGCATCCGACGCGTTGGAGATCAGCTCGCGAAGAAAGATCTCCTTGTTCGAATACAAGGCGTGCGTGACAAGGTGAAGCAGTTGGGCGACTTCGGCCTGGAAGGGGAGTTTGGTGCTGGAGGTATCGGACATGACTCAGACGTGGGTGCGAAAGACGAAAATTCTAGACGCCCCGCGCCGCCCGCCCTGAACACCCCGTTCAGCGCGGCTGCGACTCGACTTCCTGAGTCCAGCGTTCGATCAGCCGCTTGCGCTCGGCTGCCTTGCCGTACTTCTCGAAGTCGTACTTGATGAGCTTGATGCCGTTCGACGACGGGATGCGCGGATCGGGCTTGAAGGTCTTGTTGGCCGGGGTCTGATAGCTGCCCGCCGCGGCGCCGATCGCCTGGCCCTCCGGGCTCATCAAAAAGTCGTAGTACTTGACGGCATTGGCCTTGTTGCGTGCGCCTTTGACCAGCGCGATGCCGCCGATTTCGTAACCGGTGCCTTCGCACGGCGCCGCCGTCTTCACCGGGAATTTGTCGTAGCGCCACTTCTCGAAGCCGAACAAGAAGCTGACGCCGATGGCGACCTCGCCCTTGGCCACGCTGGGTGCCTGCGCCTGTCCGCTCCGGGTGTAGGTCGTCACATTCTTGTGCAGCTTCTTGAGGTAGTCGAAGGCGGCGTCTTCGCCCATCTGCTGCACCAGGCCAGCGATGATCGTGTAGGCCGTACCGCTCGATGCGGGGTGAGAAATTTCGATCTCGCCTTTGTACTCGGGCTTGACCAGGTCGGCCCAGCACCTGGGCTCGGCCAGCTTCTTTTTCTTGAGCACGTCGGTGTTAAAGCCGAAGCCGATCACGCTCGTGTAGAAGCCGCCGACCTGGTTGCCGGACATCGCGTACTGCCGCACGGCCCAGTCGTGCAGGTCGTTGATATAGGCCGGCCGATAAGGGTCGAGCAAGCCCTGCTCGGCGGCCTGCAAGAACGGATCGCCGGTGCCGCCCCACCAGATATCGGTCTTGGGGTTGGCCGCCTCCGCGCGCAGCTGCGCACCGATCTCGCCGGTTCCCTTGTGCGCCTGATTCACCTTGATGCCGGTCGCACGAGTGAACGCCGCCGCGGCCTGCTCGCACCAGCCGACGTCGGTGCTGCACAGCGCATTGACGCTGCCCTGCTGCGCCTGTGTGCTGGCCGGGGCCATGGCGAAAGCGCTGGCAACCAGAACGCCGACAGTGAGGTTTTTGAAGGCGCGAGGATTCATGCCCGAAAGCGTAGCGGCAAAGCGGCCTGCGCTCCCCTCCATATGAATGTACGACTCGTCCTACGTGTCTGCCTAGAATCCGCCCTTCACACACAACGAGGAATTAGGGATATGGAACACAGCACTTATAAAAAGTGGGCGGCCGAATTCATCGGAACGTTCTGGCTCACTTTCGGCGGTTGCGGCAGCGCAGTTCTGGCTGCGGCCTTCCCGGCACTCGGCATCGGCTTTGCCGGCGTCTCGCTGGCATTCGGCCTGACCGTGTTGACCGGTGCCTACGCGCTGGGCGGCATCTCGGGCGGCCACTTCAACCCGGCCGTATCGGTCGGTCTGGTGGTCGGTGGCCGCTTTCGCGCCAGCGAACTCGCGGGCTATGTGGTGTCGCAAGTGCTCGGCGCCATCGCCGGTGCCGGCGTGCTCTATCTGATCGCGACCGGCAAGACGGGCGCCGACATCGGCGGCTTTGCCACCAACGGCTATGGCGTGCACTCGCCCGGCGGCTACAACATGATGTCTGCGCTGTTGATCGAAGTGGTGCTTACGGCCATCTTCCTGATCGTCATCCTCGGCACCACCTCCAAGCGCAATCCGGCGGGCTTCGGCGGTCTCGCCATCGGCCTGTGCCTGACCTTGATCCACCTGATCTCGATCCCGGTGACCAACACGTCGGTCAACCCGGCCCGCAGCACCGGCCCTGCGCTGTTCGGCCCCGGCTATGCCTTCGACCAGCTGTGGTTGTTCTGGGTCGCGCCGATCGTCGGCGCCATCCTCGGTGCGCTGATCTACAAACTGTTGCTCACCTCGCCTGCGGATGAACCGCACCCGACGCTGGCGCGCGACGTTCCGGTGGCCTGAGGCCGTTCAGGAACCAGAGCCCATTGGCAGCGAGGTCGACTGGCCGAGCGCTTCGGTGCCGCTCGGATGGGAGGCCAGCACGGCGCCCTTGTAGACCTCGTCCGACGAAATGCCGCCGGCGGGCATCGGCATCGAGGTCGATTGACCTCTTGCCTCGGTGTCGGTCGGGCGGGCAGCGGCCATCGCACCCTTGGTCACTTCGTCGCTGGACGCCGTGCCTTCGATGGACATGCTGGTGGACTGGCCGATCGCCTCGCTACCGCCGCCGTCCCATTTGGCGGTCTGCGCCGAGGCCGCGACAGAGCCGAAAGCGGTGACGGCAGCAATGGCGCCGAGTGCCAGAAATCGAGTGGAAGCTTGCATGGTGGTCTCCTTGGGGATCGTCGGTCTTGCACCGGAAGCGACATGCTCGTCGGCCGACCTGAGATCACTCTAGGCATGCAGACTGAGCGCCCAGTGAGCGTCGAATTACGCCCGAGTGAGCAAGAACTTAGTTGGCCGTGACGGACGCCGGCACAGGCAGATACACGCGGGCGACGACGCCCGGTCCGCCCTCGTCCACAGAGCGGTTGCGCAGCGCGATGCGCATGCCGTGCCGGGCGGCTGCCGCCTGAGCGATCGACAGCCCCAGCCCACTGCCACCCGCTGCTGCACCCGGCGCGCGAAAGAAACGGTCGAATACGCGGCCCATCAGATCCGATGGAATGCCTGGCCCGTGGTCGATGACATCCACCACCGGACGCCCTTCGACCGCATGCAGTCGCACGTCGACCGCGGTCCCCTGCTTCGTATAACGCAGTGCGTTGTCGATCAGGTTGTCGAAGACGCAGCGCAGCTCGCTGGTCGGCGCATCGACCAGCTGGTAAAGCTGTCCTTCGAAGCCGACATCGACGCCGCGCTGATCGGCCAGCACCATGAGGCTGCCGATGCTGTCGCGCAGCAGTGCCGCGACGTCGACCGGCGCAGCCGCGCTCGTCGATGGCGGCGCCTCTTGGCGCGACAACGACAGCAACTGATCGACCAGATGACGAGCCCGTGTCACGCCCGCTTCGAGCTGCGCGAAACGCTGTGCAGCATCGCCATCGCTGGCAACGTGCGGGCGCAGCGCTTCGATCTGCAGCGTGATCGCCGCGATAGGGCTGCGCAGCTCGTGCGCAGCGTCCTGCACGAAGCGCCGCTGCGTCGCAAAGGCGGCACGCAGTCGCGCCAGCAAGCCGTTGAAAGCATCGACCAGCGGCATGATTTCTTCAGGCACGCGCGCAACCGAAAGCTCCGACAGGCTGCGCTCGTCCTGCGCCACCACGTCGCGTGCCACGGCCCGCAACGAGCGTGATGCCGCCGTGACGATGATCCACAAAATCATCATTGCCAGCGGCAGTAGCAAGGCGATAGGCAAGCCTTCGAACAGGGCACGTCGTATGACGCGATGCCGGCGGAAGTCGTCGCTTTGCACCACCTGCACGCGCAGCCGGTCTTCGCGTGCGCCGAGCGCGGTGTACACGCGCCAATCGGCTTCGGCGCCCGTGCCGGTGTGCACGTCGCCAAAGCCGGTCTGCGTCTGCAACGGCACCGTCAGCGCAGGCCAACTGCTGGCGAGCAGCGTGGTGCCGTCGGCGCTCCAGAGCTGCAGGACGAAGGCGCCTCGGCGTAAGTCGGCTGCATCGGCCAGGGGCAGCAAGGCGGGTGGCCGGTGGTGCGACGCGTACGACTCCGCCACCAGACGCATCTGGTCGTCCATGAAGTCGTGAACCAGCCGGCCGTAGAGGATGTAGGCCGACCACGCCGTCAGGCCGGCTGCGATCAGGTGCAGCGTCAGCAACCACAACAGCAACTGGCCGCGCAGCGAATGCGGGCGGCCCCACGCCCGGCTCGCGCGCAGCGCGTCGATCACGCAGGTACCACGCGCCAGCCCAGCCCGCGCACATTGCGGATGGCGTCGGGGCCGATCTTGCGGCGCATGCCGTGGATCAGCACGTCGACCGCGTTGCTCGTCACCTCTTCACCCCAACCGTAGATGCGATGCTCGAGCTGGTCGCGCGAAAGAATGGCGCCAGGGCGCTCCAGCAGCGCATGCAGCAATGCGAATTCGCGCGCGGTCAACGCCTCGCGTTCGCCTTGTATCAAGACCTCGCGGGTCGTCAGATCGAGCTGCAGTGCGAGCGTGCCGACCAGCGAATGCGCGCTGCCGTCGCGCCGACGGATCACGGCGCGCATGCGTGCCAGCAGCTCCCGGAACTCGAAAGGTTTGAGCACATAGTCGTCGGCGCCGAGGTCGAGGTTCTGAATGCGGTCGTCCAGCCCGTCGCGAGCGGTCAGCACCAGCACCGGCGTGAGGTCGCCGCGTTCGCGGGCGCGGCGCAGCACCTCGGTGCCGTCCTGCTTGGGCAGCCCGAGGTCGAGCAGCACGCAGGTGTAGCCGCCATCGGACATCGCACTCTGCGCGAGCAAGCCGTCGCGCACCCAGTCGACCGACCAGCCGGCGCCCTCGAGCGCCTGCATCAGGCTGCGGCCGATCATGTCGTCGTCTTCCACCAGCAGCACGCGCACGTTGTCTCCTTGCTGTTTTCCTTGCCCTTCGGGCAGACGGCGCGAGGCTACGCCGCTTTTCTTAGGGTGACCTGAGTGGAAAAAGGTCCGTCGATCGCGGTTGAGTCAGGTGGCGCTGGGAACGGACGCTGACCATGCGCGTTTCGTCACCATCCCAATATCCTTCAGGAGTTTTTTGCATGAAGTTTTCCGCCAAGTTATTGCTCGCCGCCACTGGCCTCATCGGCATGCTGGCCGCCCAGGCACAGACTCTTCCGGCCGACGCGCCGGCAGGCAGCACGGTGCAATGCAAGGACGACAGCTACGCCTCGCCCGACACCAAGTCGGGCGCCTGCCGCGGGCACAAGGGCATCAAGACCTGGTACGGCAAGACTGCCGCCGCCGCACCCACCACCGCAGCGCCCGCAGTGCAGACGCAATCAGCCGCCGTGAGCAAAACAGGTGTCGCGCCTTCGACCGGTGGTGCCACAAAGACCCCCGCGAAGAACGACCCTTCGACCATGACCGCGGCGCCAGGCGGCGGTGCCGGCAAGGTGTGGGCCAACGACGAGACCAAGGTCTATCACTGCATGGGCGACCGCTACTACGGCAAGACCAAGAAGGGCGAATATCTGAGCGAAGCGGATGCCAAGGCGAAGGGCATGCACGCGTCGCACAACAAGGTCTGCGCCAGCTAGTTTCAGCTTTCAGCTTGTCGTTGCCCTGGACTTCAAGGCGGGCCGCGCAGGCCGAGCGCTTCGAGCGCGACAGCCGGTGCCGATTGCGCGAGCGCCTCACGGCCGCGCAGGTAGGCCAGAAATATCGTCGACCCTCGATGGGTCGGGCTGAAGTCGGCGGTCGTGAGCACCCGGAGTCCGAGCGCGACGCGTGCACGCAGCGGGTTCAGCGCACGGTCGAAGGCTTCTTCGACAATCGACAACTGCGTCACTCGCACCGGCACCACGCGATGTGCGCCCCAGACAAAGAGCACCAGCGGCGCCTCATGAACATCCTTGGGCCTCTGAGCTTTGGTCGTCAGTTCGTCGGCGCTCGGCTGCACCAGCGCTTCGAGCATCGCGAGTTGCGGCGCGATGCCAGCCCTCGCCACCGCAGGATCGTCGGCGCGTTCGAGTGCATCCGTTGCGTCGAGCGTGGCGGCCAGCTGGATCGATTCGATCGCCGGTCCGGTGAAGTGATAGGGCTGATCGCCCGGGCCCCTTCGACCACCCTGGCCCTGCGGTTCGAAGCTGCGCGTCACCGTCTCGGGGTTGTATTGCAGCGCGATCGCTCGCTGCACTGCACCGCCGCCGGGCGCGAGGACGATCAGCCCGCCCTTGATCAAGCCTGACGTCGTCATCAAGCCGGCTCGTCGAGAGCAGGCTCGCTCGGCTCCTGCACGTCGACATCGCGAACCCAGCCCTCGTTCTCGATCTTGATGAGCTCGATCGCGACCGCGGCGCCATTGGCGTCGAGTTCCGGCAGGGCCGCGTATTCGGAAACCCAGCACCGGAACAGGTGCCAGGCTTTGACGAGCTGGCCGGCCTCGTTGTAGAGCTCGAGGATGAGGTCTTTCCGAAAGTCCTTGAGCGATACCTCGGCACCCAGACCAGCACCGAAGTTCCAGACCTTATTCGCCCATTGCTCGAACTCCGCGTCATGCGTGACGCCGCGCTCGAGTGTGATCGCGTCGAATTCGGTACGCCCCGGTGACTTGCGCGAAGACGACGGGTCGCCGCCTTCCCGGTACCGAATGACTTCGGTGGTTCGCCTGAGCGGCGACACTCTGCTGATGCCGGCCACATAGCGACCGTCCCACTTGATCCTGAACTTGAAATTCTTGTACGGATCGAAGCGCTGCGAGTTAACACTGAACTGGGCCATGCGGTGTGTCCTGCCGTCGAGAGTGCGTCCAATGTCCTCGACGCGGCTGGGCGCGGCAATATGGCAGAGGACGTAGTAGCGCCTTCACTTCATGGCCGGCTCACGGACTGCACACTTCGCGTTGGATCTCCCAGGCACTACTTCTCGACCACCACGACATCGCCCGGCTTCAGAACGCGACCGTCGGCGCCCGAAACTTGAAGGCGCTCCACCGGTTTGCCGGTGTCCCTGGCGACCAGCCTCGAGCGGCGCTCGCCACGTCGATAGAGGTTGCCCTCGCCCCATTGCCTCAACCCCACGATGACCGGGAACAGTGACCGCCCCTTGGCTGTCAGCACGTACTGCTGGTAAGCCGTGCCGTCCGCGGCCGGCTGGACCTCCATCACGTCTTCCTCCACCAGCGCCTTGAGCCGGCTTGCCAGGATGTTGCGCGCCACGCCCAGGCTCGCCTGGAAATCGCCGAAGCGGGCGATGCCATCGAACGCGTCGCGCACGATCAGCAGCGACCAGCGGTCCCCGATCACGTCCAGCGCGCGCGCAACCGGACAGCTCGCCGCGTTCATTCGCTTTCGTTCTGCCATCGACATCTCCGGGCAACGACATGCCGCCTACTGGTTGCATTTTAAAACTCATCGGCTAAGCTCCGTCCAGTTTTAAATTAAAACTGGAAAGAGATTGGAATTTCTGCCGATGGTCGATTCGAACAACACTCCCGGCATGCCGCGAAAGCTGGTCGCCCTCTTCGCCTGCACCAGCGGCGTCAGCGTAGCCAATGTGTACTTCGCGCAGCCATTGCTCGACAGCCTGGCGGCAGATTTCGGTGTCTCTGCCGCGGCCATCGGCGGGGTCGTGACGGCCACACAGGCGGGCGTGGTCGTCGGTTTGCTGCTCGCGAGGGTCTGGTCGGGTGTGGTCGCCGACCTGGTCGGCTGGCGCGGCGTGTACGCCGGCTCCGCGGTGGTGACTGCGACTTGGCCCAGATTGGCAGTCGCGCCGGCGTCGTGAGCGGCTTGGACTGACGCTGCACTAAGCGGAATGAGGCAGCTCGGGCACTTGTCTTACCTGGACCGATTGTTTTGTCGCGTGCACATTTGCGCGTACGAAGACATCGTGGAGATCTGCCTGACCACATCAGCCCGACCACATCACTCACCGGCCTTTGACGATGAACGCTCCAACCTCAACACCCGCTCCCGCAAATCAGGAGTTCATTGAGTTTGCGCAAGAGGTCTTTGAGCTCGCACGTTCAAGGCATCGTCGACCTGCTGCTCTCTCACGGCGCCAAGCCGGGCTTTGCGCCGCCCGGCGGAAAAACGCCTCTGATGTTCGCGGCGATGTTCAACCGGCTCGAGATCGTGAAAACTTTGCTGGCACAGGGCATCGACGTCAACGCGACAGGCTCCGAAGGGCTGTCTGCACTGGATCTGGCCCGAAGCATGGGCGCCGCCGATACGGCCGCTTATCTGGAAACACGAGCAACGACATGAGGGACTTGACGGCGGCTCGAAATTCAATCGATGAAGGAAGCCAGTTCGTCGGGTGACCCCTGTGGAAACGCATCCTTTAAGAAGGACAGGAATGTAGAGACGCGGGTACTCAGCAATCGCCGCGATGGATACAGCGCCCACAGCGCAATCTCCGGGCCCTCCACATCGCCCCAGAGCACCAACTTTCCAGCGAGCAGGTCTTTCGTCACCAGAGACACGGGCAAGCGCGCAGCACCGACGCCGGCGCGGACAGCGTCGCGAACCATGAACAACGACGACAGCTGCAGCACAGGCTCCACGTCGACGCGCTTCTTGCCAGAGGGGCTGGTGTATTCCCATGAGGAGGTTCGATCACCCGGGCCGCTCCCCCGCACGATGGCGGCAATAGTCATCTTGCGCACCGGCTTCTTGAAATTCGGGCTTGCGACCACGACGAGTCGATCCCTCATGAAGATCCGCCCTACCAACCTCGCATCGGGATCTGGGTTGACCCGGATCACCAGGTCGTACCCCTCCTCCACCATGTCGACAGCGCGATCTTCGGTGGTGACCTCCAGCCGGATTTGCGAATGCCTGAGCGCGAACTGGGCAGCGATCTTGCCCATGGCCGCCTGAGAGAACAGCAGCGGCGCACTGACCCGCAAGACGCCTCGTGGCGTATCTCCGCCCGACGCGATGGCCGCGGCCGTCTCGTCGAGTTCGGCGAGCAACACCGACGTCCTCTCATGGAGGGCGCGCCCTTCCTCGGTGAGCTTCAAGGTCCGCGCTCCCCGCTCGAACAATCGCAGGTTGAGTCCGCTTTCAAGGTCGGCGACGCGCCGCGACAAGGTCGCTTTGGGGCGTCCGGATTCCCGAGACGCGCGTCCGAAACCGCCATGCCGTGCCACGAGGTTGAAGTCAGTCAGGGCAAGCAGGTCCATGTGTTCCACCAGTGAGACGAAGTGTCCAAATATAGCGGCTATGAGGCTCTGAACGGAACGATGAAGATCGAGGCCTCTTCAATCAAACCGGAGTTTTTCATGACCATCCTCATCACCGGCGCCAGTGGCGCCATCGGCCGCCAGGTCGTCCAGCAACTCGTCGACCGTGGCGCTTCTGTCCGCGCGCTCGTTCGCGATCCGGCAAAGCTCGCCTTCCCCGCGGGCGTGGAGGTCGTTCAAGGCGACTTGCTCGATGTGGCGTCGTTGCGCAGCGCCCTGACCGGCGTATCGACCTTGTTCCTGCTCAACGGCGTGGTGCCGGACGAGTTCACGCAGGCGTTGATGACGCTCAACCTGGCACGCGAGGCAAGCATCGATCGGATCGTTTACCTGTCCGTGATTCACAGCGACAGGTACCTGAATGTTCCCCACTTCGCAGGCAAGTTCGGCGTCGAGCGGATGATCGAGCAGATGGGCATGGGCGCGACCATCCTTCGGCCGGCCTACTTCATTCAAAACGATCTCACGATCAAGGATGTCGTCCTCGCGCACGGCGTGTACCCGATGCCGATCGGCGCTAAAGGGCTCGCCATGGTCGACACGCGCGACATCGCGGAGATCGCGGCTATCGAACTGCTCCGCCGTGAACAGGCATCCGGCGCACTGCCGCTCAGCCGCATCAATCTTGTTGGCCCCGACTCGCTGACGGGACTCGATGTTGCTGCCATCTGGTCAGACGTGTTGGGTCGCCCGATCGCCTACGGCG
The DNA here is from genome assembly GCF_014303735.1 of Variovorax sp. PAMC28562. NCBI lineage: Bacteria > Pseudomonadati > Pseudomonadota > Betaproteobacteria > Burkholderiales > Comamonadaceae > Variovorax > Variovorax sp. PAMC28562. Next base: position 1,692,932 of record NZ_CP060296.1, on the reverse strand, counting down.
GCGACGACACCGCGGGCTTCGAGAAGAACCTGCTGAACTTCATGCCGAGCTGGATGGCGTACGACATGCGCCTCATGAGCGAACGCTTCCTGACCGAGGGCATGAACCCGGACCAGGGCGACGTCGAGCGCCTGACGACGATGTTGGGGCGCCCTCTGCACTCGTATCGCGACTTCGCTTCGCAGATCGCGGCCTCGGTCTGATGCCATGAACGCATCCGACGTCGCCAACACCACCGACAGCGCAACGGCTCGCCCGAAAATACTGGTTCTGGGCGCCACGGGCGGCACCGGCCGACTGATCGTCAGGCAGGCACTTGCACGGGGGTACGACGTCCGCGCCATGGTGCGATCACCCGCGAAAGCATCAGGTCTCGAGGGCGCCGAGATCCACGTCGGCGACGCCCGTGACGAGCAGGCCTTGCGCAAGGCGCTGCAAGGCCGCAACGCGGTCGTGAGTGCACTGGGCACGCCGGCCAGTCCTTTTCGGGAGGTGACCCTTCTTTCAACCGCAACGCGCGCGCTCGTCGGTGCGATGCGGGCAGAAGGAATCAAACGGCTCGTCTGCATCACCGGCATGGGCGCTGGAGACAGCGTCGGACACGGCGGCTTTCTTTTCGACCGGGTGATTTTTCCCGCACTGTTGCGGAAGGTCTATGCAGACAAGGATCGGCAGGAAGCCGTGGTCCGGGGAAGCGGATTGGACTGGGTTCTGGTGCGCCCTTCAATGCTGAACGACAAGGCCTCCGGGCCCTCGGTCCGCACCCTCACGGATTTGTCTGCGTTCCATGGCGGAACGATTGCCCGGGGCGACGTTGCCGCCTTCGTGCTGGACCAGGTGCGCAGCGACACCTGGCTGCAACGTGCACCGCTTATCTCCTGGTGAGGCTCCTGGTGAGGACAGCGGTCCGCGCTCTAGAAGCGCTCGTCGGCTCCGAGGTAACGCCACTGCCCGGCCGGCAGATTGCCCAGTACGACCCGGCCGATACGGATGCGCTTCAAGCCCACCACCTTCAGGCCGACCTGCTCGCACATGCGACGGATCTGCCGCTTCTTGCCTTCGGTCAGCACGAAGCGCAGTTGCTCGGGGTTCTGCCAATCGACCCGCGCCGGCTTGAGTGGCTGACCGTCCAGGCTCAGGCCATGGCGTAGCCTGGCGAGCAGGGCGGGCGGAAAGACCGCCTGCACATTCGTTGTGATGGGATCGTCGTCATCGATGCGCACCAGTTGCCCCATGGGCGCCGGCCTGCCCAGGCCGTGATAAGCGACGCGCACCAGGTATTCCTTCTCCATCCCCGAGTCTTCGCCGATGAGCTGGCGCGCCACGCGGCCGTCTTGCGTCAACACCAGCAGGCCGACCGAGTCGATGTCGAGCCGCCCTGCAGGCGCCAGGCCGCGCAGTTGCGGTGGGGAGAACCGGTTGCGGCTCGGATCCTCGCGCCAGTGCGTGCGCGGGTTGACGAGCACCACTGCGGGCTCGTGACCGTCTTCGGCCTGGCCGCTCACGTAGCCCATCGGCTTGTGCAGGATGATCGTTACCCGCTGCTGCTGATGCTGCTCGGCCTTGCGGTCGACCTCGACACGATCTGCCGGTGTCACCTTGACGCCCATCTCGGCCGGCCGGCCATTGACCTTGACCCAACCCAGCGCGATCCATTCGTCGGCCTCGCGGCGCGAGCACAGGCCGAGCTCGGCCATGCGTTTGTTCAGGCGCACGGCGCCGGGGGCAGAAGGTGTGGACTCGGTCATGGTGCAGTGGCGCCGAGTCTACCGAGCCGAGGTCGGCGTGCATTGGCCCAACAGCTTCTGCGAGTTCTCAAGCGGCGCACGCGACGCCTTCGTCAAGGCCTCCCGCATCGCGCCCACGTCCAGCTGCTCCAGATAGCGCGGAATATTCCGCCACAGCGTGTGATACCCGAAACCACCGCGAAGCATCTCGTGCCGGGCGGCGTCTTTGCTCCAGCCTTGCAGCGCCATGCGGTAGACCGCCGCGACAACGCCGGTGCGGTCGGCGCCGTGCCAGCAATGAATGAGCACCGGGCCCTTCTTCTCTGCCTCGCGGATGGCGACGAGGGCGCGCTGCACTTCGTCGTCGTTGATCGACCAGGTGTCGATCGGCACGCGGACCAGGTCGATGCCGCTGCCGCCCGGACTGCCGCGAAAGGTGCGCTCGTCGCTGTTGAACGAGCGAAAACTGATGACGGTCTTGATGCCGAGCGCCTGCAAGGCCGGTACGTCTTCGCGGCGCGGCTGCGCGCTGCGGTAGAGCGTGGGCGTGATGCGGTACAGGTTGTCGACGGGGCGCTCCACGCCGGTCACCGCTTGGGCCCATCCGACGGCCCGCCCGGCCGCATCTACCGGCGCGTCGTGCCGCTTGGAGCGCCGCTTCATCGCGTTGCCTTTTCGGCCCTTTCATGCTCGGCACGCGGCCGATGCCTGAAATACAGGATGAGCGCAATCACACCGAGCCCGACCCAGTAGTCGACCGGCGCGCCCATCACCCAGTGCTTGTGCCACGTCACCAGCTCGGGCCTGAACTGCGCCAAGCCCCACGCCGGATTGATGATGAACCACAGGAAGTCTTCGACGATCCAGAAGGCGATGAGCCCGCACAGCGCCAGCCCGGCGTCGCGCCATCGGCCGCGGCCGTTGAAGGCGAGCGGCGAATAGAACACCAGCGCCATGAAGCTGAACACCCAAGCGTGGTAGCCGGTCATCGCGCGGCCGCCCCAGAAGATGTCGAGCAGCCAGTGGTGCTCGATGCGCCAGGTCGGGAGGCTGGTCGCCCAGCCGGCACCGCCCTCGATCTGGATCTCGGCGTTGGCGAAGAAGAACGCCATCACCAGCACCCAGGCCATGTACATGACGGTGCGGCGCCAACCGACATCGCCCGTGCCCAATTCCACCGTCAGGCCAGGTTCGTTCCAACTCATCGAGCACCCGCCGTAGTTGCTGACCGACCCGTGCCCAGCACGCAGTCGAGCACGCGCCGAGCCGCATCGGGCTTGCCGAGCGCGCGGCTCTTGCGCGCCATCTGCGCCAGCTTGTCGGGCGCGGCCATCAGGTGGGCGACCTTGTATTCGAGGCCGATGGTGTCGTACGCCAGCCAGGCGGCGCCCTCTTCCAGCAGGAAGCCGGCGTTGTGCTCTTCCTGCCCCGGGATGGGCGAGACGAGCAGCATCGGCTTGCCGAGTGCGAGGCATTCGGAGATCGTCAGCCCGCCGGGCTTGGTCACGACCAGGTCGGCGGCAGCCATGAGCTTTTCCATTTCGTCGGTGAAGCCGATGGCCACCAGTCGACCGGGCATGCGCTGGGCCAGCGCCGTAAGCGACGCATGCGCCGCCGCATTGCGCCCCGCCACTGCGATCACCTGAAAGTCACTGCCCGGCCCACTGAGCGCCAGCACGCGCTCGACCATGCTCGGCAAATCGCCGACACCGGCACCGCCCGACGCCATCAACACCACCTTGCGCGCCGGGTCGAGCCCGAGCCGCGTCACGCACGCATCGCGTGCCAGCGCGGGTGCGTCGGGTTGCGAGAACGCCGGCATCACCGGGATGCCGGTCACATGGATGCGGTCGGTCGCCAAGCCACGCGCCCGCATGCGAAACGCGACCTCGTCGGTGGCCGCGAGGTAGCCCGCCATGCCGGGCACGATCCACATGTTGTGCAGGTCGTAGTCGGTCACCTGGAGCCACACCGGGCATCTGATGTGCCCTTTGGTCTGCTCGCGCATCAGCAACTCGGCTGGCAGGAAGTGCGTGCAGATCACGGCATCCGGCTTGACGCGCTGCACCTCGCGCAGCAGCGCGCCGGCGCTCACCCGCTCGATGCCGCGGCGCAGCCGTTGCGAGGCCGCGCTGTGCGGCGTGCTGTCGGCCTTCTGGTGGATGTACGACCACACCTCCGGCGCGCGGTTCACGAGCTGGATGTACCAGTCGGTGTAGACCTTGCGAAAGCCGCTCGCGACGTATTGCATGGCGTCGATGTGCGTCGCCTCGACGGTCGGGTGACTTGTGGAATCGGGGGGCGGCTGCAGCGCCGCGGCGGTGGCAGCAAGCGCCTGCGCTGCGCGAACGTGGCCGTTGCCGGCGCTCACGCTGAGGATGAGTAGTTTGGTCATGAAGTGAATGGGCCCTGAAGATGGTCTCGTTGGCTCGACGACCTGCCGCGCATTACAGCATTCGTCTTCGGAATGACCACGGGTCTGGCGGGCATTGCAGTCGCGACCACACGGCGCCGTCGAGCCGTTCCTATACTCCCAGCGCACCCTCCAAGACAACACAAGGCAGACATCACCATGGCGCTTCAACTCCGATCGATCATCCAGGCCAACGGCGAACTCGAACTTTCGCTGGCCGACGTGCCGGTGCCCGAACTCGGCGCCAACGATGTGCTGGTGCGCGTCGAAGGCTCGCCGATGAACCCGTCCGACCTCGGCCTGCTCTTCGGCGCGGCCGACATGAGCACCGCCACCGTGACGGGCACGGCGCACAAGCCCGTTGTGACCGCCACCGTGCCCGAGCGCGCCATGCCCGCGATGGCCGGGCGGCTCGGCCAGTCAATGCCGGTTGGCAACGAGGGCGCCGGCATGGTGGTGCGCGCCGGTTCGGCGCCGGCGGCGCAAGCGCTGCTCGGCAAGATGGTCGCGGTGATCGGTGGCGCCATGTATTCGCGATATCGCGCTTTTCCGGCTGACCAGTGCCTGCTGTTGCCCGAGGGCACGACCGCGGCCGAAGGCGCGTCGTGCTTCGTCAACCCGCTGACCTCGCTCGGCATGGTCGAGACGATGCGGCGCGAAGGCCACACGGCGCTGGTGCACACGGCAGCCGCATCGAACCTCGGCCAGATGCTCAACAGGATCTGCCTGAAAGACGGCATCGACCTGGTCAACATCGTGCGCAAGCCCGAGCAGGAAACGCTGCTGCGATCCATCGGCGCCAAGTACGTCTGCAACGCCACGTCGCCCACCTTCATGGAAGACCTGACCCAAGCCATCGTCGCGACCGGTGCCACGCTGGCCTTCGACGCCACTGGCGGCGGCAAGCTGGCCGGCCAGATATTGACGGCGATGGAGATCGCGATCAACCGCACGGCCAAGGAATACAGCCGCTACGGCTCCACCACGCACAAGCAGGTCTACATCTACGGCGGCCTCGACCGCGGGCCGACCGAATTCACCCGCGCCTTCGGCATGGCGTGGAGCATGGGCGGCTGGCTGCTGTTCCCCTTTTTACAGAAGCTCGCACCTGCCGACGTCTCGCGCCTCAAGAAGCGCGTGACCGACGAGTTGAAGACCACCTTTGCCAGCCACTACACGCGCGAGGTGTCGTTGGCGGAGATGCTGCAGCTCGACGCGATCGCGATCTACGGCAAGGCGGCGACGGGCGAGAAGTTTCTGCTGAATCCGAACAAGGGATTGGCCGACGCGCTGTAACGCGGACGATCGTCAACAAGCAACGGAGAAAAATTTATGGACAGCAGATGGAGTCAGATCGCCCTGGCGCTTGCGATGGGCGGCGTGTCGATGCTCATGGTGGTGCTGGTGCGCGCAGGGTTGTAAGGCAGCGCGACGCACAGTTTCAGGAAATGCGCGGGAACGTAAAGACGAACTCGGTGCCCTGATCCCGCGAGGACGTGACGGTCACGCCACCGCGGTGCGCCGCCGCGATGGCCTTGACGATATACAGGCCCAGGCCGACGCTGCGTATTCCGCTGTCACCGGGAACACCACGCACCATCGGCTCGAAGAGCGATGCAATCTGCACGTCCGGAATGGCGTCGCCCGTGTTGTGTACCCGAAGGCTCGCGGTGAGTTGATCGGTCGACGAACTGACCGTGACGGTTCCACCCGGTGTGCCGTAAGCCATCGCGTTCCCCACCAGATTGCCCACCAGTTGAGCAATGCGGTCCGGGTCTGCGACGACCTGCCCTTCGCCCAGTCGCTGGTGGACGATCTTTCGATCGGGGAAGGCCAGCGCCAGCTCCTCGACGATCGTGGCGATGCAAGCGTGCAGATCGAAGGGCCTGGGGACGACCGCTATACCCCGTCCTACGCGCGCCTGGGTGAAGTCGAGCAGCTCTTCGATCAGCCGCTGCGCCCGCGTGGCAGAACTTGTCACGTGCCCCAGCACGCGCACCTTGCCGGGCGCCGTCTCTTCATGCGCAAGCAGCTTGATTCCCATCAGGATGGCAGAGAGCGGATTGCGCAGATCGTGGCTCACGATGCCGACCATCTGCTCGGCAAACAATGCCCGGTCTTCGGCCAGCGCGCGCTGCCGGGTCGGCTCTGTCACGTCGCTCAATATTCCGACGAACTGGATCAAGGCGCCCTCCTGGTCGAAGAAGCCCTGGCCCGACGACACGACCGTGCGCTGGACGCCGTCGACGCCGTTCAGACGGTAGGTGCACTGGTAACCGTCGAGCGTCCCGTCGATGGCATGTGCAAACGCCTCGGCTTCCTTTTCGCGGTCGTGCGGCGCGATGGCGCCGGCGTACATGACATCGGTGACAGGGCGCGGCGCCTCGAACCCGAGCAGGCGGGCGGCTTCGTCTTCATAGCGCCTGCGCCCACTCGCCACATCGACCTCCCAAAGAAACAGGGCACCGATGCGCAGGGCCTGTCGCAATCGGGCCTGGCTGATGGTCAGGTCTTCCTGCGCGCTTCGTTCCTTCAGGACCAGTTCGTCCGCCCGCTTGCGCGCCGCGACCAGCTCGCGTTCGTACTTGTTGCGTTCTTCTGCAACCGCGACGGCGATCTCGTCGTAGCTGCCCGACGCCCCGACGCGACGGATCGCATTCATCATCATCGGTATGGTGCGGCCGTCCTTGTGGCGCACTTCGAACTTGACCTCGGACAGCGACCCCTGCATCTGCAACGTCGGCAGCCAGTGCGTCTGGTGAAAGATCCTGCCCCCCATGGTGAAGAGCTCCTGCAGGCGCTTGAGCCCGACCAGCTCTTCTGCCGGCATGCCCACCCAGCTGCAGAACGTACGGTTCACCTTCAGGATCAGGCCGGTCGTGCTGGTGACGAGCAGCCCGCTGGGGAATTCCTCAAAAAGCTGCTCCGCACCCGGCAACGTGGGCAACTGCTCAGGCATTCGTCAACGTCCCAGGGTCGCGAGGAACTCGTCCATCACGTCGGCGCTGGCGCAGGGCGCGCTGAGGTGCGGGCAATGGCCCACGTTCTCGACCACGCGCAGCATGCCATTGGGCAGCGTGCGTTTCAGATATTCGCCGACCGACAAAGGTGCGATGAGGTCGTCGCTGGACTGCACGACCAGCGTCGGCGCGATCAGCCTCCCCACGTCGGCACGGTTGTCGCCCATGAAGGTCACGCGTGCGAAATGTTTGGCGATGTCGGGGTCGGTGCGGCAAAAGCTGTTGGTCAACTCCTCCCCGAGTTCCGGCTGTGCCGGCGCGCCCATGATGGCGGGTGCCATGCTGCTGGCCCAGCCCAGATAGTTCGACTCCAGCGTGTCGAGCAGCGAGTCGATGTCTTCACGCGAGAAACCGCCCACGTAGTCGCCATCGTTGATGTAGCAAGGCGAAGGCCCGAACATGACGTGCGCAGCGAATTTCTCCGGCTCGCGGATGCCGGCCAGCATGCCCACCATGGCGCTGACCGAATGGCCGACAAAAATCACCGGGCCGGTCGCGAACTCATCGACGATTTCCAGCAGGTCGTCCGCGTAGCCCGACAGCGAGGCGTATTTTTTGGGGTCGTAGGCGGTGACATCGGAGCCGCCCGCGCCGACCAGGTCGAACGTGATCGTCTTGAAGCGGGCCGAGTACTGCGGCGCCAGAAAGCGCCACATGTTCTGGTCGCAACCGAACCCATGCGAGAAAACCATGGTGGCCGGGCCATCGCCCAAAATTTTGACGTTGTTGCGGCGTGCGACGTCCATAAGGTCTCCTTCGACCGGTTGAGGCAGCGTTGCAAACGCATCGCTCGGCCGCCAGAAAATCTCCCCCGAAATTATCCCCGATCGGCACCTTGCCCCCGTCAACGCGACGCCTGTGCAAGGGCAACCCGAACAGCTGTAGAGATATCGGGCTAATTCCCGACAAGCCACATCAGCCGTAAGTCGTATTTTTGACAGTGGCCGAAAGTTTTAACTTCTCCCGAGTTTCAACTTGACCGAGCCAACACCGGAGTACTCATGGCAACCAAGACGCTCCCCAACGAGGACCTGAAAGCCAATTTGCTTCTGGCGGCATTGAGTGCAGCAGAGCGCGAGCGCTGGTCTTCTGACCTTGAGTTCGTCGCGTTGCCCCTGGGCCTGGTCCTGGCCGAATCCAACCAGACGATGAAGTTCGTCTACTTCCCGACGACGGCCATCGTGTCCTTGCTGTACGTGATGGACACAGGCGCCTCCGCCGAAGTGGCTGTGGTCGGCAACGAAGGAATTGTCGGCATCTCGCTTTTTATGGGTGGCGGCTCTGCCACGAGCCGGATCGTGGTGCAAAGCGGAGGTCACGGGTTTCGGTTGCCGGCGATAGCGCTGAAACAGGAATTCGAGCGCGGCGGTCAGGCCATGCACCTCTTGCTGAGATACACGCAGGCGCTCGTTGCTCAGATGTCGCAAACCGCTGTGTGCAACCGCCATCACTCGGTCGATCAGCAGCTTTGCCGCTGGCTCCTGCTCAGCCTGGATCGGCTGCAGGGCGACCAATTGGTGATGACGCAGGAACTCATCGGCAACATGCTCGGCGTGCGCCGCGAAGGCGTAACCGAAGCCGCCAACAAGCTCAAGAAAAGCAAGCTCATCCGCTATGCGCGCGGCAAGATCACCGTACTGGACCGGGAAGGACTCGAAGCGCGCACCTGCGAATGCTATGCCGTGGTGAGGCACGAGTACGACCGCCTGTTGCCCGCCCTGCGTGCCGCGACGTAGTAAAGCCAGGCCCGGGATCTTCCACGCCGGGTGTGGCCAGCATCCCCAATCAATGCAGTGCACCCACAGCTTCTCGCAGTGCGAGGACGGTCGACACTTTGGCTAGCAAAGTGTCGGCATCGAACGGCTTGATCATCAGCACGACGCCCTGGTTCAGTTGTGCCGTGTCGGTCGCGACGTGCGCGGCGTAGCCCGTCATCAGGATGATCTTCATCTCCGGGAAGCGGGACTGGGCGAAGTCGGCGAGCTGCCGGCCATTCGGCCCGGGCAAGCCCACGTCGGAGAGCAACAGGTCCACCGCGATCGAGCCCTCGAGCAGCGCCATGCCCGCGGCACCGTCGCCGGCCTCCAGCACCTGATAGCCGTGGTCGCGCAGCAGCTCCACGACCATGCGACGCACTACGTTGTCGTCCTCCACCACGAGAATGCAGCGCGAGGCGGTGGAACGTGATGGGGGAACAACCGGTCCCTCCCCCTTGTGTGTTTCGATCGCTGTGGAACGAGGCAGATAGAGTTGCACGCAGGTACCGGAGCCCTCGATGCTTTCGATGATGACGGTACCCCGGGACTGCCTTGCATAGCCGTAGATCATCGACAGGCCCAGCCCGGTCCCCTGCCCCATCGGCTTGGTCGTAAAGAAAGGTTCGAACGCCTTTGCAAGAACGTCGGGCGGCATCCCGATCCCCGTGTCGCGCACGTCGACCTGAACGTAGTCGCCGCTGTCCAGGCCTTCCGTAAAGCGCGCTTCGGTCGTCCCGATGTGCACGTTACGCGCACTGAGGGTGACCTCGCCCCCGTTGGGCAAGGCGTCTCGCGCGTTGATGACGAGATTGATGATGGCGCTTTCGAACTGGTGCGCATCGGTCAGCACGTTCCATAGCCCGGCCTCTATGCGGATGAAAATCCCGATGTTTTCGCCCGCCGCATTGCGGATGATCTCTTCCAGCCCCAACAGCGTGCCGGCGACTTCGACGTTCTGGTTGGCCAACGGCTGCCGACGAGAAAACGCCAGCAGTCGTTGCGTGATCGATGCTGCCCGCCGGGCGGATTCCAGCCCGGCCTGCACATACCGGTCGAGCCCGTCATAGCGGCCGGCCTCGATCCGTTTACGGATCAACTGCAGCGGCATGACGATGCCCTGCAACATGTTGTTGAAGTCGTGCGCGATGCCGCCGGTGAGCTGGCCGAGCGCCTCCATCTTCTGCGCCTGCCGCAGCGCGTCTTGCGTGCGTTCGAGCGCTTCGGCCTGCTCCATCTCGTCGGTGATGTCACGCCCGCTGCAATAGACCAGACCGTCCTCGGGCACACCGACCCACGAAATCCATCTATAGCCGCCGTCTTTGCGCCGGTACCGATTGGGGAACCGGATGGCGGGCTGCCCATGCTGGGTCAGGTTGAACCCGCTGCGCGTGCGCTCCACATCGTCCGGATGCAAGAGTTCGAACATCGACATGCTGGTGACTTCCTGCTCGGTCCAGCCGAGCATCGAATGCCACGCCGGATTGGATGTCTGGAAATAGCCCTCGCCGTTGAGCGCACCGAGCAAATCGGGACTGGCCTGCCAGGTACGGCCACGCGCCTGCGACCGTTCGATCACCTTGCGCTCGAGCTCGACATTCAAATCACTCAGCCTGGCCTCGGCCTCGATCCGGTCGGTGATGTCATAGCCGCCCACGAAGATGCCGCTGATGCGGCCCTCGGCATCGCGCATGGGCTCCAACAGAAGGTCGATGTAGCGCATGGTGCTGAGGCCGGTCAACCGGATCGGCAGGGCTTTGGCGTGGACCGCTTCGCCGGTCGCATAGACGCCATCGAGCATTTCGTAGAAGCCCTGGCCTCCCAGATCGGGGAGGACTTCGCGCACGGTCCTGCCTAGATAGTTACGCGAGCCGGCAACGGCGATGTATGCGTCGTTGACGTAGCCGTACACGTGGGACGAACCGTTGAGCAAGGCCACGAAGCCCGGCATTTGCTGGAGAAGTTGCTGCAGCCGCCCGCGTTCGTCGAGCGCGTCTCGCGCAGCTCGCACCTGCGCCGTCGTTTCCGTGACCGTGTCGAGCAACGCCACGATGCGGCCGCGATCGTCACGCACCGGGCTGTAGCAAAACGTGAAGTACGCGTCTTCAAGATAGCCATGCCGGTCGATGGTGATCATGAAGTTTTCGATGTAGGTCGACTCGCCTCTGAGCGCCTTATCAGCAATCGGTTCGAGCTGCTCCCACGTCTCATGCCACGTAACCCGCATGGGCTGCCCCAGCGCCTCCGGCTTTTCGCCGAGGATGGGGAGGTAGCCATTGTTATAGATGGCCACCAGGTCCGGGCCCCAGAACAAGCACGACGGAAAGTGCGACGACATCATGAGATCGACCGCGACACGCAGCGCGCTCGTCCAGTCTTGGATGGCGCCGAGTGGCGTGCCGGCCCAGCCAAAAGCGCGCAACCGGGCGCCCATGACACCGCCGCCCGAATCGAAGACAGACGTGCTGGACGCTGCGAGTGAAGCGGGCGTGGTGGAGTCAGTGGTCATGGCTGCCGAAATTATCTCGTCGGAACCGATTTCCTCCGTCAGCAGAAAGCCCGAATTTTCATGCGTGCGAAACGTGTTCGATGGACGCTCACCGTGGCATCAACCGGATCAAGTGTGCGAACCGACACCTAACGTCTTGCTGAAAAAGCCCACGACCGCCGCGTTGAAGCTTGCGTGAAACGCTGTCCGGTCGAAGCCGGGAGCACTGCTGCAAATGGCGGGCGCGATCGACGCCAGGGCACTGCTGCACGGCACCAGAAAGTCGTAGTGCCCGGCATTGGGAACGACGCGATAGTCCAGCATCTGCCGCGCGTCCGGCAGCGCGAGCCGCACGGCTTCGGCATAGCGCGGGTGCGGGAGGATCAGATCGTTTTCGGCGCGCCATAGCTGGACGGGCACCCTGACGTTAGCGAGCCCGTCCGGAGAAAAAGCGAAGCCGAGCGCGGGTGCGGCCACCACCGCGGCCTTGATGCGAGGGTCGGCCGCACGGGCTGTTGCAGACGTGTGCGGCGCCGTGACATTGCCGCCGCTCTTGGCGATGAGCTGGCATGCGAAGTCGCCGGGATACTGGCGGCACATCGACCCGATTGTCGAAAAATCCGGAACGCCCCCAATGCTCACCAGCGTGGTGAAGCCGCCCGAAGAAAAGCCGAACATGCCGATGCGCGCCGCATCGATCGTGCCGCGACCATCCCAGGCCGACAGCATGTGGTCGATCACCCTGCTCATGTGGCGCGGCCGGTCCATCACGTCGGTGCTGCGGCTCTGGTCTGCATAGTTGTCCCCCGTGTGGGTGACGGCGGCAACGACGAAGCCCGCGTCGGCCAGCGCAATGGCCGTGTCGTAGTGCCCGAGAAACGAGCCGCCGTTTCCATGCGACATCACCACCAGCGGCAGCGCCTTGCCTTGCACCGGGCCGTCGACCGCAACGCTCATCGTCGTCGGCCCCATCGTCACCGGCCGGGCTGTGGCCTCGCTCGGGTACCAGATGCCGATCTCCAATGGTTTGCCATCGGGATCGGCGGCAAAGCCGCGTTGGAAGCCTGCGGCATGAACGCAGGTGCCGGCGAGCGTGAGCGCGATGGTGGTGCCAATGGCGGTGGCGGCGGAGCGCAATTTGGAGGTGAACGTATTCATGGTGATGGCCTTCAGTGGAGACGACGTCGGCGATTGTCTGGAAGACCTTGCAGACGGTCGCGTGCCTTGCGACGAAGTGCGAATTAGATTCGCCAAGCGCCGGTGGCGGGCGTGGACTGAAGCGGTAAGGCTTGGCCTGTCTGCGCCGGTTGAATCTTGACGCCTGGGGAGGCCAATTTACGGCCGGCGGCAACGCGTCCCGATTGTTAAGCACACGTTAACCATTGCTTAACTACCGCTACCGTTGAAAAAGTCCCGGCAGCCCCATAGTCACTGAGTCCCGTCGACGATAGGCGCCGATCTGGCGCCTTCGATACGGCCTAGAAGCGAGTGTTACCGACACGAGCCAATAGAGAAGCCAGTACGAATATTCATCTGCAGATAGCGCAATCTGTTGAAGTCAAACCGTGATGCACAGTTTTCTTCGCGACTGCACGAAATCAATTTTCCCAGAACGAAAGACCTCGCATGAGTACCATAAAGACAATATTTTTGGCCGCTTCGATACTGGCTGCCCAGCATGCTTTTGCAGTCGACATCGCTTCACCACTACAGGTCCCTGCCAAGAGCTTGCCCGTACCGACCGCAGGCATCAGCACCGGCATGCAAGCCTTTATTGCAGCGCCGCTGAACCCAGATTGGGACAAGCTTTGGAAAACCGGTGACGAGGCAAGAAAGTATGCGGATGTCCAGGCCGCTAACGCCGTCAAAGGAATTCCGGGGATGCTTGAACGGCTGCACGTAAAGTCAACGGCGTCAACTGTCGATGGTGTCAAAGTATTCACCATTACGCCCGATGTAATTCCACCAGAAAACCGCGACAAGGTTCTGATTCATGTGCACGGCGGCTGCTATGTTCTGTTTCCCGGCGAATCCGGCACAACTGAGGCCATCATGATGGCCGGCTTCGGGCACTATAAAGTTATCTCTGTCGACTATCGCATGCCCCCAGAGGCTTATTTCCCCGCTGCGCTAGATGACGCGGTGAACGTTTACAAGGCCGTTTTGAAAAACACGCCTTCAAAGAATGTTGCATTTTTTGGAACGTCGGCCGGTGGCGCATTGACACTCGAAATGGTGTTGAACGCGCGGGCGCAAGGACTCCCCGTACCGGGCGCCATTGCTCCTGGGACGCCGATGTCCGACGTGACGAAGACGGGCGACAGTTTTTATACCAATGAGAAGGTCGACAATATTCTTGTGTCCCGTGACGGCTTCTGCGATGCCGGGACTCTGATTTACGCCAAAGGCCACGACCTAAAGGATCCGCTGCTCTCTCCGGTCTATGGCGATATGCACGGCTTCCCTCCCGCAATACTGACCACAGGAACGCGCGACCTTCTGTTGAGCAATACCGTTCGGGTCCACCGCGAGCTACGCAGGGCAGGCGTACCCGCCGATCTGGTCGTCTTTGAGGGGCAATCGCATGCCCAATATCAATTCGACGATCGTGTGCCTGAGACCAAAGAAGCGTTCGACGAGATCGCCAGCTTCTTCGGAAAGCATCTTGGACATTGAACGCGGCTCCCGCCAATCCGCTGAGTTGGAAGAATTAGACTAGATTGCCACCTCAGTACGGCTCTTCGACAACAACGTAGTCAATCTGATATCTGGTGAGTCGCAGGGTGTCAAGCTCGGCTCTCACACGTTTGTGCTCAGCATGAATGGCATAGGCTTCCAATGCATCTCTGCTGACAAAATCCGAGACAAGAACCACATCACAAGCATAGTCAGCACTGCTAATGTTAAGTCCGATCTCTAACCGAGTCATGCCGGGAATGCGGCCTCTCAAACTCTCGAATGCATCCCGAACCCGCTCGCGCGCGACTTGCCGCTCCGGCGGGGTATCGCCACGAACACTCCACATCACAATTTGCCGAATCATCGCGATGCTGTAGCGATACTGCGATTCAACACAAACGCATAGTCAAGGGTAAAGAATGGCACCGCGAGCACCGCCCCATCGGGAGCCATGCCTGGCTCGTGTCGTTGCCAGTCGGCGATGAGGGTTGATCGAACGCCAAAAACCGCGTCGGATTCCAGGTAAGGTCCATCCGAACGGAATACATGCGTAATGAGACGTTCATATCCAGGTGCGACGATCATGAAGTGCAAGTGGGCCGGCCGCCACGCATGCCGCCCGGTCGCTTCCAGCATCTTACCGACGGGGCCATCCTTGGGAATCTGGTACGGCACCGCGACGATAGATCGAAAATCGAACGTTCCATCGCTACGGTTTCTGAGTCGCGCCCGAGCCTGGTGTTGCTCTAAGTCTGGGTGTTGAACATCGTAGAAACCGTCGTCATCGGACTGCCAGACGTCGATCGTCGCCTCAAGAATCGGCAATCCATCGAGTCCTTTGACCGAGCCTCGGACGTAGCACGGCAGCCCTTTGGCGCCATTAGCGATGTCTGCACCATTGGCGACTTCAGGCGCGCCCTCCACGAAGAAGGGTCCGAACACGGTCGCTTCTGTACAGCCCGCGGGCCGCTGATTGTTCTGTGCAGTCACCAGCGTAGACAAACCCAGCGTATCGGACAGCAGAATGAACTCTTGGCGCTTAGCGTCAGTGATGTCGCCGGCGTCTGTAAGGAACTGGATACCAGCGAGCCACTCGGCTTCTGTCAATTTGACTTCGCGTGCAAAGTCGTGCAAATGGTGTACGAGGCGCGTAAGGATGGCACGCAGACGCAAATCTGGGCAAGTGGCGAAGGACTGCACAACCGCATCGGTGATTGTCCGCTCGTCAATGTTGATCATGTTTTCTCGAATTGAATGTCGTGAAGATTTAAAAACCGGACTACAACGGTGGCGAGCCATCGAAGGCACGTTGCAAAAGCTTGCGTATTGCCAACTCTTCCAGTGGTCGGGGGTTCGGATAGCGCTGTTCGAATACCAGACTGGTGGCTTGGTCGAGGTCCGCCTCACGCATGCCGATCTCGCGCAGGCTGAGCGGCGCACCGGCTTTTTTTGCCAACGCGAACAACTGGCTCGACGCAGTGCCTGCTCCACCCAAAGCCGCAGCAATCCGTGCAGCGATGTCAGGAACCATGGGCTCGTTGTACGCAAGTGCGTGGGGCAAGATGACGCTATGTACTTCGGCATGCGGTAAGTTGAAGCTGCCCCCAAGCGTATGGCAGAGCTTGTGATGCAGTCCCATTCCAGAATTGCCAAGGACCGTGCCGCACAACCAAGCTCCCTGCAATGCCTGTGACCTGAACACGGGATCCGACGGCGCGGTCACGAGCCCAGCGATGGCTACCGCCATCGCTCGAATACCTTCTTCGGCCATCAGGCTGATCACCGGGTTGCCATCGCTCGCGTACATTCCCTCGACTGCATGAGCGATGGCGTTCAAACCACTCGTGACCGTCAGTCCAATCGGTAATTCCCGAGACAATTCGGGATCGTAGATAACCGAACGTGCCAGGACCTTGGGATCGCGGCCTGTGAGCTTGCGACCCTGCTCCGTCAGGCCGTAGATCGGCGTCATCTCGCTGCCGGCGTAAGTCGTAGGAATGGCAATGAAAGGCAGGTTGCGCTTGAGCGCCAATGCCTTCGCTAAACCGATGGTCGAACCGCCGCCGATCGCTACAGCAAGGTCCGCATCAACCCGCTCGGCGACCGCGATGGCATCCGCCACGGTCTCGGTCGGCACGTGCATCACCGCTTGGTCAAAGGTGGCGACGGCCTGCTGACCGAGCAGCGTTGAGACACGTTGCGCGTGTTCTAGCTGTTGCGGCGTGCAAAGCACTAAAACTCGTTTAGCACCCAAGGCTGAAACCTCGTCTGGCAAGCGAGCTAACTCACCGTCGCCAAATCGAACTCTAGGCAGTCTGGCATCGAAAATAAAGCGCATCGTGAAGCAATGTTCTATTACACAAATTAGACGGCAGACGAATCCATTGCAGCCGCCTGTTCGACGACCTTGATGACATACGCGTAGTCATCCTCGGCACCACCTTGGGCTGCAGCGCTCGCCAGCCACTGCGCGGCAGTCGCGGTCAGGCCCAACGGGACGTTCAATCCGGCTCCTGCATCCAGGATCAAGCCAACGTCCTTGCGCATCTGTTGTACTGTGAAGGTGGGACTGAAATCGCGTCGACCGAGCATCGCTGCCTTGGCCTTGACGATCGGTGAAGCAACCGCACTCGCCGAAATGACCTGCCACATGTCGTTCCAATCAAGACCACCCTTCCGACCTAGCGTCAGGGCTTCAGCCAACATGCCAGAGGTCAGCATGATCATCAAGTTGATCACCAGCTTCATCAGTCGCGCTTGCTCGGCATCACCCAGGTAGAAGCAAGTCGCTCCCCAGGAATTGAAAATAGCGCGCGCTTCGTCAAAGGTCTCCCGCGGGCCGGAGACCATCACGGTTAACTGCGCAGCTTCTGCCATGTGGTTGTTGCCCGAAACCGTACAACGCAGGTAGGCAATACCTGCTGCACTCAAGACTGTCGCCACCCGGGCCGACGCCTCGATCGAAACTGTGCTGGTGTCGATGTAGACCGAGCCGGCACGCGCACTTGCCGCGATCACGCGGGCCGTCTCCTCGAGCGCGTCGTCGTTCGGCAATGAGGAGACGATGGTGGCGCATTCAGTGACGAGGCGCAAAGCACTCTCTGCAATACGCAAACCGGCGGCCTGCGCGGCCAAATTACGATCCGCGACAAGGTCGAAGCCGCTGATTGAATGACCATTGGCAGCAAGATGACGTGCCATTGGCAGTCCCATCTTGCCAAGGCCGAGAAATCCTATGTCTTTATTCATGGGTAGGTCGCTTCTTGTGTGCAAAGGCGGTCAGGCCGGACACATGGGTTGGAAATGTCGATCGCTGCGACAGGGCTCACGGAATGATCCGGTTTCCACGCAACAGCACGAACAGTTCGCGGAAGGATTGCGCAGTGTCATGGTGCTCGCCAAACCCCGCTGCGCGACTCTTGGTCATGCTGTTGAAACATTCAACATCGCGACCAAGATCACCGTCGGTGTGCCACCAAGAGGCCAGGCGGTCGAGTGCGTGAGGTTGCAGCCCGTACTTCTTGACCATGTCGTCCCAGACCGGGCCGCTGGTGGCCATCTGTTGTGCGAGTGGCATGGGTTGTGACGGGAATCCTCCATTCACGAGACCAAACTCTTCAGCTAATGTGGCCCACATTTGCCGCCAGCGGAACAGATCGCCGTTGACGACGTTGAAGGCTTCGTCTCGCCCAGCCTCGCAAGTCGAGGCCCAAGTCAAATGCCGAGCCAACAGGCGCGCATCGGTCATGTCGGTGACTGCCTCGTACTGCTGGCGCGATCCGGGGAACACGAAGGCTTGCCCGGTTTCCTTGCAGATCGAGGCATAGATGGCCAGCGTCACGCCCATGTTCATCGCATTGCCAAGCGCGTAGCCGACGATCGTGTGGGGGCGATGCACGCTCCAGCCAAAGCCGTGGGTTGCGGCTTGTGCGAACAGGATGTCCTCCTGGGTGTAGTAGAAGTTCTCGCCAGGCAAACGTGGCCTGTCTTCTGTAAACGGTGTGTCGGGCTTTGAAGCACCATAGGATTCGAACGGGCCAAGGTAGTGTTTGGTGCCGGTGACCAACGCTGCATGCCGCAGTGACCGCGCAGGCGCTACTGCATCCAGTACGTTTGCCAGCATGGCGCCATTGGCCTTGATGTTCTCTGCTTCCGTATCTCGCCGAGTCCACGTGGTGAAGTAGAGGTGCGTCGGCCTCAGACCAGATAAGGCCTGCAAGGTGGCGTTGCGGTCCAGCAGATCGACGGTGATGGGCGTCACGCCGGTCGTGGTGGCCAGGGAGTTTCGTGCAACGCCGGTGACTTTCCAATCCCCGAGATTGATCAGATGAGAAGCGAGATTGCCGCCAACAACGCCGGTGTGGCCGATGACGAGTGCATGTTTGTGATGAGACATTGATGACCTTTAGTTCAATCGCGGTTATCGACGCGTTTGAGGAAGACGTGAATCGAAACATCACGCCATACGCCCGCAGCAAAGAACGGATCGTTGCGGTGGAACGCGAGGACGTCGTCCTTGCTGTCCGCTTCGAGGAGGAAGCAACTCCCCTTCATAGTCACACCGTCATCGGCGGTGAGTGGCCCGGAGATCACAGTCTTGACTTTCGCCTGAGCCAAATAAGCCTTGTGAGCCTCGTAGTTTGCGAGTCGAATCGGAAGAGCGTTTTCGTGATCAACGCAGTGGACGATGAAATGCATGATTGTTCTGGAGAAGGTTGTCGATGAATTGACGAAAGCTATTTGAAGTGACGGCTTGAGCGCTAACTGACGGAAACGAGTACCTTCATTTCGTTGCCTGTCGGATCAAGCAGTGCGTCAAAGCCTTTGGAGACGATGTCATCCATTGCGATCTGTGCGGTCACGACTTTCTCAACCGGGAAAACGCCGCTTTCGATCATCGAGGCGATTCGGGACCAGCTGCTGGTGGGGTAGCACCATGTGGCTTCGATCGTGATGTCCTTCAAGGCCCACTTCATCGGATCGACCAGCGCAAGGCGCGAGTGCAGACCGGCTTGCACCACAACGCCTTGGCGTCGCACCGCACCGATGCAAGCGTTTAACGACGCCTCCGAGCCGCCGCACTCGATGGCCGCATCAACGCCGACTCCTTCTTCGGTCTGGTCCCGTATGAACTCTTCCAGGTTCGTCGTTGTCGGGTTGACGGGAATGCAAGCTGGTACCAGCTCACGAGCACGGGCCAACCGATTGGGATTGACCTCGGAAACGAAAATCTTGCTCGCTCCTGCAGCCTTTGCTCCCAGCAAGCAAAGCGCCCCGATGGGGCCCATGCCAGAGATCAAGACAGTCGACCCGATGGTGACGCGCCCTCGGTCAAGCGCGTAGACGGCCACTGCGGCAGGCTCGATCAACGCGCCCTGAACATCACTGACTTTGTCCGAGATCTTTACGGCGTTGTAGCCCTTCACGACGGCCTGCTGGCCTAGACCACCCCAAGCCCATGACAACCCAACGCAGGCCATGCACGGGCTCAGATGAAACAAACCCCGGCGACCGAAATAGTCGTCGCGCGGTGATATCAGCGGTTGCACCGAGATCCGGTCGCCAGCATGAACGTGCTTGATTTCCTTGCCCACATCGAGCACGAGTGCCGAAAACTCGTGACCGAGAATCTGGGGATTGGTCGCTCCCGTGTAGATGTGCGGCGTTGTCGGCGTGACGATTGCGCCAGAGACGTATTCGTGAAGATCGGTGCCGCAGATACCGCAAACCAACGGCTTGATCAGCACATCATCGGCTGCCAATGGTGACGTGGGCCCACTGACCTCCTCGACTCGAATGTCCTTTTGACCGTGGAAGCGAACTGCCTTCATGAGGTTTCCTCAGTGTGTGAATTGAATTGGATCGCGCTTCAGCGCGTACCCTTGGATTTGACGATGTAGAGCGCCGCTGCGAGCACGATGATGAAACCCTTCATCACCAACTGCACATGGATGGGCATGCCCAAAATGACGACAGCGTTGGACAGCACTACGAGAATGGCGGCGCCCATCAGCGCACCTAACGCAGTGCCCTTCCCACCGGACAAGGCGACACCGCCCATGACTGCAGCGACGATCGAATCGAGTTCGAAGTTCTTTCCCACCCAGTTGTCGACAACGCTGACATAGCCGGAAAGGACCAACCCCGCCAACGCAGCCAAGGCACCCGACAACACATAGGCGGAGATCGTCACCCGATCCACCGTGATGCCGACGAGTTGGGCCGCTCTTGGGCTCCCACCAGTCAGGTAAATTCGCCGCCCGAAAGTGGTGACGTGCAGCAGGATGTACGCGAGCGCCGCAACAGCCAGGAGCACGATGACATTGTTTGGAATACCGGCAGTGACGCCCGAACCAATCGATCGAAGGAGCGGTGGCACGTTGCCGGAAGGCGCTCCTTGCGTGTAGGCATTGCGAGCGCCCTGAAGCACGATCATGGTCGCTAGCGTCGCCAGAAACGGGCTGACGTTGCGCTTCGTCACAAGCAGGCCGTTGATTGCGCCGACGAGAGCACCCAAGCCCAGCGCTGTTGGGAGGATCCAGACGAGGTCTGCATCGAGCCCGGAAAATGAGGTCGCTACAACCGCGGAAGTCGCCATCACGGACGCAACCGACAGATCCAGACCACGCACCAGAATTACCAACATCTGCCCGATCACCACAATGCCGAGCGGCGCGAACTGCAAAAGCATGTTTCCCAGGTTGCTGGCAGTCAACAGCGCGGGCGCTGCTATTGCGGCCGCCACCAAAAGTATTGCGCCTACCAAGGCAAGCACGTTGCTTCGCAGTAAGCGCGTCACGCGCGACGTCAGGTCGGAGCGGCGGCCGGTAACAGCGACTGCCGGAATAGAAGGATTCATTCGGTTCACCTTAGCTGCGCTTTGCGTGACTGTTGGTAAATGAAGAGACCGCGACCACTACAACAAGGCCTTGGATAACCAGTTGATAGTGACTGGAGACATCCATGAAATTCAGCAAATTGTTCAACAGTGCGATCAGGTAGACACCGAGCAGCGTGCCGATGACTCCACCTCGGCCGCCTGCGAGCACCGTGCCTCCGATGACAACTGGCGTGATCGATGCAAGCGTGTAGTTCGCACCCGTATAGGGTTGGCCGACACCAAAGCGACTCACCACGTAGAGCGCAGTAACCGCCGCGCAGAGACCACAGAACCCATAGGCGACGACCAAGACTCGACGCACCGGCAAGCCCAGCAATGCAGCAGCGTGGGGGTCTCCGCCCACCGCGTACACGTACCGACCGTGGCGCGTTCGTCGCAGCACGAACGCAGCCAACAAAAAGAAAAGCAGCGTGAGGGAAGCCCCTACCGGAAGCCCCCAGATACGGCCGTACGCAAAATCCTCGAACCCCGGTGGAACAGACCCGGCCGCATCGCTTGAATAGAGCAACGTAATGCCTTGCAATATTGCCCCGGTACCGAGTGTCACGATCAAGGGGTGAACACCAAGCCAGATCGTCAACAACCCGTTCAGCATGCCGATGAGAAGGCCGAGTAACAGCACGCCACCGATCACCACCGCGACCCGTTCGGGGTGCCCGTCGATCAGGCCGGAGGTCAACACGGACAGCAAGCTGATGAGTGAACCGACCGACAAGTCAATTCCGCCAGTGAGTATCACGGCGGTCTGACCCAGACTCACCAGCGCAAGACCAACGGACTGCTCGTAAACGTTTTGGAAATTGCCCACGTCGCGGAAACGTGCGTTGAAAAATGAACCGATAACTGCCAGGAGAAGCAGCAACGCAACGACGGCCAATAGTCGTGCGTGGCCGCGTACCCACACGGGCATCCAATTCTGTCTCCGCGCAGCATTCACCTGCAGCAGAGGAGCAACCACACTCATGTTCATACCGCCTCCTTCCGCGTCGCGCCACCAGAGCGGGTTGCCAGCGTCATGATCGAGTGCTCATTGATCTCTGCGCCGTGCAACTCGCCTGTTATGCGTCCATCGCGCATCACGACGACTCGGTCGGCCATGCCGACGACCTCTGGCAATTCAGAGCTGATCATCAGGATGGCCAAGCCGCGATTTGCTGCGTCTTGCATCATTCGATAGATATCGGCTTTAGCGCCAACATCGACACCGCGCGTAGGCTCATCCAGGATGAGTACACGCTTTGCCCGGCGCGCCCATCGGGCAAGGAGCACTTTCTGCTGATTTCCGCCGGACATCTCGGCGACTGGTGTGTGCGGGCCACGACACGCCACTCGGTATTCGCTGATGGCGTCGTGCGCGATCTTCGATTCCAACGTTTTATCGAGGACCCCGTGACGTGTGATTTCTTGCAAGTTAGCAGCGCTCAAATTTGCTGCCACGTCGAGCTGCATTGCCAAACCTTCCTTTTTTCGATCCTCGGTCAGGAGTCCGATGCCGAGGTCCATGGCTTTGGCAGGAGTCATCCGGTCGTGCGTCTGACCGTCCACGCAAATCGTTCCACGGTCCAGTGCGTTGCCGCCAAAGATGGCCATTGCCAACTCGGTACGGCCCGACCCAATCATTCCGGCCAGCGCCGTGATCTCGCCAGCGCGCAGCTCAAGACTGCACCCGCGCACAAGCTCACCCGACCACACGTCGATTGCCTGCAACACCACTGGCAGTGACTCACCGAGTTCGCGTCGTGGCGGGTAAAGATCCGCCAGTGGCCGACCCACCATCATGGCAACAAGCTGCTTCTGATCAAGTTCGGACGTGAGCCGCGAACCGACAAGTTGGCCATCCTTGATGACGGTGACGTCATCACACAGTTCAAAAATCTCTTCGAGGCGGTGTGAAACATAGATGACCGCCACCCCCTCGTCCCGCAACTGGCGCAATCGCTTGAAAAGCAGTTCGACTTCGCGACCAGAAATGACGGCGGTCGGCTCATCCAGCACAAGCAGTTTGACCTTGTGGGCCAACGCCTTCGCGATTTCGACCATCTGCTGGTCAGCAACCGAAAGCGCGCTCACAGGCGTCGACGGATCAATTTCGACCCCAAGTTTCGAAAGCAATTCGCTTGCCATGGCAAGCATCCGCTTGGGACGCAATAGACCACCTGGACTTACCCGGGGGTCGCCAATAAAGATGTTCTCGGCCACACTGAGTTCAGGAAACTGAACGAACTCCTGGTAGATCACGTGAACACCACGCGCTTTGGCTTCGCCGGGCGATTTCCAACGGATCTCCTCGCCATCGAAGCGAATCGACCCCGACTCCACAGGTATGACGCCGGCAGTGACCTTTATGAGGGTCGATTTGCCCGCACCGTTTTCCCCAACGAGTGCGTGGATTCGGCCTGCCGCCGCCCGGAGCGAGACACCTTTCAGGACATCCACAGAGCCAAAGCTCTTTCTGATCTCTACGAGTTCGAGCATGTATCGTTCCAGAATCTATGTGATCTCGCCATGGTCACGAACCAGAGAAATGCTGCGCCCCTTGGTCCGCAGCACTTTCCACCGCGTCACTCACTTCGGGTAGTCAACCTTGTAAGTCGTCGGGTTGTAGTCCTTACCCATTCCGCCAGTCACGAGCAAGTTGGCAGCGCCGTTAGGTGAGACCATCTCTTTGAACGAAAGATCAGGCTTGATTGAGGCCGTGCCCTTGCCGTCTGTCGTGGCGATCTGTGCGTTGATCTCGTAGTTGCATGGCACCGGCGCTCCCTTCAGCACCTCGAGCGCAGCGTTGATCGCCGCCCCACCCATCGCAGGCGGATATCCGATTTCAAGCATCGGAATGTTGTGCTTCAACGCCAGCTGCATCGGACCGTTCAGGTCGGCCGTCGTGTGCATCGGAATCTCGCCATCCTTGAATCCAGCTTCAATGAACGCCTCGATCGATCCGGAGACCTGCAATCCGTGGGCAGCCCAAACAGCATTGATGGACTTGCCGTATTTGCTGATCGCGGCGGCCATCACCTGCTTGCCCTTTACCGGACTCCAGTCGGAGTAGACGGTGTCGAGTATCTTGATACCTGGGTTTTGTGCAAATACTTGCTTTGCCGCCTTAATTCGGTTCTCGCTAGGACTCGAACCCGCCTGTCCGGCCAGGATCACGACGTTACCGGTGCCATTCAATCGCTCCACGATCCACTGCGCCCAGAGCCGTCCCATCATCGCGTCCGATGCAGTGACGAACGTGACGAAGTTGTCCGACGCGATTCTTCGGTCCATCATCACGACGGGGATACCCTTTTTCATTGCGCTAGTGACGACGGGGTCGAGGGCCTTCTGTGTGTTGGCACTTACGATCAGCAGGTCGACGCCGCGCGACATCAAGTCCTGAATGTCGGCTACCTGCTTCGCGTCGTCATTGCCGGCGTCAGTGATCAACAGATGCGCGATCTCGGCTTTGTGCTCGGCCGCAGCGCGCTGAAGCGAGTGCAGCATGACGACGCGCCAAGAGTCACCCAGCCCCGCGTTGGAAAAGCCGATCGTGTAAGGCCCCTTCTTTTTGTACACCGCGGTGTCCTTGAAGCACACCTCAAGAGCTGGATTGAAGAGGAACGTCCGAGGCGCTCCCTTGTACTCGTCTGCGTGGACTGCCAAGGCCGAGAAAAGGGCAAGGGTGGCGCAGCAAAGCGCAATTGAAGTTTTCATTTTGTCTCTTTCATTGGATTTAGTACCCTTGAACGACGCACCGTCGGTCAAAGGACGTCTCTATGGAATCGGCGCGAACATCCGAGTGGCCGTCAGCGCAACCGGAGACTAAAGGACCGCACAGAGACGCACAACTGCGAAAAAGTCCACAATGGATAATTCCAGGAACAACCCTTAGACCGCGACGTTGACCAAATGAACGACATTGAATTGCTGCGCGTCGTTGATTTCATTACCCACACCCGGCAACCCTTCGTCGAACTCGTGGCAGGCGCCGAGGTAGACGCGTCGTGGACGATTACGAGTCATCTGATCCGCGCCGGGTTGCTGCAGGAGCCTCTTTCGATCACACAACTTATTCAGGTGTCGGGACTTCCTTATGGCACGGCCACCCGACGGATCCAGAGACTGATTGAATCTGGCTTGATCAACAAGGTCGCAGCTGGTGAGTTGGGCAAGTCGTACCTGCTGCAAGCCAGTTCCGTGCTTCGGGAATCGTTTATCCAGTACGCACAGCGCATCAAGGCCTTATTGGCGGAGGCCATGGGACAGCGTCTCGACACCGGCAGTGATGAGCACTATCACTTCGGCGACCTTCATACCTCGATCGCTGATCGGTTACCCCCAGAAACCTTGAGACTGCGCTTGGCAAGCGAAGGCAAAGGACTGACGTTCCTGTTCGCGGAGGACAACTATTTCACATCCCTGCGAGACCTCTGGACCGATTTCCGAGCCAACGCTGGCTCGCGTGAAGACTTCACCTTGCTCAAGTTGCCAGAGCTGTACGACACGCTGTTGAGCAACGCCACGCTTCCAGAGTCGACCGTCGACATCGTGGCTCTGAACTTCCCGTGGCTATCAGAGTTTGCCGATAAGGAACTGATCGCCCCACTCGACGAGGCTATCGAGGAAGGGGTGATCTCGGGACACGACTTCCACCCGACAGTCTGGGAGACCGGTGCTTGGCAAGCGCGACAGTACGGTGTGCCGCTCTACCTCACCGTGGAAACCGTCGCTGCACGACGCGATCTGTTCTCCGATGCGAACCTGCCCTACCCAAGAACATTGAAAGAGCTGCTCGATGCCGCGCGCCGACTTCACGCGCCCCGGCGAGGCCGCTACGGCCTGTCATGGAATGGCGCTCGCGGCATGCCCATCGCGACCGCATTCATGTTTCTATTGGATGCGCATGGAGGTGCGGTGTTGACGAGAGGAAGAACTGAAGCAGTTGGTAGCGGAGCAAACCCGGATCAGTGGCGCGCCAGCCTCGATTCTGACGCCGCCGTAGAAACGTTGAAATTCATGCGCGAGCTATTGACGGTGTCCGCTCCCGAAGTGCTGATGTACGACTGGAATCGCAGCATGAATGAATTTATGGTGGGAAAGTCGGCCATGTGTTATCTCTGGAGCATGCGGGCAGCACGCTTCGAGTTCGATCTGGCGTCGAAGGTCAAGGGATTGGTCCACTATCTGCCACACCCCAACATCAGCGGAGTTCGTTGTTCATCGCCGATCGGTGGATTCTTGCTTGCGGTGCCGAGCAACTTGCCACAGGAGCGCGCGAAGTTGGCGGTGCAAGCTATCAAATGGATGACATCTGCGGGGTCGATGCGAAACCAGATTCGCAATGGCTTTCCTGTTGCGCCACTGTTCAGTGTCAGTTCCGATCCGGAGATGCGTGCCACTTCCCCAATCGTCGGCTTTGTGGATCGACTTGCAAAACAAGGACTTCTGAGTAATTCAATGCGCCCATTGACACCTGTATACACGCGCATTGAAGAAGTTCTCGGTGAGGAGGTGCATGCGGCCCTCACCAATTCTGTTTCTGACAACGTCGCACTGGCGCGTGCGCAGTCCAGGACAGAAGCGCTTCTCGAAGCCTCGGTTCGATGGGATCGATACGAGTCTTGAAAGTTAGCCGTCCAAGTAGGTGCTGAGGTGAAGATTCAGCAATGTCATCGAAAAATGGTCCGACTTGAAAGTTTGATCATCTTGTTCCGCGAAGCACCAGACCTAGAGCTAGACCTAAACCACCAACCGATACCCCACAGCCGTCTCAGTCAACAAATGCCGTGGCTGCGCCGGATCGGCCTCCAGCTTCTGCCGCAGATGCCCCATGTAGATGCGCAAGTAATGGCTCTGGTCGGAATGCGACGGACCCCACACCTCGCGCAGCAACTGCCGCTGCGTGATCACGCGGCCGACGTTCGCGACCAGCACGGTCAGCAGGCGGTATTCGGTGGGCGTCAGATGCACTTCGGCACCCGCGCGCCGGACCAGCCGTGCGGCCCTGTCGACCTCGATTTCGCCGAACCGAAACAGCGCCTCGGGCTCGTCGCTACCTGCACTCCCCGCACGCAGCCGGCGCAGGTTGGCTCGCACGCGCGCCAGCAGTTCGCCAGTGCCAAAGGGCTTGGTGAGGTAGTCGTCGGCACCGGCGTCGAGTGCGGCGATCTTGTCGGCCTCATCGGTGCGGGCCGACAGCACGATGATCGGCACGCCCGACCAGCCGCGCACATCGCGGATCAACGTCACGCCATCGCCGTCGGGCAGGCCGAGGTCGAGCACCAGCAGGTCGGGCTGGCGCGTGCCGGCGGCGGCCAGGCCATCGCGCAGCGTCGCGGCTTCGTGCACCAGCCAGCCTTCCGTTTCCAACGCGCCCCGCACGAAGCGGCGAATCTGCGGCTCGTCTTCGATCACGATGGCGGTGGGTTGCAGGGGACGAGGCGTGGTGCTCATGACGATGGCAGTTCGGGCAGTGCTGGCGGCGCACGGCGCGGCAGGGTGACGGTGAATTCTGCGCCACCACCTTCGGCATCAGTGACCGCATTCATCGCAGCGATGTCACCCCCATGCGCACTCACCACCGCCTTGCAAATCGCCAGGCCCAGCCCGACACCCGGCGTGGCCGACTCGGCCTGGCCGCGGGTGAATTTGTCGAACAGCGTTTGCTCGTTGCCGTGCAGGGCGGCGGGCAAACCGGGGCCGTGATCGCGCACCGTCAGCACCAGCGAAACGGGCGTGACGGCGGCGCTAACGACCACCGGCTGCGCGCCGTACTTGACGGCGTTCTCGAGCAGGTTGACCAGCACGCGCTCAATCAGCACCGCATCGAATTCGACCAGCGGCAGGTCGGGCGCCAGCGCGGTCTGCACCGGCCAGTCGCCGAGCGCGGGTCGTGCCGCCCGTATGGCCGAGCCGATCACTTCTTCGACCGACTGCCAATCGCGCCGCAAATTGACGGCGCCACCACCGCTCTCCAGCCGCGCCATGTCCAGCAGGTTGTTGACCAACGCATGCAGTTGGCGCGCCTGCGCGACGATGGCGCGGGCAGCCTCGGCATGCTGGTCGGGCGGCAAGGTTTGCAGCGACTCGGCCAGCGCGATCAACGCCGTCAGTGGGGTGCGGACGTCGTGCGAAATGGCGCCGAGCAAGGCGTTGCGCAGGCGCTCGGATTCCATCTCGACCACCGCCCCCTGCGCGACCTCGACGTAGTGCACGCGCTCCAGCGCGATCGCGATCTGCCGCGCCAGCGTAGCGAGCTGTTGCGCCTGCTCGGGGATGAGCAGCCAGCGCGGTCGCGCGGGTTCGAGCGCGAGCACGCCGCGCACCCGCATCGGCGCCTTCAGCGGCACGTAGTGCCAGGGCTGCGCGGCCAGCGTGGCGGTCGCAAGGCCAGCCGGCTGGCCTTGCCGAAACGCCCAGTCGGCCACGCTCGCGTCGAAGCCGGGCGGCGGCGCCAGCGGGCGCACCAGCTGGTCGGTCGCGTCGGTCACCAACACGAGAGCCCGACCGCCGAAATGGCGTTGCACCGCAGCGGCGCCGAGCGCCACCACCTGCGTGCTTTCCAGCGCGGCCGACAGTTCGCGCGTGAGCTCGAACAGCGACTGCGCGCGCCGCTCGCGGCTGGTCGACACGCCCACTGCGAAGCGCAAGCCCGCGGTCAACTGGCCGATCAGCAGGCCAACGCCCAGCATCACCGCGAAGGTCACGACGTACTGCACGTCGCTGACCGCGAAGGAATGCCGTGGCGGCACGAAGAAGTAGTCGAACGCCGCCACGTTGAGCAGCGCCGCCAAGGCCGAAGGGCCGCGACCGAAGCGCATCGCGATGCCCACCACGCCCAGCAGAAAAAGCATGACGATGTTGGTCAGTTCCAGCACGCCGAGCAGCGGCGTCGCGACCAAGGTGATCGCCACACTGCTCGCCGCTGCCAGCGCATAGCCGGGCCATTGGGCGCGCGGCCGGTCGGCATCGTCGTCGTCATCGGCCGCGTCGTTTCTTTCGCTGCCATCGTCGCGGTCGCCGTTCCCAGCCCGGTGGCCGAGGCCGAGGGGCGCGCAGGCCAGTCGGCGCGTGCTGTCGGCACGTCCGACTTCAACGATGTCGAGCGCCGGCGCCTGCTCGGCCAATGAAAGCGCCAACGCGGGCTGAAGCCACATGCGAGACACCAGGAGGCGCCATCCTGTCGCGGCCTCGGGTCGGCCAATGACCATCGTGGCGCAGTTCAGCCGCTGCGCTTCGGCCGTCAGCTGCTGCGCGATGTCGGCGCCGGTGAGCACCGCTGTCGCGGCACCGAGTTCTTCGGCCAGCTTGAGCACCGCGAGGATGCGGTCGCGCTGCGCCGCGTCGAGCCGTTGCAGCCGCGGCGTTTCGACATACGCGGCGTGCCAGCGCACGTTGAGCTGGCCGGCCAGTCGCGCGGCGGTGCGCACGGTCTGCGCAGAGCCTTCGTGCGGACCGACGCAAGCGAGGATGGCGCCCGAGGTGTTCCACGCCTGCAGCGCGGTCGCACCGGACTGCTCCACGCGCCAGCCGCGCATGTCGTCTTCGACGTGCTCGGCGGTGCGTCGCAACGCGATCTCGCGCAACGCGATCAGGTTGCCCTTGCGAAAGAAGTTCTTCGCCGCGCGCTCGGCCTGCTGGGGCAAATAGACCTTGCCGGCTGCCAGTCGCGCAGTGAGCTCGTCGGGCGTGACGTCGACCAGCACCACCTCGTCGGCTTCGTCGAGCACGGTGTCGGGCACGGTCTCGTGCACGCGCACGCCGGTGATGGCGCCGACCGTGCCGTTCAGGCTTTCCAGGTGCTGCACGTTGAGGGCAGACCAGACCTCGATGCCGGCGGCCAGCAGCTCCTGCACGTCTTGCCAGCGCTTGGCATGGCGCGACCCGGGCGCGTTGGTGTGGGCCAGTTCGTCGACCAGCAGCACCGCGGGCTTGCGCTCCAGCGCGGCGTCGAGGTCGAACTCGGGGAGCGTGCGGTCGCGGTACGGCAACTGCTTGAGCGGCAGCGTGTCGAGCCCGACCAGCAGCGCCGCGGTCTCGCTGCGACCATGCGTTTCGACCACGCCGATCATCACGTCGCGGCCCGCCGTGCGCTCGCGTTGTGCGGCGCTCAGCATCGCCCAGGTCTTGCCGACACCGGCACTGGCGCCGAAGTAGATGCGCAGCTTGCCGCGCCTGGCGCGCGCCTCGTCGTTGCGCATCTGCGCGATCAATGCGTCGGGGTCGGGGCGGGTGTGGTCTTGCATTAGGAACTTTTTAACAAAACCGGGTGGCTGCAACCGCTGACGCAAATTTCTTTGGTGCTAGTCTGCTTTCCGCCATACATCGCGGTATCCGTTTCATACGGCAAACCCGAGAGGCTTCGTCGAAAACAGCAGGCCAGCACGCTGGCCAAGGGAGGTACTGACCATGGCAGAACGGCCAATCATTTGCGTGGGCGACACCACGACACACAAAGGCACCGTCATCGAGGGATTCGAGGGTTTCGATGTCTACGGGCGGCGGGCCTCCGGCGTCGGGCACAAGGTGCGCTGCCCCATATGCCCCGGCATCCACACCATCATCGAAGGCGCTGAGGAGCGCACCGTCAACGGGGTGCGAATCGCGCTGGAAGGAATGCTCACCTCTTGCGGCGCTACGCTCATCGCGTTGCAAAGCAACGCCCGAAGCGAGATCGGCAGCAACGCAGCTGCCAGGATCGCATTCGGACTTGGAACGCAGGCGATAGCCGAGGATCACGACTCGAAAGCACCTGAGAAGAAATACGACCAACACTTTCACGTTCTCGATGAAGGGACGGGCGAACCACTCAGGCATCGTCGCTACAGACTTACCGTTGACGGGTTGACGTTCGAAGGCGTCACCGACAGCGATGGCAAGACACAGCGAGTCAGCGCGGCGCATGCGCTGAGCGCCGAGTTGGAAGTTCTGCCGGAGGGTGAATAGAGTGAGCACCCCGCACTACGGGTTCAATCCCATTCATTCGAGCGTGTCCCCGCTGACGCTCAAGAGCGATACGGCGCCGGTCAAGGTCTATGTGAAGAAGCCGCGTGGCACGCTGTATTGGGGTGGGGCGGGCTTGAACGGTGACTACATAAAGCCGCAGTTGGCGGCATTTCAAGCGGTGGGTATCAAGAACGTGAGCGTTGGTCTCACCAACACCGCTGGCGCGAACATGCCCAACTTCGCAAAGGACTCGGGCGGCACATTCCTCGACGCATTCAGAGCCGGTCTGCTCATTCGCTACGAGGACAGCGATGACTGGGTACTGACAAGCGGCATGGACGCGAAAGAAGGCCAGTTCAATATGCTCGGCTATTCCTATGGCTCGCTGCTCGCGGCTCAGACTGCCAACTTCTACGCAAACAAAGGGCACATCGTCGATCACCTCGTACTGATCGGTTCGCCCATCGATAAAGACTTCCTTGCAAAGCTGCGCGCCAACAAAAACATCAAGAGCGTGGTCGTCATAGACCTCACCGATAGGGGCGACTTGCTTCATGCAGGAATGACACAGCTTGAAATTGCGCAAGCAATTCCCACGCTGGGAAGGCAGTTCGGTTCGAAGAATGCAGAAGGCCATTTTTACTACGCGCAAGTCGTCAAGGACTCACCCGCAAGATGGAAAGCACTGGCACAACGGATTTTCGATGCTGGCGTCCGATAAACACGGGTCACTTTGGCCAAGCCGTATTGCCGGGATTGCGATCGCCACGACCATTGCGCCAATGCTGTGGTCGGTGGTCGCCTATCCCATCAACAAAGGGACCGTTTACGTCGGATCGATTACGTTGTTCACGGGCATATCGCTGCTCGCTTGGATTCTGACGAGCCTTGCGGGCTTCGGGGTGGCGCTCTGGACCCAGTTCAAGCGGCCGTTCATCAGGCAGCGTGCATGGTTCGCATTGCTCGCAGGAGAGTTTTTCTATGTCGCTGGGTTCATGTGCCTTGGGGCCGTCGTGAGCCGAGTCTTGGATGGACATTGGAGCGTCGATTTTTCGAGCGTGTTGATCTTGAGCGTTTCGGTGATCGGATGCGCATGGGGCACCAGAGCAGCGCTTCGTCGACGCGAACGCAAATAGCTCGCTTCTGCCCTTTTCGTCTCTGGTCATGTGCTTCTTGTGCCTGTGCCGCCTTGCGGTGCGCGACAGCACGAACCAGGCGAACAACAGCGGCACCATCAACGCCGCCAGGGCCAGCAGCCCGTGCCAGAGGTCCTGCACCAAGGTGCTATCGGCCATCGCGCAACCCGCAGCGCGCGAGGTGCTCGCGCCAGCTCACCAAGCGGCCGATTTCACCGGAAGGCACGCACTCGATCAAACGGTGCAGCAGCTCGGTGTAGCGGGTGATCGGCAAGCGAATCATCAGGCGCACGCGGGGCGCAACGCTCTCTTGCGTGCCGTCGTCGTGCAGCAGCGGCTCGCACCGGACCACGCCGGTGTCGTCGACCTGCGCGACGTTACGCCGAACGCAGGCGGCATCTGCGCAGGCGACGGTCACGTCGAGCACGCAGAACGCGGTCGCGTTGCGGGGCGTGGCATGCGAGATTCGCGGGACACCATTGTTCTCTCGATAAGCGGCATAGGCCATGACAGGTGCTCCTCACTTGGCGGCGTCGAGCGCCATGTTGAGTGCCAGCACGTTGACACGCGCCTCGCCCAAAAAGCCCCACAGCGCGCCTTCGGTGTGCGAGGCGACCAGTTGCTCGACTTGCGCCGGTTGCAGGCCGCGCTCACGTGCCACGCGGGCCGCCTGGTAGCTCGCGGCAGCCGGACTGATGTGTGGGTCGAGCCCGCTGGCCGATGCGGTCACCAGATCGACCGGCACCGGCGCGGTATTGCCAGGATCGGCAGCACGCAGAGCCTCGACGCGACCCTTGACCGCATCGACCAGCGCCGGGTTGAGCGGGCCCTGGTTGGAGCCGCCCGAAGCCGCGCCGTTGTAGGTCATCGGCGAGGTGGCCGACGGGCGTCCCCAGAAGTGCTTGGGGTCGCTGAAGTTCTGGCCGATGAGCGTCGAGCCGATGACCACGCCGTCGCGTTCGACGATGCTGCCCGCCGCCTGCACCGGGAACACCGCCTTGACGGCGCCGGTCACGACCAGCGGATAGAGCAGCCCGGTAAGGGCGCTGAGCAAGACGAACAGAACCAGCGCGGGACGAAGAATGTTTTTCATGATGATGAGTCCTGGAGACGCTTTAGACGAGGTGCACGGCAACGAGGATCCAGTCGATCAGCTTGATGCCGACGAAGGGCACGATGAGGCCGCCGAGGCCATAGATCGCGAGGTTGCGGCGCAGCAGCGCAGCGGCGCCGACGGGCCGGTAGCGCACGCCCTTGAGCGCCAGCGGGATCAGGAAGACGATGACCAGCGCGTTGAAGATCACCGCCGACAGGATGGCCGACGACGGGCTGGCGAGCCGCATCACGTTGAGCGCACCGAGCTGCGGATAGGTCGACACGAAGATCGCCGGGATGATGGCAAAGTACTTCGCCACGTCGTTCGCAATGGAGAACGTGGTGAGCGAGCCGCGCGTCATCAGCAAGGCCTTGCCGGTCTCCACCACTTCGAGCAGCTTGGTCGGATTGGAGTCGAGGTCGACCATGTTGGCGGCCTCTTTCGCGGCCTGCGTGCCGCTGCCCATCGCCACCGCCACGTCGGCTTGCGCCAGTGCCGGTGCATCGTTGGTGCCGTCGCCGGTCATCGCGACCAGCCGGCCGTCGGCCTGGTACTGGCGAATGAGCGCGAGCTTGTCTTCCGGCGTGGCTTCGGCCAGAAAGTCGTCGACGCCGGCTTCGGCCGCGATGGCAGCCGCAGTGAGCTTGTTGTCGCCGGTGATCATCACCGTCTTGATGCCCATGCGGCGCAGCTCGGCAAAGCGCTCCTTGATGCCGGTCTTGACGATGTCCTTCAGCTCGACGATGCCCAGCACATGGTTGCCTTCGGACACGGCCAGCGGCGTGCTGCCACGACGCGACACTTCTTCGGATGCGCGCAGCACATCGGGCGGCATCGTGCCGCCGAGCGCTTCCACGTACTTCTGCACCGCGTGCACCGCGCCCTTGCGCATGGCGATGGTGTCGACGTCGAGGCTGTTGGCCGCTGCCGGAAGGTCGGCGCCGCTCATGCGCGTTTGCGCGGTAAAGGGCACGAAGGTCGCGCCTTCGACGCCGGCATCCGACACGTTCTGGCGGCGTGCCAGCTCGACGATGCTGCGGCCTTCGGGCGTGTCGTCGGCCAGCGAGGCGACGACTGCGGCGCGGGCCAGCCGCTCGGGCCGGACACCGGCAGCCGGCAGGAAAGCGCTGGCCTGGCGGTTGCCGTGCGTGATGGTGCCGGTCTTGTCGAGCAACAGCACGTCGACGTCGCCGGCGGCCTCCACCGCGCGGCCCGAAGTGGCGATGACGTTGGCTTGCATCATCCGGCTCATGCCGGCCACGCCGACCGCCGACAGCAGGCCGCCGATGGTCGTCGGGATCAGGCACACCAGCAGCGCGACCAACGCGGTGAGCGACACCACCGTGCCGGTACCGGCCGCGGCCACGCTGAACACCGAGTACGGCAGCAGCGTGACGGTGACCATCAGGAACACCAGCGTGAGCGCCACCAGCAGGATGGTGAGGGCGACCTCGTTCGGCGTCTTCTGGCGCTTGGCAGCCTCGACCATGCCGATCATGCGGTCGAGAAACGACTCACCGGGGTTGACCGAGATGCGCACCACCAGCCAGTCGGACAGCACGCGTGTGCCACCGGTCACAGCCGAGAAGTCGCCGCCCGATTCGCGCACCACGGGTGCCGATTCGCCGGTGATGGCGCTTTCGTCGACCGAGGCCACGCCTTCGATGACTTCACCATCGAGCGGCACCACGTCGCCGCTCTCGATGAGCACGACGTCACCCTTGCGCAGGTTGGGCGCCTGCTCGGGCAGGAAGGCCGCGCCGTAGTGCGGCTGCTGCAGCTTCTTGGCCCAGGTGTCCTTGCGCAAACCGCGCAAGGAAGCGGCTTGCGCCTTGCTGCGGCCTTCGGCCAACGCTTCGGCGAAGTTGGCGAAGAGCACGGTGAACCAGAGCCAGATCGACACGGCCAGCACGAACGCCGGCGGCATGCCGGTGTCACCCGGAAATGTCAGCGCATGCAGCCAGAGCAGCGTCGTCAGGATGCTGCCGATGTAGACGATGAACATCACCGGGTTGCGCCATTGCACGCGCGGACTCAGCTTGGTCACCGACGACCACAGTGCGGGCTTGATGAGCGCACCATCGAAGAGAGAAAGGGAAGATCGGATTTGCATATCAATTGTCCATGAGGTCTTTTCCAGGAACACCGCGGAACTGGCTTTGCCAGGCTGCTGGTGTTGCCCCCGGTCAGGGGGTGGAAGTCGCGACACGCAGTGCGCAGCGACCTGGGGGCGAGCCTTTATTTCCAGAGCATGAGGTGCTCGACCATCGGCCCAAGCGCGAGCGCAGGCACGTAGTTGAGCAAGCCGACCAGCAGCACGGTGCCGATCAGCAAAGTCACGAACAGCGGCCCGTGCGTGGGCATCGTTCCGGCGGTCACCGGCAGGCGCTTCTTGGCAGCGAGCGCACCCGCGATGGCGAGCACCGGGACGATCACGCCGAAGCGGCCGAACCACATAGCGACCGCGAGCAGCCCGTTGTAGAAAGGCGTGTTGGCCGAAAGCCCGGCAAAGGCGCTGCCGTTGTTGTTGCCCGCCGATGTCAGCGCATACAGGATTTCCGAGAAACCGTGCGCGCCAGGGTTGGCGATGCCGGCCTTGCCATCTGCTGCGATGACCGCGATGGCGGTGCCTGCGAGCACCAGCATCGGCGTGACCAGAATGGCGATAGAGGTGAGCTTCATCTCGTGCGCCTCGATCTTCTTGCCGAGGTATTCAGGCGTGCGACCGATCATCAGGCCGGCGATGAACACTGCGAGGATCGCGAAGATCAGCATGCTGTACAGGCCGGTGCCGACGCCGCCGAAGACGACTTCACCGAGCTGCATCATCACCATCGGCACCATGCCGCCGAGCGGCGTGAGCGAGTCGTGCATCGCGTTGACGGCACCGCAAGATGCGGCGGTGGTGATCACGGCGAACAGCGACGACGCATCGAGGCCGAAGCGCGTTTCCTTTCCTTCCATGTTGCCGCCGACCTGCATCGCACTCGATGCCTGGTCGACCCCGAGCGAGGTCAGCAAAGGGTTACCCGCATGTTCGGCCGGAATCATGACCAGCACGCCGATGACGAACAACACCGTCATCGTAGCGAGCACGGCGAAGCCCTGGCGTCGGTCACCGACGACGCGGCCGAAGGTGAAGCACAGTCCCGCCGGGATCAGGAAGATCGCCAGCATCTCCACGAGGTTGGAAAACGCGGTCGGGTTCTCGTACGGGTGCGCCGAATTGGCGTTGAAGAAGCCGCCACCGTTGGTGCCGAGCATCTTGATGGCTTCTTGCGAAGCGACCGGACCCATGGCGAGCGTTTGCGTGGTGGTCTTCGCGTCTTCGAGCACCGGAGCGCCAGCGGCGTCCTTGACGGGCTGACCGCCGGCGTCGAGCTTGGGCTGTTGGTAAGCCTGTGCTTCGATCGTCGTCGCGGTCTTGTAAGCGTCGAAGTTCTGGATGACGCCCTGGCCTGCGAGCACCATCGCGATGACGAACGAGATCGGCAGCAACAGCCACACTGTGATGCGCGTCAGGTCGACCCAGAAGTTGCCGACCAGCCCCTTGCCGTCGGTGCGCCGCGCCGCGAAGCCGCGTGCCAGCGCGAAGGCGACGGCGATGCCGGTGGCCGCCGACAGAAAGTTCTGCACCGTGAGGCCGAGCATCTGCGTGAGATAGCTCATGGTCGACTCGCCGGCGTAGCCCTGCCAGTTGGTGTTGCTCACGAAGCTGATCGCCGTGTTGAACGACGAATCCGGCGACACCGCGGCCATGCCTGCCGGGTTCAACGGCAGCGCGGCCTGCAGGCGCTGCAAGCCGTAGACGAAGATCGCGCCGAGAGTGTTGAAAGCAACCAGCGCCAGCGCATAGGTGCGCCAGTGCATCGACTGGTCAGGCGACGTACCCGCCACCGCGTACAACGGCGCTTCGACGCGCTGCATCCAACGCGGCAAGCGGCTGTCGCACATCGCGGCCATGAAGCGGCCTAGCGGCCAAGCCAGCACGCCCAGCAAAACGAGAAAGACCACCAGCAGGGTCCATGCGGAGGTGGTCATGTCAGAACTCCTCTGCGCGGATCAGGGCGTAGACAAGATAGGCGAACAACGCGATCGCAATGAATCCGCCGAAGCCGTAAAGCACTTCGAGACTGATCATTTGCGCGCTCCCTGTTCGCCCTTGGCGGATTGCAGCTTGTGCAACCCGTTCACCATGCCGACCATTCCCAGCCAGAACACGGCGAGGGCGGCAATCCATACGAAGTCCATTCAGTCACTCCTGTTTCGAGACATGGCAGTCAGTCTCGGCAGGGGCACATAAAAACGGGGAATGGAGTCGGTCAGGGGCCGTAAAAAAAGCGTAAAAACCCGGCGCTTCGAGGGCGGACGCCGGGTCGCCCGTGCGTTACAGGAATGCCGTGGAGAACCAGGGAACGGCCGCGATGACCACGACGCCGATGACCAGTGCGACGACATACCCGACCAACGGGCGCAGTCCTTCTTGCGGATCGATCCTGCTCACGGCGCACGCAGAGTAGTAGCCCACACCGAATGGCGGAGCGAACAATCCGATGCCCATCGCCAGGATGACCACCATGGCGTAGTGCACCTCGTGAAGCCCCACTTGCTGGGCAATCGGAAACAGCAGTGGCCCAAAAAGCACGATGGCGGGAATGCCTTCGAGCACGCTGCCGAGAACGATGAAACCGACAATGGAAGCGGCCAGGAACGTCCACTTGCCACCGGGGAGCGCCATCGCCGCCTCGGCAAGACTGGTGGAGAA
Source organism: Variovorax sp. PAMC28562 (assembly GCF_014303735.1). Lineage (NCBI taxonomy): Bacteria > Pseudomonadati > Pseudomonadota > Betaproteobacteria > Burkholderiales > Comamonadaceae > Variovorax > Variovorax sp. PAMC28562. Next base: position 1,655,026 of record NZ_CP060296.1, on the reverse strand, counting down.
ACCCGATTGCGTCAGCGCCCACGCCATGCCGGTGGCCGCGCCGATGATCAACAGGATCGCGCCGGAAAGCGCAGCCGTGTCGAGCAGCATGGGCTTGAGCCGATTCCAGTCGAACTCTTTGTAGATCAACAGCCCGACGGCCATCGAATAGACGATGCCGATCGTCGAAACTTCAGTGGCGGTGGCGATGCCCTCGACGACCGCAAACCGGATAACGAAGGGCAACGCGATGGCAGGCGAGGCTGCAAGGAGGTGCTTCGCGATCTGGGCCTTGGTGCTGCGGGAGATATGCCGAAGGTCTTCGTGACGGTGTCGATGCCAGACGACCACGCAAAGCAGCAGGCCGACCACCACGGCCGGCAGCATGCCACCCGCGAACAACGCGGTAATCGACACGCCGGTGACGGAGCCGACCGTGATCAACACCAGGCTCGGCGGAATGGTCTCGGTCTGTGCGCCCGTCGCAGAAAGCAGCGCCACCAACTCACCCGGCTTCGACCCGCGTTTGCGCATCTCCGGAAAGAGCGCGGGTGCGATGGCCGCCATGTCGGCCACCTTGGATCCTGAAATTCCGGACACAAGGTACATGGCGCCGACCAGCACGTAAGAGAGTCCGCCCTTGACATGCCCGATCATCGAAGCAAGGCAACCGATGAGGCGTCGCGCCATGCCGGTCGCCTCGATCAGCAGCCCGAGAAAAACGAACATGGGCACCGCCAGCAGGATCAGATGCGACAGGCCTTCGCCCATGCGCCCGACCAGGACTGCCAGCGGTGTCGTGGTGGTCAACGCCAGATAGCTCAACGTGGCGAGTCCGAACGAGAACGCGATGGGCACGCCGGCGAACACGCATCCCGCGATCATGAAGACAAAGAAAATCACCAGGTTGACGTTGCCCAGAGATCCGAACAGCGGCTTGGCCAGGATGAGCGCCGCAGCGCACACACCGATCAGCACCAGCGAAGTCAGGATCACCCTCCATTCAGCGACGACGGCAAGTCGGAGCAACCCCGCGAGCAACATCAGGAACATGCCGACCGGCAACGCCGCTGCCCGCCATGAACTCGACAACTCCAGGCCGGGCATCATCATGAATTGCTCGTCTGCCGCGTACTCGTAGGCCGGAACCAGAATGCAGCCGAGAAAGACGATGGCCGCGATGATGGCCACCGTCTCGAGCAGCGTACGGGTGCCTGGCGATGCGTTGTTGACGAAGGTCGACATTCGCATGTGCTCGCCGCGCCGCAATGCGATCACGGCGCCCAGCATCGCCAGCCAGATGAACATCATCTGAGCGAGTTCGTCCGACCAGATCAACGGCGCATGAAAAACATAGCGCGCCACGATGCCGGCAAACAGGATGCAGATCTCGCCGATGAGCAACAGCGCTGCGACGTTCTCGATGACGCTGAAAAAAGCTTGATCCAGCCGGGCCGCCAGGGGCCGCAGCGGCGGTCGCGCAACAAACTCCGGGGACAAGACCTGGGTGTTCATGTCCTGCTCCCGTCACACCAGCTTGCCGACCGCTGCCTCGAGCTTGGCCCAAGCCTCGTCGCCGAACTTTCCCTTCCACTCCGAATAGAACTTGCCCTGTTGCAGCGCCGCGCGAAACGGCTCGATCGCCGGCTTGTTGAAAACAAGTCCTTTGCCGGCCAGTTCCTGTTGCAACGACACCGCCAGTTTTTCGCTGTCGGCGCGCTGGACCATGGCAGCCGCATTGAAGTTCTTGGTCACGATCTCGCGCAACGCGACCGGCATACTTTCGAATGCCCGGTTGTTGGCCAGCATCCAGTAACCGTCCCAGATATGGCCTGTCAGCGCACAGTTCTTTTGCACTTCATAAAGCTTTGCGGACTGGATGATGGGAAGCGGGTTTTCCTGCGCATCGACCAGCTTGGTCTGGAGTGCGCTGTAAAGCTCGTTGAAGTTGATGCCGGTCGGCGACGCCTTGAGCGTCTTGAACAACGACATCAGCAATGGACTGACCGGGACGCGAATCTTCAGTTCGTTGAGATCGGTCGGTGTGTTGATCAGTTTGGACGAAGTGACATGACGAAAGCCGTTGTCCCACACCTTGTCGAACACATGCAGATTCGCTTTGGTGATGTGCAGGCGAATGAAATTGCCTAGGTCGCCGTCCATCGCCTTCCAGACACTGGGATAGTCCGGGAACGCGAAGCCCACGCTGTTGAGCGACGCCATCGGCACCAGATTGGCGAGAATCACGCCCGCCAGGGTGAGGAAGTCCAGGCCACCGGAGCGCACTTGGCTCAACATGTCGGTGTCCGACCCGAGTTGCCCGTTAGGAAAAACGCGCACGATCACCTTGCCATCGGTTTCGGACTTGATCTTCTCTGTCGCTTCATTCAGGCGAATGAAGATCGGGTGCGTGTTCTGGACATTGGTCCCGACCTTGAAGTTGAAGGTGCCGTTTTGTGCGGTCGCGGTCTTGCTGCCAAGACCGATCAGGCCGATGGTCGTGGCGGTCTTGAGAATGGTGCGGCGTGAGGTTTGCATATCTTCTTGTCTCCTGGTTTATCGTGGTTATCGTGGTTATCGTGGTTATTTTTTAGTCGCTGTCAGGCACATCGGGCGGTGAGTCCGCCATCGACCGTCAATTGAATTCCGGTCACATAGCGGGCTTCATCCGATGCCAGATAGAGCGCTGCATAGGCGGTGTCCCATGCGTCTCCCATCTTTCCGGTGGGCACTTGCTTGTCGCGCTGTTCGATCATCGAATCGATGTCGCCGCCATACGTCTTGAGCAGCGGCGCCCGAATCAACGGAGTGTTCATGAAGCCTGGCATCACGCAGTTGGCACGGATGCCTTGTGCGGCGTACTGGACTGCGATGTTCGACGTCATGGCGACGATCGCAGCCTTGGCGGCGCTGTAAGCAATGTAGGGAAAGCCGATCCAACGTACGGCGGCGACGGAGCCGATGTTCACGATGGCACCGGACTGTCGTTCGATCATGTGCGGCAACACGTGCTTGCAGGCGAGGAACACGCTGGTCTGGTTCACCGCGATGACATGGTCCCAGCTTTCCTCTGAAGTCTCGACCGGCCCGCCGACCTCGACGATTCCCACGTTGTTGTGCAGCACGTCGATGCGACCGAACCGACCGATGCAGGCTTCGACCGCCTGCTTCATGTCGGCACTCACGGAAGCGTCGGCCCTGAACGTCATGCAGGTGCCGCCCTCGCCTTCGATGAGAGCCTGCGTTTCCTGTGCCGCCTCCAGTCGTGAGTCGACTGCGAAAACCTGTGCGCCTTCCCTCGCATAGAGCACCGCCGCCGCTTTCCCATTGCTCCAGCCGGGTCCCGAAGAGCCGGCACCACTGACGATGACGACTTTGTCTTTCATTCGATTGCTCAACGAACATCCTTCATGCGTATTCCCTGTCGCAACGCGGCCATGATCAGGAAGACGGAGCGATGTCGCCGCGCTCGGTAAGAAGCCGCAATACATCCTTCTTGGTCACCTTGCCGTAGCCCGACTTCGGCAAGGCGTCCCAGAAGAACATCCGGCGTGGCCAGCGGTACTTTGCGCATCGGCCATCGAGGTGGGCCAGCAGGGCCTGTTCGTCGACCGGACTCGCCGAGGCCCCGCGAACGATCACCGCAACGCCGATTTCTCCCCATTTGGAATCGGGTACGCCCAGCACGGCGACCTCGGCGACGCCCGGGTGCGTGAGCAGGACCTCTTCGACTTCACGCGGGTACACGTTGGACCCGCCGGAGATGTACATGTCGGATTCGCGGCCGGTGATGTAGAGCAGCCCGCGGCCGTCCATCCGGCCCAGGTCGCCCGTATGGAACCAGCCACCTTGCAGTGCCTTGGCCGTGGCATCCGGGTTGTTGTGATACCCATTGAAAACAGCGGGGCCACGGCAGCAGATTTCGCCGACGGTGCCCGCTGCGACACGCTGAAACGCTGCATCCAGAATCGCGACCTCCATGCCCACTCGGGCCCGACCGCACGATCCGATGTTGGCGCGGGGGTCGTCGTCGTCCGCCGAGTGCATGTCGGGAGTGAGAACGGTGATGTTGCCGGTGACCTCGCCGAGACCGAAGTACTGCACCAGCACCTTGCCCAGTTTGCCGAGCGCAAGTTTCTGGTCGATCCGGTACATCGGTGCTCCGGCATAGATGACGTAGCGGAGTGAAGAGTGATCGTAACGATCGACGGCCGGATGTTCGACCAGCATCTTGACGATCGTCGGGACGGTGAAGACGTTGCTCACTGCATGCCGCTCGACGAGTTGCCAGAACGACTCCGGCTCCAGCCTTTCGCCCGGCATCATGACGGTAGCGGCACCCCGGGCCACATTGAGCAGCGCATGGATTCCGGCGCCGTGCGAGAGCGGCGCGACCGCGATCGAACAGTCTTTTTCCGTGGTGCAGGGAATCAGTTCGGCAAGATGGTTGGTCACCACGAAAGCCATTTGTCCGTGCGTGAGGATGCCCGCCTTGGGCTTGCCGGTCGTGCCCGAGGTATAGAAAAACCACAACGGGTCGTCGTAAGCGACTGCGGCGCACTCGACCGATTCGCCAGACTCGGCCGAGTCTGCTGCGTGCTCTTGGACGAGTCCCTCGTACGAACTCTCACCGGCACGCGGATTCCCGATGCAGACCACGAGTTCCAGCGCGTCCGATGCCGCACGCACGGCGTCGACGTGCATCGCGAAATCCGACTCGTAGATCATGAGGCGTGCACCGCTCGATGCGCCGAGATACGAAATCTCGGGTGGCGTCAGGCGGAAGTTCGTCGGCACCCAAACGCAACCGAGACGAAAGGCGACCCAGCAACTCTCGAACAACTGCAGGTTGTTGCGGGACTGCACGAGGATCTTGTCGCCCTTCTTCATGCCCTTGTGGCGCAGTGCCGCCACCATGGCGTCGACCCGCGCGTGGATTGCCTTCCAGGTCCAGGTCTCGTCGCCCTGGATCAGACCTGCGTGTTGCGGAAACAACCGGGCCGTTTGCGTCAGCAATTGGCCGAGGTTCATGACTTGAGCCGGGTGCATCGATCAGACCGCTTCGAGCACACTCAGGTAATTGGCGACGGCAGCGCCGCCCATATTGAACACCGCACCCACACGGGCGTTCGGCACCTGCATGTCCCCGGCAGTCCCGGACAACTGCATCGCAGCCATGACGTGTTGCGACACGCCGGTGGCCCCGATCGGGTGGCCGCGCGATTTGAGGCCGCCCGATGGATTCACCGGCAGTCGTCCCTCCATGTTGGTCACGCCGTCCAGGATGACCCGAGCACCCTGGCCGTGTGGCGCCAACCCCATGGCTTCATATTCGAGCAGTTCCGCAATGGTGAAGCAGTCATGCGTCTCCACGAACTGCAGGTCCGATAACTGCGACCGTGCCGCGGCAAGACCCTCGCTCCAGGCCCGGGTCGCTCCTTCGAATCGCGTCGGGTCCCTGCGCGACAGGGGCAGGAAGTCGTTGACCTGCGTACGCGAGCGCCAACGTACTGGGGACACCTGTGCATTGCCCACGGGCTCCAAAGACAGCACGAGCGCAGCCGCTCCATCCGACACCAGCGAACAGTCCGAGCGCTTGAGGGGTCCGGCGACAAACGGATTCTTGTCGGACACGGTCCGGCAAAAATCGAAGCCGAGATCGCGTTTCATGTGCGCATAGGGATTGCGAACACCATTGATGTGATTCTTTGCAGAGATTGCCGCGAGCGCATCGGACTGATCGCCGAAACGCTCGAAATAGGTCGCTGCGATTTTTCCGAACACGCCAGCAAAGCCTCCCGGCTCGCTGCCCTCTTCCTTGACGTAAGAACACTTGATAAGCACCGCGCTGATCTCGTTGTTCGGCAGCGTGTTCATCTTCTCGAAGCCGACGACGAGTACCCGCTTCATGCGACCGCTCTCAAGCGCATCGATTGCCGCCCAGATCGCAGCGGAACCGGTAGCGCACGCGTTCTCCATACGCACCGCCGGGGTGAACCGGAATGCCGGGATGGCGACTGCCGCGATCGACGCGCTGAAGTCTTGCGGTACGAAGCCGGCATTGAAGGTGCCGACAAATATGCCGTCGATGTCTTTGGGTTCGAGTCCGGCACTCGCCATTGCGGGAAGCGCGGCGTCACGAAACATCTGCTCTATGTCGAGCTGGTCGAGCTTTCCGAAGGGCGTGTGCCCCCAGCCGATGATGTGTGGGGTTGGCATGTGCAGTTTCTTTGGGTGTCGAGAGCGTGCTCGCGGTGAAAGCATCGACCGGCTGTGGCCGGATGCCGGGCCGAACAACCGGGCTTCAGGCGACCTTGGCGTCGGGCAGCGCGAACATCGACTCCATTTCCGCGCGCAACTTGTAGGCGTCGGTCGACATGTCCTTCGCGACGTCGGCCCAGCTCAGGCTCTGGCCCTTCTTGACCGGCCGCAGCACCTTGACGTTGTGGGCCAGACCCAGCGGCAGCCCGCCCATTCGCAATGAACGATCGGCCGGGAGCAATTTGCCCCAGACGGTGTAGCCGCCTTCGCCATCGAGCATCTCGCCCGGCATCAGGTCGCGCTTGGCGGTCGCCACCACGTCGGCGTTCCAGCAGGTCGCGACACCGGTGGCCTCGCCGCGCAGCGCGACGCTGGCGACCGACACGCCGACCTCCAGCCCGATCAGGTGCCAGCGCTTGTACAGGGTGAAGTAGCGACCGCTGGGGTCGGTGTGCGCGTTGTATTCCTCGAAGCAGTTCTTGATGTAATCGGTCTCGGCCTCGACCGTGACCCACACGCCCATGCGGATGTCGTACGGGATGCGCCTGCCATCGGCCTCGAGCGACGAAATGACTTCGACCATGCCCTTGCGCTCCAGCACGCCGCCTTCGCTTTTCGGCCGCGTCACGACCGGAATGTCTTCCACGCTGGCCGGCGGATAGAGCAACCCGTCGGACGGCACGAAAAGACCGGTGGCGTTGGCCACCGAGGAGCTTTCGATCGACGGCTTGGAGCCGTCGAGAAAGCTGTTGAACATCTTCGGGTTGAGGCCGCCGCGCTCGGCCTGTTCGGGCGTCAGGCCGTAGTTGCCCCAGACCGTCTCGGGCGTCGATTCCGAGAAGTGCGGCAACCACTTGTGGCCGCGACCGGCCGCCACCACCGGAAAGCCGCAGGTACGCGCCCAGTCGACCAGGTCGCAGATCAAGGCGGGCTGGTCGCCGAACGCCAGCGAATAGATCACGCCGGCGTCTTGCGCCTTGCGCGCCAGCAACGGGCCGCAGAAAGCATCGGCCTCTACCGTCACGTTGACCACATGCTTGCCGTGAGCAAACGCATCCAGGCAGTGCTGCACCGCCGCCACCGGATTGCCGGTGCACTCGACCACGATATCGATGCCGGCGTTGCGGGTGACGGCTTGCCAGTCGTCGGTGATCCAGGTGGCGCCGGTCTTCAGCGCCTCCTGGGCCGAGCGCGCCTGCGTGCGTGCCGGATCCCATCCGACCCGCGTCAGGCTGGCACGCGCCGCGTCGGGCGAGAGGTCGGCGATGGCGACCAGATGAATGCCGGGCGTTCGCGGAATCTGCGCCAGGTACATCGATCCGAATTTGCCGGCGCCGATCAATCCGATACGAATCGGACGGCCTTCGGCTTCGCGTTGCTGGAGTTTGGAGTGGAGGCTCATCACAATTCCTGTCAGGCGGCAGTGGCTTCGTCGATGACGTCGAGCGACGTCTGCAGCGCGCTCTCAGGCAAGCCGTGCTGCCACGGCGTCTCGACCGGGTAGGGCTTCAGCAGGCAGTCGTCGGGCAGCATCTCGATCGGGGTGAAGTCGCGTTGTGCGATGAACTCGGGTCGCTTGAAGCGACGAATGTGGTTGCTGACCGCGCACAGGCTCAAGTACACCGCGACGCGATTGAAGGGCGACAGGTTGCTGCCCGAAGCGTGCACCAGGCAGCTATGGAACAGGATCATCGAGCCGGCCGGGCCCTTGGGCGAGACGATGCCGCCGTCCTTGCCACCGGCACGATCGACCAGCTGCCGGATCAGGTCGTGGTCGACCGTCCAGAGCGGGTAGCTGGTGGTGGTGAGGTCGTGCTTGGCATCGACCACGCCCTTCTTGTGACTGCCCGGGATGAACATCAACGGGCCGTTGTATTCGCTCACGTCGTCCAGGAAGATCGCCACGTTCATGGCGCGCTCGGTCGGCATCAGATCGTCGTTGAGCCAGGTACCGTAGTCCTGGTGCCACTGCCACACGTCGCCCTCGAAGGCCATCTTTCCGTTGATCTTGAACTGGTGCATGTAGACCTCTTCCTCGAAGAGATCGGTCACCGGCCCCACCATCCGGGGATGACGCGCCAGGCGAGCGAACGGCTCGCTGATCAGGTGCGCCGCAAAGTTGGTGCGCACGGCGTCCTTGCCTTTTTCTCGCACGTTGAAGGCCTCGCGGCGGCTGTACAGGTCCGGCACCGCCTCGGTCAGCGTGCGAGTTTCTTCGGGCGTGAAATGACCGGGAAAGAACAAGTAGCCGTCGCGATCGAATTGCGCGCGTTGTTCGGGTGTGAGCTTCATCGTATGTCTCCGGAAAGTGCGTTAGTTGAAGTGGAAAGGGCCGGGCTATTCAGTCGTTCGGCAAGGCGCCGGCCGAGGTTGGCGCTGGCTTCCGCGCCGTGGTCGTTGCTCAGCCGCGCGGCGCCGTCGGCGTCGCCGGATGCGATCGCATCGGCGATCGATTGGTGTTCGTCCCAGAGCGATTCGCGCTGGGTGGCGGACTGCAGCACCGCGCCCATGGCGCGTCGCAGATGGCGCCAGTGGTGGTCGGCGCTTTGCCCGATCAATGCATTGCCGGATGCGGCGTAGATCGCCTGGTGGAACGCCATGTCGGCATCGAGCATGGCCTCCACGCTGCGGCCGCGCGCGGCACGCCGGCCGCGTTCGATCAGCTTGGGGTCGATACGAAAGCACTGTGCGGCAGCCAGTCGCGCGGCCAGCATGTCAAGGGCGCCCCGCACCTGGTAGACCTTGCGCGTCCACTCGACATCGAGCGGGGCCACCCACACGCCACGCCCCGGCGCGTCGTGCACGAAGCCGTCTTTCTTGAGCAGCCGCAACGCCTGCAGCACAGGCTGCCGCGACACGTTCAAGCGCCGCGCTATGTCCTCCTGGGTGAGCCGCTCGCCCGGCGCCAGCGAGCCGCTGCTGATGGCGTCGAGCAGCGCCCGATAGACCTGATCGACCAGGTCGGGAGCGGCGGGGATCTGAACCAGTGGCATTGACATGACTTGCTTTGAACTCTGTATACAGAGTACCGAGCAAACCGATGCCGACCTAACGGGTTTTTACTTAGGGCATCGCTCGCCCGCCGTCGCAGCGACAAACACGCATTCGCGCCCTCAGCGCTGCAGCTTGTCTTTGGCGTTCTGTTCTTCGATGCGCTCGCGGGCCGCGATCCAGTCGGCATCGCTCCACTGGCGCAGCTCGTAGAAGTTGCCGCCGGTGGCCGCGGCCTGGCCACCGTCCATCATGATCGACTGACCGGTAAGCCAGTCGCATTGGCCCGGCGCCATCAGGAAGGCTGCGAGGTTCTGCAGCTCGCTCATTTCGCCGACGCGCGCCATCGGGTTGCTGGCCTTGGAGCGCTCACCCGGCTCTTCGCCGGGATTGAGGCGCTTGCTCATGCCCTCGGTCGGGATCTCGCCCGGGCCGACGGCGTTGAGTCGAATGCCGTAGCGCGCCCATTCGATCGCCAGCGATTTGGTCATGACCTCGATGCCGGCCTTGCTCATGGCCGAAGGCACGACATACGGGCCGCCGTTGTCGACCCAGGTGACGATGATGCTCATCACGCTGCGGTACGGGCTGCCCTTTTCCCACTCGCCGGACTTGGCCTGTGCGACCCACCGCTTGCCGACGGCTTGCGTCACGTAGAAGCTGCCATGGAACACGATGTTGGCGACGGCGTCGAAGGCGCGTGGCGACAGGCTTTCGGTCGGTGCGACGAAGTTGCCGGCGGCGTTGTTGACGAGACCGGTGAGGCCGCCGCTTTCGAACAGACTCTCGACCATTTCATCGACCGCCTGCGCATTGCGGATGTCGACGCCGAAGGTGTCGATGCGCCGCTCCGGAAAATCCTTGCGCCATTGGGCCGCTGTTTCTTCGAGTACCGACTGACGCCGGCCGCAGATGGCGACGTCGGCGCCGAGCGCCAAAAACTTTTCGGACATCGACTTGCCGAGGCCGGTGCCACCCCCGGTGACGAGGATGCGCTGGCCGGTCATGAGAGCGGTCTGGAACATGGTGTTGTCTCCTTCGTTGTAAATCTTGTTGCGGTGGCCGTGGAGCGCTCAGTCGGGCACGAACTTGCTCTTGAACTTGACCTCGTCGGCAACGTCTTCGAGCGTGACGAGCTGGCCCATCTTGTTGTCGACCAGGCGGCAGGCCGCGAAGAGGCTGTAGCGGCCTTTCAGGTAATAGCTTTCCATGTCGATCAGCATGTACGGATACGGCAGGAAAACCTGGTGCTCGAACACGCCGCGATGCACGTTCCGCGGTGAAGGGAACAGCTTGTATTCGTCGGTGACGAGGGATTTGGCGGTGGCGATGACGGCTCCAAAAGCGTAGGCGGGATCAGCGTTGTCAGGATGGGCGGAATTGTTTGCGAAGAAACGCGCGATGGCGACCGATGTGCGCCAGCTGCGCTTCGGCGATGGTGCCGCCGAGGTCGACTTCGTCGCCGTTGAGCACCTCGTTGGCATAGGCCATCGCGCGGGCGACGACGTCTTCTTCGGTGACGCCCTGGTCGACTGCCAGATCGAGCGCGACGCGCTTCATGGCGCGCTGCGAGAGCACCCACTGGGCGGCAAAAGCATCCCAGGCAGCGGCCGCTTCCTTGAACTTGTCGCGCTCGGCGAGGATCTGGTCGAGCGGCTTGGCGAGCAGTTCGTTCAGCGATTGGAGCTGCTCGGACATCACCTCGATTTGCGCATTGGCGGCGAGCAAGGCATCGCCCGCGCCTTCGAGTTTGACGGCACCGGATGACGGCTTGTCGGAAGAGGACATGAAAGTAAGTGGGGCGCAGAGACTGAAAAGTGGGTGCGACCTCGTTTTGCGGATCGCTTGAGGAGCGATTGTCGCGCGCAGCCCGAAGGGCCGCAGCATCGAAAGCGACTTGGCGCTAGAGGCCCGCCATGAAAGTCGTCGGCCCGGCGATTTGGGTGTCGACGTCCTCCGGACGACCCGCCATCAGGTTCTTGCTGGCGCTGGAAAACCAGATCACGCAAAACACCAGCGCCACGCAGCCGATCAGTGCCAGGAAGCCGAGCCAGTAGACGAGCGCCAGGGTCACCAGCGGCGTGATCAGGAGTGCAGCGGTTCTGAGCATGGCGCCATCATCGCGCGACTCATCGGAAACACTGCGTGACAAAGTCGACGCGACGGTGAAATTAGACGCCCAGCCGACGGCCGGTCAAGCGCGGGTCAGCCGCCGACAAGCGCCTGGTAAGCCTTGCGCGTGGCCGGCGCGACCGAATCGAGCGCCAGCGCATACGAGGTCTGGTGCCGTGCCAGTAACCGCGCCGAGGCCACCGACTTCGAGCGACAAAACCAGTGGCAGGTGTGCTGCATCAAGAACAGTTCCGCCGACATCGTGAAGGCCTTGCGCTTGGGCGTCTGGCCGAGCGCGTTGCTGGCCGCGTCGGCAATGCCCTGCGCGTGAATGGCAAAGGCCTTGCGTGCATCGAAGGTCGCGTTGGGGAAAAGCCGGTCGGCCAATGGCAGCGCGAGCGGCAGCTTGCTCGTACGGGTTTGCGCCTCGTCGATGCGCCCGAAGCCGGCGGCAAAACGGCCGAACTGATCGGCCAGCGCGGCCTCGGCTGTATTCAACATGCTCCAGATCTGATCGCGACGCTCGGCATCGTCTTCGGCGAGGCATCGCATGTAGCCCTCGGTGAGGTTCTCCATCAGCTTTTCGATCTGGTACTTGCCGAGCTGGCCGCCCAGGAGGGCGATGCGGCGGGCCTGTTCTTTCGATTTGAGGACCCAGGCGGTGACGGCGATCAGGATCACCAGGACAAGAATTTCCATGAGTGCAGCGGGCAAAAAGCGAAGACGCGCAAGGCGGGATTGCAGTGTAGTGAGCGTGGGCTGACGACGGGGATCAGCGGGCTTTGGGCGGCATCGGGTGAATCGCATGGGTTGGACTGACCGGCTTTGCCGTCTTCACTGGCCAGCGCGTCCCTGGCAGGCCGCCCGCGCGCAGCGCAACCAGATCGGTCACCCGCACACCGCCGTACTCGACCCGAATGGCGCCCTGCCCTTCCAGCGTTCGCAGCGCCTCGTTCACCCGCTGGCGCGACAGGCCGATCAGGTACGCCAACTCTTGTTGCGTGATGCGCAGCAGCTCGCCGACACCGGGGAACAGCACCGGGTTGAACAGCGCGGCCAGGTTGCGGGCGACGCGGGCGTCGGGGTTGTTCAGGCGGTCGGCTTCGCGCGCGGCGATGAACTGGGCCAGCCGCTCGTTGAGCTGGTTCATCACGAAGCGGTTGAAGCCGATCGAGTGGTCGAGCAGCCAGTGGAACTCGTCGATCGGCAGGCCGGCGACGAGGCTGCGTCGCAGCGCCTGGATGTTGTAGCGGTACGGCTCGCGCTTCATCACGGTGCCTTCGCCGAACCAGCCGCCGGGCGGCAGTCCGCTGTAAGTCATCGAGGTGCCGTCGGCGTTGTCGTTGCTCATCTTGAGCAGCCCCTCGACCACGCCGAACCAATAGGTCGGCGAGCGGCCGACGCGGCACACCAATTCGCCGGCATCGGCATCGCCGACCACCACGGCGGCTTCGGCACGCTTTCGCTCGGCCGGCGTGAGCGTGTGCAGCCACGGAATATTGTCGAGCTCGTGCGGGTGCGCGGCGCGAACCGTGTCGCGAATCGAGCCGCTGCTGGCGGTGTTGCCGATCGTCATGGGCTGGGCTTCATCGGGAAAGTCCGGGGAGTACTGTCCCTTAGATTGTCGTTGGAACGACAAGCCGGCGTCAAAGTGGCGCCTACGATCCGGCCCACTGTGCCGACCCTTTCCACCGCTTCGCTGCTCGCTCCGGCGTCCAAGCCACCCACCTTTCCCCGCCTGCTGCAGGCGCATGCGAAAGCGCGGCCCGACGCGCCGGCAGTGCGCGAGAAAGACCTGGGCATCTGGCAGACCTGGACCTGGCGCGAGACCGCGCAGGAGGTGCGTGAAATCGCCTGCGGCCTCGCGAGCCTCGGCTTCAAGACTTTCGATAACCTCGCTATCGTCGGCGCGAATCGGCCGCACCTGTACATGGCGGTCGTCGCGGCGCAGAGCCTGCGCGGCGTGCCGGTGCCGCTCTATCAGGACGCGGTCGCGACCGAGATGGTCTTCATGCTGAAAGACGCTTCGATCGAGTTCGTCATCGTCGAAGACCAGGAGCAAGTCGACAAGCTGCTGGAGTGCCGCGAAATCCAGCAAGGCAAGCTGGCCGCGCAACCCGACTTGCCGCAGATCCGCCACATCATCTACGACGACCCCAAAGGCCTGCGTCACTACGACCAGCCGGGGCTGATCGGCTACGAGCAACTGCGCGAATTGGGCCGTGCTTTCGACACGGCGCATCCGGGATTTTTCGACGCCGCGGTGGCGAGTGGCAATGCCGACGATGTCGGCGTGATCCTCTACACCTCGGGCACCACTGGGCGGCCCAAGGGCGTGTGCCAGACGCATGCGAGCTTCATCGCCGCAGGTCAGGGCGGCGTGGTGAGCGACAAACTCGGCCCCGGCGACAACATCATGAGTTACCTGCCGATGGCGTGGGTCGGCGACCATCTTTTTTCGGTGGCGCAATGGCTGGTCGGCGGCTTCACGCTGAACTGCCCCGAGTCGGCGGCCACGGTGATGAACGACATGCGCGAGATCGGGCCGAGCTATTACTTCGGCCCGCCGCGTACGTTCGAAGGCTTGCTCACCGCCGTGTCGATCCGCATGGAAGACGCGGCCGCGCCCAAGCGATGGCTGTATGCCAAGTTCATGGCGCTGGCGCAACGCGTCGGTGCCGACATCCTCAACGGCGCGCCGGTCAGTGCGACGGACCGCGCGCTGTACGCGGTCGGTAACCTGATGGTCTACGGGCCGCTGCGCAACGTGCTGGGCATGAGCCGCATCCGCGTGGCGTACACCGCGGGCGCCGCCATCGGGCCCGACCTGTTTCGTTTCTATCGCTCTATCGGCGTCAACCTGAAGCAGTTCTACGGCCAGACCGAAACCTGCGCGTACGTGTGCATGCAGCAGGACGGCAAGGTCAAGCTTCAGACCGTCGGCACTGCGGCGCCTGGGATGGAGCTGCGCATTGCCGACAACGGCGAAGTGCTGGTGCGCGGCGTGTCGGTACTGCAGGGCTACTACAAGCGGCCCGACGCGACAGCCGAAGTGCTCGATGCCGATGGCTACTTTCACACCGGCGATGCCGGCGTGCTCGACAGCGAAGGCCACCTGCGCATCATCGATCGCGCCAAGGATGTGGGTCGTATGGCCGGTGGCGCGATGTTCGCGCCCAACTACATCGAGAACAAGCTCAAGTTCTTTCCGCAGATCAAGGAAGCGGTGTGCTTCGGCGATGCGCGCGACACCGTGTGCGCCTTCATCAACATCGACTACGAAGCGGTCGGCAACTGGGCTGAACGACGCGGCCTGGCGTATGCCGGCTACGTGGATCTGGCCGGCAAGCCCGAGGTGCTGACGCTCATCGCCGAATGCACGGCCAAGGTGAACGCAGACCTCGCATCCGAGCCCGGCATGGCCGACACGCAGATCGCGCGCTTCCTGGTGCTGCACAAGGAACTCGACCCCGACGACGACGAAATGACTCGCACCCGCAAGGTGCGGCGCAGCTTCATCGCCGAGAAGTACGCGGTGCTGATCGAGGCGCTCTACACGGGCAAGACAGAGCAGTTCATCGAGACGCAAGTGAAGTTTGAAGATGGCCGCACCGGATCGGTCAGCGCGACTCTGCAGATCGTCGATGCGAAGCGCTTCGCTGAAGTGAAGGCGGCCGCATGAGCGCCGCGCCGGGCCGCCCCGGGCAAGCAAATAGAAAAGTCGGCGAGGTCATCCTCGACGTGCAGAACATCTCGCTCAGCTTCGGTGGCGTGAAGGCGTTGACGGACATCAGCTTCGATGTGCGCGAGCACGAGGTGCGCGCCATCATCGGGCCGAACGGCGCGGGCAAGAGCTCGATGCTCAACTGCATCAACGGCGTGTACCAGCCGCAGCAAGGCTCCATCACCTTCCGCGGCCAGACCTTCACGCACATGAACTCGCGCCAGGTAGCCGAAATGGGCGTGGCACGCACCTTCCAGAATCTGGCGCTCTTCAAGGGCATGAGCGCGCTCGACAACATCATGACGGGCCGCAACCTGAAGATGAAGAGCAGCCTGCTCGCGCAAGCCTTTCGCAATCCGTTCGGCTGGGGATCGGCCGAACGCGAAGAGCTGGAGCAGCGCGAATTCGTCGAACGCATCATCGACTTCCTGGAGATCCAGCCGTTTCGCAAAACGCCGGTGGGGCAGCTGCCCTACGGCTTGCAGAAGCGCGTCGACCTCGGCCGCGCGCTGGCGATGGAGCCGCAGGTGCTGTTGCTCGACGAGCCGATGGCCGGCATGAACGTGGAAGAAAAGCAGGACATGAGCCGCTTCATCCTCGACGTCAACGACGAGTTCGGCACCACCATCGTGCTGATCGAGCACGACATGGGCGTGGTGATGGACATCAGCGACCGCCTGGTGGTGCTCGACTACGGCAAGAAGATCGGCGACGGTACGCCGGACGAAGTGCGCAACAACGAAGACGTGATCCGGGCGTACCTGGGCGTGGAACATTGACATGGGCTTTTTTCTTGAGACCCTGTTCGGCGGCCTGATGGTCGGCATGCTCTACGCCCTGGTCGCGCTGGGCTTCGTACTGATCTTCAAGGCGTCCGGCGTCTTCAACTTCGCGCAGGGTGCGATGGTGTTGTTCGCGGCGCTGGCGATGGCACGGTTCTCCGAATGGTTCCCGCTGTGGTTCGGCTTCAGCAGCCTGGTACTGGCCAACATCCTGGCGTTCATCGCAGCGGCCCTGTGCATGGTCGGCGTCGCCTGGCTGGTCGAGCGCTTCGCGTTGCGGCGGCTGGTCAACCAGGAGGGCATCACCCTGCTGATGGCGACGCTCGGAATCGGCAACGTGCTCGACGGCGCAGGCCAGCTGATCTTCGGCAGTGCGACTTACAAGATCGACGTCGGCATGCCGAAAGATCCGCTGCTGGTTCTGGAGAACATCTTCGAAGGCGGCTTGCTGTTGAACAAGGAAGACATGTACTCGGCGGTCGCTGCGGCAACGCTGGTCATTCTGCTGACCCTGTTTTTCCAGAAGACGCGCACCGGTCGCGCGCTGCGCGCCGTGGCCGACGACCATCAGGCGGCGCAGTCGATCGGCATTCCACTCGGCCGAATCTGGGTCATCGTGTGGTCGGTCGGCGGCATCGTCGCGCTGGTCGCAGGCGTGATCTGGGGCAGCAAGCTCGGCGTGCAGTACTCGATTTCGCTGGTCGCGCTGAAGGCGTTTCCGGTGGTGATTCTCGGTGGCCTCACCTCGGTACCCGGCGCCATCATCGGCGGGCTGATCATCGGCGTCGGCGAGAAGCTTTCAGAGATCTATCTGGGCTCGTACCTCGGCGGCGGCATCGAAAACTGGTTCGCTTATGTGCTGGCGCTCGCAGTTCTGTTGATCCGCCCGCAAGGTCTGTTCGGCGACAAGATCATCGACCGCGTCTGACGAAACCGCCACTATGTTCTACAGAGAAAACGGTCAATTCAAGAGCAGCTACCGGGCCGACCTGGCGCTGTTCCCGATCGCGCAAGACCGCTGGGCGATGCTGGCGCTGGCGGTCATCGCGTTCGTCGTGGTGCCGCTCACGGTGAGCGACTACAGCTTTCGCGCGGTGCTGATCCCTTTTCTGATCCTCGCGCTGGCGGCCATCGGGCTCAACATCCTGGTCGGGTATTGCGGGCAGATCTCGCTCGGCACGGGCGCCTTCATGGCGATTGGCGCGTACGCGGCCTTCAACCTGCAGGCGCGCGTCGAGGGCATGCCGCTGTTGATCGCTATCCTCGGCGGCGGGCTGGCCGCCACGGTGCTGGGCGTGCTCTTCGGCATACCGAGCCTGCGCATCCGCGGGCTGTACCTGGCGGTCGCGACGCTGGCCGCGCAGTTCTTCATCGACTGGTTCACCAACCGGGTGAAGTGGGTCACCAACGACTCGTCTTCCGGCTCGGTCAGCGTGCGTACCCTGCAGATGCTGGGCTTCGAGTTCAACACGCCGGTACAAAAGTATTTGCTGTGTCTCGGCTTCGTCGTGGTGTTCGGCCTGCTGGCCAAGAACCTGGTGCGCGGCGCCATCGGCCGCGAGTGGATGGCAATGCGCGACATGGACGTGGCCGCGGCCGTTATCGGCATTCGCCCGGTGTACGCCAAGCTCACTGCGTTTGCGGTCAGCAGCTTCATCGTCGGCGTGGCCGGTGCGCTGTGGGGCTTCGTGCATCTGGGTGCATGGGAGCCGGCGGCCTTTGGCATCGACAAGTCGTTCCAGTTGCTCTTCATGATCATCATCGGCGGGCTCGGATCGATTGCCGGCGCCTTCTTTGGCGCTGCCTTCATCGTGATGCTGCCGCTGCTCCTGAACTACGTGCCGCACTGGCTCGGCTTGTCGATATCGACCGCTACGGCGTCGCATCTGGAGCACATGATTTTCGGCGCACTGATCGTTTTCTTCTTGATCGTCGAGCCGCACGGACTGGCGCGGCTGTGGTCGACGGCGCGACAGAAGCTGCGGCTGTGGCCCTTCCCGCATTGACCGCACTGAACCCGCTCACTCACCGTTTTCAACGTCGTTCCAACCCTGCACTTTGATGTGCTCAATAAAAGGAGACAAGCCATGAGATTGATGAACTTCGCTCGCACCGCGGCCTTCGCCGTCGCGGGACTTTCGATGGTCGCCGCGACTTCGATCGCGCAGGCGCAGACTGCCGAACAGTTCGTGCCGCTGCTGGTGTACCGCACCGGTCAGTTCGCTCCCCTGGGCATCCCGTGGGCCGACGGCAAGCAGGACTACTTGAAGCTCGTCAATGCGCGTGATGGTGGCGTCAACGGCGTCAAGCTCACGTATGAAGAATGCGAGACGGCGTACGACGCGGCCAAGGGCGTGGAGTGCTACGAGCGCCTGAAGGGCAAGGGCACCGGCGCGTCGGGCTTCGATCCGCAATCGACCGGCATCACCTTCGCCGTCACCGACAAGGCCTACGCAGACAAGGTGGCGATCGAGACGCCCGGGTACGGCCTGTCGCAGTCGGTCGACGGCACGGTGTTCGAGTGGAACTTTCCGTTGCTCGGCACCTACTGGACTGCTGCCGACGTGATGATCCAGGACATCGCCAAGAAAGAAAAAGGCAACCTCAAGGGCAAGAAGATCGCGCTGGTCTATCACGACTCGCCTTACGGCAAGGAGCCGATCCCGCTGCTGCAAAAGCGCGCCGCAGCCGAAGGCTTCGAGCTCTCGCTGTTCCCGGTCACGCCGCCCGGCGTCGAGCAAAAGTCGGTCTGGCTGCAGATTCGCCAGCAGAAGCCCGACTACGTGTTGTTCTGGTCGGCCGGCGTAATGACGCCTGCCGGCATCCGTGAAGCACAGGCCAGCGGCTTCCCGCGCGAGAAGATGTACGCGATCTGGTGGGCCGGCTCCGATCACGACGTGAAGGACATCGGCGCCGGTGCCAAGGGCTACAACGCCATCACCATCCACAACAGCGCAGCCAAGGACAAGGTGCAGGACGACCTCAGGAAGTTCGTCTACGACAAGGGTCAGGGCACCGGTGCGGCAGACGGCGTCGGCACGCTGGCGCACACGCGCGGCATGATGATCTCGATGCTGCAGGTCGAGGCCATTCGCGCCGCGCAGGAAAAGTACGGCAAGGGAAAGGCGTTGACGTCGGAGCAGGTGCGCTGGGGTTATGAAAACCTCGACCTCACGGCCGACAAGCTGAAGGCGCTGGGCTTCGGCGAAATCATGCGGCCGGTCAAGACATCCTGCAGCAACCACATGGGCACCGACTGGGCGCGCATCGTGACGTGGGACGGCAGCAAGTGGGAGAACAAGTCCGACTGGTACCAGTCGGACAAGAAGTTCATCGACCCGCTTGTCAAGGAGTTCTCCGAAAAGTACGCCAAGGACAAGAACGTCAAGGCGCGTTCTTGCAGCTAAGGCTGCAAGCTTCCAAGCGACAGCGAACTACCGCGTAAAGAACGCCCATGGAATCTTCAGCCACATCCATTGCACCGACGGCCAAGCCGCTGCTCGAAGTCAACGGCATCGAGGTGATCTACAACCACGTGATCCTCGTGCTGAAGGGTGTGTCGCTGAAGGTGCCCGAGGGCGGGATCGTGGCGCTGCTCGGCGGCAACGGTGCCGGCAAGACGACCACGTTGCGGGCGGTGAGCAATCTGCTGCTAGCCGAGCGCGGCGCGGTGACCAAGGGCACCATCGAGCTGCGCGGCGAGCGCATCGAAGCGCTGACACCCTCGGCCCTGGTCAAGCGCGGGCTGGTGCAGGTCATGGAAGGCCGGCACTGCTTCGCGCACCTGACCATCGAAGAGAACCTGATGACGGGTGCCTACACGCGCACCGACGGCAAGGCCGCCATAGCGCAGACGCTCGAGAAGGTCTACACGTATTTTCCGCGCCTGAAAACGCGCCGCTCTTCGCAGGCCGCATACACATCGGGCGGTGAACAACAGATGTGCGCCATCGGCCGCGCGCTGATGGCCGCACCGAACATGGTGCTGCTCGACGAACCGTCGATGGGCCTCGCGCCGCAGATCGTCGACGAGGTGTTCGGCATTGTCAAAGACCTGAACGAAAAAGAGCGCGTGACCTTTTTGCTCGCCGAACAGAACACCAACATGGCACTGCGCTACGCCGATTACGGCTACATCCTGGAAAACGGCCGCATCGTCATGGACGGCGAGGCGAAGAGCCTGCGCGAGAACGAAGACGTCAAGGAGTTCTACCTCGGCGTCGGTGGCGCAGACCGCAAGAGCTTTCGCGACGTGAAGAGCTACAAGCGCAGAAAGCGGTGGTTGGCATGACGACAGATTTTTACGACGCGCTCGAAGTGCGCGACCCGGCCGAACGCGAGCGCGACTTGCTCGCCGCATTGCCCAAACAGATCATGCAGGCGCAGACTGCAGCGCCGGCCTTCGCGAAGATTCTCGATGGCGTGAAGCCGGCCGACATCACGTCGCGCGAAGCGCTGTCCCGGTTGCCGGTCACACGCAAATCGGAACTGCTCGCGCTGCAGAAAGAACGACGCGCGAACGACCCGTTCGGCGGCTTCGCGGCGATCGCGCGTGGCTCGCGCATGCCGCGCGTGTTCGCGAGCCCAGGCACCATCTACGAACCCGAAGGCGAAGCGCGCGACTACTGGCGGACGGCACGCGCGCTGCACGCGGCAGGCTTTCGCAGCGGCGAGCTGGTGCACAACTGCTTTAGCTATCACATGACCCCTGCGGGCTCGATCATGGAAAGCGGCGCGCACGCGATGGGCTGCACGGTGTTTGCCGGCGGCATCGGCCAGACCGAGCAGCAGGTCGACGCGATGGTCGATCTGCAGGCCGAGGGCTACATTGGCACGCCGAGCTTCCTGAAGATCATTCTCGAGAAGGCTGCAGAGCTGAAAACGCCGCTCCCCAGACTCAAAAAAGCGCTCGTGTCGGGCGAGGCTTTTCCACCCAGCCTGCGCGACTGGATCGATGCGCACGGAGTACGCGGCACGCAGTGCTACGCAACGGCCGACCTGGGCCTGGTCGCTTACGAAACGAGCGCGCGCGAAGGCCTGGTGCTCGACGAAGGCGTGCTGGTGGAGATCGTGCGGCCCGGCACCGGTGACCCCGTGCCCGATGGCGAGGTCGGCGAGATCGTGGTGACCACCTTCAATCGAGACTACCCGCTGGTGCGCTTCGGCACCGGCGACTTGTCTTCAGTGTTGGCCGGCGATTGCCCCACCGGCCGTACCAACAAACGTATCAAGGGATGGCTCGGCCGCGCCGACCAGACCACCAAAGTGCGCGGCATGTTCGTCCACCCATCGCAAGTGGCGGACATCGCAAGCCGGTTTCCGGAAGTGCGGCGCGCACGTCTGGTGGTCGAAGGCGAGATGGGCGACGACCGCATGACGCTAAAGCTGGAGTGCGACGGCGCACCCGAAGGACTGGAAGCGCGAGTGGCGGAAACGATTCGCGAAGTCACGAAGCTGCGCGGCGCGGTCGAATGCGTAACGCCGAACAGTCTTCCGAACGATGGCAAGGTGATCGAAGACGCGCGCAGCTACAGGTAAGCCGCGCCGCCGCCGGGGTTCAATGGATCTCTTGCGTAATCCGGACCCGCGCCATCACTTGCGGGATCTCCTCGACCACGATCAGTTCCGTGTCGAGGCTGGCAGCCACTGTGTCTGCAAGCTCGTCCCCGGAACGCCAGGCCGCCTCGACCGTGCCTGCGCCGAATGAATCTCCGCAAACGCCGAGGCCGATCACCGGATCCCACCAGCATTCGGAGTGCCCCGACGATGGCTGTCCAAGTGAGGCATACAGCCAGCGATGCACGCCTACATGCTGCCACTTGCGCTGCGAATCCGGAGGCATCAACGCGGTGAGTGCAGCACGCAACATCTGCACGACGGCTTTGGGATCGTCTTCCAGATGCGCCTCGCTCCAGGCGGCCGTGGCGTGGGCTACCCAACTGGCACAGCCGACAGCGCCGTCGCGACCCGGCTTGCGGTCGTTGCGCGTCACCACTGCGAGGGGGCCGTTTTCCGGCTCGGCGGCATCCCAGGGCCAATCGACATCGTCGGTGACGGCCATCAGCGTCCAGCATGGCGTCATGGGAACGGCTGCAAGTGCGTCGGCCCAATCGTCCTTGTGTCCCGCCAATAACAGCGCGGCCTGGGCCGGCGGCATGGCCAGCATCACATGGTCGAACAATCCAGCCGACTCGCCGTCC
Source organism: Variovorax sp. PAMC28562 (assembly GCF_014303735.1). Classification (NCBI taxonomy): domain Bacteria; kingdom Pseudomonadati; phylum Pseudomonadota; class Betaproteobacteria; order Burkholderiales; family Comamonadaceae; genus Variovorax; species Variovorax sp. PAMC28562. The sequence continues at coordinate 1,632,977 of NZ_CP060296.1, read as the reverse complement.
GAAAATACGAGGCGCCAACCATCGACCCCCCGTTGCAGCCTTTGCACTTGTTGGCCCATGCGCATGGGCACGCCGCCGAGCAGGTTTCGGCAGAACGAAGGCATGTCGGGAACCGGCATGACCCGAAGTCGCATCCTCGGCTCGGGGAACGCCGCATACACGCGCTGCTGCCAAAACTCGGCTTGCCCAGCCGCCTCTGCGCGAGCGACGACCGCCCGGAAGCGCGGGCTTTGCGCACTGAACTGTTGCGCTCCATGGTCGAGATCAGTCGACCTCTCGACGCCGGAAGCGTCGGTCCATTGAACGCGTCGGGTGGCCATTCGACCGCCGACGTTGTTCGATTTCTCGAACAGCGTGACGTCGTGCCCGGCACGCAGGAGCGCCGCGGCGCAGGACGTCCCGGCTATCCCTGCCCCAATGACCGCGATGGCGGGACGAATTTTGCGGCTTGACATCGGTTTTTCCTTTTGGAGATGGAAGGTGAATCAGAGACGGCGAACTAGTGCGCCGAAGGCGCCCGAGCCGCTCTGCACCGGACGCGGTTCGCCCGCGTGCTCGTTGGTGGTGTCGACCGGGGTCGCTGAGGTCGCGGGCAATTCGGACGGCGTCTTGCGCCAGAGTGGCCGGACCGCCAGAAAGCCGCGGTAAGTGAAATCGAGCACGATGGGCATCGGACCGAACGAAACGATGTGCCCCAGCCACGCTGTGCGGGGCAGTGCTTGCCACAAGACGCCGAAGCCGCGGGCACCGTCCGCGAGCGTTCCATCGGGCCGGCGCACGTGAAAGCGTTTCAAGGCGGCAGCGCGGGTCAGGCCTGGCCCCAGATCCGTTTCTGCGCAGTTCGAAGCGTCGATCCACTGGCAGGTGTCCGCACCCGGTTGGCGGCGGTAATAGGCGATCTCGCTGGAGCAAACCGGACACGCGCCGTCGAAGTACACAACCACTTCATTTTGTGTGACAACGTTCTCTTGAGTCATATTTGCACCTGTTTTGAACACTTCTTGAATCGAATATTAGCCAAATAACCTTGTCATGTACGGTTTATGACACGCTATTTACCGCTATCTTAGAGATTAGCGATTCAAATCCACTTCATTCTTTCGCTATGATGTGTAGGCAATAGCCTCTTCAACTTCTCGACCATGCCGCTCAACACTGACCCCATCGACCCCACGCCAAATGCAAGCCTTCGAAGCGGAACGGCTGCGCGCCTGGCCGGGCTGCCGGTAGCAACACTTCGCGTTTGGGAGCGCCGCTACGACGTGGTGTCGGCATCGAAAACGTCGACCGGGCAGCGCCTTTATTCGAGCCATGACGTGTCACGTCTCAAGTTGCTTCGACAACTGACCCACAACGGGCACGCCATCGGAACGATCGCCAACCTCGAGCTCGCCGCCCTCCAGTCGCTCGGCGAAGGTGTTTCGATCGCCATCTCAGGCGCTCCGGTCGCGACTCGAAGCGTTGTCGTCGTCGGTCGCAGTGCGGCGCACAAACTCGAGTCGGTCATGGGGTACGAGTTGCGGGCGGTCTACGAAGACCTGGACCAGGCCGAGTTGCACCCGACCGCTGAAGGCAGCATCGACGTCTTGCTTGTCCGGCTCGCATCGCTGCAACCCGCATCGGTCGATCGCGTGCTGGCGCTCGCCAAGTCTCTCAACGCCGGCACGACGGCAGTCCTTTACAACTTCACCGCCGAGGGCACTGTCGAGGCGTTGCGCAAGGTCGGGGTAAGGGTCCGCCGCGAACCCGCCACCGCCCGCGATCTTTCGCAACTGATGCGAAACGAGTCCGACAACGCATTGCCCTTCAACATGGAATGGCACGCTGCGCCGCGACGGTTCAGTGACGAAAAACTGACTGAATTTGCCGAACGCCCGTCGACGATCGCATGCGAGTGCCTTCGACATGTGGCCGAGATTGCGCTGCAACTCGCCGGATTCGAACGCTACAGCGTGGATTGCGCCTCGTCGAACGCCGCCGACGCCGCATTGCACAAACATCTGACGGCAGTGGCCGGCGCCGCACGCACGTCCTTCGAGCAGGCGCTGCAAAAAGTGCTGGCGCACGAAGCGCGTGGCCGGGCACCAATCTAAGGGCTAGTCGGTATAGGTCAGGGTCTGGTCAGCCGATACCATCGGCATTTTTCATCCGGGAGACACCCATGAAGACCTTGTTTGCGATCGCCGCAATGGCACTGACCGCCGTTGCCACGCATGCCCAGACCTACCCGAACGCAAGGACGGTGACCATCGTCGTGCCGTTTGCCGCCGGAGGCCCGACCGATCGCGTGGCGCGGGACCTCGCTGAAGCCCTTGCCAAGCCGCTCGGCACCAACATCGTGGTCGACAACGTGGCGGGCGCGGGCAGTTCCATCGGCACCGCCAAGGTGGCGCGGGCCACCCCTGACGGCTACACGCTGCTGCTCAACCACATCGGCATGTCGACGATGCCTGCGCTCTACCGCAAGCTGCCGTTCAACGTCGAGACCGACTTCGATTACCTCGGCATGATCAACGAGGTGCCGATGACGCTCATAGGCAAGCCCCAGTTGCCGGCCAACAACTTTCAGGAATTGCAGACCTGGATCGGCCAGAACAAGGGAAAGATCAACCTCGGCAACGCCGGGCTGGGTGCCGCATCGCAACTCTGTGGCCTCTTGTTCCAGAGTGCGATGAAGGTCGAGATGACGCCGGTGCCCTACAAAGGCACCGCCCCTGCCATCGCGGATCTGATGGGCGGCCAGATCGACCTGCTATGCGACCAGACCACCAACACCACCGGCCAGATCACGGCAAAGACCGTCAAGGCTTATGCCGTGACCACGCCCAAGCGCCTGACGACCCCGGCGCTCAAAGGCCTGCCGACGCTCGCCGAGTCGGGCCTCAAGGATTTCGAGGTAACCATCTGGCACGGGCTCTATGCGCCCAAGGGCACCCCGCCGGAAGTGACCAAAAAGATCAACGAGGCACTGAAAGTCGCGCTCAAGGACCCCGCTTTCATCAAGCGCGAAGAAGACCTCGGCGCCGTTGTGATGGCCGACAAGCGCGTCGAGCCGGCAGACCACAAGAAGTTCGTGGCTGCCGAGATCGCCAAGTGGGGCCCGATCATCAAGGCCGCCGGCGCGTACGCCGACTAGCGTGTTGCGCGCGCCCTCAGGGTGCGCAATTACTTCGGCCGGATGGCATCGGCCGTGCCTTGAATGAACGCCTTGATTTTCTCGACGTCTTCCATCGTCAGCTTGCCGGTGAAGTCGGGCATGCCGCGTTCCATGGCAGCGCCATGGAAGACGAACTTGTCGAGGTTTTCGATGTAGCTCGAGTTCATGTAGCCGAGATTGGGAATGTTGCCGCCGCGGTCCACGCCCGGCACGCCGTGGCAGAACACGCAGTTGCTCACGTACAGGTAGGTGCCGGCCGTGACGTTGGCCGGGTCGTACTTGACGCCTTGCACCAGCTTGTCCATTCGGTACTGGACGAAGTCGGGTTTGGCCGCGTTGCCGCCCGCAGCGAAGGTGTAGACGGTGCCCGGTCCGTTGGTCTCGGTCGCGCGCTGCGCCAGGCCGTAGACACCGCCCCATCCCACCGCGATCGATACGTACTGCTTGCCGTCGACCATGTAGGTCGACGGTGCGGCGACGATCCCGGTGCCGGTCGGTGTTTCCCAGAGCTTGTCGCCGGTCTTTGCGTTGTAGGCGACCATTCGCCCGTCGGCCGTGCCCTGAAAGACGAGGTTGCCTGCCGTCGTCAGCGTGCCGCCGTTCCATGGCGAGACGTGCTCCACGCCCCACACCTCCTTCTGCGCGACCGGGTCCCAGGCGACCAGACGTCCGCTCGGCTTGCTGGTCGGTGGCTCCACATTGGCGAACTTGGCGGTGTTCCAGCCCAGTGCCGCATGCGGACGGCCGGGAGCGTTTTCATTGAACTTCCAGTCCTTGTCGTCCATCAGGTTGAGCGGGACGTGTTGCGAAGGCAAGTAGGCCAGGCCGGTCATCGGGTTGAACGACATCGGTTGCCAGTTGTGCGCGCCGAATGGGCCGGGGATCGAATCATTGGGCTTGGTGCCGTCGCGCGCCGCGGCCACGCCGATCGGTCGGCCGTCCTTGCCGTAGCCGGTTGCCCAGTTCACCTCGGTGAAATTCTTCGCTGAAATGAACTTGCCGTTGGTGCGGTCGAGCACGAAGAAGAAGCCGTTCTTGGGCGCGTGCAGGATCACCTTGCGCGGCTTGTTGTCGATCTTGATGTCGGCCAGGATCATCGGCTGCGTCGAGGTGTAGTCCCAGTTGTCGCCGGGCGTTTCCTGGTAGTGCCACACGTACTTGCCGGTGTCCGGATTGAGCGCGACGATCGACGCCAGGTACAGGTTGTCGCCGCCACCCGGACTGCGCGCCTTGTGCGACCACGGCGAGCCGTTGCCGGTGCCGACGTACATGAGGTTGAGTTCGGGGTCGTAGGTGATCGAATCCCACGCGGTGCCACCGCCGCCCGCTTTCCAGTATTCGCCCGAAGGGTCCCAGGTCTTGGCCGCCTTGGCCATCGACGCGTCTTCGAACGGTTTCGACGGATCGCCCGGCACGATGAACCAGCGCCACTTCTGGTCGCCGGTGCCAGCGTCGTAAGCGGTGACGTAGCCGCGCACGCCGTACTCGGCGCCGCCGTTGCCGATGACGACCTTGCCTTTGAACACGCGCGGCGCGCCGGTGATGGTGTACGACTTGCTGTGGTCGACGATGGTGTCCTTCTCCCACACCGTCTTGCCCGTTGCCGCATCGAGCGCGATGAGGCGACCGTCGTAAGACGCAACGTAGACCTTGCCCTGCCACAGCGCGACGCCGCGATTCACCACGTCGCAGCAGCCCTTGTAACCTTTCGCCTTATCGACCTTGGGGTCGTAAGTCCACAACGCCTTGCCGGTGCGCACGTCGATCGCGTGCACCACGCTCCAAGACGCGGTGACGTACATGACGCCATCGACCACCAGCGGCGTGGCCTCGACACCGCGCGTCGATTGCAGGTCGTACGACCAGACCAGCCCCAGGTCCTTCACGTTGCCGGCATTGACCTGGTCGAGCTTGCTGAAGCGCGTCTCGGCGTAGTCGAGGCCGTAGCTCGGCCAGTCGGGCGTTTTGGCGGCATTGGCGCGCATGAAGGCAGCGTCGACCTTCGACGGCGGCTTGGCCGGTGGTCTGCTCTGCGCTATGGCGGCAGCGCCGGCAAGGCACAGCAGCGCACCGAGCATGCGCACGGCATGGGGGATCTTCATCGTGATGTCTCCTGTCGTTGTGACCCAGAGGATCGCGCGCACGGCGGCTTTGTTCATCTTCGGGAATTCCCTGAAGCACGACTGTTCCATTGCGGAACACATTCGGACATGCCCTTGACGACCACCAGCACCACGCGCGCGCCCTGGCAACTCTTCGCAAACACGGCCGCAGAGCGGACCGCATTGGCGCGTCGGCAGTTTTTCGAAGAAGGCGTGCGGCCCTCGGGCCTGGTCGGCGAGGCGGTGATCCAGTCGTGGATGCGCTGCAACCGCGCGCATCAAAACACGCGCCGCGCAGTGGTGTTCGATGCCGTCACGCCGAGCCGCCTGCACGCCACGCTCGGCCGCAACCGCGAGTTGCTGGCGGCCGCGCAGCTCGACCTGCACAGCATGGAAAGCGCCCTCGCCGGCACCGATTGCCGCGTGCTGTTGACCGACGCGCAAGGCGTGATCGTGCATGCGACACAACACGATGCGGCCGCGCAGCAACCCATCCTGCGACAGACCGCGCGCGTCGGCATCAACATCGCCGAGAGCGTGATCGGCACCAGCGCGCCGGGCATCGTGGCCGCCACCGGCCAGGCCTGCACGGTGAACGGTGCCGAGCACTACTACGACTGCCTCAGCACGATGCAATGCGCCGCCGCACCGATCCGCGATGTGCATGGCCATCTTGCCGGCGTGCTCGACGTCACCGCCGAATCGCGGCGCTTCGGTTTCGATGCGGCGTCGATGGTGGCGCTCTTCGCCACCACCATCGAGAACCGGCTGCTGCAGGCGCAGTCGCACGACCATCTGGTGCTGCGCTTTCAGGCCAGCCCCTCGCTCTTCGGCACGCCGCTCGAAGGGCTGGCCGGTATCGCGACGGATGGCACGGTGGCATGGATGAACACTGCCGGTGCGGGCCTGATTCAACCGCGGCATTGCGGTGGGAGTGGCCCGGGCGATGTCGAGCGATTGTTCGGACTCGACCTGCGCGCGTTGCTTCGGCTCGGGCGCAGCAAAGGGCCGCAACCGGTGCGGCTGACGAGCGGCTTGTCGGTCTGGCTTCAGGCGACATGGCAAGGGCGCGACGGCATCGACTTCAGGCATGCGACGCCTCTGCGGGCGGCACGGATCGCCGACGCCGGACGCGCGATCCAGGTCATTGAAGTTGCAGAGACAGCCGCTTCGACAACAACGATGAAGACAGCAACGACGCCGGCCGACACGCCAGTCATTCCTGCAGCCGCATCACCTTCAGAAGCAGACACGTTGCGCGGCCATAGCCGCAAGCTGATCGAAGACGCGCTCGCCGCGCACGGCGGCAACATCGCGCAGGCTGCACGCCAGTTGAAGGTATCGCGCGGCATGCTGTATCGGCGGCTGTATCGGTGGTCGCACACCGACTGCGTCGTCCCTGACACCAACACGTCAGCCGGGTAAGCCCGCTCACGACCACGCGTCACGGTCGATACGATCTGCCGGCTTGCGCAGGCGGTTCTGCGCTGGAGCCGATATGGATTTGCTGGTGTCAGACGACAAACGACGTGCGCTCTACCGCACGATGGTGCGCATTCGCGCTTTCGAGAATGCGGCGGAGATCGCCAGCCAGGGGGGCGTGAGCGCTTATGGGCAAGAGGCGGCGGGCCTCGTCAAGGTGCGCGGCCCGCTGCACTTGTCGACCGGACAAGAGGCGGTACCGGCGGGTGTCTGCGCGCACTTGAACGTGACGGACTACCTCACCTCGACGCATCGCGGCCACGGCCACACGCTGGCCAAAGGCGCCGACCTGACGCGAATGATGTGCGAGCTGTTCGGCAAGGCGACCGGCTTCAACGGCGGCAAAGGCGGCTCGATGCACATCGCCGATTTCTCGGTCGGCATGCTCGGCGCCAACGGCGTGGTGGCGGCGGGCCTGCCCATCGCTGTCGGCGCGGCGCACGCGCAAAAACTGCAGAAGCGCGATGCCATCACAGTTTGTTTTTTCGGCGATGGCGCGATCAACCGCGGCCCGTTTCTGGAGTCGCTCAACTGGGCGCGCGTCTACGGCTTGCCGGTACTGTTCGTCTGCGAAGACAACCGATGGAGCGCCACCACCGCGAGCGGTCCGATGACCGCAGGTGATGGCGCGTCAGCGCGTGCGCAATCGATGGACATCGCGGCCACGCAGGTCGACGGCAACGATGTGTTCGCGGTGCATGCGGCGGCCGCGAGGCTTGTCGCCGAAGTGCGAAGCGGCGGCGGGCCGCGCCTGCTGCACGCGCTCACCTACCGCGTCAAAGGCCACGTGTCGGTCGACCCTGCGGCCTATCGCGACCCCGCTGAACTGGCGGCGGCACTCGAGACCGACCCGATCGCCAATGCGCGCGCGCAATGCCTGAAAGCAGGCATCACCGCCTCTGCGCTGGACGGCATCGATGCCGAAGCGCATGCCGAAGTCGAAGGCGCACTCAGCGCCGCCGACGCAGCCCCATGGCCCGACCCTAGCGCCGCCTACACCGACATCCAGACCATCGGAGCCGGCCAATGGCATTGATCGAACTCAGCTATGCGGAGGCCGCGGCGCTCGCGGTGCAACACGAAATGGAAGCCGATGCCAACGTCGTCGTGATCGGCGAAGACGTCGGTCGCGGCGGCATCTTCGGCCAGTACCGGGGACTGCAGCAGCGCTTCGGACCCGACCGCGTTATCGACACGCCGATCAGCGAGGCCGCCATCATGGGCGCCGGCGTCGGAATGGCCCTCGCAGGCTTGCGGCCGGTGGTCGAAATGCGCGTGGTCGACTTCGCGCTGTGCGGCATGGACGAACTGGTCAACCAGGCAGCCAAGAACCGCTTCATGTTCGGCGGCCAAGGGCGCGTGCCGCTGGTAGCGCGCATGCCGGGCGGCATCTGGGACGCCTCCGCCGCGCAGCATTCGCAGTCGCTCGAAGCCTGGTTCACGCACCTGCCCGGCGTGGTCGTGGTGAGCCCGTCGACACCGCAAGACAACTACAGCCTGCTGCGCGCCGCGCTGCAATGCGGCGACCCGGTTGTCTACATCGAGCACAAGGCGCTGTGGGGCGCAAGGGGCCCGGTAGACGTTGCATTGGAGGTGCCGCTCGGCCAGGCCACGCGGCGGCGCAGCGGCGACACGCTGACGATGGTCAGCTGGGGCAAGCAGCTGCTGGCTTGTGCCGCCGCGTGCGACGCGCTGTCCGATCAAGGCGTGACGGTCGATCTGCTCGATCTGCGCACGCTGTGGCCGTGGGATCGCGACACCGTGCTCGCATCGTGTGCCCGAACGAAGCGCTTGCTGGTCGTGCACGAGGCGGTGCAAGCGGCCGGCTTCGGTGCCGAGATCGCAGCGTCAGCGGCAGAGGCCACCGGTTGCAAGATCGCACGGCTCGGTGCGCCACGCATTCCCGTTGGCTATTCGGCGGTGCTCGAAGCGCAGTCGCGGGTAAGCGCCGATGCGATCGTGGCCGCGGCACGCGCGCTGGCAGAGCGCAGCGCCTGAGGGGCTGAACGCATCGAAAAACGCTTCGGGGCCGCATCGCGCGAGCCCGTGAAGCAACGCCATCGCCACGGTAGCCTGTAGCGGCTTCGCCTGTGAAAATGAGCATATGACTTCATTCACCAAGATCCCCCGTCGCACCGCGCTGGCCGTGTCTGCGCTCGCATTGGCAACCGCTGCGCTGTCCACCCACTCGGCCTTTGCCCAAAGCACCTGGCCGACCAAACCGGTTCGCATCGTCGTGCCGTTCGCCGCCGGCGGCACGACCGACATCCTGGCCCGCGCGGTCGCGCCAGAACTCTCCAAAGCCTTCGGCCAGCAATTTATCGTCGACAACCGCCCCGGCGCCGGCGGCAATCTCGGCGCCGAAATCGTCGCGCGCGCACCGAACGACGGCTACACGCTGTTGATGGGCACGGTCGGAACGCACGGCATCAACCGGGCGCTCTACCCCAAGCTGCCGTTCGACCCGATCAAGGATTTCGCGCCGATCACGCTGGTCGCCGCGGTCCCGAACGTGATGGAAATGAATGCCGAAAAAGCCAAGGCCCTGAACATCAACAGCGTGGCCGACTTCATCAAATACGCCAAGGCCAATCCGGGCAAGCTCAACATGGCATCGAGCGGCAGCGGCACTTCGATCCACCTGGCCGGCGAGCTCTTCAAGAGCATGACCGGCACCTACATGATCCACATCCCGTACCGCGGCTCGGGTCCGGCGTTGATGGACATGGTGGGCGGCAGTGCAGATGTGATGTTCGACAACCTGCCCTCGTCGATGCAACAGATCAAGGGCGGCAAGCTGAAGGCGCTGGCCGTGACCAGCGCGACGCGCTCGTCGGCATTGCCCGACGTGCCGACTGTGGAAGAGGTCGGTGGCCCGCAGCTCAAGGGCTTCGAGGCCAGCTCGTGGTTCGGCCTGCTGGCGCCGGCCGGCACGTCGCCCGACATCGTCAACCGCATTCAGCAGGAAGTGGCCAAGTCACTGGCCACACCCGCCATGAAAGAGAAGATGCAGTTGCAAGGCGCGATCCCGAGTGGCGACACGCCAGCAGCGTTCACCACGCTGATCGCCAATGAGCACGTCAAATGGGCCAAGGTCGTGAAGACCAGCGGCGCCACGGTGGACTGATCAAACCTCCCAGGTAACGTCCTTGCTGTCGGCGAGCGAGTCCTTCAGCATGTGAAGCAGCGGCGAAGCGCGTTGGCTCAGGCCGACGTGCTGTGCTTCAGCGTCGGCGGCATGGCCTTCGACCGCAAAGTTGTCGTTGTTGTGCGCATTGCCGCTCTCGGTCGTCATGGCCGCCTGAAGCGCAGCGATGGCCGCCGGAATTTGCTCGACGGTCACGACGCCTTTGGGCGACGGCGTTTTGCCGATGACCTCGAACAGCTGGCGCGCGTGCACTTCGAGCATCACGAAATCGGGCGAGGCCCGGGACTTGAACCGATAAAGCATGGTCGTCTCACTCACTTGTAGATGTAATCACGGGCGAAAGGGTACACCGATTGCGCACCGCGCAAACGTCCCGTCGCCGCGTCACCGTCCGGCTTGGTCGCCAGCATCTGGTGAAGCGAAATCCATCCTTGCTCGAAACTCATTGCCGAGCCGGCCAGATAGAGGCGGTAGGCGCGCAGGATGCGCTCTGCGTTGCCAGCGCGATTGCTGGTGTGCTCCAGCACTTCGCGGGCCTCGATGAGCTTGGACTCCAGCGAGTCCGACCATGCCCAGAGCGTGCGCGCGTAGTGCGGCCGCAGGTTTTCGGTGTCGACCATTTCCAGCCCCGACGCTGCCATGTCGCGCAGCACGTGGGTGACATGCAGCAACTCACCACCCGGAAAAATATACTTCTCGATGAAGTCGCCCATGCCGGCGCCCAGCTGCTGGTAGTCGAGGCCACCGGAAGTGATGCCATGGTTCATGACCAAGCCGCCCGGCTTCAGCAACGCATGGATCTTCGCGAAGTAGGTCGGCATGTTGGCCGCGCCGACATGCTCCATCATGCCGATCGACGAGATCTTGTCGAAGGGCTGCGTCTCGTCGAGAGTGCGGTAGTCGCTCAGCTCGACGCGCACACGACTCTGCAGGCCCTTTTCCTCGATGAGCTGCTGCACGTGCGCGTGCTGGTTTTTCGATAGCGTGATGCCGGTGGCGTCGACGCCGTAGTGCTCGGCAGCCCACAGCAACAAGCCACCCCAGCCCGAGCCCACGTCCAGCAAGCGCTCACCCGGCTGAAGCATCAGCTTCTTGCAGATGTGGTCGAGCTTGGCTTCTTGCGCCTGCGCCAGTGTCATGTCGGCGGTGCGGTAGTAAGCGCACGAGTACACACGGCGCGGGTCGAGCCAGAGTGCGTAGAAGTCGTCGGAGACGTCGTAGTGAAATTCGATCTGCTTCGCGTCCTTGTGCAGCGAGTGCGAGCCACGCGACTTGGCGTGCCGCTGCAGGCGGCTCCACCAGCTGGTGTCGGATTTTTCGATCGGGTTGCTTGGCACCAACGCGACCGCGGCGTCGAACAGGTCTCGCATGGCGCCTTCGATCTGCACTTTACCTTCGACATAAGCCTCCCCGATGGAGCCTATCTGTCGGCCAGCGAGCTTGGCCAGGGCCGACCATTCGGAGAAAGCCAAGGTGACGCGAGAGCCTGGTGCGGAGACCCTCCGGCCATCGGGCAACTGCAAGGCGATCGGGACAGAAAGTGCCGCAAGCTGCGACTCGATTTTGGGAATCAGGCTTTGCATGGTCTAAATATCCTAGTGAATTTCAGCGTCTTCTGCTTGTGGAGCGAGCCTCAATGTTCATTGACACAGGAATGTTTATGCCTAAACTATTCATCCATGAACAGCCTAAAAAGCATCCTTTGTATCGGCGGTGGCCCCGCAGGGCTCTACTTTGCACTGCTCATGAAAGCACGCCAGCCGTCGCTGCAAATCACGGTGCTGGAGCGCAATCGGCCATTCGATACCTTTGGCTGGGGCGTGGTGCTCAGCGACCAGACGCTCGCCAATCTCGACGCCGCCGACCATGCCAGCGCAACGCTGATCGGCAACTCGTTCCACCACTGGGACGATATCCAGGTCTTCTTCAAAGGCGAAGCGGTTCGCTCTGGCGGCCATGGCTTTTGCGGCATCGGCCGCAAGCACCTGCTCAACATCCTGCAAGAGCGGTGCCTGGCTTTGGGCGTCGACCTCGTGTTCGAAACCGATGCAGCCGACGATCAGGCAGCAGCGGCGAAGTACGACGCCGACCTGGTGATCGCCTGCGACGGACTGAACAGCCGGATTCGTCAACGCTACGCCGAGACCTTCGAGCCCGACGTCGATCTGCGCAAATGCCGCTTCGTTTGGCTCGGCACGCATCAGACCTTCGACGCCTTCACCTTTGCTTTCGAGCAGACCGAGCACGGCTGGTTTCAAGCGCACGCGTACCAGTTCGACGACGACACCTCGACCTTTATCGTCGAGACGCCCGAAGAGGTCTGGAAGGCGCACGGACTCGACGCCATGGAGCAACCGGAGGCCATCGCTTTCTGCGAGAAGCTCTTCGCTAAGTACCTCGGTGGCCACGCGCTCATCAGCAATGCGCAGCACCTGCGTGGCTCTGCCAACTGGATTCTCTTTCCGCGCGTGGTGTGCAAACACTGGGTGCACCGCATCGAGGTGGCCGGCAAGACGGTGCCGGTCGTGCTGATGGGCGACGCGGCGCACACCGCGCACTTTTCCATCGGCTCTGGCACCAAGCTCGCGCTCGAAGACGCCATCGATCTGGCGAACGAATTTGCGCTCGGCGAGAACATCAACGAGGTCCTGGCCGCCTACGAAGCGCACCGCAGCGTCGAGGTACTGAAGATCCAGAATGCGGCGCGCAACTCGACGGAATGGTTCGAGAACGTTGGCCGCTACACCGGCATGAAGGTCGAGCAGTTCGCGTATTCGCTGCTGACACGCTCGCAGCGCATCAGCCACGAAAACCTGCGCCTGCGCGATGCCGCCTGGCTCGGTGGTTACGAGCAATGGCTGGCCGGCGGCAAGAAGGCGATCCCGCCGATGCTGATGCCGCTCACTGTGCGCGGCCTTACGCTGAAGAACCGCATCGTCGTCTCGCCGATGGCGATGTACAGCGCGGTCGATGGCGTGCCGATGGACTTTCATCTTGTGCACCTTGGCGCACGTGCACTTGGCGGCGCGGCGATGGTCTTCGTCGAGATGACGAGCCCGACGCCTGAAGGCCGCATCACGCCGGCTTGTACCGGTCTGTACAACGACGCGCAATCGGCTGCGTTCAGGCGCATCGTCGACTTCGTGCACGGCCAGAGCAGCGCGAAGATCGGCATGCAGCTGGGCCACAGCGGCCCGAAGGGCTCGACGCGTGTGGGCTGGGAAGGCACCGACGAGCCGCTCGAAGCCGGAAACTGGCCTCTGCTGGCTGCCAGCGCGCTGGCCTATGGCGAACAGAATCAATTACCGGCAGCGATGACGCGTGCCGACATGGACCTGATGCGAGAGCAGTTCGTGGCGTCGACGCGGCGTACGGCCGAGGCTGGCTTCGACTGGCTCGAGCTGCATTGCGCACACGGTTATTTGCTCTCTGCGTTCCTGAGCCCGCTGACCAATCTGCGCGATGACGAGTACGGTGGCGCGACGGAAAATCGCCTGCGCTATCCGCTAGAAGTCTTCGCCGCGATGCGCGCCGCATGGCCGGCAGAGCGACCGATGAGCGTGCGCATCTCGGCGCACGACTGGGCGCCTGGCGGCAACACCGACGACGATGCCATCGCGATGGCGCGGGCCTTCAAGGCGGCGGGCTGCGATGTCATCGACGTGTCGTCGGGCCAGACCACGCGCGCCGCGGCTCCCATCTATGGCCGCATGTACCAGACACCGTTTTCCGATCGCATCCGCAACGAGGTCGGCATCGCCACCATCGCAGTGGGTGCGATCACCGATGCCGATCAGGCCAACAGCATCATCGCCGCAGGCCGTGCTGACTTGTGCGCGGTGGCGCGGCCGCATCTGGCCGATCCGGCGTGGACGCTGCACGAAGCGGCCAAGTTGCAGAGCCGCGCGGTCGAATGGCCGAAGCAATACCTGAGCGGGCGCGACCAGATGTACCGCGAGATCGCCAAGCAGAAAGACATGCTGGCCGCCGCCAGTGCTGCTGCAGCCAGCGCGGCGGCCTCGAAATCGTTGCCGCCCGAGGAATAAAAAGATGGACCTCGAAGCCCGCGCCCACAGCGAACACCCCGACGAGTTGCGGCTCTGGCTGCGCATGCTGACCTGCACCCAGTTGATCGAAAAGCAGGTGCGTAACGGGCTGCGCGAACGCTTTGCCACGACGCTGCCGCGCTTCGACCTGATGTCGCAGCTCGAGCGCGCACCCGATGGCATGAAGATGAACGAGCTGTCGCGCCGCATGATGGTGACCGGCGGCAACGTGACCGGTATCACCGACCAGCTGGTCACGGAAGGCCTGGTCGAACGCGTCGACGTGGCCGGCGACCGCCGTGCCTGGCGCGTGCGTCTTACCGTGCGCGGACGCAAGGCCTTCATCGACATGGCCGAGCAGCATGAGCACTGGATCGTCGAGGCTTTCGGCGGACTGAGCAGCAAAGAGATCACGCAACTTCACCGCCTGCTCGGCAAGGTGAAGCAACATTCCAGCAGCCCGTTGGCAGAGGCCGAAAAATGAAACATTACATCGGTGAGCGCAGCCCCATGCGCGCGCAATTCGAGGCGAAGGCCGGATACGTGGCCAGGCATTTCGCGTGGTCGTACGAAGCCGGCGTCGGCACCATCACGCTGAACCGCCCCGAGCGCAAGAACCCTCTCACGTTCGACTCGTACGCCGAACTTCGCGACCTGTTCCGCGCGCTGAACTACGCGACCGACGTGAAGGCGATCGTCGTCACAGGTGCGGGTGGCAACTTCTGCTCGGGCGGCGATGTGCATGAAATCATCGGGCCGCTTACCAAGATGACGATGCCGGAGATGCTCGAGTTCACGCGCATGACGGGTGACCTGGTCAAGGCGATCCGGCAATGTCCGCAGCCGATCATTGGCGCCATCGACGGTATCTGCGCCGGCGCGGGCGCGATGATCGCGCTGGCCTGCGACCTGCGCTACGGCTCGCCCGCAACGCGCACCGCGTTCCTGTTCACTCGCGTGGGCCTGGCCGGTGCCGACATGGGCGCTTGCGCACTGTTGCCGCGCATGATCGGCCAGGGTCGTGCATCGGAGCTGCTCTTCACTGGGCGCGCAATGACGGCGCAAGAGGGTTTTGCCTGGGGATTTTTCAACGCGCTGCATGACGGCGATGCACTGCTTGCGGCCGCAACAGCAGTTGCCCGCGATCTGGCTGAAGGCCCGACCTTCGCGCACGGCATGACGAAGACGATGCTCGCGCAGGAGTGGTCGATGACCATCGATCAGGCGATCGAATCCGAAGCGCAGGCGCAGGCGATCTGCATGCAGACCGAAGACTTCAAGCGTGCGTACGAGGCGTTCTCCGCCAAGCGCAAGCCCGTGTTCCAAGGGGATTGAGCGATCATGTCAGCCTTCGCCTCGCCTCCGGCACCACCTTCGACCGCACACCTTGCGTTGCCTTTTTTTGGCAATGAGCACCGTGCGCTAGCGGACGACCTTTTGCCATGGGCTGCGGCACAGCGTGTGGACGAGCGAGATGACCGCGCAGCCTGCCGTGAGTGGGTGCGCAAGCTGGGCGATGGCGGCTGGCTGCGTTACTGCGTGCCCGCGACCTCGGGCGGTGCATTGGAGCGACTGGATTCGCGCGCGCTCGTGTTGCTGCGCGAGACACTGGCTTTCCATTCGCCGCTTGCCGACTTCGCGTTTGCGATGCAGGGCCTGGGCAGCGGTGCCATCACATTGGCTGGCACGCAAGCACATCACGCCGAGTACCTGACCGCGGTCGCTAGCGGTCGCAAGATCGCCGCGTTCGCGCTGAGCGAGCCCGAAGCTGGCTCGGACGTCGGAGCAATGGCCATGCGAGCAACCGCCACTGTCGATGGCTGGCGACTCGACGGCGAAAAGACCTGGATCAGCAACGGCGGCATCGCCGACTTCTACTGCGTTTTCGCAAAAACAGAACCGAGCGCCGGGACGCGGGGCATCACGGCGTTCATCGTCGATGCGACGCTCTCGGGCCTCGACGCTTCCGAGCACATCGAAGTGATGGCGCCGCATCCGCTGGCCACACTTCGCTTCGAAGATTGCCGCGTGCCTCGCGAGGCACAGCTGGGCGACCGGAACGGCGGCTTCAAGCTGGCCATGCGTACGCTCGATATCTTTCGCGCGTCCGTCGCAGCGGCCGCACTTGGCATGGGGCGGCGCGCCCTGGCCGAAGCGGTGCACCATGCCCAGCATCGAAAAATGTTCGGCCAGACGCTGGCAGACTTTCAACTGACGCAAGCCAAGCTCGGCGAGATGGCAGCGCTGATCGACAGCGCCGCCCTGCTCACCTACCGCGCTGCGTGGATGCGCGACGACGCCGAACAACGCGGCGCAACGGCTGTCGGCGACGTTTCTGCAGCCGCCGCCATGGCCAAGATGTGCGCTACCGAAAACGCGAGCCGCGTGATCGACATGGCGTTGCAGATGCACGGCGGCCTCGGCGTGAAAGTGGGCACGAAAGTTGAGAGTCTGTACCGCGACATCCGGTCGTTGCGCATCTACGAGGGCGCGACCGAGGTACAGCAATTGATCATCGGCAAGTCTGTCCTCAAGGGATGAGCGTGGAGTCCCCTATGTCTTTGAGTGCGCAAGTGGATCGATTCGTGCACGACCGGTTACCGCCGGCTGAGCAATTGCCGATGTTTCGGTACGACTTACCCGAGTTGCAGTTGCCCGACCAGTTGAACTTGGTCGAAGAGCTGCTCGACAAGGCAGCGGCCAAAGGCTTCGGCGACAAACCGATGCTGCGTTCACCTCAGCAGACGCTGACGTATGCCGAGGCTGCAGTTGAGGTCAGCCGCATCGCACAGGTGCTTGTCGAAGACTTCGGACTGGTGCCGGGTAACCGCGTGCTGCTGCGTGGTGGCAACTCGGTCGCCATGGCGCTATCGTGGCTGGCCGTGGTGAAGGCCGGCATGATCGCCGTGGCGAGTATGCCGATGCTGCGCGCCAAGGAGTTGGGCGAAATCATCGACAAGGCGCGGCCTGTGCTCGCTCTGTGCGACGGCAAGCTGATCGCTGAGCTGGAAACGGCGCAGCGCGAATATCCGTCGCTGTTGACCATCGTTGCGTTCAACCTTCCGGACGATCCCGCGTCTTTGTCGTCGCTCGCTGCGGCCAAGAGCGGCGTCTTCGCGGCGTGTCCGACGTCGGCGGACGATGTCGCGCTGTTGGCGTTTACGTCGGGCACGACAGGCAAGCCGAAGGCGCCTGTAACGACGCATCGCGACGTGCTCGCCATGTGCGAGACCTGGCCGCGGCATATCCTCAAGGCTCGCAGCGACGACATCGTGATCGGCTCGCCGCCGCTGGCATTCACCTTCGGGCTCGGCGGGCTGCTGGTGTATCCGATGTGGGCGGGCTCTTCTGTCTACTTTCACGATGCGCCATACACGCCTGAAGGCGTGGTCAAGCTGATCAACGAGATCGGCGCGACCATCTGCTACACAGCCCCGACTTTCTACCGGCAGATGGCACCGTTTGCAAAGCAGCAAGGCGTGCCGTCGATGCGCACCTGCGTAAGCGCCGGTGAAGCTTTGCCCGATGCGACTCGCCAACTCTGGAAAGACGCGACGGGCATCGAGATGCTCGACGGCATCGGTGGCACCGAGGTCTTCCACATTTATATTTCGGCGGCGAACCACGAGGTGCGGCGCGGCGCGATCGGCAAAGCCGTGCCCGGCTTCACCGCGAAAGTTGTGGACGATGAAGGCAACGAGGTGCTGCGCGGCACTGTCGGCAAGCTGGCGATCATCGGCCCGGTGGGTTGCCGCTACCTCGACGATGCGCGCCAGACCGAGTACGTGAAGAACGGCTGGAACTACCCCGGCGATGCGTTCATGCAGGACGACGACGGCTACTTTTTCTACCAGGCACGCGCCGACGACATGATCGTGACCGCGGGCTATAACGTCGGCGGCCCCGAGGTCGAAGACGCGCTGCTGAAACACCGTGCGGTTGCGGAGTGCGGCGTGGTCGGCAAGGCCGACGCCGACCGCGGAACCATCGTCAAGGCCTATTGCGTGTTGAAGCCGGGCGAGACCGGTGACGCGGCGCTCGTCAAGGCGTTGCAAGACCATGTCAAGGCGACCATAGCGCCGTATAAATACCCGAGGGAGATCGAGTTCGTCACGGTGCTGCCTCGCACCGAAACGGGCAAGCTCCAACGATTTCGACTCAGACAAATACCATGATGAAATTCCTTCAACCGCCGGGCTGGACGGCACCCAAAGGATATGCGAATGGCATCGCTGCGCGCGGCACGACCATTTTCGTTGGCGGCCAGATCGGCTGGAACGCGCAGCAGCGGTTCGAGAGCGACGACTTCATAGTCCAGACCGGTCAAGCACTGCGCAACGTCGCCGAGGTGCTCCGTGAAGCCGGTGCCGGGCCAGAGCACATGGTTCGGATGACCTGGTACATCAGCGATCGCGACGAATACAACGCACGGCTCAGCGAGTTGGGGCCGGTGTATCGCGATGCGATGGGCCGCAACTTTCCGGCAATGACGTGTGTGCAGGTCGCCGCGCTGGTTGAAGCGCGAGCGAAAGTGGAAATCGAAGTGACCGCGGTTCTGCCGGACTGAACTGCACGCTGGCGTCTTCGGGCAGGGTAGACCGAGAGCGCCGTTAAGCCAAATCCACTGAGTCCACGGCACAGATTGGATTCGATCGTGTTACGCGCTCAGCGGATGACCTGCCATTTCTTGGTGTCATGACCCAAAGAAAAAAGGCCCTTTGATTTCTCAAAGGGCCTTTTAAATTGGTTGCGCGAGCAAGATTTGAACTTGCGACCTTTGGGTTATGAGCCCAACGAGCTACCAGGCTGCTCCATCGCGCGGCAAGATGGAATTATAGCTTATTCAGCGGCGTTCTGCTCGGCAGACGCATCTTCTTTGATCTCTGGGCGATCGACCAACTCAACCAGCGCCATCGGTGCGTTGTCGCCGACGCGGAAACCCATTTTCAGGATGCGCGTGTAGCCACCGGGACGCGTGTTGTAGCGCGGGCCAAGGTCGGCGAAAAGCTTGACGACGCTGTTGCGATCGCGAAGACGGTCGAATGCAAGGCGCTTGTTCGCAAGCGTCGGCTTCTTGGCCAGCGTGATCATCGGCTCGATGACGCGACGCAGTTCTTTCGCCTTCGGCAGCGTGGTCTTGATGACCTCGTGCTCGATGAGCGAGTTCATCATGTTTTGCAGCATCGCAAGACGATGCGAGCTGGTGCGATTGAGTTTGCGGAGGCCGTGACCGTGGCGCATAGTGCTTTCCTTTACTTTATTAAAAAGGCAGCCGTATCAGGTACTGCCCGTGCACTGAGCTTTTTGAAGGCTCTCTGAAAATTAACGCTTGTCGAGGCCGGCCGGCGGCCAGCTTTCGAGCTTCATACCCAAGGTCAGGCCGCGCGAAGCGAGGACTTCCTTGATCTCGTTGAGCGACTTACGACCCAGATTCGGGGTCTTGAGCAACTCGTTTTCGGTACGCTGAATCAGGTCACCGATGTAGTAGATGTTCTCGGCCTTCAGGCAGTTCGCCGAACGCACTGTGAGCTCAAGTTCGTCGACCGGACGCAGCAGGATCGGATCGAACTGCTGTGCACTGCGCGGCGCTGGGGTGTCGAAAGCGGCAAGTTCGCCACCTTCGAGCTGTGCGAACACTGCGAGTTGTTCGACCAGGATCTTCGCCGAAGCGCGCACTGCGTCCTCAGCGGTGATCGCCCCGTTCGTTTCGATCTCGACAAGCAGCTTGTCCAGATCGGTGCGCTGTTCTACACGAGCGCTTTCGACGGTGTAGCTCACGCGCTTGACTGGCGAGAACGATGCGTCGAGCACGATGCGGCCAATCGACTTCGTCGGCTCATCCGCATAGCGGCGCATCGTTCCCGGAACGTAACCGCGGCCCTTTTCGACCTTGATCTGCATATCGAGCTTGCCACCTTGCGACAGGTGCGCGATCACGTGATCCGGGTTGATGATTTCAACGTCGTGCGGCGTCTGAATGTCAGAAGCCAACACCGGGCCTTCGCCGTCCTTGCGCAGACTCAACGTGACTTCGTCGCGGTTGTGGAGCTTGAACACCACACCCTTGAGGTTCAACAAAATATTGACGACGTCTTCTTGCACACCGTCGATTGACGAGTATTCGTGCAGAACGCCGGCAATAGTCACTTCGGTGGCCGAATAGCCGACCATGGACGACAGCAGAACGCGGCGCAGCGCATTGCCGAGCGTGTGGCCGTAGCCCCGCTCGAAAGGTTCGAGAGTAACCTTGGCCTTGTTCGGCGCAAGTTGCTCGACCTGGATGGTCTTGGGTTTCAGCAGGGTGGTTTGCATGCAGACTTCCTCTCAATACCCCCGGTTCGTTACACCGGTAAGGCTGGTGAAGTGCCCTGTCGCGGTGCAGCGCGGAGGGAACAAAAAAATCACAAGGACGAGGCGGCGCAGCAGCCTCGTTATCGTCCGTTTAACGCGAATACAGTTCGACGATCAGCGATTCGTTGATGTCGGCTGCGAATTCGTCGCGGTCAGGAACCTTCTTGAAGGTGCCTTCGCCCTTGTCGGCGTTGACCTCGACCCAAGCCGGCATGCCGACTTGCTGAGCCAACTGCAACGCTTCGGCAATCCGGGTCTGCTTCTTCGACTTGTCGCGCACAGCAATCACGTCGCCGGTCTTGACCAGGTACGACGGGATGTTGACTGACTGGCCATTCACCGTGATCGCCTTGTGCGACACGAGTTGGCGTGCTTCAGCGCGGGTCGAGCCAAACCCCATGCGATAGACAACGTTATCCAGCCGGCATTCCAGCAAGAACAGGAGATTGGCACCCGTGTTGCCGCGGCGGCGATCGGCTTCTTCGAAGTAGCGGCGAAACTGCTTTTCAAGCACGCCGTACATGCGCTTGACCTTCTGCTTCTCACGCAGTTGCAGACCGAAGTCCGAGGTGCGCTGACCCGAAGTGCGGCCGTGCTGGCCGGGCTTGGAATCGAACTTGGCCTTGTCTTGAATCGAACGGCGAGCGCTCTTCAGGAATAGGTCAGTGCCTTCACGGCGGGAAAGTTTGGCCTTGGGGCCGAGGTAGCGTGCCACGTGATTTCCTTTGTGTCATCTGCCGCAGCTTTGAACTGCGGGAGCCATCAGCGGCGTGCCGATGGCGGTGGGCTTGATAAAAACAAAATGCGCAGCCGCCGCGAGGCAGACTGCGCCGGGCGATGAGGCTGGAGCGCCTCAACGCCTGACCGCAAAGCGATCAGATCCGGCGACGCTTTTGAGGGCGGCAGCCGTTATGCGGAACTGGCGTCACATCGGCAATGGAATTAATCCGAATGCCCAGCGCAGCCAAAGCGCGCACCGACGATTCGCGACCGGGACCAGGGCCCTTGATCTCGACGTCGAGGTTCTTAATGCCTTGTTCGACAGCAGCACGGCCCGCCACTTCGGACGCGACCTGCGCAGCGAAAGGCGTCGACTTGCGCGAGCCTTTGAAGCCTTGGCCACCCGACGAAGCCCATGACAGGGCGTTGCCCTGACGATCGGTAATCGTGATGATGGTGTTGTTGAACGAGGCGTGCACGTGAGCGATGCCGTCCGCGACGTTCTTGCGAACCTTCTTGCGAACGCGCTGTGCGGCGTTGTTTGCAGGAGCTTTAGCCATGCTGGTCTATCCTTATTTCTTCAGGGACTGCGCGGCCTTGCGCGGACCCTTGCGGGTACGGGCATTGGTGCGCGTGCGCTGGCCGCGCATCGGCAGGCCGCGACGATGGCGAAAGCCACGATAGCAACCGATGTCCATCAATCGCTTGATGTTCATCGTGGTCTCGCGGCGCAGATCGCCTTCGATGGTGAAGAGCGCAATCTGATCGCGGATCTTTTCGAGATCGCCGTCGGTCAGATCTTTGATCTTCTTCGAATATTCGATACCGCTCGCTTCACAGATTTGACGGGCGCGCGTGCGACCGATACCAAAAATGGCGGTCAGGCCAATTTCAGCGTGCTTGTGCGGTGGAATGTTAATGCCAGCAATACGTGCCATGTGCGTCCTCTAATACTCTTGGATCAACCCTGGCGCTGCTTGTGGCGCGGGTCGGTACAAATCACACGCACCACGCCTTTACGGCGGATGACCTTGCAATTACGGCAGATGGGTTTGACCGAAGCCGAAACTCTCATTTGATTCTCCTAAAACTTTAAACGTGGCGCTCTAACGCCCGAACTCAATACTGAAACCCAGCGCTACGACGTCTTGAAGTTCGCCTTCTTGAGCAGCGATTCATACTGCTGAGACATCATGTAGTTCTGTACCTGGGCCATGAAGTCCATCGTGACGACCACGATGATCAACAGAGAGGTCCCACCGAAATAAAACGGCACGTTGTATTTCAGAATCAGGAACTCGGGCAGCAAGCAAACGAAGGTGATGTACACCGCGCCGGCCAACGTCAGGCGAACCAGAATCTTGTCGATATAGCGGGCCGTTTGATCACCCGGGCGAATGCCAGGAATGAAGGCGCCGCTTTTCTTGAGGTTGTCGGCCGTCTCGCGGCTGTTGAACACCAAGGCTGTGTAGAAGAAACAGAAGAACACGATTGCAGCGGCATACAGCAGCACGTAGATCGGTTCACCCGGACGCAGCGCGCCAGCCACGTCCTTGATCCAACGGAAGCCACCTTCACCTGTGCTCAGCCAACCGACTACTGTTGCCGGAAGCAAAATGATCGACGAAGCAAAGATCGGCGGGATCACGCCGGCCATATTCAGTTTGAGCGGCAAGTGGGACGATTGGCCGCCGTAGACCTTGTTCCCAACCTGTCGGCGGGCGTAGTTCACAAGAATCTTCCGCTGACCGCGTTCCACGAACACCACGAAGTAAGTCACACCCGCCACAACGGCGACGATGAACAAAGCGACGATCACGTTCATGGCGCCGGTACGAACCAGCTCAAGCAAGCCCCCCACCGCGTTCGGCAACCCCGCCGCAATGCCAGCAAAGATCAGGATAGAAATGCCGTTGCCAAGACCACGCTCAGTGATCTGCTCGCCGAGCCACATCAGGAACATCGAACCTGCCGTGAGACTCACCATCGCAGTGATGCGGAAACCGAAACCAGGTGCAATGACCAGGCCCGCAGAGGATTCCAGCGCGACCGCAATGCTGAACGACTGGAACATTGCGAGACCAAGCGCGCCATAACGCGTGTACTGAGTGATCTTGCGACGTCCCGATTCGCCTTCCTTCTTCATTTGCTCGAAGGTGGGCAACACATAGGTCATCAACTGCATGATGATCGACGCCGAAATGTACGGCATGATCCCCAAGGCGAACACGGTGAAGCGCGACAACGCACCGCCCGAGAACATGTTGAATAGGCTCAGGATGCCACCCTGCTGACCTTGAAACAACTGCGCCAACTGATCAGGATTGATGCCCGGAACAGGGATGTGCGCACCGACGCGATAGACCACGAGGGCGAGCAGCAAAAAAACGAGCCGACGACGGAGGTCGCCGAACTTGCCTGTTTTTGCGAGCGTTGCCGCGTTAGTTGCCACGAAGAGGTTCTTTCAGTCCGAAGAGGAAATCAGGCGACGCTGCCGCCGGCAGCTTCAATTGCAGCCTTGGCGCCGGCAGTAGCGCCCACGCCCGTCAGCTTGACAGCCTTGGTAAGTTCGCCGGTCTTGATGATCTTGACGACCTTGATCATCTGACTGACCAGACCTGCTTGCTTGAGCGCCAGCATGTCGACTTCAGCCAGACCGAGTTGCTCGAGAGCAGTCAGCGTGACTTCAGCGTTGTACTTCAGCAGATGCGACTTGAAGCCGCGCTTAGGCAAGCGCCGTTGCAAAGGCATTTGACCGCCTTCGAAACCAACCTTGTGGAAGCCGCCTGCGCGTGACTTTTGACCTTTGTGACCGCGACCTGCGGTCTTGCCGATACCGGAGCCGATACCGCGACCAACGCGACGCTTTGCGTGCTTGGCGCCGGCGGCCGGCTTGATGCCATTGAGTTCCATATCAGTCTCTCTTACAGAACTTTGACCAGATAACTGATCTTGTTGATCATGCCGCGCACTGCGGGCGTATCTTGCAGCTCACTCACGCTGTTGATCTTGCGCAGGCCGAGGCCACGCACGGTAGCGCGATGCGATTCCTTGGTGCCGATCGGGCTCTTCACTAAGGTCACCTTGAGGGTTGTTTGTTGCGTCGTCATGGGAGTCTTCTGGTATCTCTTCGCTTACGCGAAGATTTCTTCGACGGTCAGGCCACGCTTGGCAGCGACTTGCGATGCCGTGGTCGAGTTCTTCAGACCGTCGAGCGTGGCGCGAACCATGTTGTAGGGGTTTGACGAACCATGGCTCTTGGCCACGATGTCGGTAATACCCAGGACTTCGAACACAGCGCGCATCGGGCCACCAGCGATGATGCCCGTGCCCTTTGGGGCCGGAATCATGACAACCGATGCAGCGCCATGGTGACCGGTCACGCGATGATGCAGTGTGCCGTTCTTGATCGAAATCTTGAAGAGGTTGCGACGCGCTTCTTCCATAGCCTTTTGCACTGCAGCCGGCACTTCCTTCGATTTGCCCTTGCCCATGCCGACCTTGCCGTCGCCGTCACCGACCACGGTGAGTGCTGCAAAACCGAGGATCCGACCACCCTTCACCACCTTGGTGACGCGGTTGATCGCGATCATCTTCTCGCGCAGACCGTCTTCCGGTCCTTCGTTCTGGGTGCGTGCTTGAATTTTTGCCATCTTGAATTCCTTGAACTCGCTGCTTGCGCTTAGAACTGCAGGCCGGCTTCGCGTGCCGCTTCAGCCAACGCCTTGACGCGGCCGTGGTACGCAAAACCTGCACGGTCGAAAGCGACCTTGTCAACGCCGGCCGCTTTCGCCTTTTCAGCGATGCGCTTGCCAACCGCGGTAGCGGCAGCGGCGTTGCCGCCCTTGCCTGCGCCGCCTAACGACGTGCGAACTTCGGCTTCGGCCGTCGATGCAGTCGCAATCACCTTGGAGCCGTCGTCGGAAATGACCGTGGCGTAGATGTGCAGGTTGGTGCGGTTCACCGTGAGACGGGCAACGCCCTGGGTCGCGATACGAATGCGGGTCTGGCGCGAGCGGCGCAGACGCTGTGCTTTTTTGGTCAACATCATTTTGCTGCCCCTTATTTCTTCTTGGTCTCTTTGATCACGATCTTCTCGTCCGAATATCGGATGCCCTTACCCTTGTAAGGCTCAGGCGGACGAACAGCGCGGATCTCGGCGGCGATCTGGCCGACGCGTTGGCGATCGGCACCCTTGATCACGATTTCAGTCGGGGTCGCAGTGGTTACCGTGATGCCTTGAGGCATGTCGATATTGACCGGGTGCGAGTAACCGACTTGCAGATTCAACTTGTTATTGGATGCAGCGGCCTTGTAGCCGACACCGACCAAATTGAGCTTCTTTTCGAAGCCCTTGGTGACGCCGACAACCATGTTGTTGACCAGCTGGCGCAACGTGCCGCTCATCGCATTCGCTTCACGCGAATCGTTGGCGGGCTCGAAATTGAGCTTGCCGTCATTGCTGACGACTTTGACCAACACATTGCGATGCAGGCTGAGCGTTCCGCCCGAGCCTTTGACGCTGATCTGGTCATCCTTGATCGACACATCCACACCTGCGGGGATGGCGACGGGCATTTTTCCTACGCGGGACATTTTCAGTAACTCCTCGATGTCTCGGTTAGGCGACGTAGCACAGGACTTCGCCACCGACACCGGTAGCGCGCGCCTTGCGGTCGGTCATCACGCCCTGTGGGGTAGTGACGATGGCGACGCCGAGGCCGTTCTGGACTTGTGGAATGGCAGCGCTGCCCTTGTAGACGCGCAGACCGGGACGGCTCACACGCTCGATGCGCTCGATGACCGGGCGACCAGCGTAATACTTCAAGGTGATGACCAGTTCGGACTTACCCGACTCGGTCTTGACCTCGAAACCATCGATATAGCCTTCGTCTTTCAGCACCTGTGCGATCGCGACCTTCACTTTGGAAGATGGAATCGACACATTGGGCTTCGCCACCATCTGCGCGTTACGGATACGCGTCAGCAGGTCGGCAATGGGATCACTCATGCTCATGTTGTTTGCTCCTGCCGGGCTTACCAGCTAGCCTTGGTGACACCGGGGATGTCGCCAGCGAAAGCCAGTTCACGGATCTTGGCGCGAGCCAGACCGAATTGACGGAACGTGCCGCGAGGACGACCGGTGATGGCGCAACGATTTCGTTGACGCGTCGGGTTCGCATTGCGCGGGAGCTTCTGCAGACCCAGACGGGCTGCGGCGCGCTCTTCGTCGCTCTTCTTGGCATCGTTTGCGATTGCCTTGAATTCCGCGTGCTTCGCGGCGTACTTGGCGACCAAGTTGTCGCGCTTGAGTTCGCGCTGGATCAAAGATTGTTTAGCCACGGTTCGCCTCAGTTCTTGAACGGGAAACGGAAACCAGCGAGAAGCGCCTTGGCTTCTTCGTCGGTCTTGGCCGTTGTCGTGATGCTGATGTTGAGACCGCGCAAGGCATCGACCTTGTCGTATTCGATCTCAGGAAAAATGATCTGCTCTTTGACGCCGATGTTGTAGTTGCCACGACCGTCGAAAGCACGGCCGGAAATGCCGCGGAAGTCGCGGACACGCGGCAGCGCCACGGTCACGAAACGGTCCAGGAACTCATACATCTGCACACCGCGCAGCGTGACCATGCAACCGATCGGCTGCATTTCCCGAATCTTGAATCCGGCAATGGCCTTCTTCGACTTGGTGACGACTGGCTTTTGGCCGGCGATCTTCGTCAGGTCAGCGACAGCATTGTCGAGAACCTTCTTGTCGGCAACCGCTTCACCCACGCCCATGTTGAGCGTGATCTTGGTGATGCGCGGGACCTGCATCGGCGACTTGTAGCCGAACTTTTCGATCAAGTCTTTGGAGACTTTTTCGCGGAAGTGTTTTTGGAGACGTGCCATGTGAGTACCCCTTAGGCGATCTTGATTTCGTCGCCGCTGGACTTGAAGACGCGAAAGCGCTTGCCGTCCGCGATCTTGATGCCCACACGATCGGCCTTGCCGGTCGCGGCATTGAAGATCGCCACGTTGGATTGGTGGATAGGCATAGTCTTTTCGACGATGCCACCGGTCGTACCCTTGAGCGGGTTCGGTTTGGTGTGCTTCTTGACGGTGTTGATGCCGTCGACGATCAGATGCGAGTCGTCCTTGCGCAACGAAACGACACCGCGCTTACCCTTGTCACGACCGGCCAACACGATAACCTGGTCGCCTTTGCGAATCTTGTTCATGGCGTTGTTGTCCTTACAGAACTTCAGGAGCCAGCGACACGATCTTCATGAACTTTTCGGTGCGCAACTCGCGCGTCACCGGTCCGAAGATGCGGGTGCCGATCGGCTCCAGCTTTGCGTTGAGCAACACGGCTGCGTTGCTGTCGAATTTGACGAGGGAACCATCGGCGCGCCGGATGCCCTTGGCAGTGCGAACCACGACCGCGCTGTAGATCTCGCCTTTTTTGACGCGACCACGCGGAGCGGCTTCCTTGATGCTGACCTTGATAACGTCGCCCACACTGGCGTAACGTCGCTTGGAGCCACCCAGCACCTTGATACACAGGACGGATTTCGCCCCTGTGTTGTCGGCTACTTCGAGCCTGGATTCAGCTTGGATCATTTCGAATAGTTCCCAACTTGTACCGATGCGAACCCGAAGGCGGGTTCACTGCAGTCAGTCTTGGGCCCGTCGTCCGCACCCCGAACCACTCGGGGCACTTCCGCTGGGCAGAAGCTTCACTCGTTTAGAGCGAAGCCCGCGATTGTGCCATGCGTTCGACGGTGCGTCAACTGCGCTGGGCCGGTGGAAGCCAGAAACTAGACTGGAGTCTGTGCATCCCAAGCAACACAACGACCCGCACCAAGCCATCTCGACGGCGATGACGCGTCGCCGCCTGCTTGCCATGCTGCTCTCGGCAAACCCAATCGTCTTCGGGTTGACTGGCTGTAACGGTTCGTCGAGCGGCCAGTGGACCGCCGGTCCGCTTTCACCCGTCCGCTTGCGCCTGATCGCTGAAGCCCGTTGGCCGCACCGGATCCAAATAGCGGAAACGCCCACGGGCGGCCTCTCAGGAATCGACTTCGACGCCGCGAACAGTGAGTATCTGCTGTTGAGTGATGACCGATCGGATCTCGCGCCAGTTCGGTTCTATACGGCGCGATGGCGTGATCCAGCCACCGCGCCGCCCGAACCAGTTTCCGTCGTTTTCCTGCAGCGTCCGGGCAGCGGGCCGTGGCCAGGGCGCGCCAAGGCCGTCGAGGGCACGCCCGTTCCGGATCCGGAGTCCCTCAGGTTGCGTCCTGCGACAGGCACGATTCTTTGGTCGAGCGAAGGCGACGTGGCGCGCGGCTTCGGCCCGGCGCTTTATGAATCGACACGCGATGGCCGCTTCCTGCGCGAGTTCACGTTGCCTTCGATGTTCAAGGCCGATGCTTCCATGCGACGCGGACCACGCGACAACCTCGGGTTCGAAGGCCTTGCCCTGACGCCGGACGGCGGCCACGCCTGGCTGGCGATGGAAAACGCTCTGATAGAAGACGGGCCCGTGCCAACACTCGAAGCCCCCGGTGGGCCCTGCCGCTTCACGCAGATCGATCTCGCTTCGGGCCGCGCAACGCGACAGATCGCCTACATCCCTGACGCCATCCCGCAACGCCCTACCTTTCCAGGTGGCTTCGCGGACAACGGCGTCAGCGAGGTGCTGATGATCGATGCACACCGCATGCTGGTTCTGGAGCGGGCGTACGCGGTCGGCGTCGGCAATTCATTGCGTCTCTACGAGATCGACACGAGCACCGCCAGCGACGTGCTGGCGCTCGATACTTTGACGCCATCCAACCATCGCCCAGCGAACAAGACGCTCGTCGCCGACTTTGCGACGCTAGGCCTTTCGCGCCTCGACAACAGTGAGGGCATGTGCTGGGGCCCGCCGCTGGCCAACGGGCGCCGCACGCTGGTGGTCGTCAGCGACGACAATTTCAATCCGCTGCAAATTACCCAATTCGCCGCATTCGAATTTATCGACCGACCCATGACCACATGACCATCGCCGTCACCTTTCTGCCCCGCAACGCCGCCACACCACTCCCGCCGATCGCCTTCATCGGTGGCGGCAACATGGCGAGCGCCATCATCGGTGGCTTGATTCGGCAAGGCACGGTGGCCGGCACTTTCGAGGTGGTCGAGCCATTCGACGAGGCCCGAACGCGGCTTGCAAATGAGTTTGGCATCGCAGCTCTGACTGAAGCGAACCCTGCGCTCGCGCGCTGCGCCGTCGTCGTGTGGGCCGTCAAGCCACAAACCTTTGCGGACGCGGCGAAACCGGTGCGCGCCTTCGCACCCGATGCGCTTCACCTCAGCGTCGCGGCGGGCATTACCTCGGACAGCATCGCGCGCTGGCTGGGCAGCGAGCGCATCGTGCGTGCCATGCCCAACACGCCAGCGCTCGTCGGCCAGGGCATGACCGGCCTTTTCGCCCGACCGGCAACGAGCAGCGAAGACCGAGCGCTCGTCGCACAGCTGCTGGCACCGACCGGCGAACTGCTCTGGGTCGACGCTGAAAGCGATCTCGACGCCGTGACGGCGATGTCCGGTTCGGGCCCGGCCTACGTCTTCTATTTCATCGAAGCAATGACAGAGGCGGGCATCGAGATGGGATTGCCTGCCGACCAGGCGCAGCGCCTGGCCATCGGCACCTTCACCGGCGCATCGGCGTTGGCCAAGAGCGCAACGGAGGCGCCGTCGGTGTTGCGACAGCGGGTGACGTCGAAGGGTGGAACGACCTACGCTGCCATCAAGTCTCTTGAAGCCGCTGACGTAAAAGCCCAGTTCAAGACCGCCATTCTTGCGGCGCAAAAACGCGCGGCGGAGTTGGGTGAAGAATTCGGCAAAGGTTGATTGCCGGCCAAAGCCAGCCTTTCGAGCGAAGCGCGCTCAGCGCAGCGCATAGCCGGCAACGACCCCCGCGAACACAGTGAAGCCGAGCCAATGGTTCAGGCGAAATGCCTTGAAGCAGCCGTCGCGCGTGCGCGTGCGAACCAGGCGCCAGTGCCAGGCGGCTTGCGCGGCAGCCAGGACAATAGCGATGAAGAAGACCAGGCCCAGACCGCGGCTCGCACCCGCAATGGTCCACAGCAACAGAAAGGCCGCATAGCTCGCCACGACCGCAGCAACATCGAAGCGCCCAAAGGTGATGGCAGAGGTCTTCATGCCGATCTTCAAGTCGTCGTCGCGGTCGACCATCGCGTATTCGGTGTCGTAGGCCAGCACCCAGAACAGATTGCCCACGAGCAGCAGCACGACGAAGGCCGGCACTACCGACTGCACCGCCGCGAACGCCATCGGGATGCCGAAGCTGAAAGCTATGCCGAGAACCGCCTGCGGGATCGAGACGAAGCGCTTGGCAAAGGGATACGCGAGCGTGATGGCGAGCGCCGCGAATGACCAGAGGACGGTCAGCCAGTTGGTTGTGAGCACCAGAGCAAAAGCAAGCAACGCCAGCACTGCCCCCAGCGTCAATGCTTCTCTCACCGACACCGCTCCGCTCGTCACCGGCCGCTGTGCGGTGCGCTTCACATGGCGATCGAAATCGCGATCGGCCACGTCGTTGATGCAGCAGCCCGCGCTGCGCATCAGAAACGTGCCGAGCACGAACACGATCAACAAGTGCCACTCCGGCCAACCATCGGCGGCGAACCAAAGCGCACCCAGCGTGGGCCAGAGCAGCAGCAACCAACCGGCGGGCCGATTCCAGCGAATCAGATCAAGGTAGACATGCCGCCCCCTTAGCTTGCTCACTTCGTATAGCCGCTTCCCCGCCCGAGGGGGCAACGCCAGCGGCTCGGCAAAGCCGGTTTCGCGGCGTTTCTCGAACAGGCCATCGCCTCAGTCTTCAAGCAGCGAACGCAGCATCCACGCCGTCTGGTCGTGCACGGTGCAGCGCGCGGTCAGCATGTCGGCGGTCGGGTCGTCGCCGGCTTCTTCGGCCACCGGAATGAACTCGCGCGCAATGCGCGAGACGGTTTCGTGGCCCTTGACAAGAATGCGGACCATCTCCATCGCCTTCGGCGGATGCTGCGGCACATCGGGCACGGTAGCGATCTTGCTGAATTCGGCATACGAGCCCGGTGCGTAGTGGCCGAGTGCGCGGATGCGTTCTGCAATCACGTCAGTCGAATTCCAAAGCTCGGTGTACTGACCCATGAACATCGCGTGCAGCGAGTTGAAATGCGGGCCGGTCACGTTCCAATGGAAATTGTGCGTCGTGAGATAGAGCGTATAGGTGTCTGCCAGCACGCGGCTCAAACCCTCGGCGATGTCCGCGCGGTCTTGCCGTTCGATCCCGATGTTGATGATCGGCGCGTTGCGACTGCCCGACTCCGTCGACACCACCGTTCCGCCCTTCTTGGGCACCTTGCCGGACGCAGCCACGGGGTTGGACGATTTAGCTTTTTTCAGATCTTTGGTCATGACGAAGTGATCTCTTTTCGATGTAAGTTCAAAATTAAGATTCTGTGAGCGGAGCGCTGGTACCGCAACAGCACGTCGCTATGGCAGCGATGGTCTGTGCCTTCAAGACAGCCGCTTCACACCCGGAAGCTCGCACGCATAGATCGCATTGCGCAGCGCGGCGATCGCCTCGTAGCGTGTGAAGCTGCGGCGCCATGCCAGCACCACGCGGCGCGTCGGCGGCTCGCGGCCTTCGCCATCGACGACCGGAAGGTAGCGCACCATCTGCTCGTTGTCTTTCTTGCCCTTGCCCCTGGGCTTGAGCGCCTCTGCTGGCACCGACAGCCGCGGCACCAGCGTGACGCCCATGCCGGAAGCCACCATGTGCTTGATGGTTTCCAGAGACGAGCCTTCGAAGCTCTTGCGGATGCCTTCGGCATTGCTCGAAAAGCGCGCGAACTCGGGGCAGACTTCCAGCACGTGATCGCGAAAGCAATGGCCGGTTCCGAGCAGCAGCATCGTCTCGTTGCGCAGTTCTTCGGAAGTGATCGAATCCTTCCCCGCTAGCTTGTGGTTGATCGGCAGTGCGGCCATGAAGGGCTCGTCGTACAGCGCGGCCATTGCCAGGCCGTTGTCCGGAAAAGGCTCGGCCATGATGGCGCAATCGATCTCGCCGGCGCGCAGCATTTCGAGCAGCTTCACGGTGAAGTTTTCTTGCAGCATCAACGGCATTTGCGGCGTGCGGGTGATCACCTGGCGCACCAGGTCGGGCAACAGGTAAGGGCCGATCGTGTAGATCACGCCGAGGTTCAATGCGCCGGCCAGCGGGTCTTTGCCTCGCTTGGCAATCTCCTTGATGCTGGCGGCCTGATCGAGCACGCTCTGCGCCTGCTGCACGATCTGCTCGCCCAGCGGTGTGACCGTGACCTCGCCTGCGCTGCGCTCGAACAGCTTCACTTCGAGTTCGTCCTCAAGCTTCTTTATGGCGACCGACAGCGTGGGCTGAGAGACGTAGCAGGATTCGGCGGCCTTGCCGAAGTGGCGTTCGCGCGCCACTGCGACGATGTATTTGAGTTCGGTAAGGGTCATAGCTTCCGACAATTATGCGCAGTCGCCCCGTAGGCTAGCGAGCTCATGCTTTGAGATATTCGGCTTTGGTGCCGAGCCAGCGGTCCACGTGCTTCTGCGCTAGCTCAGGGTATTGATCCAGCATACGAGGAGCGAGATCTCGCGCCCAATCGAGCAGCAACGCGTCTGTTTCGAGATCGGCAAAGCGAAGCAGGGGCGCGCCGGATTGCTTCGCCCCGAGAAACTCGCCGGGTCCGCGAATCTCGAGGTCGCGACGTGCGATCTCGAAGCCGTCGCCGGTTTCCGCCATTGCCTTCAAGCGCGCGCGCGCCGCCTCGCCGACGCGGCCGGCTTCGTTCGGCGCGTAGAGCAAAACGCAGGCCGATGCCGCTGCGCCGCGACCAACCCGCCCGCGCAACTGGTGCAACTGCGACAGCCCAAAGCGCTCCGCGTGCTCGATCACCATCAGCGACGCATTCGGCACATCGACGCCGACTTCGATCACCGTCGTACTGACGAGCACCTGGATCTGATTGGCGGTGAAGGCAGCCATCACCGCCTGCTTGTCTGGCGTCGACATGCGCGAATGCAGCAGACCGACATGGACCGGCTGACCCAGCACGTCTGCCAACTCGTCGCGCGTTTCTGTCGCATTGCGCAAATCGACCGCTTCGCTTTCTTCGATCAACGGACAGACCCAGTAGACCTGCCGCCCTTGCGAAAGCTGCGCCTGAATGCGCGCGACGACTTCGTCGCGGCGGTGGTCCGCCACCAGCTTGGTGACGATGGGCGTGCGGCCGGGCGGCAGCTCATCGAGCGTGGACACATCGAGATCGGCAAAGTAACTCATCGCCAGCGTGCGCGGAATCGGCGTGGCGCTCATCATCAGCAAGTGGGGCTCGAGGTGCCCGACGGCCTTGCCGCGCAGCGCCAGCCGTTGCGCCACGCCGAAGCGATGCTGCTCGTCGATGATGGCCAGCGCCAGTCGCCTGAAGCGCACCTTCTCCGAGATGACGGCGTGCGTACCGATGACCAGCGCCGCCTCGCCGCTCTCCACCGCTGCCGACATGACGTCGCGCTCCTTCTTCTTCTGGCTGCCGGTCAGCCACGCCACACGCAAGCCGCGCTCCGCGAGCAAGGGATCGAGCCAGCCCACCAACTTGCCGAAGTGCTGCGACGCCAGGATCTCGGTCGGCGCCATCAGCGCACATTGAAAGCCGGCGTCGATACAGCGTGCGGCCGCCAGCGCAGCGACCACTGTCTTGCCAGAGCCGACGTCGCCCTGCAGCAGCCGATGCATCGGAATCGACCGTTCCAGGTCGCGCGTGATCTCTTCGCCGACTCGCTGCTGCGCGCCGGTCAGGCCGAACGGCAGCACCGCCATCAACTGCGCGTGCAACGACGTGGCGGACGTCATCGACCGCAGCGGAGGTGCCTGCTGCGCGGCGCGCTCGCGCCGTGCCTGCAACTGCGACAGCTGTTGTGCCAACAACTCTTCGGCCTTGATGCGCTGCCAGGCAGGATGACTTCGGTCTTCCAACGTTGCCATCGCCACGTCGGGCGTCGGGTAGTGCAGAAACGACAGCGCGCGGCGCAAGTCCCACACCTCTTGCGCATCGATCGAAATCCCGACGGACTCCGGCACGGTCTCGTCTAGCGCAGCACGCGCGAGGCCCGATCTCACCTCGCGCCGCAGCACCGGTTGCGCGAGCCCCGCGATGGTCGAGTAGACCGGCGTCAGCGCATCGGGCAACGAAGTGCCTGCCGCCTTGACGGTCGGATGCATCATCGTGCGGCCGATAAACCCGCCGCGCACCTCGCCGCGCACCCGCACCCGCGCGCCGACTTCGAGCTGCTTTTGCTGTGATGGATAGAAGTTGAAGAAGCGCAGCTGGCAGGTGTCGCTGCCGTCGTCGATGTTCACGAGAAGCTGGCGGCGCGGACGAAACGCGACTTCGCTTTCGGTCACCACGCCTTCGACCTGCGCCAGGTCACCTTCGCGCGCGTCGGCCAACCGCACGATGCGCGTTTCGTCTTCGTAGCGCATCGGCAGGTAGAGCGCGAAGTCGATGTCGCGCACGAGGCCGAGCTTGCGCAGTGCGCGCTGAACGAGGCTGAGCCCGGCGCCAGGTGGCGCGGGTGGTCCGGCTGTAGCCGCGGGGGTCGCGACCGCCATACCCGCCGTCGCCGGCGCTGACTTGTTCTTCCGGAGCGACGCCTTGGGCACGGTCAGCAAAGATCCTGCAACGCGCTCAGCGCATCCGGGAAGCGAAAGCGGAAGCCGGTTCTCTCGAGGTTCGCCGGCACCACGCGCTGTCCTTCGAGCAGCACGTCCGCCTGCTCGCCCAGCGCCAGCCGGACCGGCCAGGCTGGGGTCGGCAGCCAGCAGGGCCGATGCAGAACCTGCGCCGCGGTACGCGCGAACGCCTCCTGCGAGAGGTGACCCGGCGCAGTGAAGTTATAGGCCTGCGGTGCCAGCGGGGCATCGGGCTGCGCCGCGACGCGCCACACGTGCGCCATGCCGCGAACAATGTCATGCACGTGAATCCACGACGTGCATTGCCGCCCTGTTCCCAACCGTCCACCGGCGCCGAGCCGGATCGGCGCAAGCAGTTTGGGCAGCGCCCCGCCATGACCCAGGACCAGACCGAACCGCAGACACGCCACGCGCACGCCATGGCGTGCCGCCGTGTGCGCTGCGGCCTCCCAGCGCTGGCACAAAAGCGACATGAAGATGTTTTGCGGCGGGTTCGACTCGGTCAGCTCGGCAGTGTCGTCTTGTGACTGCACCCCGTAGTAGCCGATGGCCGATCCCGACAGCATCAGCCAAGGCTTGACCGCCCGCGTGCCGATCCACTCGACCAGCTTTTGCGTCAGCCCTTCACGACTGGCCAGCAACTCGGCTCGACGGTGTGTGGTCCAGCGCGGGCCGATGACGGGCGCGCCCGCCAGGTTGACGATCACATCGACGGCCGGCACGGGCGGGATTTCTTCGAGTCGCCGGACGCAGCGCACGCCCGTGCCGAAGAGCTGCGTGGCCGCCGTCGCATCGCGCGTCCAGACGCTGACCGAGTGCCCGTCGGCCTGCAGCGCCTCGATCAGCAGTCGACCGATGAACCCGGTCCCGCCGGTGACCAGCACATGGGCGGGACCTGTGCCGAAACGAACCGGCGCCGCGAAGTCGGATGAAGAGATCATGCAATCGATTCTGCCGCCTGAACAAGATTTGAGTTTGGGAACCGGTGGCGTTGAATCGGGGGTGGGACAATCCGTCCTGATTTTTCCTCGGCACACTCGCCGCCACCTTGGAACGGGCCTGTCCAGCCCTCAAGCGCATGCGCAACTTCACGCTCTCCGATTTCGACTTCGATCTGCCCCCTGAACTGGTGGCACAACACCCGGCCCTCGAACGCACGTCGTCCCGCCTGCTTGATAGCACCGCGGCTACAGCGGGCTCAGCAGGCACGGTGGTCGATCGCATCTTCAAGGACCTGCCTTCGCTGCTGCGCGCGGGCGACCTGCTGGTCTTCAACGACACGCGCGTCGTCAAGGCCCGCCTCTTCGGCGAGAAACCGACCGGCGGCAAGCTCGAGCTTCTGGTCGAGCGCGTGCTCACCGGCAACGAAGTCGTGGCTCACATGAAGGTCAGCAAAAAGCCGCTGGTCGGCACCACGCTGCAGATGGTCGGCGGCTTCAACGCGACGCTGCTCGGACGCTGGCCCGATGAACGAGGCGCGCTGTTCCGCTTCGCTTTCGACAGTGACGCCGGCGACGACCCGTACGCGCTCATGAGCCGTTGCGGTCACGTGCCCTTGCCGCCTTACATCACCCACACCGATTCGGCCGACGACGAGAGCCGCTACCAGACCGTGTTCGCGCGCGTGCCTGGCGCGGTCGCTGCGCCGACGGCCGCATTGCACTTCGACGAAGCCCTGCTCGCGGAACTCGCGGCCCGCGGCATCGAGCGCGCGAGCGTCACGCTGCACGTCGGCGCCGGCACCTTCCAGCCCGTCAAGACCGAGAACATCGCAGAGCACACGATGCACGCCGAGCGCTACGAAGTGCCCGAAGCCACGCAGCGCGCCATTGCCGCCTGCAAGGCACGCGGCGGCCGAGTCGTCGCCGTTGGCACGACCACGGTGCGGACGCTCGAATCTTGGGCGAGAAGCGGTGAGGCTTCGGGCGATACGCGCATCTTCA
Source organism: Variovorax sp. PAMC28562 (assembly GCF_014303735.1). Lineage (NCBI taxonomy): Bacteria > Pseudomonadati > Pseudomonadota > Betaproteobacteria > Burkholderiales > Comamonadaceae > Variovorax > Variovorax sp. PAMC28562. Next base: position 1,596,273 of record NZ_CP060296.1, on the reverse strand, counting down.
TCACGCCCGGTTTCGCCTTCCAGCATGTCGATGTACTGGTCACCAACTTCCATTTGCCGAAGAGCACCTTGATGATGCTGGTCAGCGCCTTCGCCGGCTACGAACACGTGATGGCGCTGTATGCGCACGCCATCGCTCGGCGCTATCGATTCTTCAGCTACGGTGACGCCATGCTTCTGGCGCGCGCACCGTCATGACCTTCACCCGCTTTGCATCGTTTGCCGCGCTGGCTTTGTGCGGGCTGGCGCCTTTCGCCGGTCAAGCACGCGGCTACACACCGCAAGGCATGTGCGGCGACTACGCACGGCTCGACATCACGAGTCCTACCGGCACCTGCGTCGCGCTGCTGGCCGATGAGGCCCAGGGCCTGCGCGCACCGCGCCGCATCCTCGAAGTTGCGCCGGGCCGCTACTGGGTGGTCGACATGGGCTCATGGGAGCCGCGCCATGGCCGACTGCTCGAGATGACGCTGCCGACCGACGGCCCGGCCCCGCGGCGGGCGCGGTTCACCGTACTGGCTGAGCAGCTCGATCGCCCATTGGGACTCGTCATCGGACCGGACGGCAAGGCGTACATCGGCGAGTCGAGCGCGATCTGGCGCACGCCGATCCCTGCTCTCGGCGGCGCGCTGCAGCGCGAGCCGTTGATCGACGGCCTGCCCGGCAACGGCACGCATCCTCTCAAGGAACTGGCGTTCGCGCCGGACGGGCATCTCTTCGTCAACGTCGGCTCAGATTCCGACAATTGCCGTGACACGGCGAAGCAGTTCCCCCTGCCTTGCCCGGACCTGGCCAGACCGAAGCCTCGCGCTGCGGTCTACGAAGCCGTGTTGGCGACGCCGGGTTTCAAGCTGCAGAGCTTCAAGCCTTTTGCGACAGGCCTGCGCAATTCGGTCGCGCTGACCGTCCTGCCCGACGGGCCGGCCAAGGGCACGGTGCTGCAAGGCGAGAACTCCATCGACTATGAAGAAGTCGGTCAGCCGCCCGAAGAACTCAACCGCCTGCAGGCCGGCCGCGATTACGGCTGGCCTTACTGCGTCGGCAATCGCCAGCCCGCGCGTGGCTACGAGGACCGGTACGACTGCAAGACGACCGAAGCTCCGCTCATGCTTTGGCCAGCGCACGTCGCGCCACTGCAGATGATGGTCGGCCCCACTGGCAGCCGCTTCGCCGGCCAGGTTCTGGTCGCATGGCGCGGCCACCAACCGCCGGGTCACCGCGTGGTCGGCTACAAGCTCAACGCGCAGGGGCTGCCTTCAGGCAAGCCGATCGACTGGCTCTCGGGCTGGGACCCCAAGCCCGGCGTGCGCCCAATGGGCAAGCCCACCGGTATTGCCGTCGACCGCCAGGGCCGCCTGCTGGTGGTCGAAGACCTCAATCGCACCATCCTCATGTTGCTGCCCTCCCCAAAAAAATGACCGACACGTCCACCCTGCCCCGCCTGAAGTTCGACCTGCTCGCGACCGACCCGGCAAGCCACGCGCGACGCGGCACGCTCACCCTCAACCACGGTGTCGTGCAAACGCCGATATTCATGCCCGTCGGGACATACGGCACCGTCAAGGGCGTGATGCCGCGCAGCCTGGAAGAGATGGGCGCACAGATCATCCTGGGCAACACCTTCCATCTGTGGATGCGTCCGGGACTCGACGTGATGGCGAGCTTCGGCGGACTGCATCAGTTCGAGAAGTGGAACAAGCCGCTTCTCACCGACTCGGGCGGTTTCCAGGTGTGGTCGCTCGGCGCGATGCGCAAGATCAGCGAAGAAGGCGTCAAGTTCGCATCGCCCGTGAACGGCGACAAGCTCTTCTTGACGCCCGAAGTCTCGATGCAGATCCAGACCATCCTGAACAGCGATATCGCGATGCAGTTCGACGAGTGCACGCCGTACGACACCGCAGGCCACATCACGACCGAGGCCGAAGCCCGCACGTCGATGGAACTCAGCCTGCGCTGGGCCGCGCGTTGCAAGACCGAGTTCGAGCGGCTCGAGAACCCCAACGCGCTCTTCGGCATCGTGCAGGGTGGCATGTTCGAGAACCTGCGCGAAGAGTCGCTGGCCGCGCTGGTCGACATGGACTTTCCCGGCTATGCCATCGGCGGGGTGAGCGTGGGCGAGCCAAAGGAAGAGATGCTGCACATCATGGGGCACACGCCGCACCGGCTGCCCACGAACAAGCCGCGCTACCTGATGGGCGTCGGCACGCCGGAAGACCTGGTGCAGGGCGTTGCCGATGGCGTCGACATGTTCGACTGCGTGATGCCCACGCGCAATGCGCGCAATGGCACCATCTTCACGCGCTATGGCGACTTGAAGCTGCGCAACGCGCGCCACAAGACCGACCCGCAGCCACTCGATCCGAGCTGCACTTGCCACGCCTGCGCAGGCACATCAGGCGTGAGTTGGGACGATGGCGGGCGCGATGGCTTCAGCCGCGCTTACATGCACCACCTCGACCGCTGTGCCGAGATGCTCGGGCCGATGCTTTGCACCATCCACAACCTGCACTATTACCTGAACCTGATGCGAGAGATCCGCGAGGCGCTCGACGTGGGGCGCTTTGCCGACTTGCGCGCACGCTTCAAGGCCGACCGCGCACGCGGGATCTAGTTTTCGGGACGCAACGTCCAACGACCCGTCAACGATGCGCCCGGCGCCAGCACCGTGCCGCCCAAAGTCTCGACCGGGTAGCGGTCCGACAGGTTGATGGCGTCGGTGCATTGGCTTACCGGCTCGGCGCAAAAGTGGTCGGCGCCGCGCGGGCAATACAGCACGAAGAAATCCAGCGGCGACTCGGCCGCCATGACGATGGCGTGCCCGCTGCCGGGCCACTCGATGCGTGCGCTGTGCTGCCAGCCGGCAAAGTTGTTGTCGAGGTCGAGCGCATCGAGGCCGACGCCATCGCGCAGCATCGCCACGTCGGGTGTCGCTTCGAGCGCGACGGGCATCACCTCGGCATCGCCACGCCACATGGCGTCGGTCACGGTCTGCAGGCGCGTGCCCGGGTGGTGCGGAAAGTAAGGGTGGTGGCCGATGCCGGCCGGCATCGCCACGTCATCACGGTTGGTCAGCACAATCGTCGCAACCAAGCCAGTCGCATCGAGCTCGAAAACCTGCGATGCCTCGAAACGCCAGGGCCACGCAGCGCAGGCATTCACCTGCAATGAGAGCTTTACACGCGCCGGCGTCGCCTCGTCGACCGTCCAGGACCGCAGCCACCCGAGGCCATGCAGTGGATGACGACCTGAAGGCGAGGCGGGATGTCCGGGTGGCACGTCGATCTCCCGGACGCCGAAGCGGGCATGGCCATCGCGGATGCGATTGCACCAAGGCAACAGCGGATAACTCGCCATGCCAGACGGGTTGCGCTGCGCCAGTGCCGCTGGCGTCGCCGGCCGGAGCCAGTCAGTGCGCGCACCGTCGCGTTCGCTCCAGAAGGCAGCGATGGCGCCGCCGACCGATGGCGCCAGCGTCATGCGCAGCGCGCCGGCTTCGAGATGCACCAGAGCATCGGCTGTCTGGTCCGGGACTTCGACTGGGTTCATGCAGGTCCTGCGGGCGAATCGCCTCGATCGCGGCATTCTCGTTCACACGGGTATCGGGCGTGAACAAGGTCGACGAAAATTGCAGCATGACATCGTCCATCGTGCCTTCGACTCCCCCGCCCTCGACCTCGCCTTCCGCTTCGCTTTCGGCGCGGTACCCGTCGCTCGAAGGCCGCGTCGTGTTTATCTCCGGGGGTGCGACCGGCATCGGCGAAGCGCTGGTCAGCGCATTCCATGCGCAGGGCGCGCGAGTCGGCTTTTGCGACTTGGACGCCGTTGCCGGCGCCGCATTGGCTGCGCGACTGAAAGGGCCCAATGCAGCCCTCTTCTTGACCTGCGACGTCACCGATGTGGCCGCGCTGCACGGCGCCATCGATACGGTACGCAAACACTTCGGCCCGATCGGCGTGCTGGTCAACAACGCGGCGAACGACCGGCGCCACGACATGGCCGATGTCACCAGCGAAGACTTCGACCGGCTGGTCGCGGTCAACATCAAGCACCAGTTCTTCGCGGCGCAAGCAGTGGCCGGAGACATGCGCTCGCTCGGCGGCGGATCAATCATCAACTTCGGCTCGATCAGTTGGATGATCAAGGGCGCCGGCTATCCGGTGTACCAGGCGTGCAAGGCTGCGGCACGCGGGCTCACGCGGTCGCTGGCGCGAGATCTGGGCAAGCAGAACATCCGTGTCAATTCGATCGTGCCGGGCTGGGTGATGACGGAGCGGCAATTGCGCTTGTGGGTCAAGCCCGAGTCGGCGGCCGAGATCGATGCGGCCCAGTGCCTGCCGGGCCGCGTCATGGCTGAAGACATCGCCAGCATGGCGCTCTTTCTGGCTGCTGACGACTCGAAGATGTGCACGGCACAGGACTACGTGGTCGATGCAGGCTGGACCTGATCTTGCCGACCATGCACCAAGCAAAAAGCCCGGCAAGCCGGGCTTCTTGTCGTCCGCATCCGGCATAAGCCAGAGCGCGGATGAGCGCAGGTCAGTCGCGCAGCTCAGCTGGCACCGTGCCGCCGTTGGCCGCCAGCTTGGTCATGACCTGGCGATGCAGCCAGATGTTCATCTTGGCGCTGTCGCTGGTGTCTTCGCCATAGCTCAGTTCAGCGGCGAGCTTCTTGCGCTCGTCCAGACTGCTGTCGAGGCCGAGCAGCTTCATCAAGTCGACGATCGAAGTGCGCCAGTTCAGGTTTTTGGCGCCCGGCATGGCGTCGAGCACAGCGGCCACGTCGCCCAGCGGAATGGCCGGTGGTGGTGCAGCCGCGGCCGGGGCACCGGCAGGCGCAGGTGCTGGCGTGGGAGCAGCAGCCGTGGCCGTAGCGTCAGCGGCATGGGCCGAAGGGAAAATCTTGGAAAAAATGCTGCCGAAAATGCTCATGTTTTTGCTCCGTAGAAGGTGAAGGATGGTGGTTGAATCGGGCCCTTCCCGAACCTGCCGTCGCCGCACCTTTCGGTGACCGCGAAGCAGCATCTCGTTGTATCACGGGCCTGCGACGACCCTGTTACAGCGCAGCCACCGGACCTGTCAGCCGACCGGCCGCCCTGGAGTCGGCCGGCGGGGTCACAGCCGAATTGGTAGCCGACGCCGCAGCCGATGTACCGCAGGCATGGCAGAACTTCGAGAAGGCACTCTTGCGCGCGGCGCAATGCCCGCAGTGGTCGTACAGGCCAATGCCGCAATGTGGGCAAAAGTCGATGTCGGTGCTCTTCAAGTCGACTGGGCGCTCGCAACCGGGACACACGCTTTTGGCGAGCCGCGCGAGCGCCACGTCGTAGCTCAGCTCCTCGCGCCGGACTTGATCGGGCTGCTGCTCGGCCAGCTTTTGTTTAGCGAGGTAACGGTTGAGGCCGACGATCGCGTAGCGCCCCACCAGCACCGTGATGACGATGCCTACGATGTAGCGCACGTAACCGCCGTAGCTCGGCAGGTAAGGCACCAGCTCGACGAAAAATGCGAATAACGCGAAGTAGATGAAGCCCCAGACAAACGGCCAGTAGGTGCTCTTGCGCTTCTTCACGAAGAGCCAGCCGGCAACCGCGAGGAGTGGCAAGGTCAGCGCCAGCCGATAGCCGAACACGCGCAATTCGATACGCCGGTATTCGGCTTCGAGCTTGATGTTGGCATCGTGCTCGAGGACCCCGAGTTGTTCCTGCGCACGCTCCTGTGCCTGCCGCGCGTCGAGCGCGATCTGCTGCTGCGCGCTCAAGCGAACCTCGGCTTTGTCTTCGGCGGCCTTCAAAGCATCGAGCGCCTTGGTGCGTGCGATCAACTCGCTGTCCTGATCCGGCTGCGCGGTGGCGCGCCGAGTCGCGATCCAGTTACCAAAAGTCTCGCGCGCATTCCGGCTTGCTTGCTGCGCGACGTTGAGCTGCAACTCGGCCTGTTCAAGCTCTTGCGATGCCTTATGTTCTGCCGCCTCCGAAGTCTTGACGGTGGCGCGCAGCGGATCGGCCGCAACATGGTCGATGAAGTCGTCCATCTGGCGCACGCGCTCGACCTGCGGCAAATCGCCGACCAGCGTGCTGCCGAGGCCGATCAAGAATCCGGCGAACACCACCGACACCAGCCAGAGGCCGCGGCGAAACCATTTTTCGGAAAGACGTAAGGATTTGCTCATTTTTATTTACAGCGTAAGTGAGGTGATCGGGCCGAACGTGAGGGTGGTCAGCTTATGGCTTTGAACTTCAGCATGGGCCGTCTTGGTCGGGAACAGAAAGAGCCCCGCCAAGCTGACAGCCAGCGCCAGCAGCACGATGCGCAACGCCGCCCACAGCACGCGCTGCCAGCGGGGCACCTTGGCAGCCCGCTCGGCCTCGTAAGACGCGAAGTTGGTGATTCGACGAATCACGTCAGCCTCTCCTTGTGCTGCAACGCACGGTCGATGACGCCGCCGGTATCGCCACGACAGCACTCGCTGCAGTGCTGACGGCGATCACGAGAATGGCAACTGGAGCGGTTCATGACGGTGAAGTGCCTCGCGGCAAAGTGAAGGTGTGCGGATGATGGGTCGCACACCGCATGAAGGAGGCGAATTCATGCGCTGGTGGCGGCGCAATGGGCTCGTGGTATCCGCAGGAGATACCGCGCAGCGAGCAACGGCTCAGTGCCGATGAAGATCGTCGCGCGTAAAGGGCCGCTCGAGATGTGCGACCCGGACCGCTATCCGCTCGATCAAGTCTTGCGTCGGAGCGGGCGCTCCAATGGGCACGAACACCAGCGGCAGCGCCAGGCTGACCGCCACCCAGGGCCAGCGCAGCTTCGGGTGCGGCCGGTTGTGTTGAATCGCCAGAAAGGTGATGCTGACGATGCCCCCCATCAGGTAGCCCGCCAACACCTCGGAGATGGAATGGGCCTCGAGCACCAATCGAGAGACACCGATGACGAAGGCCAGCAACCAGCCGGCGATGGCGAAGGCCACACGCGGTGCATGGCCCCAGCGCGAGGCCATCAGCCACAACGCCACGGGCCAAATGCTGGTCGCCAGCATGGTGTGTCCGCTGACGCCGGTGAAGTCGAGCCGCGCATTGCCGATGCCCCAGCCGAGGAACGCCAGCTTGGACGCAAAAACGATGCTGCTGCCGAGCCCGAAGATCACGACCCAGCGGATCGCGCCGTTGCGGGTGCGTGGTGAGACGCCGAGCCAGACCGCGATCAGCGCGGCACAAGGCAACAGCAGACCGCTGTCGCCCAGAAGGGTCAGTAGATGCCAGCTCAGAAAGTGCTCCGTGGGTGCTTCATGCAGTCAACAGCGCACGCACGCGCTGTTGCAGTAGTTCGGGCTGGACGTCGGCCGGAGCCGCGGCGCTACCGACATTCAGACCGACGCTGCTGAAGAGGCCACGCCGGAACGGCTTGACCATCGCCACGTTTTTGTCTCCTCGCTTTTCAATGCGGCTGAAATAAGAGCCCCACAGATTGGTCAGCGCCATCGGCACGACCGGCACCTCCATGCCCTCGCTGCGCGCCATGTCGACGATCTTCATGATGCCGCCCTTGAAAGGTTGCAACTCGCCATCGCGTGTGAGCGCACCTTCCGGAAAGATCGCCAGCAGGTCGCCTTCGCGCAGCACGCCAATGGCCTGTGCAAACGCCGACTCGTAGGCCGCAGGATTCTCTTTGTTCGGTGCAATCGGGATCGCCTTGGCCAGCTTGAAAAGCCAGCCCAGCACCGGCACCTTGAAGATCTGGTGGTCCATGATGAAACGGATCGGTCGCGGGCTCGCGGCCATCAGCAGCACCGCATCGATGAAGCTCACGTGGTTGCAAACGAGGATAGCAGCGCCCTCGGTAGGAATGTGCTCGTCGCCGCACACCTTGAACCGATAGATGAAGCGCGACAACACCCAGGAGACGAAGCGCAACAGGTATTCCGGCACCAGCATGAAGATGTAGAAAGCGACGATGGCGTTGGCGATGCCGGTGAACAAGAAGATCTGCGGAATGGTGAAGCCGGCGCCGAGCAAGGCGCCGGCAATCACCGAACTCGCGATCATGAAAAGCGCGTTGAGGATGTTGTTGGCCGCGATGATGCGCGCGCGATGTGTCGGCTGGCTCCGCAACTGAATGAGCGCGTACATCGGCACGCTGTACAGACCCGCGAACAGCGACAGGAGTCCGAGGTCGGCCATCACGCGCCAGTGCGCCGGGCGCACTAAGAAGTCGCCGATACCCATCTCGGCCAGGGCCGGCAAGGCACGTGAAGCGAAGTACAGGTCGATCGCGAAAATGCTCATGCCGATCGCGCCCAACGGCACCAGGCCGATCTCGACCTGGCGCCGGCTCAACGTTTCACACAACAGCGAGCCGGTGCCGATGCCGATCGAAAACACCACCAACAGCAGCGACGCCACTTGCTCGTCGCCGTGCAGCACTTCCTTGGCGAAGCTCGGAAACTGGCTCAGGAACACCGCACCGAAGAACCACATCCAGGAGATGCCGAGCAGCGACCTGAAAACCACCACGTTGCCGTGCGCCAGTTTGAGGTTGCGCCAGGTTTCGCTGAACGGGTTCCAGTTGATGACGAGGTTGGGGTCGGTCGCGGGTGCGCGCGGAATCGCCTGTGCCACGCCGCGCCCGACCAAAGCCAGCAACACGCAAGCGACCGCCACCGACGTGTGCCCGATCTGCGGCACCGCGACCAGCAACCCGCCCGCCACCTGGCCCAGCAAGATGGCCACGAAGGTGCCCATCTCGACCATGCCATTGCCGCCAGTGAGCTCGCGCGCATCGAGCACCTGCGGCAGGTAGGCGAACTTGACCGGGCCGAAAAGAGTCGAGTGCAGCCCCATCAAAAACACGCAGCCAAGCAGCACGACCGCATTGGCGCTCATGAAGCCCCATGCCGCAATGAGCATGATCACGATCTCGAGGTTCTTGACGAAGCGGATCATCTTCGTCTTGTCGAACTTGTCGGTGAGCTGGCCAGACGTCGCGGAAAACAAAAGGAACGGCAGGATAAAAAGGGCACCGATCGCCAAGCCCGCCATGGCCGGCGGCATCCAGCTCAACTGCAGCTGGTAAGTCACCATCACGGTGAAGGCGAACTTGAAGAGGTTGTCGTTGGCCGCGCCGGCGAACTGCGTCCAGAAGAAAGGTGCGAAACGCCGCTGCTTCAGCAACGCGAACTGGTTGGCGTGCGCGTTGGCGTCGGGCGTTTGCAAAGCTGGTGAGGCCGTGACGGCAGCAGCGGGTGTGGTCATTCGATGTGTCCCTCGCGGGCTCCTCAGGCCGTGATCGCGGCCGCGCCCGGATTGTGCCGCAGGGTCCTGCGCCCGACGGTCTGCAAAGCATGCAGCACGGGCAAGCCGGCAAGCGCCGCCGTGAGGTGCTTCACGCTGTGGCCCGACACGATGTGGTGGGTGGCCTCGTAGACCGCGTGGTCCGACAGCTCGAACAGCTTGGCGAGCGCGTAGAAAAAGATGACCCAACCGAGCTTGAGCCCCACCGCGCCCCCACTTCCGGACACTTCGGGCAACGGCTTGGTCAACGCCAGCATGAGCACCAGCGCCATGCCGCCGAACTGCACCGTGGCCCACGGCGCGACGTTGCCTGTTTCGAACCAGATCGCCACCGCCAGCAACCCGCCTGCCAATGTGGCCCAGGCGGCGGCCCAACCGGCACGCTGGCTTACCCGGTCGCACACGGCCAGTCCGATGAGTCCAGCGAAGGCGATCGCCATGCCGGCGCGGTCGGCAGCGAGCCGCAACGTGTCGGGCTGCAGGTGATAGACCACCGAGGCGACTGCGCAAGCGATCAGCCCGGCGAAGAACATCCAGGCGCAGTCGAAGCTGTTGCCCAGACGTTGGCTCACGCCGAGGTCGACCGGCTCTCCAGCCGATGCGGCTGTCGGCGTGGCAGACAGCTCCGGCCGATCGAGCCAACGAAGCCACCGCAGCCCCAGCAGGCCGATCGCGAGGAACGGCAGGTTGCTCAACACGTCCATCGCGTTCGGCAAACTGTGCCAGCCACGGTCATCGGCAAAAACAGAGACCGCGTCGGGCCCGCTGAACGCAGGGCATGCAACGGCGAAAAGCGCCAGCAATGCGAATGCGGCGAACAAGATGCGCTCGCGGCGAGTTGATGCGGGTAACGACAGGTCGGGCAAGAATGGCAGGTGCATGGTGGGCTCCGTAGGCGGGTAGTGGTTCGCAGTCGGCCGGAATTTAAGTTGTCAATCGCTCCGCAGGCATCGAAAATCGATACGGGGTACCAATTCACGCCCCTCGGTACCAGTTTTCAATACTCAACCGCCCGAACCTGCGAGCAACCTATGAGCACCACCGTCGACCTCGTCCTCGCCCTGAAGAACGAACTGAAGAACGCTCGCATGACCTACGCCGATCTGGCGCGTGCGCTAGACATGGCGGAATCGAGCGTTAAACGCATGCTGGCCAAGGGCGACATGCCGCTGTCGCGCGTCGACGCGATCTGTCGTGCGCTGAAGATGGATTTCGCCGAGTTGGCGAGGCGTGTTGCCGATGCTCAGCCGCTGCTCAAGGAACTCACGCAGGAGCAGGAAAAAGCCGTGGTGCGCGACAAGAAGCTGCTGCTGGTCGCCATCAGCGTGCTGAGCCAGTGGACGCTGGAGCAGATCGTCACCGCGTATCGGATCAGCGAGGCGGAGTGCATCGGCTGTTTCGCGCAGTTGGACCGCATCGGCATCATCGAACTGCGGCCGCTCAACCGGTATCGGCTCAAGCTTGCCAAGACTTTTCGCTGGCGGCCGCACGGGCCGGTGATGGAGTTCTTTCGCGAGAACGTGGTGCTCGACTACTACCGAGGCGGCTTCGACGGGCCGGCAGAAGGCCTGCTGCTGGTGCACGGATCGATCAGCCAATCATTGGCGCCGGCTTTTCTCGAACGACTGCAGCGCGTCGCGCAAGACTTCGCGCAGCAGCACCAGACCGACCAGAAGCTATCCCCGAAGGATCGCGAGGGCTACACGCTGCTGCTGGGCATGCGCAACTGGGAGTTCGAACTGTTCACGCGCTTGCGCCGCTAGCGCTTCCGGCATCGCACTGCAGACGACAAAGCAGATGCTGCCTTCAGAAACACTCCGCCAAGACGGCGCACGTTCAGCCCTCCACTCGCAATCGTTCCAGCCGGTATCCGAAGCCATAGACCGCCTGTAGCTGAAATCCGTTCTCGACCGTGAGACCGAGTTGGGTGCGTACGCGCGATACGTGCGTGTCGATGGTGCGTGCCATGGCTTGGCCATTCCAGATCGCCTGGTTCAGGTGCTCCCGCGACAGCGGACTACCGAAGTGCTTGAACAGCAAACGGGCGACTTCGAACTCTTTGTGCGTGAGCTTCACTGCAACACCGTCACGCGTCACGACCCGCTGCGCTGCATCGAAGTGCATGCCTTCGGTCTGCTCGACGCTTTGCGTGAGGGTCGGTACCGTCAAACGGCGCATCAGCACGTTGATGCGGGCCAGCAGTTCGAAGGGTCGGCACGGTTTGACGAGGTAGTCGTCAGCGCCGCCGTTGAGCGCTTGCACCGTTTCGAATTCGCCGGCGCGCGCAGTCAACATCAGCACCGGCACGTTGGAGCCCATGTCGCCCCTCACTCGTCGCAGTACTTCATAGCCCGAAAGACCGGGCACGTTCCAGTCGAGCATCAGCAAGTCGAAGCTGTCTCGCTGCAGCAGGTCGTAGAAGGCATCGCCATTGGCCAGGTGCACAACATCGTGCGCATTGCGCCGAAGCAGATCCGTGACCGTATCGGCTTCGTCGATCGAGTCTTCGAGCAAGGCCACGCGCAGGCGCGCTTCCGAGGGTCCGCCGAACAAAGCGTTCGATCCCACAGGCTGCACATCAGCTCCGACGGGTCATTGGCGGCACTGTTTCGTTTTGGTACCAATCTGCCGGCTTGACACCCCACATGGCGTGAAGACGCGACAACCGTTGCTGTAGCTCGTCGTCGCTCGCGGGAAGCAGCAAGAAGTCGTTGCGCTCGCTGCCCATCACGTGGGTCGCCAGTTCGACCTGGTTCGGCTGCATGAGCAACGCGATCGGCGTTTGTGCCCCTGCCAGTCGACACAACAAATCGAGCTCTGTCCGAGCGCTTGCGCTCGAGCCGGCAAAGCTCACAACCAGCATCCCGAACTGTTGCCCTGAAACGTAGCAAGACAACAGATCGCTCGCACGGTCGAACGGCGCCGCAAGAAGCCGAAGCCCTTTGAGAATTTTCCAGGTGCGGGCACGCGTGCTCCCGAGCGGGTCGAGCAATGCGATCGTCTTTGCGGATGAACCGGTGTCGTACGCGTATGGCTGCGCCCTGCTGGACGACATTGCGCTGCCGCTGGTGCTGGCGCTGGTGCTGACCGGGGTGAGCGCGGGCATTACCGATCGCCCGTCACTTCGACATTGGCGACGCCGCTTTCATCAGTCCAGATGGAACGGTGAGACTTGTTCATTGTGAAATTCCTCCCCGGTGACCGGGATTTTTTGTGTGACAGGCTTGAAACTGAGGCGATTGTGTTCAGCCTCTACATAGGAGGAAAGGGGATGACACAGTTCTTGACACGCTTCTGTGACATACCGCCAAAACAAAAATTGAAATGTAAAAGTCCTCACATCCACATGTGAATGACATGTGACTTTTAGGAGCTACGCGGGCAAGCTGATCACCCACGGACTCCGACTCCTCGCGTTTTTCAACTGCTCGAGATCATCAGGTCGGAGTCGCGATAGCTCTCGACCTCGAAGAACCGAAAGCGTGTCTTGCCTATCTTCAACACATCGAGGTGTTGCAAAGCCTGCCGCTCGTCGACGAGGCGTTCGTTCACGAAGACGCCGTTCAAGCTGTGGAGATCGCGGATGGCAGCCGGCGCGTCGTCCGGCATTTCAATGCATGCGTGCTGACGGCTGACGCTCGTGTCGGAGACCACGACGTCGCAAACACCGTCGCGCCCCAGCAGCGCGTGAGCGCCGGAAAATACGATCAGTCTGGACAAACCTTCGTCCAGCCGAAGCAGGCTTCGTTTCATGTCTCTTCCCTTGTGCAGTGACACGCGGAGTCTCGCGCGACCCGCAATTCAATGTGTCAGACAAGGTGAGACAGCGGCACATTTCCGTCAACGACCGCACGCTGATCGCCGATTATTCGCTGGTGAAAACTGTCAGTACGCCGGTGTAGCCATAGAGGTGATGGCGCGCGATCTCGCCGGCTGCGAAAAAGCCGACGAGCGGAACGTCACCGAGCGCATGGCGAACGATCTGAAGTTCGGCACTGGGGGCACCGAAGTGCTGTCCGCCGCGGCCCGAACAGCTCACGTACACCGCGCCTGCAATGCGGCGTGCCGGATGCGGTGCGGCTTCTGCTTCGCCGGCAGCGACGGCACTCGCCACTGCCAGTGTCTGTTCTTCGGGCTCGAGCTCTTCGCGAATCTCGGCGCAGATGCGCATCAGGTCGGCGCGTGCGGCCTGCGCGTTGCGGCGGCAGAACGTGAGTCGCATCCCGGCTTCAGCCTGGTCGGCGATGGCAATGCCGCGACGCGTCGGATCGAGTCCGATGATGTGCCGCACCAGTACGTCGGAGCCGAGATCACCGGTGCGCCGAATGCCGTCGCTGCCCGCCGTGGCAAGGCCGATCAACGTATTGCGCACAGCATCGATGGCTTCCTGCGGCCGTTCGAGCGATACCTGCAAGTCGGCCAGCAGCACGTCGAGCGCCGGCTGACCGTCGAGCTTCAGCACCAGATTGCCGTCTGCCTCGGTGATCTCTCGTTCGCGTGCAGCGCCCGAGCGAATCGGCTGGCAGCCTTGCGTGACACGCGATACCAGTCGCACACCTTCGCCGAAGACGACGCCGGACAAGCCACCTGAAAACACGCCGCTCGCCGCACCGTGTCCACGGATGTTTCCGTTGCCCCCGACTGCGAATTGCAGCGCACCGGCGCGCCCAGACGAGAGACCGCCGAACAGGTAACCGGTGCTGGTGCGACCCGCCATTTCGGTGATCAACTCGGCGAGTTCAGGCGTGGCCGGGTCGGCATGGACCAGCGCTGTGTGCGCCTCGAAGCCGCTCATCTCGGCGCTGCCCAATGGCGCCACGCCGGAGAACACGCGGTATTGATCGCTCGGCAGCGCGCACAGCATCAAGCTGATGCCAGGCTCGTTGAAATACTCGGCGTTGTTGGCCGCCACGCCAATGCCGATGGTGCCGGACCAGTCGATCACCTCCGGCAGCTCGGCACTCAAATGCGCCAGGATGTCTTGTGCATCGGCGCCGTAGTGATCGGTAATGTAGAGCAGCCCGAGCGTCGGGGACGACGCGTAGTCGGGCAAAGTCATTTGCGCTCGCAACTGGGCGAGCACGAGGCCGGCCGCCATGCGCCATTGCGGATGGGTGGCGTGACCAGTGGGAAACAATTTCATGGGTTCATCGTTTTGCGACCGGGCGTCTGGGCGCCGCGGCGGGTTTCTCTGGAGATTTTCTGCCTGTCGGGCTGGTCTTGCGAGAGGCGGGCGATTTCTTCTTTGCGGTGAGCGGGCTGCCGGCTTTGGCTTTGGGTTTGGACTTGTCTGCGGCTTCGGCCGGCGGCTTCGGCATGGCAGGCATCTTGAGTTGCGCTGCGTCGTGCAGTGCCGACGCAGCGATCTCCTGAAACTGCTGTGTGAGCGAGCCCCACCACTTCAACGGATCGACCACGCCGGCAGCGCCTGTGGGTGCGCCTTCGGCCTTCGCGTCGGTTTCGGCTGCTGCCTCTGCCTCTCCCTCGGGCTTCGAAGCCGCAGGTGACGACGATGGCGTAAAAAAAGAAGAGGCCGATGGCGACGCCGAGGCCTCGGCAGCAGGCGCGGCAGCTCGCGTAAACGCACTCGCGATGTCTTCCATCCGAACATTCATGCCGCGCAGGGTCGACAGCGTCATCTTCTGCACTTCGAGCGCCTGAATCGTGGCCTTGAGGGCGTGGCCGTTTTGTTCGAGCCAGTATTGAACCGTCTTCAGCTCCTGGATGCGCTTGTCCACCTCTTCGACACTCAGCGTGGGCGCCACCCAACTCGACAACCCCGGCAGCGCACTACCATTTCCCGCGCCGATACCGCCGGTCCCACCGCCGCCAGCACTGCCGGTAGCGAGGTTCTTCAGGAAATCGAAGCCGGGAACGAACTGGCTGAAGGCAAAGGGCTTGCTTGCATCGGTCATGGCAGGTGTCTCCTGGAGGTTTTTTGTGCCGTCAGCTTACTCCAGGGGACCGCGTTTTCAGCGTCAGTGCATGTGCTGCATCGGGGTGGCCGGAGCGCCTTCTGGTGCACCGACGGGCAGCTTCAGTTCCAGAGAAGTCTTCGCGCCTTTGGCGTCTTCGAAACGCAGCGTCACCGGCACAGATATGCCCTTGGGCAAGGCCGCTTTCAAGTCCATCAACATGACGTGATAGCCGCCTGGCTTGAGCTCTACCGTTTGACCGGCCGGCAGGTCGACGCCGCCCGGCACGGCGCGCATCTTCATGGTGTCGCCTTCCATCTTCATCTCGTGCACTTCTGCGACACCGGCTGCGGGCGTCGAGATGCCGACCAGCCGTGAGCCCGATGGCGAGGTCAGCTTCATGAAAGCGCCGGTGCCACTCTGCCCTGCCACCGACTGACGCACGTAGGCATCCCGCACGTCGACAGTGGCAACGCCCGCCGCGACCACCATCAGTCGCGCCGCCGGTGCAGCCATGCCGTCGGTCGACGTGCCGCTGGCCGGGACTTGAGCCCAATCCGTGCTGCCGACATCGCAGGTTTGCAGCACCTTGAACCAGAGTGGCCCCGGCGCGGCGGGCGCCTTGCCGCTGAGCACGAACTCGGCGCGCTCTTTGCCCGGCAACGCGTTTTGCGGCGACTCGGCCGTCCAGCGCACCTCGGCCTCTCCGGGCGCCGCATTGGCCGCAGCCCGCTGCACGTCGAGCTTCCAGCCGGCCCGTGGCTCGGCATTCGCCAGCATGAAGCCGACAGGCAGGCGCACGCCGATGCCAGTGGTCGCCCCAGCATCCTTGCAGGCATGGCCGACACGGAAGACCGCGCGGTAGTCGCTGCCTGCCGTCGCGCCGCCGAGGGGTAGCGTGACATGGGCCAGGGCGGCAGCGGTGCCGGTGAGCAATACGCAAGCGGCAATGGTTCTGAGGGCGGTCGAAGTGGTCATTGAGGAAGTCCTTTGGTGTGTGTGAGTCACAGGTCGAAGCGAAGTTCGGCCGTGTAGGTGCGCTGCGGGTACGGGTGGAAGTTCCAGTACTGGTAGTTGTTGGCGTTGTCAATGCCGAAGGCGGCCGACCATTGCTTGTCGATCTGGTAGCGGACGCGCAAATCGACGGTGAAGTACTTGCTGGCGCCGAAGTAGGCATAGGCGTTGACGTCGCTGTTATCAAGGGCGGAATACTGCTTGCCGCTGTAGCGCGCTGCCACGGTAAAGGCCCATCGATCGTCCGGCTTGTACGTGGCGTACGCGGTGGAGCGCACGCGCGGCACGCGCGGCTGCCACTTGCCGACCGCTGCAGGAAACGCCGCATCGGCCACCGTCTTCGAGTTCGCGTAGGTCAGGCTGCCGCCGACATCGAGCCCTTTCATCAGCACGTCTTGCCCGGTGTACGCCAGCTCGACGCCGGTGGTGCGCACCTTGTCCACGTTCTGCACGCGAGAGACGGTCGATCCGGGGATCAGCTGGTTGAACAGCGCGTTCTTCGTCGTCTCGTGGAACAACGTAGCGCGCGCGGTGCCGTTGCCCAGGTCTTTTTCTAGCGACAGTTCACCGGTCCACGACTTCTCCGGCTTCAGGGTTGGGTCGTTGATGAACGACAGCGCACCACCCGATGTCGCGCCATACAGCTCACCCACGGTCGGATAGCGCACCGCGCGCCCGACCGATGCCTTGAGCACCGTATCGTCGGTCAACTGATAGGCCAGCGCCGCCTTGGGCGACACGTCGGACTCGCTGCGTTTGGCATAAGGCAGCGTGCTGGCCACAGTGGTGGCCGTGAAGCCATCGGTCGCCTGCCAGTCCTCGTAACGCAGGCCCAGTACCGTCTTCCACTTCGGCGCGAAACGCCAGCTGTCCTGCACCCATGCGTTGAGTGTCTCGGTGCGGCCGCCGACATTGCTGACTTGCGACAGCGACCCAAGCGCCGGGCCGTCGACCCAACTGCCCCCCACATTGGACTTCTGGATGCCCAGCTTGTACGCATCGCGCCCGACACCGAAGTCGACGATATGCGCACCGCCGACGCCTTGCGGGCGCCACGTGCCCTTGGCCGCCAGCGTGTTCCAGCCGGTGCGCCCGTCGCCCTGGTCTTGCAGCGTGCCGGCACCCCCGAAAGCGGCCAGCGGCAATGCGACGGTCGGTGCGCGCTGCTGGTCTTTCGAGTAGTCGTACAGGCTGGCCGACACCTCCCAGTCGAACACGCCCTGCGTGTGGCTCTTCAAAGACAGGCTGTGCATGGTGTGGGTCTGGCTGTCGTTGGTCAGCGCAAAGGCCGTCGGCGCCAGCGTGAAACTGCGGCCGTTGATGTTGACCGGGCCGCTGTAGACCGGCAAGCCAGCCGCATTGTTCAGATAGCTGGCCGAGCGGCCCTCCGATGTGTTCTGCCAATAGCCCAGTGTGTAGCTGGCGGTGATGGTCGGCGTCAAGTCATAGGCCAACTTGATCTTGGCGTGGTCCTGGATCGTGTGATACGCCGTGCCGGTACCCAGGATGTACCACGGCGTGTTGGTGGTGTTCAGGCCGGCCACCGCGCCAGCGACGGGCGTGCCGCGCGTACCAGCCACGCCAGAGGCCAGCGTGGCTGTAGTGAAGGTCAGCGGCTGGCCATGGCTGTCGGTGCGGTTGATGTCGACCCACCACGACCACGGACCCTCGTTGTTCTCGCCGCTGCGACTCCCGAGCGATGCGCTGGTCTGCCAGCTGTTGAAGGTCTTGCTGGTGCTGTAGAGGTCGTTGGGCTGCGACGAGTAGCCGGCCTTGACGTGCGCTTCGAGCCTGGTCGGCATGCGCGTCACGAAGTCGACCACCGCACCCGCCGAGTTGCCCGGATAGGCGGCAGAAAAAGGCCCGTACATCACGTCGACCCGCTCGATCTCCTCGGGTGTGACGAGCCCCCAGCGCGGCGCGTAATTGGTGCCGTTGGCGATGCCATTGCCCAGGTAGTTCGACAGCAGGATGCCATCGGCATAGACGGCAGAGCGCGCACTGTTGCCGGTGCCGGAGGCGCGCGTCGACAGGATCGCGTGGTTGTAGTCGCCGATGTAGCGCTTGCGCACCAACAGGCTGGGCAGGTACTTGAGCGCGTCTTCACTGTCGGTGGCGTTGATGCGGGTCTCGATTTCTTCTCGCGTCACGCCCTCGATGGTGGTGGGGATCTGCGTGGGCAGCGAAGTCGGGCGACCACCGGTGACGGTGACGACGCCGAGCGACTTCACGCGCTCGGGGGTTTCGTCCGCGGATGCTGCCGGCGCGGCGGAGGGTCTCGAGACAGGCACTGCGTTTTGCGCCAAAGCCGGCAACGCCAGCCACGGGAACGCTGCGCCGAGCGCGAGCGAAAGAAGGGTCTTGTTCAAGTGAAATTCTCCACGTCGCCACGAGGCGACGCTCCATTGCAAGGAAGGCGGCGACGCGGCACCCTCTTCGGGCGCAGCGCGCTACGACATCGACAAGAGGATCAGGAGAAAGCGGGCGGCGCGCGCGCCGGTGGCGGCGCGGCAGTGGCCGCGGCGATGCGCGCGGCCGGAATCGATTGCACCGCCCGGCCGAGCGGCAACGCAAGCGCGATGGCCGCGACCACCGGCAAAGGCGGCGGCGCACCAGCGAGCATGCACAGCGGGCAATCCATGTGCATGGTGCCCAGGTCTTGCGCGCCATCGTCGGTTTGCACCACGACCTTGAACGCGCCGGCGCTCGAACACACCAGTTCCATCGCCTGCGGGTTGACGACGGGTGACGCGATGGCCACGCCGAGCGACAGCGCAAACCACGCCAGCACCAGGCGCGCAAGAAACTGCACGTGGAAGCGAGGGCGGCGCGGGGTGAACATCGGTTGCGATTATGGCTTGAGGCACACTCCGCTTTCCAGCGATCGAGACCTCTCATGCACACCATTTTTCATCTGGCCTTTCATGTGCGCGACCTCGATGTCGCCCGTCGCTTCTATGGCGGCGTGCTCGGCTGCACCGAAGGCCGCAGCACCGACACCTGGGTCGATTTCGACTTCTTCGGCCACCAGATTTCATTGCATCTGGGTGAGCCTTTCGCAACCACCAACACCGGCCGCGTCGGCGACGTGATGGTGCCGATGCCGCACTTTGGCCTGGCGCTTGAACTGCCCGACTGGAAGGCGATGGCGGCGCGGCTCGAAGCGGCGCACACCGACTTCGTGCTGGAGCCGCAGGTTCGCTTCGAAGGCCAGCCAGGCGAGCAATGGACCATGTTCTTTTGCGACCCGTTCGGCAATCCGATCGAGGTCAAGGGCTTTCGCTCGCTCGCTACGGTCTACGACAAGTGAGGCGGCTGGCTTTCATCGGCGCGTGTCTTGTGGGTGCCGCTGGCGCCGCACACGCCATACAGGACTGCGAGCTCGACGGCGCACCCATCAACACGTCCAACGGCAACACCACGGCTGGAAAGACCGGCCTCATCCGCTGCAAGGACCGCGACACCGGCGAGGTGCAACGCGAGCAGCAGTTGCAGAACGGCGTCTTCATGGGCATCGTGCGCTACTACGAAAAAGGCAAGCTGTTGAAAGAGCACAGCGTCAACGCCAAGGGCAACATGGACGGCCGCGCGAGGGAGTTCGTCCCCGCCACCGGCCAAATGCTGCGCGACGCGGTGTACAGCGATGGCAGCGAAGTCGGGCTGGTGCGCGGCTTCTATCCCAGTGGGCAATTGCGGCGACTGAGTTTTGCGTCCTCCGAGGCCGGCAGCAGCGGCGAACGTGCGTATATCGAATACACGGAGCGCGGCCAGTTGTCGGCGCTGCGTTGTGCCGACAAACCCGTGCTGGCACCGGTCATCGACGACAGCAAGTTGTGCGGCTTTGCTTCGGCCGGTACACCGTCGCAGGTCGAGTTGTTCGATGGCAAAGGCACGGTGCGCATGCGCGTCTCTTATGCCGCGGGCAAGCGCGTGCGCAACGAAAACCTGTACGACAACGGCAAACCCCAGACGCAAGATGAGATCGTGGGCAACCAACGCACCGAGCGACGCTTTTCCTCCGAAGGTGTGAAGCGGCGCGAGGTACTCTAGTTGCTGGTCGAACGCGGCGCCGTCAAGCAGCGCGAGCAAGAGTTCTCGGAGCAAGGCTCGCTGGTGCGCGACCAGCGTTGGAACGCTGCCGCCGAACCGTTGATCGACGACAGCTTCTATCTGAATGGGCAGCCGCGCAGCAAGTCGGTCTACGCGGGGACGGGCGACGCGCGCACTGTCGACATGGCGCAAATCCATGACAACGGACAGCGATCTATGCAAGGACGCTACCTTGCGGCCGGCCGCTCGTCGCGGCAGATGCCGATCGGCACGCACCAGAGCTTCAACGACAACGGCGTGCTGGTCGCCGAATCGGTCTACGACGACAAGGGCCGCGTCACGCGGGAACGTGCGTTCGACGAGAACGGCAAGCTGCAGCGCGACGACGAAGTCTTCGAAGACGGGTCGCGCAAGGCGTTCGCGAAGTAGCTACGCCTGCGGCTGTCTCGAACTTACTTGCCGCTGTCCAGCCGCTTTTGCATGGCCGCTGCGCGATCGGCCGATGGCGGATGCGAACTCATCATCGAGCTGCCGGTGCTGGCCGTGCCGCTCAACTTCGCGAGCTTCTGAAAGCTCGTAACCAGCCCCTTGCGCTCGAGCTTGCTGGACGTCAGCAAATCGAAAGAGTAGTTGTCGGCAGCGCTTTCCTGCGACTGCGAAAACTGCGCGTTGATGAACTTTTCGCCCAGATCACCGGCCTGCGATTGCGACAGAGCCGCTGCCACACCTCCGGCCGATGCCGCCAGGCCACGGACTGCAGAAGCGGCATAGGCCGTCTGCATGCGCGCCTTCGAATGACCCAGCGCCACGTGACCGATTTCATGGCCGATCACACCGCGCAACTCGTCGTCGTTCATCAGGTCCATCAGGCCGCTGTAGACGCGGATGCACCCGTTGGCCATGGCCCAGGCATTGACGCTCGGGGTTGTGTAGACCTTGTAGTTGGCGGTCTTGCCGTTGACGCTGGTGGGCATGCCGCGCACCACCTGTGCGAGGCGAACCGCGTACTTGCTGGAGGGCGCGGCGATCTGGCTCTTCTGGTCCATGGCGGCGCACGACTGGTCCGACATCGAAGCGATATCGCCATCGCTCAACGACATGGCCTTGTAAGCCGTACTGCCGGCATCGGTCAGCTTGGCTGTGTCCATCGTCTTCATGGTCTCGCAGCCGACAACAAGGGTGGTGGCCGCGACGATGGCGGCCAAGGTAAACGTACGCATTGGAAAAACTCCCTGATCTTTTTTGATTTGCGTGAAGCCGCATGACGGCTGCCATCGCACGAAAGCTGCTCAGGGTCGAATGCCCCGTGCGCAGCTGGCGGGGATGATAAGGGCGGAAATCGAGTTGCCACCTTCGGCAACAGGTCGCACTCACCAGTTGTTCACGAGTCCTTGTTTTCTTCGGCGTCCAAACCCGCAGCCGCCTCCTCCGCGTCCGTCAACGACTTCGCCCCGCGCCTGGTTCTGGTCACATTGGCCAAAGCCACCTCCCCCGCCATCACGATCTCCTGATCGATCGCACCGAACAGCGACTTGCCGTCCAGCCCCTTCATCTCGATCTTGATGGTGTCGCCAAACTTCATGAACTCGGTCGCGGGCGCGCCGTCTTGAATGGTCTCGATGCAGCGCTTTTCGGCGATGCACGAATAGCCCTTCGGCCAGTCCATGCGGCCGTCTTTTTCGACGCCCTTGTTGCTTACCGTGCCGCTGCCGACGATGCTGCCCGCGCGCACGTTGCGTGTCTTCGCGATATGCGCGATCAGTTGGCCGAAGTGGAAGGTCATCTCCGGTCCGGCATCGCACAGGCCGACCTTGCGGCCGTTCCAGGTGCTCTCCAGCCGCAGGTGCACGCGGCCGTCTTGCCAGGCAGTGCCGATCTCGTCGAGCGTGACGGCCACAGGGCTGAATGCGGTGGCCGGCTTGCTCTGGAAAAAGCCGAAGCCCTTGGCGAGTTCGGCAGGAATCAGGTTGCGCAGGCTGACATCGTTGGCCAGCATCACGAGGCGAATGCCGTCGAGCGCCTGCTCGGGACTCGCGCCCATCTTCACGTCGCCGGTGACGACCGCGATTTCGGCTTCGAAGTCGATGCCCATCGATTCGCTGGGCACCGGCACCTCGTCCATCGCACCGAGGAAATCATCGCTGCCGCCCTGGTACATCAACGGGTCGGCGTAGAAGCTTTCTGGCACTTCGGCGTTGCGGGCCTGGCGCACCAGTTCAACGTGGTTGAGGTACGCCGAACCGTCGGCCCATTGATAGGCCCGTGGCAACGGCGCCATGCACTGCGCCGCATCGAACGGAAACGCATGGCGTGCGCGGCCTTGGTTGAGCGCGTCGTACAGGTCCTGCAGCTGCGGGCTCATGAAGCCCCAGTCGTCGAGCACCTGCTGCAGCCGGCTGGCGATGCCGGTGGCGTAGTGGGCGAGCGTAAGGTCACGGGACACGACGACCAACTGCCCGTCGCGGGAGCCGTCCTTCAGGGTGGCGAGTTTCATGATGGTGGCGGCTTGCTAATCTGGGAAACTGGAGAAACTGTCTCGGCGGCGGCAGTTTACCGAGTGAGCTCATGACACAAGGTGAACCTGCTGCCTTGCGCTTCACTCCATTCGTCATGTCGTCATCGTTGACCGCTCCTCCCTTGCCCGACCTGCCGCGGCCGCCCTGGCGCGCGCTGGTGACGGTGACGCTGGCGGTCGCCCTGGTCCACCTCGCGCTGCTCGGACTGACGCCGATGGCCGTCGGTCCACAGCCGGCACCGCTGGCCGGCAAGTTCAGCACGCGGACCATCGTGATCGCGCCGCCGCCGAGTGCGGAGCCTGCTGCTGGTTCTGCTGCCACGCCCGCACAAGCAGGCACGCCCGCAGCAGCGTCCGCGCCAAAACCGGTACACCCACGCGCCGCGCGGACGATCACGCCGCCCAAGCCACGCGCGCCTGTCGAAACGCCGCGGCCACCACCACCGCCGAATGAGGCCGTGCCGCAGCCTGCCGTCGAACCCGTGATCGAGCCAGCGGCCAAGGCGCCGGCCGTCGAACCGACGCCCGCCGACACCACGGCTGCAACAGCGCCCGAAGCCGCCGCCAGTGCGCCGGGCGGCTCCGGCGGCGCAGCCTCCGCAGGCAACGCCGGCAGCGGCACGAGCCCGCAAGGCGCCATGACCGGCCCGACGGCCTTGCGCGTGCCCGGTTCCGTGCAACTCGCCTTCGCCGTGACCGGCCAGCAAGGCACGTCGCCGATGCAGGGGGTTTTCGGGCGGCTCGACTGGCTGCAGGACGGCAACGCCTACGACGCGCGCCTGGCGCTCACTTTTTTGTTCCGCACGCTGCGCACCCAGCACAGCAGCGGCGTGATCGGACCGACCGGTATCGAGCCGCAGCGCTTTTCAGACAATCGCAAAACCGAGATCGCCTCGCATTTCGTGCGCGACCAAGGCAAGGTGGTCTTCAGCAACAACGCGCCCAGTGTGCCTTTGCTGGCCGGCGCGCAGGACCGACTGAGCGTGGTGCTGCAGCTCGGTGCGATGCTGGCCGGCGATCCGGCGCGCTATCCGGCCGGCAGCGCCATTTCGGTCCAGACGGTCAGCTCGCGCGATGCCGAGATCTGGACCTTCAATGTCGAGGGCGAAGAGAAGTTGAGCCTGCCGGCCGGCGATTTCACGGTGCGCAAATTGACGCGCAGCGCGCGTCGCGAATTCGACGACCGGATCGAGCTGTGGCTGGCGCCAGACCTCGGCTACCTGCCCGTCCGCATCAAGCAAACCCAGCCCAACGGCGACTTCGCCGACATGCAACTGCGCGAACAACTTGCGATGAAGCCGCCAGGTTGAGCGCGGGTTGCAAACCAATCGGTGCAAGTCTGCGCGCCGGAAAATCGCTCGAAAATCCTGTTTTTGCGATCCATTCTTGAAACTGGCGCGTTGATTGCTATCTAACCTCCATGAACGCTCTCGACATCCTTTCCAGTTCCGCCATGCACATGCTGTACGACTCCGACGCGTACGCGGTCGTGCACGTGCAGCCCACAGAGGGCGACAAGCCGCTGGCGCCGCACCTGCCGGTGCTGGCGCGCCACGGTTTCGAGATCGTCGACAAGCGCTCGGGCAAAGAGGTCTACCTCGACGGCTCGTGGGCCGAACTGTTCCAGCAACAGATCACTGCCTGGCAGATCAACACGCCAACGCAGGAAGAAGTCGAAGACACGCTCGAGGGCTATGCGGAGCTGGCGCAGAAACCGGTACTCGTTCATTGAGAGCATTCGTCGAGTCGGCGCCTGAGCCAAGATGGATTGAACCGCGCGCTCCTTTCCTCGCTCCTCGCTAGTATTCGCAGATGCATTCGCTCAATTCTTCGGCTCGTTTGTCCGCAATGCGGTTTCGATGGCTGGCCTCGTTGCGGACTTCATCTCGTCTTTTGGTTGTCTCGTTCGGCGCCGCCTTGTGGCTTGCCGGCTGCTCGATGCTCCCCGGCGCTCCCAGCACCGTCGCTGCCGACGTCCCCGTCGCACGGCGCATCGACGCTTTGATGCCTGCCGACGTCATCCTGCTGGGGGAGCAGCACGACGCGGCCGACCATCACCGCATCGAACGCGAGGCGGTGGAAGCGCTGGTGACGCAGGGCAAGCTGGCCGCGCTCGCCATCGAGATGGCGGAAGAAGGTAGCGGCACGGCCAAGCTCCCGGCCGGCGCGACCGAAGCCCAGGTTCAGGACGCCTTGAAATGGAACGACAAGGCCTGGGGCTGGGACGACTACGGCCCGGCCATCATGGTGGCAGTGCGCGCCGGCGTGCCGGTGGTCGGCGCCAACCTGCCGCTGGCTCGTATCAAGGACGCGATGGCCGACGTGTCGCTCGACGCGCAGCTCTCGGACAGCGGCCGCGAAACGCAGCAAGCTGCCGTCCGCGCCGGCCACTGCGACCTGTTGCCCGAATCGCAAATCGGCCCGATGACCCGCGTGCAGATCGCACGCGACCGCGCCATGGCGCAGGCTATCGTCAAAGCGCGCCAGCCGGGCAAGACGGTGCTGCTGATCAGCGGCGCAGGGCACGCGACCAAGACGATCGGCGTGGCGCAGCATCTGCCGACCGATCTGTCGATCAGATCGATCCAGTTGCAGGCCGGCGGCGCAGGAAAGGCCAAGGGCTACGACGCGATCTGGATGACCCCGGCGCTGCCCGACAAGGACTACTGCGCCTCCTTGCGCAAGGGCTGACGGAAGCCGGTGCCGGCGCATTGGCCGCGCCGGCGTCCGCTCAGGCGAACTTCTTGATCGAATCCGCCAGCGTGTTGACCAGCGTGTCGATGTGCGATTTCTCGACGATGTAAGGCGGCGCGATCACCAGCACATCGCCCGCGGCCCGGACCAGCGATCCCTTGTGGAAGCAATCGAGAAAGACGTCGTAGGCGCGCTTTCCCGGCAGGCCGGCGATGGGCGCCAGCTCGACGGCGGCGGCCAGGCCCAGGCTGCGAATGCCGATGACGTTCGGCAGGCCTCTGAAGGCGCTGTGGAACGCGTCGCCCAGCACCGGGCCCATTTCGGCGGCGCGCGAGAAGAGCTGCTCTTTCTGGAACAGCTCGAGCGTGGCGATGGCTGCCGCGCAAGACACCGGGTGCCCGGAGTACGTGTAGCCATGGAAAAACTCGACCACGTGCTCCGGCGCGTCGGTCTTCATCAGTGCGTCGTAGAGCTTGTCGCGGCAGATCACGCCGCCCAGGGGAATGACGCCGTTGGTCACGCACTTGGCGAAGTTGAGCATGTCGGGCACCACGCCGTAGTAGTCCGCCGCGAAGTTGGTGCCCATGCGGCCGAAACCGGTGATGACCTCGTCGAAGATCAGCAGGATGCCGTGCTTGTCGCAAATGGCACGCAGCTTTTGCAGGTAGCCCTTGGGTGGCAGGTACCAGCCCGCCGAACCCGCCACCGGCTCCACGATGATCGCGGCCACGTTGCTCGGATCGTGCAACGGCAGGATGCGCGACTCGAGCTCGACCAGCGGATCTTCGTTCCAAACCGGTTCCTCGTTATGGATGTAGGCGTGATTCACCGGATCATGGATAAAGCGCATGTGGTCGACGCGTGGCAAAAACGCCGAGCCGAACACCTTGCGATTGCCCGGAATGCCGCCCACCGACATGCCGCCGAAACCAACGCCGTGGTAGCCCTTCTCGCGGCCGATGAATACGTTGCGATGGCCTTCGCCGCGCGCGCGGTGGTAGGCCAGCGCAACCTTCATCGAGGTGTCTGCCGCTTCGCTGCCCGAATTGCAGAACAGCACGCGATTCAGGTCGCCAGGCGCCATCGCGGCGATCATTTCTGCGGCCTTGAACGCCTTGTCGTTGCTCACCTGAAAAGCCGTGGCGTAGTCGAGCGTGTCGAGTTGCTTCTTGATGGCTTCGTTGATCGGTTTGCGGTTGTGCCCCGCGCCGACGCACCAAAGCGACGAGATGCCGTCGATGACCTTCTTGCCGTCGTGCGTGGTGAATTCCATGCCGTCGGCCGCGACGAAAACGCGCGGGTCTTTCTTGAAGTGACGGTTGGGCGTGAAGGGCAACCACTGGTTGTCCATGTTGAAGTCGCTGTAGGCCATGAAACGCTCCCGATGTTGACGCGTGGTGAATAAGGCCGCCGGGCAGACCCGCGGCGCAGGGAAATCATTTTGCGACAATCACGCCCCTGATGACCATGCCCGCCTACATCCTCACCCTCTCCTGTCCCGACCGCACCGGCATCGTGCATGCCGTTTCAGGCTTTTTGCTCGAGCGCGGCGGCAACATCGAGGAGGCGGCGCAATTCAACGACCCGACCACCGGCCTCTTTTTCATGCGGGTTCGATTCGCCTGCAGCGATCACCCGGAAGCCGCGCTGCGCGAGCAACTCATGACCTTTGCCGGAGGGTTCGGCATGCACTGGCAATTGCACGCCGCCGCCGAACCGATGAAGACGGTCATTTTGGTCAGCAAGGACGGCCACTGTCTTAACGATTTGCTGTTTCGCTGGAAGAGCGGCCTGCTCGCCATCGACGTCCGCGCCATCGTCTCGAACCACCGCGATTTCTATCAACTGGCCGCCAGCTACAACGTGCCCTTTCATCACATCCCGATGACGGCGACGACCAAGGCGCAGGCCGAGGCCAGGCAGATGGAAATCATCGAGGCCGAGGGCTCCGAACTGGTCGTGCTGGCGCGCTACATGCAGATTTTGAGCAACGATCTGTGCAAAAAGCTGTCGGGCCGCGCCATCAACATCCACCATTCGTTCTTGCCGAGCTTCAAGGGCGCCAAGCCCTACTACCAGGCGCACGACCGCGGCGTGAAGCTCATCGGTGCGACCGCCCACTACGTGACCGCCGACCTCGATGAAGGCCCCATCATCGAGCAGGACGTGACCCGCGCCGACCACACCGACACGGTCGAAGCGCTGACGGCACGCGGCCGGGATACCGAAAGCCAGGTGCTGGCGCGCGCCGTCAAATGGCACAGCGAACATCGCGTGCTGCTCAACGGACACCGGACAGTAGTCTTCAAGTAGCAGAGCTCGGCATCGTGACGTAGAGTGGCTGAATGAACGCTCCCGTCACGCCCACGCAGCACGATCTGCTTCAGAAATCCGAGCGCCAATCGCAGGTGGTGCGCGCGCTGCAGGCGCACCTGCCGTCGCACGCGCTGATCTGGCACGACGAAGACACCACCCCGTATGAATGCGACGGCCTCACGGCGTACCGGGCGCGGCCGCTGGTGGTCGCATTGCCGGAAACCGAGGCGCAGGTGGCGGCGTTGCTCAAGACCTGCCATGCGCTCGGCGTGCCGGTGGTCGCACGCGGCGCCGGTACCGGCCTTTCGGGTGGCGCCATGCCCGACACCATGGGCGTCACCCTGTCGCTCGCCAAGTTCAACCGCATCGTGAAAATCGATCCGGTGAGCCGCACCGCCGTCGTGCAATGCGGCGTTCGAAACCTGGCCATCAGCGAGGCGGCGGCGCCATTCAACCTCTACTACGCACCGGATCCGTCGAGCCAGATCGCCTGCACCATCGGCGGCAACGTGGCCGAAAACTCGGGCGGCGTGCACTGCCTGAAGTACGGGCTGACACTGCACAACGTAATGCGCGTGCGCGGCTTCACGTGCGAGGGCGAGGCCATCGAGTTCGGCGGCGAGGCGCTCGACAGCCCGGGGCTCGACCTGCTCGCACTGGTCATCGGCAGCGAAGGCATGCTGGCCGTCACCACTGAAGTCACCGTCAAGCTGGTGCCCAAGCCGCAACTGGCGCGCTGCATCATGGCGAGCTTCGCTGAGTTGCGCAAAGCCGGAGACGCGGTGGCCTCCGTCATTGCAGCCGGCATCATCCCGGCCGGGCTGGAGATGATGGACAAGCCCATGACCGCCGCGGTCGAAGGCTTCGTTCACGCCGGCTACGACCTCGACGCCGCCGCCATCCTGCTGTGCGAATCCGACGGTACGCCCGAAGAAGTCGAAGAAGAAATCGGCCGCATGACGGCGGTGCTGCGCCGCTGCGGTGCCACCGCCATTTCAGTCAGCGCCAACGAAGACGAACGCCTCAAGTTCTGGAGCGGCCGCAAGAACGCTTTTCCGGCATCGGGCCGCATCAGCCCCGACTACATGTGCCTGGATTCGACGATTCCACGCAAGCGGCTGGCCGACATCCTGCTGGCGATTCAGCAGATGGAAATCAAATACAACCTGCGCTGCTGCAACGTGTTCCATGCGGGTGACGGCAACCTGCACCCGCTGGTGCTGTTCGATGCCAACGACCCGGACGAGCTGCACCGCTGCGAACTGTTCGGTGCCGACATCCTGGAGACCAGCGTCGCGATGGGCGGCACCGTGTCTGGCGAGCACGGCGTGGGCGTCGAAAAGCTCAACAGCATGTGCGTGCAGTTCACCGCGGCTGAGAACGAGATGATGTTCGGTGTCAAGCGTGCGTTCGATCCGGCCGGCTTACTGAACCCCGGCAAGGTGATCCCGACGCTGCAGCGCTGCGCCGAGTACGGCAAACAGGTGTTCCGCGCTGGCAAGACACTGCCTTTCGCCGACCTTCCGCGCTTCTGAGAGCGGCCGGATGCAAGGCTTGCGCGGGCTGGCGTGGTTGCTGGTGTTCCAGTCGATCGGCGAGGCGGCGTCGCGCGGCTTGTCGTTGCCGCTGCCGGGGCCGGTGCTTGGCCTCATCCTGCTGTTGATCGCGTTGCGGTTTCCGCTGGTGCGCGAATCGGTCGGCGAGTGCGCCAACTTCTTGCTGTCGCATCTTTCGCTGCTGTTCGTGCCGGTGGGTGTCGGCGTGATGACGCACCTGTCGCTGTTGAGCCAGTACGGCGGCCGCATGCTGGTGGTCATCGCAGTGTCGACCTGGATCGGCCTCGCGGTGACGGCGCTGGTCTTGTACTGGCCCGACCGGCGTCAGACTGTCGACGACGACGCGCTCAAAGTCACGGAGAGCTGACATGCCGCGCTTCGTCGAACTCTGGATCTATCTCTCCGCCACGCCGCTGTTCGGGCTCACTGCCACGCTCGTGGTCTATCTGCTGGCACAAGCCGCGTACAGCCGACTGGACAACGCGCCGTGGGCCAACCCGGTGCTGTGGTCGGTGGTGGTCATCGCCTGCGGGTTGCTTGCGACCGGCATCGACTACCCGACCTACTTCGCAGGTGCGCAGTTCATTCACTTCCTGCTCGGACCTGCCGTCGTCGCGCTCGCTTGGCCGTTGTGGTTGCGTCGCGCCGAATTGCGCGAGCGCTATGGGCGACTGTTGCTGGCAGCCTTGCTCGGTGGCGCCGCGGCCAGCGGGTCCGCGCTGCTGATGGGCTGGGCGGTGGGGCTGCCGCACGACGTGGTGCTATCGCTTGCACCCAAGTCGGTCACTGCGCCGGTCGCGATGGGCATCGCGGAAAAGATCGGCGGCATCCCGGCGTTGTCGGCGGTGTTCGCGGTGCTGACCGGGATGATCGGCGCGCTTTCGGGCAAGTACCTCTTCGATGCGTTGCGTATCGCGACCACGTCACGCGGCTGGGCCGCGCGAGGCTTCGCACTCGGCACTGCGGCGCATGGCATCGGTGCCGCGCGGGCACTGCATGTCAACGCAGATGCGGGTGCCTATGCGGGCTTGGCGCTAGGCCTGCAAGTGGTGCTCGCGGCGCTGCTGATGCCATTGGTGTTCAGGCTGCTCTGAGCGATAGAGCGCCCGCCGCGATCAGTTGCGATTCGGGTTGTTCGGACGGTTGTCGAAGCGGTTCGGCACGCCATCGCCATCACGATCCCAGCCGCCGCGGTTGTAGTTCCATCGGCCACCGTCCTGACGCCAATGCGGCGCGCGATATGCATAGCCGGGCCGAGCACGTACATACCCGCCGCGCACCCATACATAGTGTCGTCCACGTGCTTCGTAGTGGCCGGGCGCCCACACGTAGCCTCGGCGCGGCGGCGGTACACGCTCTGCACGTGGGGGCGGCGGCGCGGTTTGAATCGTGATGGAAGGCTGCGCCTGTGCGGCCAGCGGCACAGTCAGCGAGCCGATCGACACCAGTGCAGCGGCGCCCATGGCGAAAGTGATTGCAAGTTTTTTCATGGCTGACTCCTCATGAGTGATAAGAACCTTCATGCTGCTGGCGCGGTGTGAAGCACGTGTAAGCACCGCGCGAAATCTTGTGTGTATCTGTTTCAGCAACTCTTGCGGTCAGGGCTGCAGTTCGCGCACGTCGACTGCCTCGGCCATCGCCGCATAACCCGCATCGCTGGGGTGCAAGTGGTCGCCGCTGTCGTACTTCGGATTCATTGCCACCGCGTCCTTGCGATCACGCAGCGCGACGTCGAAATCGACCACGCCAGCGATGTTTTGGCGACCTCGAATCCATCGATTCAACGCCTGTCGGGTCGCTTCGTTTTCAATCGACCAATAGCCCGAACCCTTGAACGGTGTGACGGTGCCCAGCAGCACCTTGACGCCCTGCGTGCGCGCGGCGTCCATCAGCCGTTGCAGGCCCGCAGTGAGCTGGTCGACGCTCACCGGCGCGGCACTCGGCAAACTGCTCAGGCCGATGTCGTTGGTGCCTATCAGGATGATCGTGTGCGTCACGCCGCTCTGCGACAGCACGTCGCGATCGAAGCGGTCGAGCGCCTTCTGCCCGATACCGTCGGTGAGCAGGCGGTTGCCGCCGATGCCGACGTTGATGACGCTCGCGACGCTGGTGGTTCTTGTCGTAGCGCCGGCCTCGATGACGCCTCCCGGCTGCGCACGCAGCCGTTGGCCGAGGCGCGTTGGGTAGCTGCCGTCGGTGCCGCTGACAGCGCCCACGCCGTAGGTGATCGAGTCACCGAACGCGACGACCACAGGCGGTGTCGATGCCGACGCTCCGGTCGGCTCCCGCGCCACATCGATGCCGGTCACGAAGTGACCCCAGGGTGACACGACGGCGCCCTGCAGTTTCGCGGTGCCGGTCGCGTCGCCGGGCACCAGCCAGCTCAGCGGCGCGGGGCCCGTGTACGCCGTTGCGGCACGCGTCTCTGCATCGATGTATGCACTGACCGCAAGCGGCTGTCGCGGCGTGACGGTGAGGCGCACTGCATCGCTCCATACCTGGTCACCGGGTGCGACGGTGGCGTCGCGCTGCCCCATGAAACGGAGCGGCCGAATGGACCCGGGCGACAGCGCGTCGCCGCCCGTGCCGCGGGCCACACTCGCAGCCGCGATGTGCAGCGGCGCGGTGCCGAACGCATTCGAAAAGCGCACGCGCACCGACGTGCCGCCGGCTGCAGGGTCGACACGCACACGGACCGTTTGATCGTGCAGCGTCAGTGCGGGCGGCGTCGCGATGCCGGGCACTGGAGACGGCTCGTTGTAGTCGCGGGCGGCGACTGCCCAACTGGCCGTCCAGCGAGGCGCATTGTCTGCAGCATGCGCAGCCGCGAACGGCAAGACAGCCGTTGTGGCGAGGAGGGACGCGACGACGGCCGCCTGCCATGGCCGTCGTCGCGACGGCAAAAGGAACGAAATCGAACTCATGCGGGCAAAGTGGCTCAGTGTAGAGAGCCATCATGACCGCATGACGGGTCGGGAGATC
Organism: Variovorax sp. PAMC28562; assembly: GCF_014303735.1. Lineage (NCBI taxonomy): Bacteria > Pseudomonadati > Pseudomonadota > Betaproteobacteria > Burkholderiales > Comamonadaceae > Variovorax > Variovorax sp. PAMC28562. The sequence goes on along the minus strand of NZ_CP060296.1, from coordinate 1,563,942 downwards.
GGCCGCCATACGCAGGTGTTACCAGGTGTCGACGTAAGGCGTGGCCTCGCGCACCCCTCGCGATCCCGATTCGAGCCCGCGCACCAACCAGCTGCGCGTGTCGGCCGGGTCGATCACCGCATCGATCTCCAGCGTCTGCGCCATGTTGATGGCTTCACCATTCGCGTACTGTTGCGCCACCAGTTGCTTGAACAGCGCATCGCGCTCCGCGCCTTCGGCTACCGCGCCGAGTTCCTTTCTGAAGCCGAGCCGCACGGCGCCTTCGAGCCCCATCGCGCCGAACTCGCCGGTCGGCCAGGCCACGGTGAACACCGGCGCATCGAAACCGCCGGCCGTCATCGCCTGCGCACCGAGCCCATAGCCCTTGCGCAGCACGACCGCGAAGTACGGCACGCGCAGGTGCGCCGCCACCATGAACATGCGGCACACATGGCGCACTTGCGCTTGCGCTTCGATCTCGGGTCCGACCATGAAGCCAGGGGTGTCGCAGAGCGCGACGATCGGCAATCCGTGCGCGTTGCACAGTTGCATGAAGCGCGCCGATTTGTCGGCAGCCTCCACATCGATGGCGCCACCGAGATGCTGCGGGTTGTTCGCCATCAGCCCGATGGGCCGACCTTCGATGCGCGCCAGCCCCGTGACGATGCCGGCGCCGAAGCCCGCGCGCAATTCGAGCAACGAACCGGTGTCGGCCACGCCGCGCATCGCCGCGCGCACGTCGTACACGCGCAGGCGGTTCTCGGGCACGACGTGGCGCAAGGTGCGCGGGTCGGCGCAGTGCCAGTCTTGGGTCGTGCCCTGAAAGTACGCGAGGTATTGCTTTGCCGCCGCGACGGCTGCGGCCTCGTCGTCGACCAGGATGTCGATCACGCCGTTCTTCGACTGCACGCCACTCGGCCCGATCTGCTCCGGCGAGAAGGTGCCGAGCCCACCGCCTTCGATCATGGCCGGCCCGCTCATGCCGATGTTGCTGGCCTTCGTTGCGATGATGACGTCGGCACAACCGAGCAAGGCAGCGTTGCCGGCAAAGCAGCGCCCATGCACGATGCCGACGACAGGCACCTTGCCCGACAGGCCCGCGAACTGGCTGAAGGTGTGATTGTTGAGGCCGGCCACGATGGGCATGTCGGTGTCGCCCGGCCGGCCGCCGCCGCCTTCGGCGAACAGCACCACCGGCAGCTTGAGCTGGTGCGCGATCGACAGCATTCGATCGGTCTTCTGGTGGTTGCGCATGCCCTGCGTGCCCGCCAACACCGTGTAGTCGTAGGCCAGCACGGCGCAGCGCGACTTCTCCGCGCCGAACTGCTTTGCGTTGACGCTGCCGATGCCGGTGATCATGCCGTCGGCCGGTGTGTTGGCGACCAGGTCTTCGAGCGTGCGGCGGCGTGTTTGCGCTGCGATGGCGAGGGCACCGTATTCGATGAAATTGCCCGGGTTCTCGACGGTCTCGCAGAGGTCCGCGATGTTGGCGCGAGCAGTGCGACCGCCCTGCGCTCGCCGCTTTGCGACTGCCGGGCCGCGATTGGCATCGAGCGTAGGCGCGTGACGGTCGATCACCTTTTGCAGATCGGGGCGGAGGGTGTCGAGGTCTTGCGCGGTGCCTGCAACGGCCTGCACTGCCTCGGCGTCCATCGCTTGGAGCTGCACCAGCGACTGGCCTTCGACAAGATAGTCGCCCGGCGCCGCACGCAGTGCAACGACACGGCCCGCGAAGGGCGCGTGCAGCAGATGCTCCATCTTCATCGCTTCGAGCACGCCGATCTGCGCACCCAGAGGCACCACGTCGCCCACGACCACGTCGAACTGCACGAGCTTGGCGGGCATCGGTGCGCGGACCATCGATGCATCTCGTTTTTCGTGCTGTGCCGCAGTGGCCATGCCCTCTATTGGCGGCTCGACTGGAGCAACTGCGTGATCGATGTGCGACGCGTCGGCCAGCAGTTTCACCAGATTTTCTTCGACGAAACGCGTGTGCACTGCTTGCGTCGCGAACTCTGGCCGTGCGGCCAGAGCGCGCAACAGCGAAAGATTCGTGGCAAGCCCATCGACACGGCATTCGTCCAGCGCGCCGTGCGAACGTCGCAACAGGTCTGCGAATTTTGGCGATGACGAATGCACGATCAGCTTGGCGAGCAGCGTGTCGTAGTGCGGCGATGGCGCGAGGCCGACATAGCCGTGCGTATCCACGCGTACGCCCGGTCCTGACGGAAGATCGAAGCGCGTCAGCGTGCCGCCCGACGGCCGTGCATTGCCCTGCGCGTCCAGCGTCTCGGCATTGATGCGCCACTGCACTGCAAAGCCACGCTGCGGCACGGTCCGATCGGGCGCAATGCCGAAGTCGTGCAACGATGCGCCGCTCGCGATATCCAGTTGCAGCTGAACCAGATCGAGCCCGGTCACCGCCTCGGTCACCGTGTGCTCGACCTGCAGCCGTGGATTGGCCTCGATGAAAACGAAGGGCAAGGTCGTCGATTCGGTGTCGACCAGGAATTCGAAAGTGCCGAGGCTGCGATAGCCCACTGCCTTCGCTATCCGAAGTGCCGCCTGCGTGATCTGCTCGCGCAGTGCTTCGGGCAAAGATGGACTCGGCGCGATTTCGATCAGCTTCTGGAAGCGCCGCTGCAAGGTGCACTCGCGCTCTCCCAGGCTCGCGACCGATGTACCGTCGCCGAGCACCTGCACCTCGATGTGGCGCGCGTTGCGCATCAGGCGCTCGACGTACACACCCTCGACGCCGAAAGCCGCTCTGGCTTCCGACGTACAGCGAGCGTAGGCCTCGGGCAGATCGTCCGCGTTCAACACCGTGCGCATGCCGCGGCCACCGCCGCCGCCGATGGCTTTGAGCATGATCGCGGCACCCAGCGCCTGCTGCTCCGCGAAGAAGCTCCGCGCCTCCGCCAAAGTGACGGCGCCCGCGCTGCCCGGCATCACCGGCACATCGCACCGCATGGCCAGCGCCCGCGCGCGCGCCTTGTCGCCGAACAACGCGAGCTGCTCAGGCGTCGGGCCAATGAAGGTCAGGCCGGCTTCCGCGCAGGCCTCTGCGAAGTCCGCCCGCTCGCTCAGGAAGCCGTAGCCCGGATGCACCGCGTCGCAGCCATGCGCACGCGCGACGGCGACGAAACAGGCGATGTCGAGATACGCGGCCGGCCCCGTCGCATCGAGCGCCACCGCCGTGTCGGCCAACCTCGCGTGCAAAGCCGCCGCATCGTCCTGCGCATGGACCGCGACACTGGCGATGCCCGCATCGCGCATGGCGCGCACCAGCCGAACCGCGATCTCGCCGCGGTTGGCAATCAATACCTTCTTGAACACTTCGATCCTTGTCTTTGGGCAGGCACCGTCGTTCGCGTGTCTTCTGCAGTCCCCATGGCGTCTTTGTCAGGGTTATCGATAGAGGCGAGTGCTTGCCTTGCCCGCACGGTGCTTCAACAATCCTACTGATGGGTATAACTTCGGGAACAGCGTCGGCAACACAGAGCAAACCCTTTGCCGCCACAGGCCGACAGCGCGCCGCCACGCAACGCACCGACCAGCAACGCGAGCGCATCCTTCAGGTCGCGGCGCAGCTCTTCGCAGACCAGGGCTACGCCAACACGACAATGGCGCAGATCGTGCGCGCGCTCGGCGTCACCAAGCCCTTCGTCTACTACTACTTTCGCGACAAGCAGGAGATCTTCGAGACGCTGTCCTGGCGCCCGGCCGTCGATTGCCTGACGGCGATGGACTTCCCCGCGGACGATCGCCGACGTGCCGTGGTCAAGGTGATGGAAGGCATCGAGCGGTTGATCCGCCTGACCATCGCGCATCACCCCTGCGCGTTCTTCGCCTACCGCGAGCCACAGGTCTATCGGCCTGAATACCGGGCCGCAGCGCTCAAGCTGGCGCACCATTTCTACGATCGCATGTGTCCGCTGCTCGAAGAGGCGCGCAATGACGGCGACCTCGATTTCGGCGATGCCAAGATCACCGCGCTGGCCGCTTGCAGCCTGCCCGGCTTTTGCTACACCTGGTACCGGCCCGACGGGCGCCTGTCGACCGACGAAATGGTGCGCACGCTGTGCACCTACGCGTGGCGCGTGATCGGCCTGCGCTAAGGGAATACCCCGCCACGTCGCCCCTCGTCGTGGTCCCAATACTGCGGGAGTCATTTCGACCCGAAAAGCAAGTCTCTGCAAGACTCCAACAAGGCTCCCCATGGCAGGCAACAACGCGCTCTATCCGATTCCCCATCCGGCCAAGAAGCCCTTCGTCGGCAATCTGTTGTCGATCGATTCCGCGTCCCCCGTGATGGACATGTGGCGCATCGCCCAGGAGCTGGGCGGCATCTACTGGCTCGACATGCCGGGCATGCCGGTGATCGTGGTGTCGTCACCTGCACTGGTCGACGAACTGTGCGAAGAAGCGCGCTTCGACAAGAGCACCAAGGGCGCGTTGCGGCGCCTCCGTGCCGCATCGCACGGGCTCTTCACCTCCGACACGCACGAGGCGACCTGGAGCAAACCGCACAACATCCTGCTGGCCAACTTCAGCCAGCGCGCGATGCAGGCCTACCACCCGATGATGCTGGACATCGCCGAGCAACTCGTCACCAAGTGGGAGCGTCTCAACTTCGACGACGAGGTCGACGTCACGCGCGACATGACCGCGCTGACGCTCGACACCATCGGCCTGTGCGGCTTCGGCTATCGCTTCAACTCGTTCTATCGGGAGGGCTTTCATCCCTTCGTCGATGCGATGGTGCGCACGCTCGAAACGGTGCAAGACCGGCGCGGCCTGCCGCTCGAAGAATTCATGATGAAGAAGCAGCTTGCGCAGCAGCGCAAGGACATCCGCTACATGCACACGATGGTCGAGGACATCATCAAGGAGCGGCGCGAGAGCGGGGCCGACATCGCCAGCAAGCCCGATCTGCTGAGCTACATGATCGCCGGCGTCGACAAGAAGAGCGGCGAGAAGCTCGACGACAAGATGATCCGCGACGAGTGCATCGAGTTCTTGATCGCGGGCCACGAGACGACCAGCGGATTGCTGTCTTTCGCGACTTACTTTCTCATCAAGAATCCCGACGTGCTGGCGCGGGCGCAGGCCGAAGTCGACAGCGTGTTCGGCACCGATCTCACGGTGCGGCCGACCTATGCGCAGGTGAATCGGCTGCAGTACGTGCTGCAGATATTGAAGGAGTCGCTGCGGCTGTACCCGACCGCGCCGGCCATCTCGATGCGCGCCAAAGAGAACACCACCATCGGTGGCAAGTACACGATCCACAAGAAGAACATGGTCATCATGCATGCGCTCGCACTGCATCGCGACAAAGGCATCTGGGGCGAGAACGCCGACCAGTTCAATCCCGAGCACTTCACCCGCGAAGCCGAGCGCACGCGCCCAGCCAATGCGTTCAAGCCCTTCGGCAACGGGCAGCGCGCCTGCATCGGTCGCCAGTTCGCCTTGCAGGAAGCAGTGCTCACGCTCGGCGTGGTGATCCAGCGCTTCAGGCTGATCGATCACACCGACTACCAGTTGAAGGTCAAGGAGGCGCTGACGATCAAGCCTGAAGGCTTCAAGATCAAAGTCGAGCCGCGCGACCCGATGGCGTTGCGCAGCCGGCCCGGTGTGGCCCTGGCGGATGCTGCTGCATCGAAAGTCGCGGGTGCGTTGGCAGTGCCGATGACAACGCGCGGCGCAAGGCACGGTACATCGTTGCTGGTGCTGCATGGCTCCAATCTCGGCTCTGCAGAAGACCTCGCGAGGCAGCTCGCGCAGGCCGGAGAAATGCGCGGCTTCTCCACCACCATCGCATCGCTCGACGACTATGCAGAGCGCTTGCCGGCCAACGGTGCGGTGGCGATCGTCAGCGCGTCGTACAACGGCACCGCGCCAGACAACGCCGTCGAGTTCTGGCGCTGGCTCGATTCAGCCGACGACTCGTTGAACGGCGTGAGTTACAGCGTTTTCGGCTGCGGCAACACCGACTGGGCATCGACGTACCAGGCGGTGCCGCGGCGCATCGACGAGAAGCTGGCGCAGCTCGGCGCCGAGCGCATCCATGCGCGTGGCGAAGGCGATGCGCGCGAAGACATGGACGGCGCCTTCCAGGATTGGGCCGACGCGTTGTGGCCGGTACTCAATAGCCGCTTCCACATCGAGGCCGACGCGAACGCAGCGAAGGCCGAAGCGCTCTACACGCTCGAAGAGTTGCCGCCGCCGCAGACCAGCGGGCTGGTCGAATCCCTCGGTGCGGTGGCGCTGCGCGTCATCGTCAACGATGAGTTGCAGACCACGACCGGCGCCACGCCGTCCGACCGCTCGACCCGGCACATCGAACTCGCACTGCCGGAAGGCGTCGGCTATCGCGCCGGCGACCATTTGAGCGTGGTGCCGCGCAACAGCCCGGCCCAGGTCGAGCGGGCGATGAAGCGCTTCGGCCTGTCGCGCGACGCGCACGTTCGGCTCAAAGCCGCCACCGGGCGCAAGGCGTTCTTGCCAGTCGATGAAGTGATCGCGGTCGAGCGGCTGCTCGGCGACTATGTCGAACTGCAGGACGTCGCCACGCGCAAGCAGATCGGCACCATGGCAGAGCACACCCGTTGCCCGGTCACGCAGAACGCGTTGGGCGCGAGCACAGGTGGAGACGAAGCGGCAGCGGCTCACTACAAGAGCGAAGTGCTGATGCCGCGCAAATCGGTGCTCGATCTTCTGGAGGAATTTCCGGCGTGCGAGTTGCCGTTGGCGGTGTATCTCGAAATGCTGTCGCCGCTGTCGCCGCGCTACTACTCCATCTCGTCGTCGCCCAAAGTCGACGCGTCGCGCTGCAGCGTGACGGTCGGTGTGGTGAGTGCGCCGGCGCGATCGGGGCGCGGCACCTTCGAGGGTGTGTGCTCCAACTTTCTCGCGCGCGCCGAACCCGGCGACACGGTGCATGGCTTCGTCCGTGCGACCACCGCGGACGGCTTCGGCCTGCCTGACGACGCGAGCAAGCCGGTCATCATGATCGGCCCCGGTACCGGGCTGGCGCCGTTTCGCGGCTTCTTGCAGGAGCGTGCTGCGCAGAAGGCCAAGGGCACGGTGATCGGTGATGCGATGCTGTTCTTCGGCTGCCGGCATCCCGAGCAGGACTTCATCTACGCGGATGAATTAAAGGCGTGGGCAGAGGATGGCCTGGTCGACTTGTACACCGCGTTCTCGCGGGCCGGAGGGCGCAAGGCCTATGTGCAGGACCTGATTCGCGAGCAAGCCGGCTCAGTCTGGAAACTGATCGTGGCTGGCGCCACGGTGTACGTATGTGGCGACGGCTCGCGCATGGAGCCCGATGTGCGCCGTACCTTGAGCGACATCGCACGCGAGCATGGAGAGGACAGTGCGACGTGGATGGCAGGGATGCTCGTCAAGCAGCGCTACGTGCTGGATGTCTGGGCAAGTAACTAATTAGCCCAGGCAAACGGAACGCGTTAAGTTCTATCGGGATTGGGGTAGACCAGGGGCCCGAGCAGCGTGCGGTTGAATGGCTTCCACTGTCCTTCAGGCTGCGACAGGCGATCTGCCAGCGCGTACATCACCGCAGGGTGCGCACCGAGGCCGATGTGGCTGGCGATCACCTCGATGTTTTCCGACTGCGGGCCGGTCTTCTCAAGACTGCATTGCCATGCCACCACGCCATCGGTGCGGCTGAAAATCGAAGTGGTCGGTACCGGAGGCGTCGGGCTGACGTACTTCATGCGCTTGGGGTCGTGCGAGCTTTGGCCGCTCACGCCTTCGTACACGCGCCATGCATTGGTCGAACGCGGGCTGCCAGAAAACGGACTGCCCAGTGTGATGACATTGCGCACGAGTTCAGGATGTGCCGATGCCAGCAAGCGGGCATACACGCCGCCGAGGCTCCAGCCGACGACGCTCACCTTCTGGCCGTCCTTGTCGTGCAGTTCTCGCAGCAACTTGACCATGCCGGCCTCGACACCTGCGCGCGGACCCATGTTGCGTCCGAGACCCCATCCATGCGCGTCGTAGCCACGGCTTTCAAGGTAGCGGCGCAGGATCCCGGTCGAGGTGTCACTGGCGACCAGGCCCGGGAACACCAGCACCGGATGGCCATCGCCGCGCGGCGTGAGTTGCAGCAGAGGCCACATGGCGATGCCGGCACCCGTCTCCCAAAGCGCTCGGACTTCCGCCAGCAGCAGCAGGCGCGACGGCGGCTTGATCGCTTCCTGGCGGCTTGGGTCGATTGCAGCTTGGGCGGCAACGGTCATGTGATTTCTCCTTGTCTGAATTGTTGTCGAAACTGATCTTGGCGGGTGTCTCGGGCCGTGGGACATCAGGCCCATTTATCCGAGGTATTTGCCGCGCAGGTAATCAAGGTAAGCCCTGGATTCGCTTGAAACGTAAGGCGAAACCAGCGTCAGCGTGTAGAAAGCCGCAAGCCCGGGGTCGGCCTTCGCCAAGGCATCGCGCCCCGGCACCAGCCGCTCGAACGACAGCCAGCAAGTCGTGGTGAAAACCATCTGCAGCGCGAGGATTCGGGCCTGCTCGGCGCTGGTCTCGATCACGCCTGACACCACCAACCCCTCGCACAGCGCCTGCGCTGCGACCAGGTTGTGCGCGGTGAGGTCTTGCGCCCGCTGGCCGAGCAACGGGTACTCGCTCGACAGGAAAGCCATGTCGCGATAGATGAAGCGGTACTCGTTGATGGCCTCGAAACGCAAGTGCAGCGCGAGCCAGAGATCGTCGATGGCGGCGATCGAGGTCGACGACGTGTTCAACGCTTCGAGCCGTTGCTCGAAACGCCGGAACAGCCATTCGACGATGAGCGCCTTGGCCTTGAAGTGATAGTGCAGGTTGCCTGGACTGATGCCGAGTTCGGCCGCGATTTTGTGGGTCGACACGGCAGCCAGACCGTCTGCGTTGAACAGCGCGAGGCTGGTCAGCAGAATGCGGTCGCGTGTGTTGGGACTTGCCACAGGTGATGAGACAGCCGCCGCGCTGCTGACGAGTTCAGCGCCTGCGCCGGGATGGCGCGGCGGGCGTCTTTGCCGCGGTGCGAACCGAACGATCAGCCCCTCCGATTCGATCGAGTTGCTCGCGAAGTTCGCGCACCTCGTCTCGCAGCGCCTGGACTTCTTGCGGTGTCGGCATGCCGAGCCGCTGCAACGCCGTTGCCACGCGTTGGTCGAAAACGTCTTCGAACTTACGGATGCCGAAGCTGTCGAGGCTAGGGAAGCCGCGGCCCGGTACGGCATCGCTTTTGGGCTGGATGCCCAGCAGACCTTCGATGACGTTGGTCTGGCGCTTGACGACATCGTCGCGAACGTTGCCCAGCGCCTTCAGTCCCGCACGCAGCAAGACTTCCGCCTTGCCGGGTTTCGCCTTGGGTGCAGGTGCAGCTATGGATGCAGCGGCTATTGCGGCGGGTCCAGCAGGTTTGCCGGCAGCGGCCCGCTTTCTGACAACGGGTGCCTTGGGCGCAGCAGCCTTTTTGGCAGGCGCCAGTTTTGGAGTCGGCGCCCTGGTCACCACCTCAAGCTGCCTTGCGAACAGCGCGGCGAACCGGCTTTGCAGCGGCGCGGACCTTGGCCTTGACGGTGCGAACGGCCTTCGGCAGATCGACACCGCTCACGCGCACTTCGATCTGCTTGGCGCCCTCGACGATCTTGTCGGCGATTTGGGCGGAGACGTTGGCGATCGGCAGGTTGATGGCGTTCAGCGTCTTGAACATCGACGTGGCGACCGGCGATTCGATCTGCGCAGCGCGGCCGGCGACCGATTCGATGCCGTTGGTGCTGGCAGCAGCGACACGGTCCATCAGCGCGACGACGCGGCTGGTGTCGATGTCGAGCCGGTTGGCCAGGAAGCCAGTGACCTTTTGGGCTGCAGCAAAGCGCGCAGACAAGCGCGAAGCCGCGCCGCCGAGCAGACGATGCGCGCCCGTGCGGTAGGCGCTCACGAGCGTCTTGCCGGCTTCGTTGTACTGCCCGACGACATGGACGGCAACGGAAGAGAAGGTTTGCGTAGACATGAAAATTTCCTTGAAGTTGATCGGGTCGCTGGTTTGCGATGGCCCGATCTTCTTCGGCAATGCCTAGGCCGCGATAACTAGAAGCGGGAGAAAGTTAGTCCAATTGCCCCAATTTTTTGATGATTTCACGAGCTTGCGGTCGCACCGGCGCGCGCCCGCTTGGCCGGCACCGGCGCCTTGCGCGTTGACTTGGCAGCGGGCTTGGTCACTGCCTTGACGATCGGTCTCGGGATCGGCTTCGGGATCGGCTTGGCCGCGGCTTTCGCAGTGCTCTTGCCGGCAGGTTTTCCGGCCGGTTTGCCGACGATTTTCAAGTTCGGCTTGCGCACCGCTCTCGCAACGACTTCGAGCGCTGGGGCTGCAGCAGCGGTTGCGGCTGCAGCCACCGGCTGCGCCGCCGCCATCGGTCCGGCCAGATCCATCAGCGTCTTGTGCTCGGCCAGCATGTAGTCGCCGATCTCGGTGATGTCGGGCACCGCACGGCGGCAGGCGATCAGGCCGTAGTCCATGCGGCCGTTGTAGCTTTGCACCGTCACGTTCAGCGCCATGCCGTGGCTGGCGATCGACACCGGGTAGTAGCAGGTGACCAGCGCGCCCGCAAAGTACATCGGAAACGGCGCACCGGCCACGTTCGAGATGGCGACGTTGGCGACCGGCGGAATCACGTTGATCAGCCCCGAGCGCCCGAACATCGAAGCCACGCCGGAGATCAGCCAGGGCGCGCCGAACATCGGGAAGTCGTCGAGGATGACCGCCTTGAACTTGTTCATGGTTGACTTCGACGCGTTCGACGACGCGTTGATCTGCTTCAGCCGTGCCACCGGGTCCTTGATGTCGGTCGCGAGGCTCACCAGGATCATGCTGGCCTGGTTGTTGGCGGTTTCGTCGCCGGCTTCGCGCAGGCTCACCGGAATGGCGCCGACCATCGACTTTTCGGGCAGCTCGTTGCTGTCTTTCAGGTACTTGCGAATGGCGCCCGCCACCGTGCCCATGACGACGTCGTTCAGCGTCACGCCGAAATGCCTGGCGATGTGCTTGGTCTCGGCCAGCGAAATGGTGCGGCCAGCGAAGGTGCGCTGGTTTGTAATCGACACGTTGAACGGGGTACGCGGCGCCAGCAGCTTGAACTTTTTCGGTGCCGTCGTCAGCGATTTCTCGGCGGCTTTTTCGTCCGGCTTGGCGAGGCCGCCGATGGCGCGTGCAAAGGCGGGCGCCATCTTGAACAGCTTCACGTACTGCTGCGCCGTATTGCGCAGCGCGGCGCCCGCGAGTTCGGCCATGCCGAGCGAATAGTTGTTGCTGCGCGCACGGGCCCGCGGCGGTTTGACGACACGGCCGACCGCGTCGAGATCGAAGATCGCCTTGCCGAGCGCGACGCCGGCCTGCCCGTCGATGCCAGCGTGATGCACCTTGGTGTAGAGCGCAGCCTGGCCGCTTTGCAAGCCGTCGATGATGAAGAACTCCCACAGCGGGCGGCTGCGGTCGAGCAGCGTCGAATGCAGGCGCGCCACGTACTGCTGCAACTGGCGGTTGGTGCCCGGCTTGGGCAGCGTGATGTGCCGCACGTGGTAGTCGATGTCCATGTCTTCCTCGTCGACCCAGACCGGATTCGACAGGTCGAACGGCATCAGCGCGAGCTTGCGGGTGAACACATCGGCCAGATGAATCCGGCTGGCCATGAAAGCCTTGGCGTCCTCGTAGAAATCGCCCTTGTAGCCTGGCGGCAAGTCCAGCACGTTGAGCGAACCCACGTGCATAGGCATCTCAGGGGTTTCAAGATGCAGGAAGGTGGCGTCGAGGCCGCTCAGGTGTTTCATGTTGTCTCCTTGATTACGCTCTCAAAGGCGCTTGTCAGGATACCGTGCAGTCACTGAAAAAAGGGCCCCGAGGCTTCAGTGTTTCCACCCGGTCGCTTGCAGCTTTTGCACGCGCAAGGGTAGGCTGGAGCCATGACTCGCACCACACCATGACCGCCACGCTCGAACTCATCGGCGCCCCGACCGACGTAGGCGCCAGCGTGCGCGGCGCGGGTATGGGTCCGGACGCCCTGCGCGTCGCTGGCCTGGCCGAGACGCTCACGCGCCAGGGCTTTTCCGTCGTCGATCGCGGCAACCTCGCTGGCCCGGCGACGCCTTGGGCCGCACCGACCAATGGCCTGCGGCATCTGGACGAAGTGATCGCCTGGAACCGTGCGGTCTACAACGCGGTCGACACTGCGTTGGGCGCCGGACGCGTGCCGCTGATGCTGGGCGGCGACCACTGCCTGGCCATCGGCTCCATCAGCGCGATCGCATGGCATGTGCGCAAGCGCGGGCAGAAACTGCGGGTGCTGTGGCTCGACGCGCACACCGACGTCAACACCGACACCACCAGCCCGAGCGGCAACATCCACGGCATGCCGGTGTCGTGCCTGCTCGGCCACGGCCCGGCCGCGCTGACCGGTTGGAGCGGCGAACGTGCGGCGCTCGTTCCCGAAGCGGTGCGCTTCATCGGCATTCGGAGCGTCGACGATGACGAGAAGGAAGCGATCCGCACCATGGGCCTGCGCGTGTTCGACATGCGCCACATCGACGAGCACGGCATGCGCCACACCATGACCGAGGCGCTGCAAGACGTCGACGAAGACACGCACCTGCACGTGAGCTTCGACCTCGATTGCCTCGATCCGGCGGATGCGCCCGGTGTGGGAACGGGAGTGCGCGGCGGGCCGACCTATCGCGAGATGCAGCTGTGCATGGAAATGGCGGCGGACACCGGGCGCCTGGGGTCGCTCGATGTGGTCGAATTGAACCCGGCACTGGATGTGCGGAACCAGACCGCGGAAGTAGCGGTGGCGTTGATCGAGAGTCTTTTTGGGAAGTCGACACTGACGCGGTGACGCGTAATTGAGCGGCCTGCTTGAAAAAAGCGCGCCTCCTACGCCAGCTTGTGCCGGAGGAGACGGCGATGTCGCAGGCGCTGGCCCTAAAGTTCATTCATGACCGGATCTTTCCGATGACGACCGACGTGCCCCACTCCAACGACGCCCGAGACAATCCACCGAATCCCGAGGGAGCGTCCGCAGTGCCGGGCAAACTGCGGGTACTCGTGGTGGAGGACGACGCTGCGGCACTGTCGGCCACCGTCGAACTGCTGCAGCTGCTCGGCCACTGGGCCACGGGCGTCAAGAGTGCAGAAGTGGCCAAGTCGCGCTTCATGGACGGCGCGTTCGACGTGCTGCTCACCGACATCGGCCTGCCTGCCCTGTCGGGTTACGACCTGGTGCAAAGCCTGCCGTCGGGCCATCGCATTCAGGTGATTTTTGCGAGCGGGCAAATACAGCCCGACGATCCGATGCCCGGAACCATCTGGCTCGCCAAACCGTTTACCGTCGAGCAGCTCGAAGCCGCGCTGGCGACGGCCCGCGCGGCCTGAACCTTCGCTCTGTCGATTATTTGAGTGGCGCTGTTGCCGGAATGGCGGGCGCGGCCGGCATGGCCTCTGGCGCGCCCAGCGCCGCCGGCGATACCGAGGGCTCGCTACCCTGCTGAGCCTTCAGGAATCGTTCGAGCAACGTAAAAAAGCGATCGTAAAAGCCTTCGTCGGTCAGCGTCTCGCTCGCAATCTTCACCATGGCATCGTCGCTCGACGAATACGGCAGCGAAAGTGAGCCGATGGCGCCGACACCCACGCTTGCCGAGTTGTTGACTTTTTTCAGCGCATAGCGGTCTTGCAGCGCCGTCACGAAGGTCACGGTGCGGTGACCCTTGGCGACCTCTGATGCGCAGACCACGCGCAACTCGACTTCGACGTGTACCTCACCGGTCGGCTGGAAGCTCTTGCGGCCCGTCACCAAGTCGGTGCTCGACGCCGTGAGCATGTAGCCCTGACTCAGCAGAGCGCGACGCGCCGCTTCACAGGTTTGTCCTTCGCTGGCCGAATAGCTGCGGGTGTGGGTGGTGGTCGAATCGAACTCTTCCGGCTCGTAGGAGACAGGCTTCGGCGTGCCGCCGCAACCGGACAAAAGCAGCGCAGCGGCGACAGCCAGCGCGGCAGAAAAAGAGACGAAAGCGCGAGAAGAAAAGACTGTGGACATGGCGTGTCGATGCTAGCGGCGAAATCACCGGCGACTTGCCGGCGCCCAGAAACGGGCGCCCCTACTTCACGCTCGAACGTGAGCTCAAGGGTACAGACCGCGTTCCTGCCGCGCCATCAAAATGCGCTCGCAGGCCACCGCATAGGTGGCAGTGCGCAAGCTGATCTTGTGCTTGTCGGCCGTGTCCCAGATCTGGTTCAACGCATTCATCATGATGCGGTCGAGCCGCACGTTGATCTCGTCTTCGTCCCAGAAGAACGACGAGAAATCCTGCACCCATTCGAAGTAGCTCACCGTCACGCCGCCGGCGTTGCAGATCACGTCGGGCACCACCAGCACGCCGCGCTCGGCCAGGATGTCGTCGGCCTCGGGCACCGTCGGGCCGTTGGCGCCTTCGAGCACCAGCTTGGCGGTGGTCTTTTTGGCACGTGCCGCGGTGATCTGGCCTTCGAGAGCAGCTGGAATCAGGATGTCGCAGGCCACGTCCCAGAAGGCTTCGTTTGGCACGACGTCGCCACCCTTGAAGCTCACCGCGCCGGCCGGCGTGCGCGACACCGGAATCAGCTCGGCCAGGTCGAGCCCTTTCTCGTTGACGATGGTGCCGGTGTGATCCTGCACAGCGACGATCTTTGCGCCGGCCTCGACAAAAAGCTCGGCTGCGACAGAACCCACGTTTCCGAAGCCCTGTACCGCAATACGCGCACCGCGCAGGTCGAGGCCCAGGCGGCGAGCGGCTTCCCGGCCGGTGACGAACACGCCGCGGCCGGTCGCCTTGACGCGGCCCAGCGAACCACCGAGGTGCAAAGGCTTGCCAGTGACGACACCGGTGGCAGTGCCACCGGTGTTCATCGAATACGTGTCCATCATCCAAGCCATGATCTGGCCGTTGGTGTTGACGTCGGGCGCCGGGATGTCGGTGTGCGGGCCGATGATGATGCCGATCTCGCTGGTGTAGCGGCGCGTGACTTTCTCCAGCTCTTTGAGCGACAGCTTCTTGGGGTCGACGCGAATGCCGCCCTTGGCGCCACCGTACGGCAGGTTGACCGCAGCCGTCTTGACCGTCATCCAGGCCGACAGCGCCATCACTTCTTCCAGCGTGACATCGGGGTGGAAACGCACACCGCCCTTGCCCGGCCCGCGGCTCATGTTGTGCTGCACGCGATAGCCTTCATAGTGCGCGATCCGGCCGTCGTCCATTTCGATCGGTACGTCGACGATCAGCGCGCGCTTCGGTCGCTTGAGCGTTTCAGCCCACTTGGCCAGGTCGCCCAGGTAAGGCATCACACGGTCGACCTGCTGCAAATATGTCCCCCACGGACTGGTGGGTGTGGGATTGACGAAGGAAAGTTTTTCGCTCATTCGAGGCTTCCGTGTGTTGGGTGGATGCCGTCGACGATAGACCTTGCCCTGCGACTGCGCCATGACTTATGCGCGCAGCGCAGGGCGTTATGCCGACGCGGTCAGCGCCCGCCGAAGATGGCGGTGCCGACGCGCACCATCGTGCTGCCGGCAGCGATGGCTGCTTCCAGATCGGCGCTCATGCCGAGTGACAGAGTGTCGAGTGCGATGCCCGCTGCGTTTATCCGGTCGAAAACCGCAGCCGCCATCAGGAAAAGCGCCCGCTGCGCGTCGAAGCCGGCCGCCGGTTCCGGGATCGCCATGAGCCCCCGCAGTCGCAACCGTGGCAACGCCGCAACAGCCTGCGCAAGCGCCACCGCCTCGTCCGGCGACGCACCCGACTTGTTGGCGCCGCCATCGACATTGACCTGCAAACAAACCTGAAGCGGTGGCAAACCGGCCGGCCGCTGCTCGCTCAGGCGCTGCGCGATCTTCAACCGGTCGACACTGTGGACCCAGTCGAAATGCTCGGCCACCAGACGCGTCTTGTTGCTCTGGAGCGGGCCGATGCAGTGCCACTCGAGTTCGGCACGAATGTCCGCCAGGGCCTGGATCTTGCCCACACCCTCCTGAATGTAGTTTTCCCCAAAAGCGTGTTGACCTGCTCCATACGCTTCGCGGACCGCCTCTGCGGGGAAGGTTTTTGACACTGCAAGCAAGCGCACGCTCGCCGGATCCCGTCCGGCGGCTGTGCAAGCCGTCACGATCCGGGAGGTAACTTGCTGGAGGTTGTCACGAATCATCGTCATAATCGTCAAAAGCGTATCAAAACGTCACCGACCCATTCGAGGACCCCGTGGACATTACCCAACTGCTGGCATTCAGCGTCAAAAACAAGGCTTCGGACTTGCATCTCTCGTCTGGCTTGCCGCCGATGATCCGGGTGCATGGTGACGTGAGGCGCATCAATGTCGACGCGCTCGATCACAAGGCGGTGCACGCCATGGTGTACGACATCATGAGCGACACGCACCGCAAACACTACGAAGAATTTCTGGAAGTCGACTTCTCTTTCGAGATCGATGGCCTGGCCCGCTTTCGGGTGAATGCCTTCAACCAGTCGCGCGGCGCTGCGGCGGTATTCCGGACCATTCCTTCGAAGATCCTGTCGCTGGAGCAACTCAACGCGCCCAAGATCTTCGGCGAACTCGCATTGAAGCCGCGCGGCCTGGTGCTGGTGACAGGCCCGACCGGCTCGGGCAAATCGACCACGCTCGCCGCGATGGTCAATTACCTGAACGAAACCGAGTACGGCCACATCCTGACGGTAGAAGACCCGATCGAATTCGTCCACGAATCGAAAAAGTGCCTGATCAATCAGCGCGAAGTCGGGCCGATGACGCTGTCTTTCGCGGCCGCTCTGCGCTCTGCCCTGCGTGAAGATCCTGATGCGATTCTGGTCGGCGAAATGCGCGACCTGGAAACGATTCGCCTGGCCATGACGGCGGCTGAAACGGGCCACCTGGTGTTCGGCACCCTGCACACCTCGTCGGCGGCCAAGACCATCGACCGGATCATCGACGTGTTCCCGGGCGAAGAAAAAGACATGATCCGCGCCATGCTGTCGGAGTCGCTTCAAGCGGTGATTTCTCAGACACTGTGCAAGACCAAGGACGGCCAGGGCCGTGTTGCGGCGCACGAGATCATGCTGGGCACGCCGGCCATTCGCAATCTGATCCGCGAGGGCAAGGTTGCGCAGATGTACTCGTCGATTCAAACTGGCAGCGGTCAGGGCATGCAGACGCTCGACCAGAACCTGACCGACCTGGTGCGCCGCAGCGTGATTTCATCTGCCGAGGCACGCGGCAAAGCCAAGATCCCCGAGAACTTCCCGGGCTGATTTTTTTTCTGGATCTCTCCGGAGCAGACACATGGAACGCGATCAGGCCAGCCAGTTCATCAACGAACTGCTCAAGCTCATGGTGAGCCGCAACGGCAGCGACTTGTTCATCACCGCCGACTTTCCGCCGGCCATCAAGGTCGACGGCAAGGTGACCAAGGTGTCGGGCCAGGCGCTCGGTTCTCAGCACACGCTGGCGCTCACCCGATCGGTCATGAACGACCGCCAGACGGCCGAGTTCGAGCGGACCAAGGAATGCAACTTCGCAATCTCGCCGACCGGTGTCGGGCGCTTTCGCGTCAACGCATTCGTGCAGCAGGGCAAGGTCGGCATGGTGATGCGGACCATTCCCGCCAAGCTTCCGACCATCGACGGTCTCGGTATGCCGCAGGTGCTCAAAGACGTGGCGATGACCAAGCGCGGCCTGACCATCCTGGTCGGCGCCACCGGCTCGGGCAAGTCGACCACGCTGGCCGCCATGATCGACTGGCGCAATGAAAATTCATACGGCCACATCGTGACCGTCGAAGACCCGGTCGAGTTCGTGCACCCGCACAAAAACTGCGTGGTAACGCAGCGCGAAGTGGGCATAGACACCGACAGCTGGGAGGCCGCTCTCAAGAACACGCTGCGCCAGGCGCCCGACGTCATTTTGATGGGCGAAATCCGCGATCGCGAGACGATGGAGCATGCCGTCGCATTCGCCGAAACCGGTCACCTTTGCATGGCGACACTGCATGCCAACAGCGCCAACCAGGCGCTCGACCGCATCATCAATTTCTTTCCGGAAGAGCGCCGCAACCAGTTGTTGATGGACTTGTCCCTGAACCTGCGCTCCCTGGTGTCGCAGCGCCTGATTCCGACCGAAGACGGCCAGGGGCGCATCGCAGCGGTCGAGATTTTGCTCAACACGCCCCTGATCTCCGACATGATCTTCAAGGGCGAAGTCGGCGAGATCAAGGAGATCATGAAGAAGAGCCGCAACCTGGGCATGCAGACTTTCGACCAGGCGCTGTTCGATCTGTTCGAGAACAACGCGATCACTTTCGACGACGCCATTCGCAATGCCGATTCGGCGAACGACCTGCGTCTGCAGATCAAGCTGAACAGCCGACGCGCCAAGTCGCAAGATCTGTCTGCCGGCACCGAGCATTTCGCCATAGTCTGAGCTCGCGGCGCTAAGCTCGGGGCATGAGCAGCCTCAATACCAAAATCTATTCCCTCGTCCCTTCGCACAAGGTCGCTTTTCTCGGCCTGGGCGTGATGGGTTACCCAATGGCCGGGCACCTTGCTTTGGCGGGGCACAGTGTGACGGTCTACAACCGCACCGCCGCCAAGTCCGCTGCCTGGCAAAAGGAGATTGCTGCAGCGGGCGCGGTGGCCAAGCTCGGTCATGCGGCAACGCCGCGCGAAACGGTGGCCGATGCGGACATCGTTTTTTGCTGCGTAGGCAACGATGACGATCTGCGCTCGGTGGTGCTGGGTGCCGATGGCGCTTTTGCGGGCATGAAGAAGGGCTCGGTGTTCGTCGACCACACCACGGCCTCGGCCGATGTCGCGCGCGAGTTGTCCAAAGCTGGCTTGGCTCTGGGCCTGCAGTTCATCGATGCGCCGGTGTCGGGCGGGCAGGCGGGCGCGCAAAACGGCGCGCTGACAGTGATGTGCGGTGGCAACGCCGCCACGTTCGCACAGGTCAAGCCGGTGATCGACGCCTTCGCACGCGCGGTGACCCTGCTGGGTGACAGCGGTGCGGGCCAGTTGGCGAAGATGGTCAATCAGATCTGCATCGCGGGACTCGTGCAGGGATTGTCGGAAGCCATCGCCTTTGGCCAGCGCGCCGGTCTCGACATGGAAGCGGTGCTCGGTGTCATCAGCAAGGGCGCAGCGCAGAGCTGGCAAATGGAAAACCGCGGCAAAACGATGATCGAGGGCAAGTTCGATTTCGGCTTTGCGGTCGATTGGATGCGCAAGGACCTGGGCCTGGTGTTCGACGAAGCCAAACGCAACGGCGCGCAACTGCCGGTGACGCAACTGGTCGACAAGTTCTATGCCGACGTGCAACAGTCCGGCGGCAAGCGCTGGGATACCTCCAGCCTGATCACCAGGCTGAAATAGGAACTGCGCTCCCTCTGCTAGCGGACCGGCGTGGTGCTAATACCGCCGCTCGGCGCAGGCATCGGCTCCATCGGGGGCAGCGGGACGTTCGAGCGTGAGGTCGGAGCCGGCGCGACGCTGGAGGACGGCGAGGACACCGGCGCCGGTGCACCGTTTGCACGGACCTGGTTCGCCAATTCCGCGTCGCTGACGATTTCGACGACGCGCACGACGCGGTCCACGCCCGAAACGCCGCGCGTGATGTCTGTCGCGCGATCGGTCTCTCGACGGGTCGCGATGCCCATGATGTACACGGTGCCGCGCTCGGTCACGATCTTGAACGAGTTGGCGAAGATGTCCTTGGCGTCGAGCAACGATGCCTTGACCTTGCCGGTGATGTAGGTGTCGTTGGAACGCTGCGGGAACGAGCTCGACGGGCCGACCACGAGTTCATTCACTACCGACCGTACGTTGTCGACGCGTCGCAAGACCTCTTCGGCACGACGCTTGTCGGCCTCGCTGCCGACGGTACCGACCATCAGCACCTGCCGGTTGAAACTCACCAGCGTGACGTTCATGTCGTCGTTCGCGATCTCGCGGATGCGTGCGGCGCCGCGAAGCTCGATGCCCTGGTCGTCCAGCTGGGCGCCGGAACTGCGGCGATCGGTCGCGACCAGGCCGGCACCGGCCGCCGCGGCTCCGCCGATGACCAGCGGCACGCAGCCGGAAAGGCCAGCCACCAAGGCGGCGCCCAGCGTGAGTGCGGCCATCGCGGTGGCGATGCTGCGGGTCGATGTCGTTGGAATCGTCATGTGGAACCTTCCTGTTCTCCGAGTAATTGGGCGTCCACTCCGTCGCACAGGCAATGCAGCGCGAGGAGGTGGACTTCGTGGATGCGTGCCGCCCGTTCGTGCGGCACCGTGACCTGTACGTCTGTTTCGCGCAATGCGCGGCCGATGGCGCCGCCACTGCCGGCCGCATGGCCCAACAGCGCAACGACGGTCATGTCCCGCGCATGCGCCGCCGTGACCGCCGCCAGCACCGCGGACGACTGGCCGCTGGCGCTCAGCACCAGCAAAACATCGCCAGCGTGGCCTAGCGCCCGCACCTGGCGCGCAAAGCGGTCGCTGTCGATGGCGCCAGGCGTGTCGGCCGCCGGATCGGTGGCGTCGCCGGGCAAGGCGATGGCGGCGAGCTCGGGTCGCTCGCGCTCGAACCGGCCGACGAAGTGAGCAGCGAACTGCGCTGCCAGCAGCCCCGACACGCCGGAGCCACAGGTCAGCACCTTGCCGCCGCTGGTCACGCAGGCCAGCAGCGCCTGCATCGCTTGCGAAATCGGTTTGCTAAGCGCCGGGCCCGCCTGGTATTTGAGGTCGGCGCTGTCGATGAAGTGCTGCTGTATCCGTTGCTCAAGCATTTGGGGTCGGATGATAGCGACAGGCACTGCAACAAATCGTTCGATCCATTAGTGACCCGCGTCGAAGGCGGCTTGCAGCCACTCGATTTTTTCCTCGACCAGCACCACATCGAACCGGCACGGCGGCAGTGTGCGCAGCCGGCTGAGGTAGTGGCGCGCGGCGAAGATGATGCGGCGCTGCTTGACGCCGGTGATGCTGCCGCCGGCGCCGCCATGCGTACCGCTCGCTCGCTGCCGCACCTCCACGAACACCAGTGTGCCGTCGCGTGGATCGCGCATGATCAAATCGATCTCGCCGCCGCCGCGACCCGGCGTTCGATAATTGCGGGCGATCGGTACCAGTCCGGCGTCCTGCAGGTGTTCGAGCGCGGCGTCTTCGGCTGCATCGCCACGCTGCTTGGTGGTTTTAGTTGTCGCCATCCCTGCGATCCTGTTGTTGTCCCGGAGAAACCATTGGCTTCAATCACCGCCGCGTCGTTCGGCGCAGCCCTCTCGGCCGCTGGCGATGCCGCGGGCAGGCAGGATTATCCCCAGAGCACGCTCTACGTCGTCGCTACGCCGATCGGCAACCTTGCCGACATCACGTTGCGCGCGCTGCATGTTTTGCAGATGGTCGACGCTGTCGCCTGCGAAGACACTCGGCATACGCAAAGCTTGTTGCGGGCCTATGGCATCGACCGACCTGGCGGCCAGCTGCTCGCGCTGCACCAGCACAACGAAGCCGAAGGGGCGCAGGGCGTCATCGCACGCCTGTCTCAAGGCGAACGCATCGCGTACGTAAGCGACGCCGGCACGCCGGGCGTGAGCGATCCCGGCGCGCGGCTGGTGGCTGCCGTGCGCGCAGCCGGGCTTCGCGTGCTTCCCTTGCCGGGCGCGAGCGCCGTTACCACGCTGATCAGCGCTGCGGGTCTCGTCGCGGGTGGTGACGACAGCAGCGCTTTCGTCTTCGCGGGCTTTCTGCCAAGCAAGGCTGGCGAACGCGACACGACCGTGCAAGCGCTCGCGTTGGAACCGCGCGCTGTCGTCTTGCTCGAAGCACCGCACCGCATCGAAGCCGTGGCCAGAGCGCTGACCGTGCTGGGCGACCGGCGGATCACTATCGGTCGTGAACTGACCAAGCAATTCGAAGAGATCGTTACCCTGGCTGCCAGCGAGCTACCGGCGTGGTTCACCGCGGGACGAGACCGCACGCGCGGGGAATTCGCACTCGCTTTGCATCCGATGGCAGTCGCTGTCGATGATGGCGCGGAAGGCGAACGTGTGCTGCGACTGCTGCTCGAAGAGCTGCCGGTGAAGACCGCCGTGCGCCTCGCCGCGGAGATAAGCGGCGCGCCGCGCAACGCGCTCTACGACACTGCGCTGCGCATCCGCAAAGACGGGAGCAAAAATGATGGCGACCACCACACGAACAGCGATCTCCACGACGAGCCGAACGATTAGCCGTCAAGTTCCGGGTAGTGCCTGAAGATGCCCTCTTCGTTGAAGGCAATGCGGCGCGGACTCTGCAGATAGGCATGCACCCGCTCGCGGCGACTCACATTGCCGTGAAGCTTGGCAACGAGAGGCGTGTCGGCCAGCACGCGTGCAGTGGCCTTAGGAAACGCATAGCGCAGACCGGCGACCAATTGGAACAGCGACAGGTCCGCGTAAGTGAGCGCACTGCCAACCAGATGCAGATCGCCAGCCGGATTGCGCTGCAAGATCTGCTCGAACCATCCCAGGAACTTCGGCATGCGCTCTTCCCGAAAAGCCTTGGCGCGCTCCAAGGCGGCAGCACGCTGGTCGTCGTAGTAGGCATCGACCGAGATCGGATGGTGCGTGTCGTGCGCCTCGGCCACCGCGTCGGCGATGGTCAATTGCAACTGGTGCGTCCACAGGCCATCGACCTCGCCCGCGCCCGCGAGACCGAGCCGCGACCCGAGGTATAGAAGGACGGCGGCCGTTTGCCCGACCACAACTTCGCCATCGACAAGGAACGGCGGCGCGAACGATGCGCGCGGATTCTTCGGATCTTGCAGGCTGTGCCTCAGCGCCGCTTCGCCGACGCCCTTCGCAGGCGATTGACGCGCGACGTCGACGTACTCGGCGCCGGCAGCTTCGAGCGCCAGTCGCACGAACTCACCGCGGCCCTGAATGGTCGGCCAGTAATGCAATTGATAAGCCATAGGCAATCTTCTCAGAACTTGCATGCATGCAGGCAGGCAAGCCGAGGGGACCGACGTTGTCAAAGGGGTGTGCAGTTCATCGGCTCAAGGTAGCAACAGGAGCTCGAGCACCAGCTTCGGAGTCAGGCTCGGCAGCATCGCCGCTTCATCCAAGCCCGCATGCAGTGAGGGTGCAGCAAGAGTGACAGTGCCGATCAATCCAAGCATCGCTGTCGATGCCGTCATGGTCGCCGACATCAGCGATGTTTCGCAGCGTCTGCACCGCGAGGATCTCCGAGCCAGGGTTCTGCGACACGGCAATGAACCAGTCTTCCCGCAGCGCCGCATGCGCGCTGCGTGCCATGCGCTCGGGGCGGCGTCGCTGCGCGACCATGAGCACCGTCTCGTACGCCACCAACACTGCGATGGTCACCAGAGTACTCAGCCAAGCCAGGACGGCGGACATCGCTCTGACTCAGGCGGGTCGAACGCCGGCAGGCTGCTTGCGCCGCTCGAGCAGTTCGAAGGCGCCCATGCCCACTAGCATCGCCGCTACGAAGACAAGCGCCTTGACCTCGCCCATTCCCAGTGCGACCAGACCGGGGCCGGGGCAGAAACCGGCGACACCCCATCCGATACCGAATACGACGCTGCCGATCAGCAGACGACTGTCGATCTCGCGCGACGTGGGCAACTTCATCGGCGCACCGAGGAATGACACGGTGCGCTTCCTGGCCATCGCGAACGCCAGCGCTCCGACGGCAATCGCGCCCGCCATCACAAAGGCCAGCGAAGGGTCCCAGGCGCCACCCAGGTCCAGGAAGCCCAGCACCTTGGCCGGATTAGCCATGCCAGACACGATGAGGCCAAGTCCGAAGACGAGGCCGGCCAGCAACGATGTAAAAACCGTCATTCAATGTCTCCTCAGATGCCAAGCCAATGGCGGATGATGAACACGGTCGCGAAGCCAGCGACCATGAAGGCCCCAGTGGCGACCATCGATCTCGGCGACAAACGCGCCAACCCGCACACGCCATGTCCACTGGTGCAACCCGACCCGTACCGAGTGCCCACACCCACCAGCAGGCCGGCGATCACCAAAGCACCAAAAGACGCATCGATTCGGGGTCGGGGAAGCGCCGCGAGCAACTCATAGACCCAGGGCGCACCCACGAGGCCCAGCACGAATGCGGCACGCCAGGCCAGGTCGCCCTTGTTCGGCTTGAACAGCCCGCCGATGACGCCACTGATACCGGCGATGCGGCCGTTAAGCAGCACGAACATCGCCGCGGCCAGACCTATGAGCATCCCTCCGGCCAAGGCGGACCAGGGGGTGAATTCATTCCAGGCGATGGACATCATTGTTCCTTGGGACAGTAGAGCCGGTAGAGCACAGCCAGGATCTCGAGCAGGTTTGGATCGGCGACGCTATAGAAAATGTTCTTGCCCTGACGGCGCGTACTGACAACCCCCTCTGTGCGCAGAACGCCGAGCTGCTGTGAAAGCGTTGGTTGACGGATTTCCAGATGTTCTTCGAGTTCACTGACGCACATCTCGCTTTGCGAAAGCTGGCACAGCAGCAGCATGCGCTCGACGTTGGCCAGCAGCTTGAGGGCGCTGACAGCCTCGTCTGCGGCATGGCGCAGGACTTCGGGATCGATGACGGTTTTCGGGCGCTTCATGGAGCGTCAGTGCAGCAGTAAGTTGAGCGGACAGCAGGTCAATCGGTTCTCTTCATTATATGTATACATATACTATACTTCAATATATCGACAACCAAAATCGGAGTTCACTATGAACGCTCGAATCACGACACAAGCCTTCTTCGACCCGAAGACCTGGACAGTGACCTATGTTGTGTGGGACCCTGCCACGCTGCGAGCTGCGGTCATCGACCCGGTGCTCGACTACGACTTCAAATCGGGCCACACCAGCACCACCTCGGCGGATCAGGTGCTGGCCTATGTCGTCGAACACGCGCTCCATGTCGACTGGATTCTCGAGACCCACGCGCACGCGGACCATTTGTCCGGTGCGCGCTACCTGCAGCAGCGCGTCGGTGGCCGCATCGCCATCGGCGAAAACATTCGGACGGTGCAGGCCACCTTCAAGAAGCTCTACAACCTGGAGCGAAGCTTCCTTCCCGACGGTAGCCAGTTCGACCACCTGTTCAAAGACGGTGAAACGTTTCGGATCGGCGAGGTCGAGGCCACGGCGATGCTGGTGCCCGGTCATACCCCGGCCGACATGGCCTACCTCATCGACGATTCAGTCTTCGTCGGCGACACGCTTTTCATGCCTGACGTCGGCAGCGCTCGCGCCGACTTCCCCGGCGGGGAAGCACACCAGCTGTACCGCTCGATGCACCGCCTTCTGGCCCTGCCTCCCGAGACTACGATGTATGTCTGTCATGACTACCCGCCGGCTTCGCGGCCTGCCCACTGGCAAACGACGGTGGCCGAGCAGAAAGCCCTGAACATCCATGTGCGCGACGGCATCACCGAAGACGAGTTCGTCGCGATGCGGCAGGCACGCGACGCCACGCTAGAAGTGCCGACGCTAATCTTGCCCTCGATTCAGGTGAATGTTCGCGCTGGGCAACTGCCTCCGGCGGACGAAAACGGCGTGTCTTACCTGCGCATCCCGCTGAACACGTTGCCCATCCACCGCCGATAAGTGTCTCAAGCGGCGGGTGGGCCTATCCGGGCATCTGGCTGCATCGTGACGATGGATGCACTTTTCATGAACTTGCAGCCGCCCGCGAGGGACCAGACTCTTCGAGTTGCCAAGCAGCCGCGTCAGCCGCTGAATCAACGGGTCCCCTGCAGTCATTGGGCTCCAGCTGAGCAACAGCGCGCGGCGCAATCAACGCTCTCCATCGAGGAGTCCGTATTTCAGCGCACCTTAAGTGCGCCGCGGTCGTCGCGCTCACCGTACCCTGAATGAATTCCCAGCCTGCTGACACGTCGCGCCAAACCGAGGTCACGCGGCAAGGGTTCGACGTCATGCCCTTCAGGTAGAAGTCGACGACCCACGCCTTCACCAAGACCGCTGAGGACAGCTGCGAAACCCCGCGAACACATCGTTGCGGTCCGCTGGAAAGAAGTTGCGGTAGCTTGGATGCTTCATGTGCTGCACAGTCGCGAACGATCCTCCGCGCAGCACCGACCGGCCATCGAACCATGGCTGCGAGTAGTCACGGTAGGGGTGCGGGACGAACCCCGAATACGGCTCAAACGGACTCGTAGTCCACTCCCAAACCTCACCCCATTCGAAGACTTCTCCCTGCTCAACAGCCAGTTTCGCAGCGGTTTCCCATTCGGCCTCGGTTGGCAAGCGGCGACCAGCCCAACGGCACCACGCTTCCGCCTCATGGGCAGTGATTTGCACGGCCGGTGCCAACGGATCGACAGGTAACCAACGACCAAACTGAGATCGCTCCCATCCACTTTGCCCGCGCCGCAGATGCAGCGGATGCGTTGCACCGCTGTGCCGCCGCCAATCGCGACCAGCCGGCGTCCAGGTGCTGTCATCTGTGTAGCCGCCGCCGTCGACGAAGGCGAGGAAAGCGTCCCACTTCACCGGCGCCCGATCGATGCTGAACGCAGACACTTCGATGTTTGCAGCGCACAGTTCGTTGTCAAAAGCGAAGCCGGCGTTGTCTACACCGACATGTCGCAGCCCGCCCGGAATGTCCCACGAACCTGAGGCGACTGCCGGGCGCGGCGCGCGACCCGTCATGCCAGGGCCAAGATCGATACCAAGCCGCTGCGCCATGAAGTGCCATGCTTCCCGATGCATGTCTTCATGGAACAGGACGAGCCGAAAGAAGTACAGGTCTTCTTCCTTGGTGCTGCAAACGCGGAGCAAGGTCAGTGTGGCCTCACGCACTGCCGTTAGATAGCTGAGCGTGGCCGCAGGGTCGGGCAGCACAAGTTGCCAGCGCAGGCCATGCGCGACGTTCGACGAGTCGTAGAGCGCATCGGCGCGCGGCAGCACTGATGTGCGTCGTGGTGCGAAAGGATCGCAAGCTAACCCGAGGCCGCGCTCCGTGTTGCGCGACAACCAGAACTCTTCGAACCAGCCGATGTGCCCCAACTCCCAAAGCGGCAAATTCACAGCAGCATCCTGTGCAATCCGAAGGCCATTCGGTCCGAGCCCCCTTTCGAAACCGTCGAACAAGCTCAACAACTGGGTGCGGCCTCGGGTGAGCGCGGCCTCGATCTCAGCGGGTCCGGCCTTGCGCATCGCCTCTGCGCTCGTGAATGTCATGGTGTCGTCCAGGTTGTCCAGGTTGTCCAGGTTGTCCACCGGTATAACCTCGTTCATGGCTCGCCCTTCGCTTTGCATCGTGACACCCGCGCTGGCCAGTTCCAACAACGGCAACTGGCAAACAGCTTTGCGATGGTCAAAGATGTTGCGCGAACATTATCGAATTGCGCTGGTCGATCACTGGGACGGCACGCCGGCCGACGTCATGGTTGCGCTGCATGCGCGACGTTCGGCGGCGTCGATCGAGCGCTGGTGCGGCACCCAACCGCACCAGCCTCTGGCAGTGGTTCTGACGGGCACGGACCTGTACCGGGACATCCAGTTCGATGCGAGCGCACAGCGCTCACTGGCGCTGGCCGACCGGCTGGTGGTGCTGCACGAACGCGCAGTCGACGACCTGCCGGTGCTGTACCGCGACAAAGCCACTGCCTGCTTCCAGTCGACCCGCTCACTGGCACCGCTTCGCAAGCCGCATCGGCATTTGCGTGCGCTGATGGTGGGTCACTTGCGCGCGGAGAAGGCGCCACAGACGTACTTCGGCGCAGCTCGTCGACTCCTTGATCGTCCGGACATCCTGCTGGACCACATCGGCGCCGCGCTGGACCCGGCGTGGAGTATCGAAGCGAAATCGGCGCAGCGAGCATGTCCAGCCTACCGTTGGCTTGGACCCCTGCCGCATGCCGACGCACGCCGCCGCATCCAGGCAGCCCACGTACTGGTGCATCCGAGCGTGATCGAAGGCGGCGCCCACGTGGTGATGGAGGCGGTGTGCAGCGGAACGCCGGTGCTCGCCAGCCGGATCGCGGGAAACATCGGAATGTTGGGGGAGGATTACGGTGGCTATTTCGAACTGGGCGACTCCGCGGCCCTTGCCGCATTGCTGCAACGCTGTCGCGACGAGCCGGCAATGCTCGATCGTCTTGCTGCGCAGTGCGCGTTGCGCGCCCCTCTGTTTGAACCCGCCCTTGAGCAAGCGACCTTGCTCGCCTTGCTACACGCAATGATAGGCAGCAAGACGTCCGGCAAGAATACGGGGCCATATCGATAGCCCCAACACCTTCAATTCGCAAAGCGCATTTACTCCGCGGGCGCAAGCGCCCCTGCGACGTCCCGTCTTCTTTCTTGAAGATTGGATACGCGTCGTTCGGTGCCTGCACGGGCATCACGATCACGTGCACGACGATTTTGAAAGAGGCTCGCACAGCCCCATGGGCACGTGCATACACCGCTTCCGTACAAGCACGCGCACGTGCCGGACGCGCACCATCGGCACGAGCACTGACGCTCCGTGGCTCATGCGATCTAACTTCGACTCAAAAATCGCTTGACCTTGTCACAGTGTCAACGTTCATACTTCAGAGAATGTCGTTTGTTCGAAAACTTCTGCTCTGGGCTGTGATGCTCGCAGTGCCCTTTCAAGGCTATGCGGCTGCGACCATGCAATTCTGCGCAGCGGGTGAAGTACCGGCGATGGCAGAAACAGTTTTGGAGCCTGTCGTACCGCACGAACACGTTAAACCGCAGTCGCACGCGCACGACAGTCGACATGTGGATTCGGCGTCGGATGTCGAGAGCACGCCGCATCATCACGATCAGGCTTCCAGTGACGCCGATTCGGCCCACAAGTGCGGCACCTGCGGGGCCTGCCACTCGGTCGCACTCGTTGGCACCACGCCCGTCGCGATCGCGCCCGCCTTGCCACCTGCGGCAATGGCAGAACCGTTTTCTGCGGTGGCGTCATTGACTCTCCGCGTCCTCGACAAACCTCCTCGCGCCTAACGCGTTCGCCTGGCCGTGGCGTCCCGTCACGGAATCTGCGAACGCTCATGCATCGCCTGCGTCGTGCCCTTTTCGGGCACCACTGACGCACTCCGTTCATGAACTTGCGAGGACGCCATGTTCCATTCATCGTCGGCCGGTCGGCTGGCAGCATTCCGTTTTCTCGCCGCGGCTGCCATGGCAGCTTCGACAACTTTCACCGCCGTCCGCGCTGTGGCTCAGCCTTCGCCTGCCGGCTCCACAACGCCGACAACCTCGACGCCGCCCGTCCTGACCTACAAGTCCGCGCTCGAGGGTTATCAGCCTTTCGCTGACGAAAAGCCCATTCCCTGGAAAGAGGCCAACGAGACGGTCTACCGCCGCGGCGGCTGGCAGGCCTATGCCAAAGAAGCGTCTGGCTCGGGCAACACCGGGGCCGAATCGCCCAAGAGCGGCGCCGCGTTACCCGCTTCGCCGCCAAGCCATTCGATGGCCATGCCAGGCATGCCCGGCATGTCGGGTGCGCCCGCGAAGAAGGACAAGCCATGAAGCGCGCCTTGCGTTTGACGGCCATCGCCCTCGCGGCCGCTTTCCTGGCCGGCTGCGCCTCGGTCGGTATCGACGACGCCCTGAACGACACGAACGCCAACACGCACCAATTCACCGGCGGCAAGCTCGAGCTCAGCCGGACCCAGGAGCAGCGGGATCGCCGCGCGGCGTTGTCTCAGGAATTGCTCGCCAAGCCGCTGTCGCAAAGCGACGCGGTGCAGCTCGCACTGGCCAACAGTCCGTCGGTCCAGGCCCTGATTGCCCAGAGCTGGGGCGACATTGCTGCGGCCAACCAGACCAGCCGGCTGCCCAACCCGATTTTCACGTTCGAGCGCATGCGCCTGAACAGCGAACTCGAGCTCGGACGGCTGTTGTCCTTCGGCCTGGTGGACCTCATCCTGCTGCCGCAGCGTCTGTCGATTTCGAAGGGTCAGGCCAACCAGGCCAAGGTGCAGTTGACCGGGGCCGTTGTCGACCAGGTCACACAGGTCAGGCAGGCCTGGGTCCGCGCGGTGGCTGCCCAGCAGTCGCTGCAGTACGCCGAGCAGGTCAACAAGGCGGCCCAGGCCAGCGCCGAACTCGCGCGCCGGATGCAGCTCATTGGGAACTTCAGCAAGCTCCAGCGTGCACGCCAACAAGTGTTATACGCAGACGCGACGACCCAACTCGCCCTGGCGCAGCACGCCACCACCGCTGCGCGCGAGGAGCTGGTTCGCATCCTGGGTTTGACCGACGAGCAAGCCGCCAAGTTGACCTTGCCCGAACGTCTTCCCGATCTGCCCAAGACGCCGCGCGAGGCGAAGGAAGTCGCGGCCACCGCCACCGAGCAACGCCTCGATGTCCAGCTTGCCCGCGCCCAGCTGGACGTGGCGGGACGATCGCAAGGCCTCAACCTGCTGTCGACCTTCATCGACGTGGAAGTGGGTGGCCGCCGAGACACGGTCTTCGACAACGCGCAAGGCACCAAGAGCACGCGGCGCGGCTTCGAGATCGACATCCGGCTGCCGCTCTTCGACTGGGGTTCAGCTCAACGCGACGCATTGAACGCGCAGTCGCTGGCTGCGGCCAACCGCTACGACGCCACTGTGCGCGGCGCCTCTTCGCAATTGCGCGAGGGGTACTCGGCCTACCGCACGGCTTACGACATCGCGCGGCACTACCGAGACGAAGTCGTGCCGTTGCGTCAGGCGATGGCGGATGAAAACGTGCTTCGCTACAACGGCATGCTGATCGGCGTCTTCGAGCTGCTTGCCGAAGCACGCGACCAGATCTCCAGCGTGACCAACGCGATCAACGCCCAGCAGCAGTTCTGGTTGGCCGATGCCGCGCTCGCGGCTTCGGTGATCGGCAAGCCGACCTCCATGGGCGCCTCGATGGCCAGTGCGAGTGGCGAAGGCGCATCCGCTGGCGGCGCTGCTCATTGAGCGCACTGCTTCGCTCTCTAACCGAATTGACCGACATGACAAACAGACGCAATTTCTTGAGCGGTGCGAGTGCCATCACGGGCGCCCTTGCAGCGGCAGGCGTGAGCAAGGTGGCGATGGCCGCTCTTCCCGAGCCCGTGTTCCAAACCACACCCGACACCATGGCACCGCTGATGCCAACGACCGGACGCCCCTACAACCCCGTGGTCACGCTCAACGGCTGGACATTGCCCTGGCGCATGAACAACGGCGTCAAGGAGTTCCACCTCGTGGCCGAGCCTGTGATGCGCGAGATGGCCCCCGGATTCAAGGCCAATCTCTGGGGCTATAACGGCCAGTCGCCTGGACCGACCATCGAAGTGGTGGAAGGCGACCGGGTGCGGATCTTCGTGACCAACAAGCTGCCCGAGCACACCAGCGTGCACTGGCATGGGCAACGCTTGCCCAACGGCATGGACGGTGTCGCGGGGTTGACCCAACCGCCGATCCGCCCGGGCAAGACCTTCGTCTACGAATTCGTGGCGCGCCGCCCCGGCACCTTCATGTACCACCCGCATGCGGACGAAATGACGCAGATGGCGATGGGAATGATGGGCTTCTGGGTGACGCACCCCAAGGCCGAGCATCCGCTGATCGAGAAGGTCGACCGCGACTTCGTGTTCCTGCTCAACGCGTACGACGTCGAGCCGGGCAGCGCGACGCCAAAGATCATGACGATGCTGGACTTCAATCTGTGGTCCTGGAACAGCCGGATCTTCCCGGGCATCGATTCGCTCAACGTCCGGCTCAACGACAAGGTGCGCATCCGCGTCGGCAATCTGACGATGACGAACCACCCGATGCACCTGCATGGCCATGAGTTCGAAGTCACCGGAACCGATGGCGGCCCGACACCGAAGAGTGCGCGCTGGCCCGAGGTGACGACGGACGTGGCCGTCGGCCAGATGCGCCAGTTCGAGTTCCTCGCCAACGAAGAAGGCGACTGGGCCTTTCACTGCCACAAGAGCCATCACACGATGAACGCGATGGGCCACGAGGTGCCCACGATGATCGGACTGGACCACAAGGACGTTGCCAAACAGATCTCGAACCTGATCCCCGACTACATGGTCATGGGCGAGCGCGGCATGGCCGACATGGCAGAGATGGAGATGCCGATCCCGGACAACACCGCGCGAATGATGACCGGCGAAGGCCCGTTCGGCTCGGTCGAGATGGGCGGCATGTTCAGCGTGGTCAAGGTGCGCAAAAACCAGAAGGCTGGCGACTACGCCAACCCCGGCTGGTTCAAACATCCCAAGGGCACCGTCGCCTACGAACTGGATGGGCCACCGCCGGAGACGCCGCGCCAGCGCGGCGCCGGCGCGGCCGCGATGCCGGCGCAAAACATGCCTGCCAAGAACATCGAAGTCCAGATCCGGAAGCCCGCTGGCGGCCATTCTGGCCACTGACTTTTTTCACTTCCCTCAGACCTTCCAACCTCTCAAAGGAAAACCATGAAACACACCTTCCGCGACACCGCTTTCGCAGCAACGCTCGCTCTGGCCGCAGCCGGCGCTTCAGCTTCGGGTAACCACACCGGAGGTCACAGTCACGATGCCGACGACGCGATCGGTAAGCCCGGGGTGGCTACCAAGTCGACACGCACGATCAACGTCGACATGGCCGACAACATGCGCTTCACACCGGCCGACATCAGCGTCAAGCAAGGGGAGACCGTGCGCTTTGTCATCAGGAATTCCGGCCAGATCAAGCACGAGCTCGTGCTCGGCACGGAGAAGGAGCTCAGGGAGCATTCCGAGGTGATGAAGAAGAACCCCGAGATGGAACACGCTGACGCGAACATGATCACGTTGGCACCCGGCAAGAGCGGCGAAATAGTCTGGCAGTTCACCAAGGCCGGAGAGGTCGACTTCGCTTGCCTGCAGCCGGGTCACTACGACGCTGGCATGAAGGGCGCCGTAACCGTCTCCAACGCCACCGGCAAAACTGTCAGCAAGTAAGCACAACGTCCGGGTCTGTTGTCCTGCTGCTGCGGACCCTCTCATCCCAACAATCAATTGATGCTCAAGGAACTCAAAATGAAAAACATTCGTCTCGCACTCGTCGCTTCTGCGGCCGCGATGCTTTTTTCCGGCATGGCTGCTGCCCAATCGGCCCCGTCCTCTCAAACCACAGTGCAAGGAACGTCCGTTGCCGCTGCAACGTCCGAACTGTCCGAGGGCGAAATCCGCAAGGTCGACAAGGATGGCAAGAAGCTGACCATCAAGCACGGTCCACTCAAGAACCTCGACATGCCGGGCATGACGATGGTTTTCAGCGTCAAGGACGAAGCCGTGCTGGACCAGGTGCAGTCCGGCGAGAAGGTCCGCTTCCTCGCGGAAAAAATCGACGGAAAGATCACCGTCACCAAGATCGAAGCGGCTCGCTGAAATCTCGCTCGGTGCTAAAGCCTGCAAAGCTGCGTCGCTACATACCGCGCAACGGCGCACTGAAATTCAATCGACCCACCAAGGACAACGTTATGAAAAATTCCCACCACAAACTCACTGCGTCGCTTTGTTTCTCTGCGGCGCTCGCGCTGACTTCAGTCGGTGTTGCGCAGGCCCAGCCAGCACCTGCTGCAGCGCCGATGTCGAAGGACCACATGCAGCACGCAGGTGCCGGCTCGGCCGACATGAAGCAATCCATGATGTCCGGCATGGACGGGATGCAGAAGATGCAGATGTCGGGCGACACCGACAAGGACTTCGCCACGATGATGAAGATGCACCATCAGCAGGCTGTCGAGATGGCGCAGATGGAACTGGCGCACGGCAAGTCGCCTGAAATGAAGGCCATGTCTAAAAAGATCATCGCCGCGCAGAAAAAGGAAATCGCCGAGTTCGACCGCTGGCTGGCGAAGCAAAAGTAATCCTGCTTCCGGCGTAGCGGCCAAGTACGGGGTGGCGATTTTGCGCATCTCGATCCATTGAGGAGAGAAGAGATGAACGATCCAGTACTTGAGCACATCGGCGAAGCCAACTTCGGTGAAGCGGCGAGCAAGGCCACGACGCCTGTTCAAGAGCCGACGGTTGTCGGCGCAGACACGATCTACACCTGCCCCATGCATCCGGAGATTCGCCAGGGCCACCCGGGCAACTGCCCCAAGTGCGGCATGACGCTGGAGCCCGAAACCCCGACGCTGGACGAGGGCGAGAACCCGGAGCTGGTCGACTTCACCCGTCGATTCACCTGGACGCTGCCGCTGACCATCGTCGTGACGGTGCTGGCCATGGCTGGCCACCGCCTGCAGTGGTTCGAGATGGCCACGCAAAGCTGGATCGAATTCGCACTCAGCATGCCGATCGTGCTGTGGGCCGGCTGGCCGTTCTTCGTGCGCGCGGTGCAGTCCGTCGTCAACCGCAGTCCCAACATGTGGACCCTCATCGGCCTCGGCACTTCGGCGGCCTTCATCTACAGCGTCGTGGCCACCGTGGCGCCGGGCGTGTTTCCGGCGGCCTTCGTGTCGATGGGCCGCGTCGCGGTCTACTTCGAAGCGGCTGCCGTCATCATTTCCCTGACCCTGCTCGGCCAGATACTCGAACTCAAGGCGCGCTCGCAGACCTCGGCGGCCATCAAGTCCCTGCTCGGCCTCGCGCCCAAGACCGCGCGCCGCATCGATGCCGCGGGGGCTGAAGAAGACATCCCGCTGGCTCACGTCCACGTCGGCGACACGCTGCGCGTGCGGCCCGGCGAGAAGGTACCGGTCGACGGCATCGTGATCGAAGGGTCGAGCGCGGTAGACGAATCGATGCTGACAGGAGAACCGCTGCCGGTGACAAAGCGGCCCGGCGACAAGCTGATCGGCGCAACGCTCAACACCAACGGCGCGATCGTGATGCGCTCCGAGCGCGTCGGGTCGCAGACCGTGCTGGCCAGCATCGTGCAGATGGTGCTGCAGGCACAACGCTCCAGGGCGCCGATGCAGCGGATGGCGGATCGGGTCGCCCGATATTTCGTCGTCACGGTCATCAGCATCGCGCTGCTGACCTTCGTCGTCTGGGGCCTGGTCGGACCCGAGCCGAGCTGGGTCTATGGCCTGATCAACGCGGTCGCTGTGCTCATCATCGCCTGCCCCTGCGCGCTGGGGTTGGCCACGCCGATGTCCATCATGGTGGCGACCGGCAAGGCCGCGACGCAGGGCGTGTTGTTCCGCGATGCCGCGGCGATAGAGAACTTCCGCAAGGTCGACACGCTGATCGTCGACAAGACCGGCACGCTGACCGAAGGCAAGCCGACGTTCGAGCGAGCGGTCGCGGCACCCGGCTTCACCGAAGAAGACGTGTTGCGACTCGCTGCGAGTCTCGACCAGGGCAGCGAACACCCGCTGGCCGACGCCATCGTGCGTGCGGCGAAGGCGCAAAAGCTGGACCTGGAGAAGGCAGACAGCTTCGAATCGGCGAGCGGCATCGGCGTGAGCGGCAGCGTCGGCGGGAAGAAGCTGGCACTCGGCAACACGGCGTTGATGACGCAGTTGGGCGTGGCAGTCGATGGTTTGTCAGCGCAGGCCGAATCGTTGCGCGTCGAAGGCGCCAGCGTGATGTTCCTCGCGGTGGACGGCAAGGCCGCAGGCTTGCTGGCCGTTTCCGACCCGATCAAGGCCACGACCGTCGAAGCACTGGCGGCACTCAAGGCGTCGGGCCTGCGCGTGATCATGGCGACCGGCGACGGATTGACCACCGCCAAAGCGGTTGCGGCCCGGCTGGGCATCGACGAAGTCCATGGTGAGGTCAAACCCGCCGACAAGCTGGCGCTGGTCGACAGACTGCAGCGCGAAGGCCGCATCGTCGCGATGGCCGGCGACGGCATCAACGACGCACCGGCACTGGCCAAGGCCGACGTCGGCGTTGCCATGGGAACCGGGACCGATGTGGCGATGAACAGTGCGCAAGTGACGCTGGTGAAGGGCGACTTGCGTGGCATCGCGCAAGCGCGCGTCATCTCCGACGAAACCATTGCCAACATGAAGCAGAACCTGGGCTTCGCGTTCGTCTACAACGCGCTCGGCGTGCCGCTGGCAGCGGGTGTTCTGTTTCCGTTCACTGGATGGCTGTTGTCTCCGATGATCGCGGCGCTGGCGATGAGCCTGAGTTCGGCCTCGGTCATCTTCAATGCGCTGCGGCTGAGGCGGGCGGCGCCTTCTGCAGCAAGGGCGTCCTGACGCTACACTGCGCCGAACATGCGTCGCCTCCGCCCACTTCATCGCTTCGCCATCGCGTTCTTCGTGATGGTCTCGGTGGTGTTTTCGCAAATGGCACTCGCAGGTTATGTCTGCCCGGGCTTGGACAATGCCGAAGCGATGGCACAGGCAATGGCCGATGGCGCGCCGTGTGAAGGCATGGACACTGCGCAACCCGTGCTTTGCCATCAACATGCCGCCGACGCCTCCCAGTCTTTCGAAAAGGCGAAGGCAGCCACGCCGTCTCTTCCTGCCGTGGTGCAGGTGCTGGTGGTTCCGCCGCTTCTGCTCGCTGACGTCCACGGTCTGCCGTTGCAGAGCGCGCTCGAGCCGCGGCCTCCTCCCGATCCCGTCTTTCTCGCGACACGCAGACTCCGCGTCTGACATCTCCGCCGACCTGACCGGTGCTGGCGCGACCCGTTCGCGCGCCAGCGACTTTCTCGTTCGTCTGCGGAGTCTCCATGCCCCTTCCTTTTCTGCGCGCCGCCTTGCTGCTTGCCGCATCGCTTCCTTTCATGGCGGCAGCGGCGCCGCTGTCTCTCGACACGGCCTTGCAGTTGGCCGTCGAACGCTCGGAGGCCGCACGTGCGTCCCGTGCCGGCGTCCTCAGTGCCACCGAAGCGGCGCGAACGGCGAGCCAGCTGACCGACCCGGTGCTTCGGGTCGGCGTCGACAACCTCCCCTTCACAGGCCCGGACCGCTTCAGCACCACACGCGATTCCATGACGATGAAGCGCATCGGCATCAGCCAGGAATGGCTTTCGGCCGACAAGCGTGCCGTGCGTGAGGCTGCAGCCAATGCGGCTACCGCGCGCGAGACGACGATGGCAGGCGCCTCGATCGCCGCGACACGGCTCCAGACGGCGCTGGCTTATGCGGATGCTTTCTATGCAGGTCAGATGCTGACCCTCACCACGCTGATGGAACATCACGCCCATGAGGAACTCGAGGCGTCGCGTGCGCGGCTGTCGTCTGCCGCCGGCAGCAGCCAGGAAGTGCTTTCGCTGACCGGCGCAAAGGGAAGCTCCGAGGACGAGTCCGCCGATGCGAGGCAGCAGCAGAACGCCGCACGGCTCGCACTGCAACGCTGGGTCGGCGTGATGCCGGAGGCGCTGGCGCCGATACCCGCCGAGCCGCCACTCAGCGAAGAGGCCTACGTGGCCCGACATCCTTCGGTCGTCGCGATGCAGCGTGAGATCGAGGTTGCGACGCAAGCGGCTGCGGTGGCCGGCGCCAACCGCAAACCGAACTGGACATGGGAAGTCGCCTACGGCCAGCGTACGGGGTACTCGGACATGGTGTCGTTCGGCGTGAGCATCCCGCTCCAGGTATCTCCCGGCGAACGCCAGGACCGGGAGACGGCGTCCAAGCTCGCGTTGGTGGACAAAGCGGAAGCCGAACTGGCCGAGGCCAGGCGCGCTGCAACGGCCGAATACCTGACCCTGCGCAGTGACGCCGGGCGCCTGCAGCAACGCATCGAGCGCTACCGCGTGAGCGTCGTGATTCCGGCCGGGCAACGAACGGCGGCTGCGACCGCGGCCTATCGCTCCAACCAGGCCCCGCTCGCAACGCTCTTCGAGGCACGCCATGCGGAAGTCGAAGTGCAGCGCAAGCTGCTCACGCTGCAGCGAGAGCTCGCGCGGTCGCAGCTTCAATTGGCCTTCCGTCCGCTGACCGACGAGGTGGCTCCATGAAAAAATCAAACCTCATCACGCTGTCGATCCTCGGTGCCTTGGTGCTCGTCGCAGTCGCCGCGGTCGCCTTCTACGCGGGCCGCAGCACTGGCCAGGGTCACGAAGACGCCATGCCTTCCACGATGGCGCCCACGGGCTCTGAAGGACGCAAGGTTCTGTACTGGCACGACCCGATGGTGCCCGGGCCCCGCTTCGACAAGCCCGGCAAGTCGCCGTTCATGGACATGCAACTCGTGCCGATGTACGCGGACAGCGCGGCGGGCGCATCGGGCGGCGGCGTGAGCATCAGCCCGTCGGTGCAACAGAACCTCGGCATCCGGCTCGCGAAAGTACGACGCGCTGACGTCTCCTCGTCGTTCGACGCCATCGGCGCAGTGCAGTTCGACGAGCGCCTGAGCGTGTCGGTGCAGAGCCGTGTCGCCGGCTTCGTGGAGCGACTGTGGGTGCGTGCGCCGATGGAGCGCGTGCGCAAGGGGCAACCTCTCGCGACCCTCTTCGCGCCTGAATGGCTGGGGCCGCAAAACGAGTTGCTCGCGCTCCAGCGCACCGGCGTTTCACCGGACCTCATCGCAGCAGCCCGGGAGCGGATGCAGGCAATGTCCATTCCCGCGGACCTGATCCGCCAGAGCGAGAAAGCCGGAACCGCGCAAGCGCGCTACGTGCTGACCGCGCCAGCCAGCGGCGTGGTTGCCGAACTCGGCGTGCGCGAGGGCGTGGCCGTCACGCCGGGCCTGACGCTCTTCAGGATCGCCGGCCTCGAAAAGGTCTGGGCAGTGGCGGAAATCCCGGAGACGCAGGCCGGGCGTCTGAAGCCAGGACAGAAAGTGAAAGCCGTTCTGCAGGCCGATGCATCGCAGTCGTTCGAAGGCGAGCTGAAGGAGATCCTGCCCGAGGTCAGCACCGCCACACGCACCCTGAAGGCCCGCTTTGAAGTCGACAACGCCAAGGGCCAGTTGACACCCGGCATGCTGCTGCGTCTGCAGGTCGCAGGCGGCAGCAGCACGCGAATTGTCGTGGCGTCTGAGGCTGTCATTCGCACAGGCAAGCGCGCCGTCGTCATCGTGCGCAAGGACACGGGTGCGTTCGAGCCGAGGGACGTGTCGCTGGGCATGGATCTGGGCGACGACATCGAGGTGCTTCAAGGACTGTCCGACGGCGAGCAGGTCGTCGCCAGTGGTCAGTTCCTGATCGATTCGGAAGCGCGCTTGCGCTCGGTGCTGGGCAGCATGGCGTCACCGGCTTCAGCCACTGCGGCTGCGCCAACTGCCAGTGCTTCGACGTCTTCGGCAGCTTCACCGGCGACGGTTGCCGCAACCCATCGCGGGGAAGGCAAGGTCGAGAGCGTGGACTCGGACGGCATCACCATTTCGCACGGACCGGTTGCCACGCTCAAGTGGCCGGCGATGACGATGGGCTTTGCCAAGCCGACGCCGACCGCCTTTCCGGACATCCAACCCGGCGACCGGATTCGCTTCGAGTTCAAGGAGGGCGGGCCGACGGGCTACGAGCTTGAGTCGGTGGAGCGCCTGCAGCCGGCATCCAAGCCATGATCGCAGCGCTCATCCGCTGGTCGATCGACAACCGCTTCCTGGTGTTGATCGCGACGCTCTTTCTGGTCGCGGCGGGTCTGTGGTCGGTCGTGCACACGCCGCTCGATGCACTGCCCGATTTGTCGGACACCCAGGTGATCATCCGCACCCCCTACCCGGGCAAGGCGCCGCAGGTGGTCGAAGACCTGGTCACTTACCCGCTGACCACGACCATGCTCAGCGTGCCCGGCGCGAAGACGGTGCGCGGCTACTCGTTCTTCGGGGACTCGTTTGTCTATGTCCTGTTCGAGGACAAGACCGATCCGTATTGGGCACGTTCCCGCGTCGTCGAATACCTCAACCAGGTGCAAAGCAAACTGCCCTCAGGCGCCAACGCTTCCTTGGGGCCGGATGCCACGGGCGTGGGCTGGGTCTACGAGTACGCGCTGGTCGACCGCACGGGCCAGCGAGACCTCGGCCAGCTTCGCGCGCTGAACGACTGGTTTCTCAAGTTCGAGCTGAAGACGGTGCCGGACGTGGCCGAGGTCGCCAGCATCGGCGGCATGGTTCGGCAGTACCAGGTGGTGCTCGATCCGGACCGCATGCGCGCGCTGGGCATCACGCAGGCCACGGTTGTCGATGCCTTGCGCAATGCCAACCAGGCCAGCGGTGGCTCGGTGGTCGAGTTGGCCGAAGCCGAGTACATGGTGCGCTCGCGCGGCTTCCTTCAGTCGATGGAAGATTTCCGGACCATCCCGCTTGCAATGACGGGCGCCACGCCGGTGCTGTTGCGCGATGTGGCGACGGTCCAGGTCGGGCCGGAAATGCGCCGCGGCATTGCGGAACTGGATGGCGAAGGCGAAGTGGCCGGGGGCGTGGTGATCATGCGTTCCGGCAAGAACGCGCGCACCACGGTCCAGGCCGTCAAGGACAAGCTGGCCGCGTTGAAGTCGAGCTTGCCGGCCGGCGTCGAGATCGTGCCGACCTATGACCGCTCGCTGCTGATCGATCGCGCAGTCGACAACCTGCGCTTCAAGCTGATGGAGGAATTCATCGTGGTCGCGTTGGTTTGCGCCGTCTTTTTGTTCCATCTGCGCTCGGCGCTGGTGGCCGTGGTCGCGCTGCCTGTTGGGGTGCTGGCCGCCTTCATCGTCATGCACTGGCAAGGCGTCAACGCCAACATCATGTCGCTCGGAGGCATCGCGATCGCCATCGGCGCCATGGTGGACGGCGCCATCGTCATGGTGGAAAACGTGCACAAGCATCTGGAGGCTTTCGAGACGCAGCGAGACAGGCAGCCGACTGTTGCGGAGCGATGGCAGTTGGTCACCGCAGCCTCGGTCGAAGTCGGACCGGCGTTGTTCTTCTCGCTGCTGGTGATCACGCTGTCTTTCGTGCCGGTGTTTTCACTCGAAGCGCAGGAGGGCCGACTGTTCGCACCGCTTGCATTTACCAAAACCTACGCCATGGCAGCGGCTGCGGGCCTGTCGGTCACGCTGATCCCGGTGCTGATGGGCTACCTGATCCGCGGTCGCATTCCGCACGAGTCGGCCAACCCGGTCAATCGTTTTTTGATGGCGGTTTACCGGCCCGCGCTCGAGCTGGTGCTGCGGTTTCCGAAGGCGACGCTTGTCCTTGCCGCCCTGCTGCTCGCATTGACCGTCTTGCCAGTGATGCGCTTGGGCGGCGAGTTCATGCCGCCGCTGGACGAAGGCGACCTGCTGTACATGCCCTCCGCGCTTCCTGGACTGTCGGTTTCCAAGGCGGGCGAGTTGCTACAGCAGACCGATCGGCTCATCAAGACGGTGCCCGAAGTGGCGCGCGTCTTCGGCAAGGCCGGTCGTGCAGACACCGCCACCGATCCTGCCCCACTCGAGATGTTCGAGACCACCATTCAGTTCAAGCCGAAGGACCAGTGGCGCGCCGGCATGACGCCCGACAAGCTGGTCGAAGCGCTGGACCGCGCAGTCAAGGTACCGGGCCTGTCGAATGTCTGGGTGCCCCCCATCCGCAACCGGATCGACATGCTGGCCACCGGTATCAAGAGCCCCGTGGGGGTGAAGGTCGCCGGCACGGATCTCGCCACCATCGACTCGTTGACGACGCAGATCGAGGCGGCCGTCAAAGGCGTGCCCGGCGTATCGTCGGCGCTGGCGGAGCGACTGACCGGCGGCCGCTACATCGACGTCGATGTGGACCGAGCCGCTGCGGCGCGCTACGGACTGTCGGTGGCGGATGTGCAGGCAGTGGTGTCGACGGCGATCGGCGGCGACAACGTCGGCGAGGTCGTCCAGGGCCGCGAGCGTTACCCCATCAACGTGCGCTACCCGCGGGAGATCCGCGACTCGCTGGAGGGACTGCGTGATCTGCCCTTCGTGACGGCACGGGGTGCCACGGTGTTGCTGCGCGATGTGGCGAAGATCAGCATCGCCGACGGACCGCCGATGCTGCGCAGCGAAAACGCGAGACTGTCGGGCTGGGTGTATGTCGACGTTCGCGGTCGTGACTTGCGCTCTGCCGTCAACGACATGCAGGCGGCAGTCGCCAAGTCGGTCAAAACGCCAGCGGGTTATGCGGTGTCGTGGTCCGGCCAATTCGAATACCTCGAACGTGCCACCGAGCGATTGAAGCTGGTCGTGCCGGTCACACTGGCCGTCATCTTCGTGCTGCTCTATCTGCTCTTCAAGTCGTTCAGCGATGCGGCGCTGGTCATGGCGGCGGTGCCGTTCTCGCTCATCGGCGGCTTCTGGTTGGTGTGGGCACTGGGCCACTCGATCTCGGTGGCGACGGCGGTGGGGTTCATCGCCCTGGCAGGAGTTGCCGCAGAGTTCGGCGTCGTGATGCTGGTCTATCTGAAGAACGCCTTGCAGCGTCGCCTCGACGCAGGCGAACCTATGAACGACGAAACCCTCCTGGCCGCGATCCGTGAGGGCGCCGTACTGCGCGTGAGACCCAAGGCGATGACGGTGGCGGTCGTCATGGCGGGCCTGCTGCCGATCCTGTGGGGCACCGGCACCGGCTCCGAAGTCATGACGCGCATTGCCGCGCCGATGGTCGGCGGCATGGTGACCGCACCGTTGCTCAGCATGCTGGTCGTGCCGGCTGCCTGGTATCTGTTGCATCGACGGGTGCGCGTCAACACTGCACCTCGCCCAACTCATCCACCCCGTTGAGATACCGGAGCTATGCAATGAAAACCTATTTGCTTTTGGCCATCGCGCTGCTCGTCGCTTCTTCAGTGGCCAACGCACAGAAATCGATGGAGGGCATGTCGATGCCAGCGGGGCCGACGAAATTTGCGACGAAGCCGGTGGGTCTATTGGCCGATGCGGAGCAGACGCAGCAACCCTCGAACGACCTTTCATTTGGTCCCGTCGCCTGGAATCGAACCAGGATCTCAGCCTTCGGAGGGCCGAATTCTATCCGTTGAAATACGACGAGTGAGCCGCTGATTATCGCCTATCGGGCGAGCGATTCGAGAGCGATCGGATCGGCCGACG
Source organism: Variovorax sp. PAMC28562 (assembly GCF_014303735.1). Taxonomy (NCBI): domain Bacteria; kingdom Pseudomonadati; phylum Pseudomonadota; class Betaproteobacteria; order Burkholderiales; family Comamonadaceae; genus Variovorax; species Variovorax sp. PAMC28562. The sequence continues at coordinate 1,521,021 of NZ_CP060296.1, read as the reverse complement.
GATCGATCCGCGCACCGGTGCGATCGAAGCCCAGCCCCGACAGGTACACGTTGAAGGTGCGTCGGCCGACGCTCATCAGCGCAAAGGCTTCTGGGTCGAGCAACCAGTTGTGAATCAAGCCGCTGATGAGCGCATGCAGGCCCTGGGCTGCTGTGCTTGCCGGCAACGACAGTTTGATTTGGGCGCGACGCGCGGCAAGCCGCAAGGCCTTTTCGAAATCGGCCACGCAACTGTTACGCGCCTCGAGATGGCGCAATCGCACCGATGCCATTTCGCCGACGTACTCGACTTTTTGCGTTGCCACTTCGAAGACGCGACGCGCCTGCGGGTCGGTCGTTACCAGCCGCAAAGCCACGATCATTCCTGCCTCGATGACAGCCAGCGGATCGACCGCGGGCGCGGCAGAAAAGCGCGTGGCGTTTTCCATCGGAAGTTTCACGCGCTCCATCATGGCGTTGAACAGATCGGCCTTGTCCTTGAAATGCCAGTACACGGCGCCGCGCGTGGCGCCCGCCTGCTCTGCGATCTGTTGCAAGGAGGTCCGTGATACCCCTTGCGACTGAAACAGTATTTCGGCAGCATCGATCAGTCGATGCCGGGTAGCGAGGGCCTCTTCCTTGGTACGGCGTGCCAAAACTGTCTCCTGAAGTGTGTAGATTCGGGGCTGAAACCGGTTCCCGACTATACATCCACGAATGTATGTAAACTCCGCAGCTGCCGATCGGTTGCAGTGGCGGCATGGTTTTTGCGCGAGTCCTGCATTTGGCCTCCTCTTCTTTGTCTGCCGTCCTCCGAAGGAATCGCATGCCCGTCTTGCATGTTTCTCACCGCCCGTCATCCACATGGCGCGTTGTTGTCACAGCCGCCGCCGCTGCGGCCCTTCTGTCGCTCGCTGCCTGCGGCAAGGGCGATGCGCCCGCGGCTGGCGGTACGCCGGGTGGCGGAGGCGCCAAGCCGCCGCCACCTGAAGTGGGTGTGGTGATCGCGACGCCCGGCAATGTCGGCCTGGTGACCGAGCTTCCGGGTCGGCTCGAAGCCTCGCGCATCGCCCAGGTCCGGGCCCGCGCGGCCGGCATCCTGCAAGAGCGACTGTTCAAGGAAGGCAGCGATGTGAAGGCCGGCCAGCCTTTGTTCCGCATCGATGCAGCGCCCTACACGGCTGCAGCGCAGAGCGCGCAGGCAGGTCTTGCGCGCGCTGAAGCCAACGCGGTGCAGGCCAAGGCGCTGGCCGATCGCTACAAGCCGCTGGTCGAAGCCAACGCCGTCAGCAAGCAGGAATACGCCAACGCAGTCGCATCGCAAAAGACTGCCGAAGCCGATGTGGCCGTCGGTCGCGCTTCGGTTGCGACCGCGAAGATCAACCTCGGCTACGCCGCGGTGACGGCCCCGATCTCGGGCCGCATCGGCCGTTCGCTCGTCACCGAAGGGGCGCTGGTCGGGCAAGGCGATGCCACGCAATTGGCGGTGATCCAGCAGATCAATCCGATGTACGTCAACTTCACGCAATCGGCCACCGATGTGCTGAAGCTGCGCCGCGCCATGCAGGAAGGGCAGTTCAAGCGTGTCGGCGACACCAACGCGGCCAGCGTGCGCGTGGTGCTCGAAGACGGCACCGAATACGCGTTGCCCGGCAAGCTGCTGTTCACCGATTTGACGGTCGACTCGACCAGCGGCCAGGTCACCTTGCGCGCCGAAATCCCCAACCCGACGGGCGATCTGCTGCCCGGCTTGTATGTGCGCGTGCGCATCGAGCAAGCCCAGATGAGTAACGCCATCGCCATTCCCCAGCAGGCCGTGACGCGCACACAGACGGGCGACACCGTGTCGATCGTCGATGCCGAAGGCAAGATCACCAAGCGTCCCGTGAAGATCAGCGCGGCAAAAGACAACCAGTGGATCGTGCTCGATGGCCTCAAGGCAGGCGAGCAGGTGATGGTCGACGGTTTCCAGAAACTGCAGATGTTGCCGCCCGGCACGCCGGTGAAGGCGGTGCCGTGGACGGCGCCAACGGCTGCAGCGGGCGGCAGTGCACCGGCTGCCACACCCGCTGCACCCGCTGCACCGGCTTCTGCGGCTTCCGCCGCGAAGTCGTAAGGAGCGAGCCCGCATGGCCAAGTTTTTTATCGAACGCCCGATCTTCGCGTGGGTGATCGCGCTGTTCGTCATCGTGATGGGCAGCGTGGCGATCACGCAGCTTCCGATCTCGCAATATCCGCCGGTGGCGCCTCCCGCCATCGTCGTGACCACTGCCTATCCGGGCGCATCGGCACAAACGCTCGAAGACAGCGTGCTGTCGGTGATCGAACGCGAAATGAACGGTTCGCCCGGGCTGATCTACATGGAATCGGTGGCGCAAGCCGATGGCACCGGCACCATCACGATCACCTTCGAGACCGGCACCAATGCCGACCTGGCGCAGGTCGACGTGCAGAACCGTTTGTCGCGTGCCACGCCGCGTCTGCCTGCCGCAGTGACGCAACAAGGCGTGCGCGTCGACAAGTCGCGCAACAACTTCCTGCTGTTCACCATCCTGTCGTCTGACGATCCCAAGGTCGATCCGATCGCGCTGGGCGACTACGCCTCACGCAACGTGCTGCCCGAATTGCAGCGCGTTCCGGGCATCGGCCAGGCCCAGTTGTTCGGCACCGAGCGCGCCATGCGCGTGTGGATCGACCCGGCCAAGCTGCAGGGCTATTCGCTGTCGGCGGCCGACGTCAACGCGGCCATTCGCGCACAGAACGCGCAAGTGTCTTCTGGCTCGATCGGCGACCTGCCGAACATCACCGGCCAGAGCATTGCCGCGACTGTGCTGGTCACCGGCCAGCTCAGCACCGTGGAGCAATTCGGCAACATCGTGCTGCGAGCCAACACAGATGGCTCGGCCGTTCGCCTGAAAGACGTCGCCCGCATCGAGCTCGGCGGCCAGGCTTATTCGACCTCGGCACGGCTGAACGGTCAGCCTGCGGTGGGTATCGGCGTCCAGCTGGCACCCAGCGGCAACGCGCTGCAATCTGCCAAGGCCATCCGCGCCAAGATGGCCGACTTGGCCAAGTACTTTCCGCCGGGTGTGAAGTGGAGCATCCCGTACGACAGCTCGCGCTTCGTCAGCATCTCCATCACAGAAGTGGTCAAGACGCTGCTCGAAGCCATCGCGCTGGTGTTCGTCGTGATGTTCCTGTTCCTGCAGAACTGGCGCTACACGATCATTCCGACGATCGTCGTGCCGATCGCGCTGCTCGGCACCTTTGCCACGCTGCTGGGTCTGGGCTATTCGATCAACGTGCTGACCATGTTCGGCATGGTGCTGGTGATCGGTATCGTGGTGGACGATGCCATCGTGGTGGTGGAGAACGTCGAACGCATCATGACCGAGGAGGGGCTGCCGCCGCTCGAAGCAACACGCAAGGCCATGGGGCAGATCTCGGGCGCCATCATCGGCGTGACCGTGGTGCTGATCTCGGTCTTCGTGCCGCTGGCATTTTTTGCCGGCTCGACCGGCAACATCTATCGCCAGTTCGCTGCGGTGATGGTCGCGTCGATCGGCTTCTCCGCCTTCATGGCGTTGTCGCTGACACCGGCGCTCTGCGCCACGCTGCTCAAGCCGGTCGACGAAGGGCACCATGAAAAGCGCGGCTTCTTCGGCTGGTTCAACCGCAGCTTCAACCGCACGGCAAAGGGCTACGAGAGCGTTGTCGCGCGCATGCTGAAACGCGCTGCGCGCTACCTCGTCATCTACGTGGCAATCGTCGCTGCGGTGATCGTGGTGTTCCGCGGTTTGCCGACTTCATTCCTGCCGCAGGAAGACCAAGGCAACATCATCGTGAACGTGCAGCTGCCGCCTGGCGCGACGCAAGACCGCACGCTGGACGTCATGAAGCAGGTCGAGGGCTATATCCTGAAGCAGCCTGAGGTGCAGAGCATGGTCGGCGTGCTGGGCTTCAGCTTCTCGGGCCAGGGCCAAAACGCCGGCCTCGCCTTCGTCACGCTGAAAGACTGGGACCAGCGCAAGGAAGCCGGCCAGTCGGCGGATGCGCTCGCCGGTCGCGCCTTCGGTGCGCTGTCGAAGATTCGCGACGCCTTCATCTACCCGTTGAGCCCGCCGCCCATCCCCGAGTTGGGGAATGCCAGTGGCTTCACCTTCCGGCTGCAAGATCGCAGTGGCGCGGGTCACGAAGCGCTCATCAACGCCCGCAACCAGATGCTCGGCATGGCGTCGCAGAACAAGCTGCTGTCGCAGGTACGGCCCGACGGCCTCGAAGACGCGCCGCAGTTGCAGATCGACATCGACCGCGACAAGGCGAGCGCGCTGGGCGTGAGCTTCGACGCGATCAACACGACCTTGTCGACCGCGCTCGGTTCAAGCTACATCAACGACTTCCCGAACCGGGGTCGCCTGCAGCGCGTGGTGGTGCAAGCCGACGCGCCGGCACGGATGCAGCCGCAAGACCTGCTCAAGCTCAACGCGAGCAACGCTCAGGGCAACCCGGTGCCGCTGTCGACCTTCGCGACGACGCGCTGGGTCAACGGTGCGCAGCAAACGGTGCGCTACAACGGCTATCCGGCGGTGCGCATTTCGGGCTCGGCGGCCCCGGGCAGCAGTTCGGGCGCGGCGATGGAAGAGATGGAAAAGATGGCCGCGAAATTGCCGCCAGGCTTCGGCTACGAGTGGACCGGCCAGTCGCGTGAAGAAAAACTCGCCGGCTCGCAAGCCATCGTCCTGTACGGCTTCGCGATCCTGGCGGTGTTCCTGTGCCTGGCCGCGCTGTACGAAAGCTGGTCGATTCCGCTGGCGGTGATTCTGGTGGTGCCGTGCGGCGTGCTGGGCGTGCTGCTGGCCACCATGTTCCGCTCGTATTCGAACGACGTGTACTTCCAGGTCGGCTTGATCACCATCATCGGTTTGTCGGCCAAGAACGCGATTCTGATCATCGAGTTCGCCAAGGATCTTCAGGCCCAGGGCAAGGGCGTCGTCGAGTCAGCACTGGCTGCAGCGCACCTGCGGTTCCGGCCCATCATCATGACCTCGCTGGCCTTCGGCCTCGGCGTGCTGCCACTGTTTCTGGCGACCGGCGCGGGCTCGGCGAGCCAGCGCGCCATCGGCACCGGAGTGCTCGGCGGCATGATCACCGGCACCGGCTTGGCGGTGTTCTTCGTACCCCTCTTTTTCGTGATCGTGCGCGGTTTCTTCAAGGGCAGCAAACGACAGCAAGAACTCCAGGCGCGCATTGCCGCACCCGTCGGCGGAGCAGAAACCCATGAATAAAAAATTGCTTCTGACAGGCATCGCGACGGTGGCGATGCTACTGGCGGGCTGCTCGCTGGCACCCAAGTACGAACGCCCGGCAGCGCCGGTGGCAACCGTGTTCCCGGGCGATCCGTCGCAACCGTCAGGGTTGTCGGCCGCCTCCGTGCCGTGGCAGGAGTTCTTCACCGACCCGCGGCTGACGAAACTCATCGATCTGGCGCTGGCCAACAACCGTGATCTGCGCGTGTCGGCGTTGAACATCGAGCAGGCCCGTGCGCAGTTCCGCATCCAGCGCGCGGCGTTGTTTCCTGCGGTGGGCGTGTCTGCCAGCGGCTCGCGCTCGCGGCCCAATCCGTTTGGCGCGATCAGCGCGAGCGCCCCGAGCGTCTCGTCCAGCTATGCGGTCAATCTCGGCATCACCGCCTGGGAGATCGATTTCTTCGGCCGCATCACCAGCCTGAAAGATGCGGCGCTAGCGCAATACCTCGCCACCGAAGAATCGCGCAAGGCAGCACAGATCAGCCTGATCGGCGCGGTTGCTCAGGGCTGGCTCACGCTGCTGGCCGACGACGAACTGCTGGAGCTCACACGCCAGACGCTCGGCACGCGCGACGAATCGGTGCGGCTGACCAAGCTGCGCTTCGACAACGGCGTGTCGTCTGAAATCGACTTCCAGCTGGCCAACTCGCTGGCAGAAACCGCCAAGGCTTCGTACGCACAGCAGCAACGCCTGCGCATGCAGGACGAGAACGCGCTGGTGCTGTTGCTCGGCGCGCCGATGCCACCCGAAGCGATGACCGGTGCCGGCGCCAACAAGCTCGACAGCGTGAAGTCGATTCCGGATGTGCCGGCAGGCCTGCCATCCGACCTCCTTGCGGAGCGGCCCGACATCCGCGCGGCCGAGCAACAACTGCTCGCAGCCAACGCCAACATCGGTGCGGCACGCGCGGCGTTCTTTCCGCGGATCTCTCTGACCACGTCGATCGGCACGGTCAGCAGCCAGTTCTCGGGGTTGTTCGACAGCGGCTCGAAGGCATGGTCGTTCGCACCGCAGCTCTCGTTGCCGATCTTCAATGCCGGCGCCAACATCGCGGGCCTCGATTCGGCCAAGGCCGGCCGTGACATCGCCGTGGCGCAGTACGAGAAGAGCATCCAGTCGGCCTTTCGCGACGTGGCGGATGCACTTGCCGGACGCGCCACGCTCACCGAGCAATTGCGGGCACAGCGCGCGCAAGCAGACGCCGAAGGCATTCGCTTCAAGCTGTCGGACCTGCGCTACCGCAACGGCATTGCCAGCGCGCTCGACCTGCTCGATGCGCAGCGCTCGCAATTCGCGGCGCAGCAGGCGACGGTGCAGGCACATTTGCTCCAGTTGCAAAACCAGGTGGTGCTCTACAAAGCGCTCGGCGGGGGCTGGAAGGAATAAGGGCTCCTTATAATCGCCGGTTGATTTGAAAAGCCCCCCGACGAGCCCCCGATATTGAGGACGCAATGAGCGCAGACCCGCATCCCCAGGCCACAGAAGACGCCCACACCGGACCGATCAAGAACCCGAAGCAGTTGCTGCTGGCGGTCTTTTTCTCGTTCATTGCGCCCATCCTGATCATCGTGGGACTCGTCTCATACGTCGTGTCAGGTACGCATCCTTCAGGCACGGCAGAAGGCGACAGCATGGCGCTTTACGGCGTGTCGAAAGACAACCGTGATCGCGATCTGGCAGACCGCCTGAAGCGGGTCGGCTCCATCGAAATCCGCGATGCCAACCGCGAGCTCGCTACCGGCGAGGCGGTGTTCAAGGCGCAATGCGTCACCTGCCACGGTGCACCCGGCATTGCCGGCGCACCGCACTTCAGCGACGCAGCTGCCTGGGGCCCGCGCATTGGCCAGGGTTACGCCACGTTGCTCGACCACGCGCTGCACGGCAAGGGCGTGATGCCAGCGCAAGGAGGCGGAGACTACGAGGATGTTGAAGTGGGCCGCGCGGTGGTCTACATGGCGAATGCCGGTGGTGCCACGTTCCCGATCCCGGACCGGCCCGCAGCAACACCAGCCGATGGCGCCGCGCCAGCTGCCGATGCGGCTACACCACCTGCAGCCGCCGCGCCCGCAATGCCTGCTGCACCTGCAGCCGTCAAGTAATTCGAAGCGAGCGACCGTGCGGCGCGCAAGGCTGCACTCCACGCTCTTGCAAACCAGCCGGCGTCAAGCCGGCTTTTTTGTGGCCGGGCTCATCACGTATCCGAACCGCGTCGGCAGTTCGGCAGCGACCACCGTCTCAGGCTGCCAGCGCCCGGCTTCGATGGCGTCGGCCGCCAGTCCGACGTCTTGCGTGTGCACCAGCCCCAGCCCGATCGGCGCGACGAGATAAAGCTTGCCGCTTTCATCGACAAGGCACGCGCTGGGCTCGACCGACGTGCCGGTGTGCGCCGTCACCGAGAAATCGTCCATGACGCGCCAGATAAAAGGGGTGGCTTCGAGTTCGACATAGACGCGCTGGGGCCCGTTCTGAAAGAACCATTGGCCGCCGTCGTCGTGGTCGTAGTTGCGCTGAATGAAGTCGATCAGCTTGTCGTGCCGCAACAGCGACCCTTTGGCTTCTGGAAAGGCGCCGGCGGCCTGCGTGCGGTCGTCGCGCATATACCAGTTGCCGCGTGCGTCGAGCCCGAGCCAGCCGTAGCAATGCGGTACGTTGGGCCACTTGGCCAGAGCCTGCTTGACGATGTCATCCATGATTTGATTCTGCGCGAACAGGACAGGATGCGGCGGCTCGTCGGCTAAAGCCCCGAACGCTTGGAGAGCCAGCCGCCAACGCGCTCGGGCATGCCGCGCACATGGCCGGGCGGCGGCCCGAGCGGAAAGCCGACGTGGCCACCGTGCGGCGGCTGCCACAGCGTGACGTGGCTGCCGACGTCTTCTTGCCGCGGCAGACTGACCGCGGGCACGAACGGGTCGTTGGTCGCATTGACAACCAGCGCCGGGATGCGGATCGCGCTCAGGTGCGGCTTGGCCGAGCCTCGCTCCCAGTAGTCGTCGGCATCGCGAAAGCCGTGCAGCGGCGCGGTGAACACGTTGTCGAATTCGTACAGGTCACGCGCCGCGACAAGCCGATTGCGATCGAACAGGCCAGGGTGCTGTTTTAGTTTGGCCAGCGCCTTCGGTTTCATGCTCGACAAAAACATGCGCGTGTACACCACGCGGTTGAAGCCGCGGCCGATCGCGTGGCCTCCGGCGGCGAGATCGAGTGGTGCTGAGATCGATGCAATGGCGCTGGCAACCTTCGAGGCCTCGTCGCCCGCCTCTTCGGCCCAGCGCAGCAACGCATTGCCGCCGAGCGAAACGCCTGCCGCCAACATCGGGCCGCCGCCGCTCGCATCGTGCTGCGCGCGCAGCCGCGACAAGACCCAGCCGATCTCTTCGTAGTCGCCCGAGTGGTAGGCCCGTGGCGCAAGGTTGATCTCGCCGCTGCAACCGCGAAAGTGCGGTACGGCAAAGGCCATGCCGTGCGTCGCGGCAAAGGCGGCGAAGGCCTCGGAGTAGTGGCTGTGTGAAGAGCCTTCGAGACCGTGGAACAGCACCAGCAACGGACGCGGCGCCAAGCCCAGCGAATCGACGAAATCGACATCGATGAAGTCACCGTCCGGAGCGCTCCAGCGCTCGCGGCGATAGGGCGGCAACGGCCCGTCGCTGCGCCGGCCGAACAGCGCGGGCCAGATGGTTTGCAGGTTGCCGCCGGGCAGCCAGCGCGGCGCAATGTAGTCGAGAGGCATCGGAGCGGAATCAGTGCATATCAGTACGGCATCAGTGCAGCGTTTGCGGAAACTCGTTGGCGTCGTCGGGCGCGTGCGCACTGCCAGGGCTCGCATGGTGCGCGACCATGCGCCAGCCGTGCGGCGTCTTGTGATAGACGTTGGTGGCCAACACGAAAGCATGGCGTGGCCCTTCGCTCGTGAGCACCTCGATGCGCTCGAGCACGTTGTGAACGGCGCTGGCAATCGATTCGACCTTGCGAACACGCGCCGGCGTTGCGTGGATCGCACCGTTGCCGAACATCTGCTCGAAGGCAGCGCGGATAGCGACCTGGCCGACCAGACGCGGGCCGCCCGGATGCACGCAGAACACCTCGTCGTCGTCCGACCAGCAGCCCATCAGCGCCTCGATGTCACCGCGCTGCAGCGCTTCGTAGAACGCAGCCTCGATGTCGTCGGCGGAACCGGTGACGGTTGCGGCAGGGGATGAAGTCTTGGGCATGTACGGATGATTTTGCCTCGATGGGCCAGAGGCTGCAGGCGGTCTGCCGTTGCCCTCTGTCGCTGCGGTCAGCCGTCCGATCCTTCAGGCACCCAACCAACTCCGCGCCACGCCACGCAGATCACCTTGCGATGCCCGCCACACCAACTCGGGCGCGGCGATGTGCACGCCAGGTGGCGCGAGCACCAAGGCTACATCGACCAGCTCGGCCACCTTCGACGCACGCACCGGTTGCTCGCTGCTCGGCACCATGAGGCGCGTGATCGACAGCATCCACGCTGCCAGCTTCTCGCCTGTGTTCGCGTGCTTCAGCGCGGTCGGCTTCTGCGCCGAGCGCAAGAGGATGACGCGATCGAACCCCAGCGCGACGACCGCCTGCTCGTCCAGGCTCGCGAGACCGCGCTTGAGCGCCTCGGGCATACCGCCTTGAGTGTGCGGCTGCACGATGACCAGCGTGGTCACACCGCCCGCACGCAGCCAACGCGCGAGATCGGGCAGCTGCGCCGGATCGGGTAACCATAGCGCCCGCTCGCGGTCGTGATACAGCCGCGGGGGATCGAACGCCACGATGGCGGTGTCGGCCGACACGCGCGGCCACTCGGCGATCGGCAGGGCTTTGGAAGACGACTCAAGCGCGCCCGTCGTCGTCGGCACGAGCACCGTCTCGACACCGCGCAGTCCGTCGCGCATCGGCTCGCGCGCCAGCACGCGTGTGTGTGCGTAGCGGTGGCTGCCGGCCAGCCGGCGCACCAGCTCGTTGCCCAGCGCGCCCGTCGCCCCCGCGATCAACAGCGTGCCCAGCGGTGCAGCGGACAGTACGGTCGGCATCGGGCGCTGCGCTGCGCGGAGCACTTGCAAAGGGTCGACAGGCATGCATCTATGCTACCTTTCCGAACTTCTCTTCAAGGGCGAACCCCATGACCCAAACGATGCAACGCTGGCTTTTGATTCTGGTCGCGACACTGTCGCTGTCATCCCTCACCGGCTGCGGCTACAACGACTTCCAGAAACTCGACGAGTCGAGCAAGTCAGCCTGGAGCGAAGTGCTCAACCAGTACCAGCGGCGCGCCGACCTGGTGCCGAATATCGTTGCATCGGTCAAGGGCCAAGCCAATTTCGAGCAAGACACGCTGACCAAGGTGATCGAGGCGCGCGCCAAGGCGACGTCGATCCAGGTCACGCCCGAAACATTGAACAACCCCGAGGCTTTCGACAAGTTCCAGAAGGCGCAAGGCGAACTGTCGGGCGCGCTGTCGCGGCTGATGGTCGTGTCGGAGCAGTACCCGCAATTGCAGGCGAACCAGGCTTTCCGCGATTTGCGCGTGACGCTCGAAGGCACCGAGAACCGCATCACCGTAGCGCGCAACAGCTATATCAAGACGGTCCAGGAATACAACGTGCTGGCGCGGAGCTTTCCGACCAACATCACGGCCAAGGTATTCAGCTACCCGCCCAAACCCACCTTCAGCGTGCAGAACGAATCGCAGATTTCCGTGCCCCCTACCGTCGACTTCGGCGCTCCGAAGAAGTAACGGCTTTTGAAGCTGCACATGGCTGTCGCCGCGGTTCTGCGTTGTGTCGAGCGCTTGCTGGCGGCAATCTTTTTCGTCCTGATGGCCGGTGCCGCAATGGCGCAAGGCGTGCTGCCGGTGCCCGCGCTCGACGCCCGCGTGATCGACCAGACCGGCACGCTCGATGCCGCTGCGCGCCAGTCGCTCGACGCCAAGCTCGCCGCCTTCGAGCAAAAGAAGGGCTCGCAGATCGTCGTGCTGATGGTGCCGACCACGCAGCCCGAAGACATCGCGAGCTATGCGAACCGTGTCGCCGCCTCCTGGAAAATCGGACGCAAGGAGGTCGGTGACGGCGTGCTGGTGATCGTCGCCAAAGACGATCGCAAGATGCGCATCGAGGTGGCCCGCACGCTCGAAGGCGCGGTGCCCGACCTCACCGCGGCTCGCATCGTCGACGAACAGATGAAACCGCGCTTTCGCGAGAATGACTTTGCCGGCGGCATCGGTGCCGCGGTCGATCAGCTGGTGGCGGTGATCGGCGGCGAGGCATTGCCTGAAGTCCAGCGCCCTGCTTCACAACGTGGCGGGCTCGGCGGAGGTGGTTTCGACTGGCCCGAGCTCGGCATCTTTTTGTTCTTCGGCGTGTTCCTGATCGGCCGCGTTGCGCGCTCGATCTTCGGTAGCAAGCTCGGCCCGGTCGTGACCGGGCTCGGCGCCGGCGCGATCGCGATGGTCGTGACATCGAGCATCCTGCTCGCTGTCGCGGCGGGCTTTATCGCGCTGCTGTTCACGTTGTTCTCCGGCGCGATGCCGCTGCCTTCGATGGGCAGCGGCGGGCGACGCGGGGGCGGGTGGGGCGGTGTTGCGGGTGGCGCACTCGGGGGCGGCCTCGGTGGCGGATTCGGCGGCGGTTCGTCCGGCGGCGGAGGTGGCTTCAGCTCGGGCGGTGGCGGCAGCTTCGGCGGCGGCGGCGCATCGGGCGGCTGGTAAGGATGGCCGTGGCAATGCAATCCCATTCGACTGGCCTGTTCGCCCGGCTCGGCCGCATCTGGCGCCATCGATGGTTCGACGAGGCGGCCGTGCATCGTGTGCTGCCGCCCGAGCTGCTCGAGCGGCTCACGCAACGCGTGGCTGCCAGCGAACGCCGCCACAGCGGCGAGATCCGCATCTGCGTCGAGGCCGGGCTGCCGCTGTCGTACCTGTGGCGCAGCGCACCGGCGCGGCAACGTGCCGTCATGCTCTTCGGCAAGCTGCGTACATGGGACACCGAGCACAACAACGGCGTCCTGATCTATCTGCTGCTAGCGGAACACGCCATCGAGATCGTGGCCGATCGCGGTATCGACGCCCGTGTGAGCGCCGACGATTGGGCGGCGATGGCCCAACGCATGGGCGCCGCGTTTCGCGAGGGCCGCTTCGAAGACGGGCTCACGCAAGCGCTGGGGGAAGTGTCGGCGCTGCTGGTCGAACACTTTCCGCTCGACGACGGCGTGGCCAATCGCAACGAGCTGCCGGACGCACCGGTCGTGCTTTAACGCGCGACAGCTCGCCGCCTCGGACTGGTCCTGCACGAAAAGTCCGCTATGTCTGCTACGCCACATAGCGCGGCAGGCTCAATGTCCTAGCTTTCCAGGAGAAAGCCATGGCAGACAACCTCAGCAATCGCGGCCCGCAAGACCGCAGCCGCATCAACGTGAACGAGGCGCACGAGCTGCGCTATTGGACGCAGACCTTCAGCGTGACCGAAGCCAAGCTCAGGTCGGCCGTGGCTGCAGCCGGCGTCTCCACCGAGAAGGTGCGGCACTATTTGGGCAAGTGATCGGGGCAAGCGAGCCGCCTGGCACCCGCAGCGAATCAAGCGCCCTCGGTTGGCCTCGTCGATGCCGCCACCGCCGCCACGGCCGGTACCAGCAACTTCATGTTGATCGAATGCGCCGCGTTCAGCTCCAGTTGAACCGCCCGCGTGACCTGCATCAGCAAACGCAAGCGCCGGTTGCTGTCACGCAGCCGGTCGGACAGGCCTTTCGAGATGGCCAGTAGCAGGCGTGCTGCCACAGTGGGATGGCCGTCGATCAATGACATCAGAGCCTCGCGCGACAACGTCGCCAGCTTGAGGTCGGTCAACGCGGTGCACGTGGCTGAACGCGGCGCGCCGTCGAGCAAGCCCATCTCGCCGATCAGGCTGCCGGGGCCGATCACCGACACCACGATCTCTTCACCGGTCACGCCGGTCCCGCTTTCGGCACGCACCTCGCCTTCGAGCACCAGCGCCATGTAGTCGGTGTCGTCGGCCTCGTCCTGTTCCATCAGGATCAGCCCGGCGCGCACGAAGGCCGGCTCCATTGCATCGATGACGATGAGCGCGTCTTCGAGTTCGAGCTGGGCCAATGGCGCCGCGAGCATCAGCAGGCGTGCGGCGCGCTCGCGAAGATCGGGCCTCACCACGGAATTGTTCATTTGGCGAAACCTGGAGAAGTGATCGAAGCGTGGGCAACCTGCCCCGCCATGTTGGACAGGGTGGCCACGGGTAACGCCCACACCGCCGCACCGCCGACACCGTGAAAGCGTCGTCCCGGTGCCGCCTCCACCAGCCAGCCGCCAGTGAACTCGCCGAACGCCGGCAGGATGGCCTGGCGCGCCTCGCTGACGAAGCACGGCATGCGCAAGCTGTCCCTGCCGCGCCCGTACAGCTTGCACGCCGGATGCAGATGGCCCGCCAGAACGAAGTGCGTCGGGTGCGTTTGCGGATGGTGGCAGCAGGCGAACGGGCCGATGAGCCAGGGCTCGTCGACCACGTCGATGCGCAGCGACGCCGGCGGATCGCCCGCGCGGCGGTCGTGGTTGCCGCGCACCAGCGTCATGTCGATATCTGCATGACCGTCGCGCCAGACCTGCAGCGTGGTGAGCACGCTGCGCGCCTGCGCGGCATGCAGGAAGTCGCCGAGAAAAACGATGCGCTGCGGCGCGTGACGTTCGATCAGCGCGTCGAGTCGCGCGAGGTTTTCGAGCGTAGTGCCGCCCGGCACCGGCTGACCGAGCGCGCGGTACGTTGCGGCCTTGCCGAGATGCAAGTCGGCGACAAAGAGAACTTGCTCGGTTGGCCACCAGATGGCGCGCTCAGGAAGCAACTGCAGGGTTTCGTCGGCCCATTGGACCTGGCAAGGAAGAGAAGGAGACACGAGCGGCGGGGTGATGACAGAGGCGATGGCAGCGGTGGAGGAAAGGCAGGACTCGATGGAACCTCAGATGGGAGTGCAGTGTCTCAAATTGTCAGCAATTTGTGACCACGCATGGTTAAACTCGTCGCACTGCAGGAGAGCGGGCGTTCGTCAGAACGGCCCACCGAAGGCGCAAACTCCCATGAACGCTCAGGTAAACCGCACGCCGGTTGTGTACTGCACCTTTTTGAAAAGCCGTCTGGAGAGCCGTCACGCCAAGTGACGCACCGAAGGAGCAACTGCCGCAAGCCTCTCTTGCAGCACGAATCTCTCAGGTACCAAGGACAGGGGGAGCGGCCATTGAAATACTTTCAAAAGGTCCTCCCATGCGCGTGATCGTTCTCGGCGCCGGCTTGCTCGGCGTCACCTCTGCCTACTACCTCCAACAGCTCGGCCACGAAGTGACCGTGATCGACCGGCAAGCCACGCCGGCCGCCGAAACCAGCTTCGCCAACGGCGGCCAGATCTCGGTGAGCCACGCCGAACCCTGGGCCAACCCGAGCGCACCGCTCAAGGTGCTGCAGTGGCTAGGCAAGGAAGATGCGCCACTGCTCTTTCGCATTCGCGCCGACATGCGCCAATGGCTGTGGGGCCTGGAGTTCCTGCGCGAATGCACGCCGGCGCGCACCCGGCACAACATCGAGCAGATCGTGCGGCTCGGAACTTACAGCCGCAGCATGCTGCAGGCGCTGCGGCGCGACGCGGGCATCGCCTACGACGAGCGCACACAGGGCATCCTGCATTTCTACACCGACGAAAAAGAGTTCGACGGCGCATTGAAACCGAGCGAACAGATGCGCGCCCTCGGTTGCGAGCGTCTGGTGATCTCGGCCGACGAGGCCATCAGGATCGAGCCTGCGCTGGCGCATGTGCGGTCACGCCTGGCCGGCGCCACCTACACGGCCGAAGACGAATCGGGCGATGCCAACCGCTTCGCACGCGAACTGGTCAAGCTCTGCGAAGTGGCCGGCGTCAAGTTTCTGATGAGCCACACGGTGACCGCGATCCGCCAAGCCGGCGGCAAGATCGAGCATGTCGAAGCGACCGATATCGAAGGCCGGTTCCAGAAATTGCACGCCGATTCGTATGTGCTGGCGATGGGTTCGCTCAGCCCGATCTACGCCAAGCCGCTCGGCATCCGACTGCCGATCTATCCGGCCAAAGGCTACTCGGTGACGATGCCGGTGAAAGACGCATCGAAGGCGCATCAGGTCTCGTTGACCGACGACGAATTCAAGCTCGTGTTCTCGCGCTACACCGCCGAAGACGGCCGCGGCGACCGTCTGCGCGTCGCCGGCACCGCCGAACTCAACGGCTACGACCGCGACCTGAACCGCGTGCGTTGCGAAGCCATCGTGAAGCGCGTCGAAGACCTGTTCCCCGGCGCCGGCGATGCCACGCAGGCGCAGTTCTGGACGGGACTGCGTCCGGCCACGCCGAGCAACGTGCCACTGATCGGCAAGACCAAGCTGCCGAACTTTTTCCTGAACACCGGACACGGCACCCTGGGCTGGACGCATGCCTGCGGCTCCGGCAAATCGATCGCTCGCATCGTCAGCGGCCTGACGCCCGAAGTGGACTTCGCCTTCACGACGGCGTGATCAGTCCCACCACACGGCCGTCGCCGATGAACGACTGACCGACCAGCATCCGGAAGCGCGTGTCTGCGGCGAACAGTGGCAGTGCAACGGACGGCGCCAGGAACTCGACCTGCACTGCGCGCGACTGCCCGCGTCGCAGCACCGCCGCTCCTTGCGGCAGCAGCCAGCGCGCCGAGAAAGCCTGGTTGTCGACGACGAATGCGCAGTGATGCTCGCCCTCGGCGATGGCCTTGTCTTCCGCCGGCACGCTGGCCGGACGCAAGGTGATGTCGACCAGCGCCTGCGGCTTGAACGCACTGCCAGCAACGAAAGTCGGCGGCAGCGTACCGGCGACCGTGGTCTGCGGCTTGCGCTTGATCCTGCCGATGAGCCAACCCACGATGTTGCCGACGATCGGCACCCAGATCAACATCATCAGCGTGCCGACGTTGCGCAGCGCGCCCGGCTCGGCGTAGTGCCGGATGAATGCACCAACGACCGCGGCACCGAGCAGGATGGCGACGATAAGCTGGCGGCGGAACTGGATGGAGGTGGTCATGCGTGCGGCATTTTGTACCTCGACCGTTGGGGATCATCGAGGCTAGAGCGGCGGCAATGGTCGCGAAGGCTTGCGCTCGCGACGGGGTCGCTTCCGAGCGCTCTTGCCGTCGGCACTTTCGTCGCCGCTGTCGTTGCCGATCCCGCTGCCTTTCACCCTCGCCGGACGACGCTCGCTGCCGAACGCCAGCGTGCTCCTGACGCCCTCCACGCCGCCCACCGGCACCGCCCCACCCGCTGCCTTCTCCAGTTGCTCGACCATGCGCGCGATGCGGTCTGCCACGCTTTCGTTCGTGAGCTTTTCGCGGAAGCGCTCGATCATCAAAGGGAACGCGAACGGCGTCGGGCGCGCCAACGTTTGCACGACCAGCTGCTGCGTATTCAAGCGCGCGAGGCTCGCACGCAAGCGGCCGATCTCCAGTTCCTGCGCGAGCAGTTCCTGCTCGGCCTGCAGCAGCAGCCGGTTCTGCGGATCGTATTTGCGGAACACCTCCCAGAACAGCGACGACGAGGCCTGCAGCTGCTTGTTGCTGCGCTTCTCGCCCGGATAGCCCTGGAAGATCAGTCCGGACACACGCGCGATTTCGCGAAATCGACGCTGTGCCAGCTCGCCCGCATTCAGGCTTTCGAGCACCTCGTGCAACAGCGTCGCCTCGTCCACCGGCGCCAGCACCTGTGGCAGCAGCGCCGGCCAGTCGACCTCAGTGGCGCAGAGCAGCTCGAAGCCGTAGTCGTTGACTGCAATCGAGAAGGTCCGCGGCGCCTGTTGCGCGACGCGCCAGGCGATCAGGTTGGCGAGCCCGAGATGCACATGCCGCCCCGCGAACGGGTAGAGAAAAAGGTGCGAACCTTCGCGCGTCGTGAGCACCTCGGCCAGCAGCGTTTGCGGTGTCGGCAGCGCCGACCACTGCTGCTGGATTTCTAGCAGCGGGCGCACGCATTGCAGTTCGGGCGAGTCGTACTTTCCCTCGCCGGCCAGCGCGAGTTGCTGCACGACGGCATCGGCCAGCGTGGTCGACAGCGGCATGCGGCCCCCGTTCCAGCGCGGCACCGCCGGACGCTTGCCCGAGGCGCGGCGCACCCATGCGGTCATTTCGTGAATGCGCACGAGTTCGAGCATCCGACCACCGAAAAGAAAGCAGTCGCCCGGCTTCATGCGCGCCGCAAAACTCTCTTCGACACTGCCGAGCTTGGCGCCGCCGACGAACTGGACCGTCATGCTCGCGTCGCTCACGATGGTGCCGATGTTCATGCGATGGCGGCGCGCCAGCCGCGTATCGGGCACGCGCCACACGCCTTCGGCATCGGGTACGGCGCGCTGGTAGTCCGGATAGGCAGCCAGCGACGGGCCACCCTGCCGCACGAACGCCAGGCACCAGTCCCAACTCTCGCGCGACAGCTGGGCGTAGGCGGCGGTGCTGCGCACTTCGTCGTACAGGTCGTCGGGCATGAAGCCACCGCCCAACGCGACGGTGACCAGATGCTGCACCAGCACGTCGAGCGGTTGCTCCGGCGTGCTGCGCGCCTCGATGTGGCCGGCCGCGATCGCGGCGCGTGCCGCAGCGCCCTCCACCATCTCGATGCTGTGCGTCGGCACCAGCGTGATGCGCGACGGCCGCCCGGGCGCATGGCCCGAGCGCCCGGCCCGCTGCAGCAAGCGCGCGACGCCCTTGGGCGAGCCGATCTGCAGCACGCGCTCGACCGGCAAAAAATCGACGCCGAGGTCGAGGCTCGACGTGCACACCACCGCGCGCAGCTCACCGCTCTTCAAACCTGCCTCGACCCACTCGCGCACCGCGCGGTCGAGCGAGCCGTGGTGCAGCGCGATCAAACCCGCCCATTCCGGCTTCGCTTCGAGCATCGCCTGGTACCAGATCTCCGACTGCGAGCGCGTGTTGGTGAAGACCAGCGTCGTCTTGCTCGATGCGATCTCCTCGATCACCTGCGGCAGCATCGTGAGCCCGAGATGCCCGCCCCATGGAAAGCGCTCGGCGCGGCCGGGCAGCAGGGAATCGATCACCAGCTTCTTCGGGACCTCTCCTTGCACCATCGTGCCCGCGCTGCTGCCACTGCCGAGCAGCGTGCCCATCGCCTCGTGCAGATTGCCGAGCGTGGCCGACATGCCCCACACGATGAGTGCCGGGTTCCAGCGCTTGAGCCGCGCCAGCGCAAGCTGCACCTGCACCCCGCGCTTGTTGCCGAGCAGTTCGTGCCATTCGTCGACCACCACCATCTTCACGCTGCCCAGTACCTCGCTCGCGTCCGCGCAGGAGAGCAGCACCGACAGGCTCTCGGGCGTGGTGACGAGCACCGTGGGCAAGCGGGCGTTCTGCGCTGCGCGCTCGGCCGAGGTCGTGTCGCCACTGCGTGCGCCGGCGGACCAGTCGGGCGCGAGCGCCTCGAGCGGCTGCTGAAGCGCGCGCAGCGTGTCGGCCGCGAGTGCGCGCATCGGGGTCAACCACAGCACCGCGAGCGGGGGAGCCACCTTCTTCTTTGTCGTTGCGGCGCTGGGCAGCGCTGCCGGCGTTTCCGCCTTTTGGCCCTTGGTCGTTTTCGGCACGGTCGCGAAAGCCAGCAGCGCACCGAGCCATACCGCGTAGGTCTTGCCAGCGCCGGTGGTGGCGTGCAGCAGCCCGGACTCGCCAGCGGCGATGGCTTTCCAGACGACGCGTTGGAACTTGAAGGGTTTCCACTTCCTAGCTTCAAACCATTCGATAGCGGGTGATGACATGAAAAGCATTCCGGTGAGTTGAGCACGTGGCCCCGCGTCGCACAGACGGCTGGCTGTGATGTCGAGGTGCCAACCCAGACATTTACATTAGGTGCATCACACGCAACCCAACGGACGACAGCATGGCTAAGGATCTCACTTGGCGCGAAGCCATAGACAAGGTATTAGGAGCTGCTGGCACTCCGCTCCACTACAAGGAGATCACGGACAAGATCATTGCAAGCAGACTGCGAAGCAATCTGGGTGCAACACCTGCGGCTACCGTGAACGCTCAAATCAGCACCTCGATCAAGCACGACGACGCTTCGCCGTACGTGCGTGTCGACAAAGGTACGTTTACGCTGGCGCAGAGACCGGTGATGGGAACAAGTCCGGACAAAGAGAAGCTCACGCCAACGACAGACGCATCCGACGAGGACGAAGAGCAGTATGAAATAGTGAGCTCCTTCGGCATGTTTTGGCGCAGAGAGGCGATTCAATGGGTCGCTACGCCACAGCTTCTGGGGATGCAGCAACTCGGAGCGATCCCGGTTGACTTCAACAAGCAGCTTGGGATCTATTTGCTCTATGACGGGCGCGAAGTGATCTACATAGGCCGCACCACTGACAGGCCTTTGGGTCGACGGCTGTTTGAGCACACCTCGGATCGCATGGGTGCGCGATGGGATAGATTTTCCTGGTTTGGACTTCGACCCGTCAAAGACACGGGCCTGCTTGGAGAGATGCCCGCGACCTACGACGCCGCAAAAATGATCCCTGCGCTCGAGGCAATTCTTATCGAAGCATTTGAACCTCGACAGAACAGGAAGAGGGGAGACGATCTGTCGGCGGTGGAATACATACAAAAAGAAGATCCTGAGATCCAGAAAAGAAAATCCAAAGCCTTTGTCCAAGCGGTTATGGAAAAAATGTAGTCGGTCGTGAGGCCCTACGACGACTCCGCTACTTGTCATCGGGCAGCAACGCCGCCAACGTCCCCAGCGTGTCCGCCTCCTCCACCGGCTTGTCCTCCCGCCACCGCAACATCCTCGGAAAGCGCACCGCGATGCCGCTTTTGTGCCGCGTGCTGCGGGCGATGCCTTCGAAGCCCAGCTCAAAAACGAGGGTCGGTTTGATGCTGCGCACCGGGCCGAAGCTCTCAATAGTGGTCTTGCGGATGACGGCGTCGACGCGGTTCATCTCGGCATCGGTGAGGCCTGAATAGGCCTTGGCGAAGGGCACAAGCTTGCGGTCTTCCTGCTCCGGCTGACCATCCCACACGGCGAAGGTGTAGTCGCTGTACAGGCTGGCGCGGCGCCCGTGACCACGTTGCGCGTAGATCAGCACGGCGTCGATGCTGAGCGGATCGATCTTCCACTTCCACCAGGTGCCGACGTCCTTGGTGCGGCCCGAGCCATAGGCCCCATGGCGCTGCTTGAGCATCATCCCTTCCACGCCCATCGACCGCGCGGCTTCGCGTTGGCGCGAGAGGTGGGCCCAGTCGTCGCCGTTGAGCATCGGGCTCGCGATGAGTTGCGGGTGCTGTACCTCGGTCAGGAGCGCGTCCATCGTCATGCGACGCTGTTCCTGCGGCAGCGCGCGCAGATCCTTGCCTTGCCATTCGAGCAGGTCGTAGGCGAGCAGCACGACCGGGATTTCGCGCAGCAGCTTGGGGCCGAGCGTCTTGCGGCCGATGCGGCGTTGCAGTTCGGCGAAGGGCTGCACTTTGTCGTCTCGCCAGACCACGATCTCACCGTCGAGCACGGTGCCGTCGGGCAGCGCCTCGCCCATGGTCGCGAGCTCGGGGAAGCGATCGGTCACGAGTTCTTCGCCGCGTGACCACAGCCACACCTGGCCAGCGCGCTTGACCAGCTGCGCACGGATGCCGTCCCACTTCCACTCGACCAGCCAGTTCGCGGGCGCGCCGAGCAGCGCATCGAATCGATCGACCGGTTCGTTGAAGGGATGCGCGAGGAAGAACGGGTACGGCTGGCCGCTGGTCTGCTGGTTCTGTTCGCCATCGCTTTCGGGCGCGATCAGCGTTGCGTAGTCGCGCGCCGTGGGTTGGCCGGTGATGTGGGTGTAGCCCATGAGGCGCTGCGCCACGCGCTTGGCATCGATGGCGCCGACCGCGGCCAGCGCCTGCGTCACTTGCAGCCGCGACACCCCGACGCGGAAGCTGCCGGTCATGAGCTTGAAGTAGACCAGGCGCTCGTCGGTCGCGAGCTGCCGCCACTGCGCGCGCAGCGTATCGGCGAGTTCGTCGGCCGGCGTTTTTCTGAGCGGCAGCAAGCGCTGCTCGATCCACACGGCCAAGCCCAGGTCGTGCGCCTCGGTCGGTGGCGGCAACAGCAGCGAGATGGTTTCCGCCAGGTCGCCGACCGATTCGTAGCTCTCATCGAAAAGCCATTCGGGCAGGCCGGCCGCCTCCTGCGCGAGCAGGCGCAGCAGCTTGGTCGGCACCAGTTGCCGCGGCTTGCCGCCGGCCAGAAAGTAGACGGCCCAGGCAGCGTCTTCAGGCGCCGCACCATGCAAGTAGCGCTGCAGCGCGGCCTGCTTGGCGAGGCTCGATGTGGTGGCGTCGAGTTCGCGGTAGAGGGCGGCGAAGGCTTTCATGCGATGGTCACGCCGCTGGCCCCCACCCCTGCCCTCCCCCGGAAGGGGAGGGAGCCTCGGCTGTTACTCCTTCCCCTTCCGGGGGAAGGTTGGGATGGGGGCTCTCGGCCTTGTCCGCCACGTCTTCATCGCCGTACTCGGTCTTGAACCCCTGTGCCTCCAGCCCGTTGTCGGTCAGCCAGCGCACCAGCACCGCGACGCTGCCATGCGTGACGAAGACGCGCTCGGCGCCGGTGCCGGCGATGGCCTTCTGCAATCCCGGCCAGTCGGCGTGATCGCTCATGACGAAGCCGCGGTCGACACCGCGACGGCGGCGCGTGCCGCGCAATTGCATCCAGCCGCTCGCGAATGCATCCGAATAGTTGCCGAAGCGGCGCATCCACGGCGTGCCCTGCGCCGAGGGCGGCGCCAGCACCAGCGCGCGCTTGAGCATCTGCGGGTTCACTTCGGGGTCGCTCACGCGCAGCGTCGGCGGCAGCGCGACGCCGGCGGCGCGATACACCGCATTCAGCGGCTCGACCGCACCATGCACCACGATCGGCCCGATCGACGGGTCGGCACCGTGCAGGATGCGCTGCGCCTTGCCGAAGGCATAGCAGAGCAACACCGATGCGCGACCGTCGTCGGCGTTGCGGCGCCACCAGTCGTTGATGTCGGCGCTCAGTTGCGCCTGCGTCGGCCAGCGGTAGATCGGCAAGCCGAAGGTCGACTCGGTGATGAAGGTGTCGCACGGCACCGGCTCGAAGGGCGCACAGGTGCCGTCGGGCTCGGTCTTGTAGTCCCCCGACGCGACCCACACCCGACCGCCATGCTCGAGGCGGACCTGCGCGGAGCCGAGCACGTGGCCGGCAGGGTGGAGCGAGATGCGCACGCCGTTGTGCTCTATCGCAGCGCCGTAAGGCAGGGTCTGCAAGTTGATGTCGGCACCCAGCCGCGTTCGCAACGTGCCTTCGCTGTCGGTCTGCGCAAGGTAGTGGCCGTGGCCGATGCGCGCGTGGTCGGAGTGCGCATGCGTGATGACGGCGCGATCGACCGCGCGCCACGGGTCGATGTAGAAATCGCCCGCCGGGCAGTAGAGCCCCTCAGGACGCGCCACGACCAGATCGTCGGGGCGCGAGGCAAAACTGACGGAGGTCGGCGGCACATGCATGTGCAACGGATCGTAGGCGCAGGCAGCGCGAACTTGGCCGTTGGGGCGCCGCGAAGCGCTGTGGGCAGCCGCCTACGCCCGCGACGCGGTGCGCTGCGCTCCCCGCAGCTACCGGGAAACCGCTACTTCTTCTTCGCGCCACCCATCATGTCCATGATGTTCATCTTCATCCCGTTCGACATGATCATGTCGCCAGGCTTCTGGTCGGCCTTGCACGGGCCCACCCACTTGGCGTCCATCACCGCCTTGCCGTCGGTCTTGCCCATGAACGGCGGCTGGTATGTCGAGGTGCTGTCCATCCTGTATCCGGTGCTCAGGTCGCCCGTGACAACGGCGTGCGTGGTTGCAATGCTCGTACCGACCTTGCACACCGAATCGATGACCGTCGTGCTGCCCGCTTTGCGCATGTCCTGCTTCGAGCAAGCGTCCTTGCCCGTGCCCGCGCCCAAGCCTTGCGCCATGTCGCGCATCGCCTGGTCGCTGCTCGCGTCGATGCACTGCTGGATGGTCTGGTCCGCGGCAGCGGCAGTGCCGTCGCCGACCTTCATTTCCCAAAGGCCGGGCTTGCGCGCGGGGTAGTCGATGGCAAACGCAGGTGTCGCGGCGATGCACGACAACAGGCAAAGTGCAGCGACGGGCAGACGAATCTTCATGGAGGACTCCGAACGATGGAAACAATCCGAGCTTGTACCGCGCTGCTCGCTGCCGCGAAATAGTGCGATCGGCCTAGCTCGGCGCGACAGCCATTGTCACCAAGCCGTCCACTTGGCGTCGCTGGCGGCCGACGCAACGGTGCGCTCGATGAAACGCACCCCGCGTGCGCCGTCTTCCACGCGCGGGTAGTCGGCCGTCATCGCGTCGGCGGTCGTGCCCGCGAGTCTGGCGCGTATGTCTGCTGCGATGCCCGCATAGACATTGGCGAAGGCTTCGATGAACCCTTCCGGATGGCCGCTCGGCAGCCGGCTTGCGCGCCGTGCCGATTCGCATAACCACGGCGAGCCGCGCGTCAGGATCTGCTTGGGTCCGTCGTGCGGCAGATGCACGAGCTGGCTCGGCTGCTCTTGCCGCCACTCGATCGTGCCGAGCGTCCCCGACACGCGCAGCCGCAAGTCGTTTTCGACGCCCGTATTGACCTGCGACGCGATCAGCACGCCGCGCGCGCCACCGGCAAACCGCAGCAGCAGACTGCCGTCGTCGTCGAGTGCACGGCCCGGTACCAGTGCCGAAAGATCGGCACAAAGGGCTTCGATGTCGAGACCGGTGACGGTCGCGATCAGGTTCTCCGCATGGGAGCCGATGTCGCCGATGGCGCCTGCAGCCCCGCTCCGCGCCGGGTCAGTGCGCCAGTCGGCCTGTTTGTTGGTTCCGCCGGCTTCGAGCTGCGTCGCAAGCCATCCCTGGTTGTATTCGACGACCACCTTGCGCAGCGTGCCGAGCTGACCCGCGCGCACCATCTCGCGTGCCTGGCGGACCATCGGATAGCCGGTGTAGTTGTAGGTCACGCCGAACACCGTGCCCTGCCGCTGCACCGCTGCAATCAACGCGTCGGCCTGCGCCCGTGTGTGCACCAGCGGCTTGTCGCACACCACGTGAAAGCCGGCGTCGACGAAGGCCTGCGCCACCGGAAAGTGCACGTGATTGGGCGTGACGATCGAGACGAAATCGATGCGCTCATCGATCGGTCGCGTGAGTTCGTCCGCGAGCAGGCTTTGCCAGTCACCATGATTGCGATCGTCGGCCAGGAACAGGTCGCGACCCGATGCGTGGGCCTTCTCGGGGCTGGACGACAACGCACCCGCCACGAGGTCCACTTGCCCATCGAGCGCGATGGCCTTGCGGTGCACCGCGCCGATGAAGGCATCGCGGCCACCGCCGACCATCGCGTAGCGCAGCTTGCGAAAATTTTCAGAGATCATGTTCGCAAAGTGCGCAAAGTCTGCACCGGACCAAGATCAGAACGGCGAATCAGGATGGTAGAAATCCTTGGCGTTGTCCTTGGTGATGAGCACCGAAGGAATGATCGTCGTCGCCGGCAGCTTCTCGCCCTTGAGCCGCGCTTCGGCCGTGAGCTTGATCGCGTCGTAGATGAACTTGGGCGAGTAGCTCACGTCGGCCTTGATGCGCGGGTCGCTGCCGTCCATGATGGTCTTGACTGCGCCCTTGGCACCGGCGCCGCCGAAGATGATCTTGATGTCCGTGCGCTTGGCCTGCGCAATGGCTTTTTCGACGCCCACCGCCATGTCGTCGTCAGCAGCCCAGATGGCGTCGATTTCCTTGAAACGCGTGAGGTAGTCCTGCGTGACCTTGAAGGCATCGTCGCGGTTCCAGTTGGCGTACTTGGCATCGAGCAGCTTCACATCCGGACTGCCCTTGAGCACCGCGTTGAAGGCGTCCATGCGTTCGTTGTCGAGCGTGGTCGCGATGCCGCGCAGTGCGACCACGTTGCCCTTGCCGCCGAGCGTCTTCACGATGTACTCAGCCGGGATCTTGCCGAAGGCCGTGTTGTCGCCCGCCACGTAGGCGTCTTGCGCGCTGGTGTCGGTCAGGCCGCGGTCGACCACGGTCACGTAGGCGCCCTTGGCCTTGACCTGCGCGACCGGCTTGGTGAGGGCCGCAGACTCGAACGGGAACACGACCAGCGCGTTGATCTTGGTGACCGTCGACAAGTCCTGCAGCTGGTTGGCCTGCTCCGGCGCGTTGGCCGCCGTCTTGATCGTGATCTTCAAGCCCTTGTGTGCCTTTTCCAGATCCTTCTTCGCCTGGTTGGCCCAGTAGTTGATGCCGCCCATGAAGCTGTGCGTCGCTGCCGGAATGGACACGCCGAGGTTGACCTTTTCGTCGGCGAACGCGGATGCGCTGGCCAGCCCGATGGCGGCTGCGGCCACGGCCGTGAGCGCAATGCGTCGACTGAAATTTCGGGTCATGTGTTGAGTGGTGTTTGTCATGCTGGATGTCTCCTTTTGGTTGATGAAACGGGAACGGAAAACGGAAGCGAAACCGAAAATCGAACTAGCGACGACCGCGCTGCAGGAACGCGACGCTGATGATCACGAAACCCTGCACCGCCGCATTGAGGTACACGCTGATGACGCTGGTGAGGTTCAGGATGTTGCTGATGACCGAGAGCAGGATGGCGCCGATGACCGTACCGGTGATGCTGCCCGCGCCGCCTTTCAACGCCGTGCCGCCGACGATCACGGCTGCGATGGCTTCGAGCTCCCACAAGATGCCAGTGGTCGGCGAAGCGGAGCCGAGACGAGGCACGTACAACAGCGTCGCGATCCCGACGCATACGCCGAGCAGCACGTAAGTCATGATCTTCACGCGGTCGACATCGACAGCGGCGTAGCGCGCCACTTGTTCGTTCGATCCGATCGCCTGCACGTAGCGGCCATACGCGGTGCGGTTGAGGATGATGCCGCCGATGATGGCAACGATCACGAAGACCCACACCGGGATCGGAATGCTGAAAAGACTGGCGTAGTACACCGGTGCGTAGAGATCCGACAGGTTGTTGTCGAGCGTGAGTGCACCGCCGTCGGCGAAGTAGGTGAGATAGGCGCGAAAAATGCCAAGGGTGCCGAGCGTCACGATGAAGGGCTCGATGCGCCCCTTGGTGATGAGCAGGCCGTGCGCCAGCCCGAACACGGCGCCCAGCGCGACCGCCAGCACCGCGCCCGTGACCACCGCGAGCAAGGGCGAGCCGAATGCCGGTCCGGCCCAGTTGATGAACATGATCACGCTACCCGCGATCAGCGCCGCCATCGAGCCCACCGACAAGTCGATGCCGCCCGAGATGATGACGAAGCACATGCCCACCGCGATGATGCCGATGAAGGCAGTGCGCGTGAGCACGTTCATCGCGTTGTCGACGGTCGCGAAATCGCTGTTGAGCGCCGTACCGACGATGCAAAGGAGCACGAGTCCGAGCACCGGACCGACGGCGCGCAGTCGCTCCGTCCAGCGCGGCCGAGCCTCGGCGCGATGGGTCGACTCGGTCGATTCAGTCAGCTTGGGCGGTGGCATTTGCGGTTCCGGTGGCATGAGCGATCAGCTCCTCTTCTGTCAGATGCTCTGCGTCCAGCGTGGCGACGATGCGGCCTGCACGCATCACCGCCACGCGGTGACACAGGCCGATCAGTTCCATCAGCTCGGACGAGATGACGATCACTGCGAGCCCTTCACGGGCGAGTCGCTGGATCAGGAAATAGATGTCGCGCTTGGCGCCCACGTCGACGCCACGCGTCGGCTCGTCGAGCACCACGACCTTCGGGTGCGGCTGCAGCACTTTGGCGAGTGCCAGCTTCTGCTGATTGCCCCCCGACAGCGAGGACGCCTTGACGTCGGGTGAGCCGGTGCGAATGCCAAAGTCCTTTATCGCCTCGGTCAGCGCCGCGCGCTCCACATCAGGCTTTAGCCAAGGCTGGGCGTAGCGCTCGAGCGCCATCAGCGTGAGGTTCTGGCGCAGTCCGAAATCGACGTGGAGGCCCTTCCCCTTGCGGTCTTCGCTGAGGTAGGTCAGCCCATGCTTGGCAGCATCGCGCGGGTTGCGCCATCCGGCGGCGCCGGGCACCGGCTTGCCGAGCATCTCCACGCTGCCGCTCGCGGGCCGCAAGCCGAGCAGACCTTCGAAGAGTTCGGTTCGACCAGCGCCGACAAGGCCGGCGAAGCCGAGGATTTCGCCGGGGCGCACTTCGAAGCTCGCGCCCTGCGCCCAACCGGGCACGCTGAAATTGCGCACCGTCATCGCGGGCGCATCGGCCGTCACGACCACGTCGCGCGGAGGGTACAGGTCCGACAGTTCGCGGCCGACCATGAGGTTCGCCATCTGATGGCGTGTGATGTCGGCCGTCAACGAGCGCGCGACGAATCGGCCATCGCGCATCACGATCACTTCGTCGGTCACGCGCTCGACTTCATCGAGCTTGTGCGAGATGTAGACGATGGTCACGCCATCGGCACGCAGTTGCGCAATGAGCTTGAAGAGGCGTTCGGTCTCGCCTGGAGTGAGCGTGGCGGTTGGCTCGTCCATGATGAGGAGCCGGGCGCGACGCGCGACGGCCTTGGCGATCTCGACCAGTTGCTTCTCGGCGACGATGAGGCGGCGCACCTTGGTCGTCGGGTCGACCTGCAGTCCGACCTGCGCGAGTGCAGCGGCAGCGTCGCGTTCCATCGAGGCGTCGTCGAGCAGCCAGCCTCTTTTTTTCTCGTGCCCCAGGAAGATGTTTTGCGCGACGCTCAGATCTTCAGCGAGATTGAACTCCTGGTGAATCAGCACGATGCCAAGCGCCTCGGCGTCTCTCGAGCTTGTGAATACCTGCTGCGTGCCGTTGACGCGCAACGCGCCGCCGGTCAACGGCTCGTAGCCGGCCAGGATCTTCATCAACGTCGACTTGCCGGCGCCGTTTTCACCGAGCAGGCCATAGACGCGACCAGGTGCCAGGGCGAAACTCACGCCGTGCAGCACCTGCACCGCACCGAACGCCTTGACAACGTTGTCGAACTCGACCGACACGCCGGAGCCACTGATCATGGCGCCACTCCACGCACCCTGAGCGTCTCTTGCATGGCAAGCACGCCCGCGCCGATCAAACCGCCCTGCGTGCCCAGCGGCGTGTACTGAATTTCGAGATGCCGCGTCGAGAGCGCCAGCGACCGCTGGTAAACGCTCTGACGGACCGACGCCAGAAAGAGCGGGCCGATGCGCGTGATGCCGCCGCCGATGAACACGTGCGATGGATTGAAGAAGTTGACGACCGACGCCAGCATCTGGCCTATCAGACTGCCGGCGCGCTGGATGATGGCGTTGGCCGCAGCGTCGCCTTCGCGGCTGGCGTGGCCGACGTCGAGCGCTTCGATCGTTCCGTGGGCACGCAGGCATTCGGCCAGCGCGGCGCTCTGGCCCGCTTCTGCCGCCGCCACGGCCATGCGCGTGATCGCCGGGCCCGCCGCCATCACTTCGACACACCCGAGGTTGCCGCAATGACAGCGCGGCCCTTCCTGGTCGACGCAGATGTGGCCGACGTCGCCCGCCGCACCGGCAGCACCGCGGTACACCTCGCCGTGGCACACGATGCCGCAGCCGATGCCTGTGCCGACCTTGATCACCAGAAAGTTGGAGAGCGAGCGTTGCAGGCGCCAGAGTTCGCCGAGCGCCATCAGGTTGACGTCGTTGTCGACGAAGACGGGTGCGGCATAGTCTTCGCGCAGGTAGTCGCGGATCGAGAAGCTGTCCCATGCCGGCATCAACGGCGGGTTGACCAGCTGACCGTTCTCGAAGTTGACCGGACCAGGCACACCGATGCCGATGCCGATCACCTCTTTGGCGCTGCTGCCGCATCGGGTAAGCAACTCGCGCATCAAGGTGCGCACGCGGGCCAGCAAGACGCCGGGGCCGTCGCGCACATCGGCCGGCTCGGAGTGGTGCGCCAGCACAGTGAGGTCGGGCCCCAGCACGGCGACGTCGATGCTGGTCGCGCCGATGTCGATGCCGATGAGCACGCCGAGCGCGACGTTCAGTTGAAGGTTCTCTGCGCGGCGACCGCCGGAGGATTTTTGCAGTCCCGACTCGGCGAGCAGACCTTGATCGACGAGCCCGGCGATCAGCGCATTGGCTTTGCTTTTGGAAAAGCCAAGGCGCTCCGCCATGCCATGGCGCGAACCGCCGGTCGACCAAAAGGTCGTCTCCAGCAGTTGCATCTCGTCAGCGGTGAGTGCGCTCCAACGTGCCAAGCGTTGTGTCTCCATGTCTCGTTGCGCCGGTCTTGATGCCGGGCGAACGCGAATATTAGAGGCGCGGCTTCAGCCAGACAAGGCTGAACTTCGGATATGTTTAGTTCGAAGTGTTGCGATGGGGCCCGCTTTGGTGCAGCCACGAAAAAGCCGCCCGGAGGCGGCCTGATCTCAAGTACGCGTGACGATCACTTCTTGTCGCGGTATTTGCGCAGTGCCGCGAGTTGTGCCGCCATGACCGCAAGCTCCGATTGCGCCATCGCGATGTCGATGTCGGTCTTGGCGTTCTTGAGCGCTTCTTCGGCAGCTGCCTTGGCAACGTTGGCCTTCTCGTCGTCGAGGTCCTTCCCGCGGATGGCGGTGTCGGAGAGCACGGTGACCGAGTGCGGCTGCACTTCGAGAATGCCGCCCGCCACGAAGACGAACTCTTCGCCGCCGTCGGCCATCTCGATTCGCACGGCCCCCGGACGGATGCGCGTGATCAGCGGCGTGTGGCGCGGAAAGATGCCGAGCTCGCCGGCTTCACCGGGCAGCGCGACGAACTTGGCTTCGCCCGAGAAGATCGACTCTTCCGCGCTGACCACGTCCACATGAATAGTGCCTGCCATGGTGATTCCTTGTTAAGCGACCTTCTTGGCCTTTTCGAACGCCTCGTCGATACCGCCCACCATGTAGAACGCTTGTTCCGGCAGGTGGTCGGCTTCGCCGTTGACGATCATCTTGAAACCACGGATGGTCTCGGCCAGTGGCACGTATTTGCCCGGTGTTCCGGTGAACACTTCTGCCACGTGGAACGGTTGCGAGAAAAAGCGCTGGATCTTGCGGGCGCGGGCCACGGCGAGCTTGTCGTCTGGTGCGAGTTCGTCCATGCCCAGAATCGCGATGATGTCGCGCAGTTCCTTGTAGCGCTGCAACATGCCCTGCACGGCGCGCGCCGTGTTGTAGTGCTCTTCGCCGACCACGTTGGGGTCGAGCTGGCGTGATGTCGAATCGAGCGGGTCCACAGCAGGGTAGATGCCGAGCGAAGCGATGTCACGCGACAGCGCGACGGTCGAATCCAGGTGGGCGAAGGTGGTGGCAGGCGACGGATCGGTGTAATCGTCGGCTGGCACGTAGACGGCCTGGATCGAGGTGATCGAGCCGACCTTGGTCGACGTGATCCGCTCTTGCAGGCGGCCCATTTCTTCAGCCAGCGTGGGCTGGTAGCCCACGGCGGAAGGCATACGGCCCAGCAGTGCCGACACTTCGGTACCGGCCAGCGTGTAGCGGTAGATGTTGTCGACGAAGAAGAGCACGTCGCGGCCTTCGTCGCGGAACGATTCTGCGATGGTCAGACCGGTCAGCGCCACGCGCAGGCGATTGCCCGGGGGCTCGTTCATCTGGCCGTAGACCATGGCCACTTTCGACTCCTCGAGGTTCTCGAGGTTCACGACGCCGGAGTCGGCCATCTCATGATAGAAGTCGTTGCCCTCACGGGTCCGCTCTCCCACACCTGCGAACACAGACACGCCCGAGTGGGCCTTGGCGATGTTGTTGATGAGTTCCATCATGTTCACGGTCTTGCCCACACCGGCGCCACCGAACAGGCCCACCTTGCCGCCCTTGGCGAAAGGGCAGATCAGGTCGATCACCTTGATGCCGGTTTCCAGCAGGTCCTGCGACGGCGAAAGCTCGTCGTAGGCAGGGGCCTTGCGGTGGATCGATGCGGTAAGTTCCTGGCTGACCGGGCCGCGTTCGTCGATGGGCGCGCCGAGCACGTCCATGATGCGACCGAGCGTGGCCTTGCCGACCGGCACCGTGATGGGCGCGTTCGTGTTGGTCACGATCAGGCCGCGGCGCAGGCCGTCGGACGAACCGAGCGCAATGGTGCGCACGATGCCGTCGCCGAGCTGCTGCTGGACTTCGAGCGTCAGCGCGCTGCCGGCGAACTTGAGCGCGTCGTAAATCTTCGGCATCTGGTCACGCGGGAATTCCACGTCGACCACGGCGCCGATGCATTGAACGATCTTGCCTTCTGCGATTGCTTGAGCCATGTGTGCTCCGATAAAAGTTGTTTGTTTGAGAACGTCGACTGAAGCGCTGAGACTTAAACGCCGGCGGCGGCTGCCGCACCTGCGACGATCTCGGACAGTTCTTTGGTAATGCCGGCCTGACGCGTCTTGTTGTAGATCAGCTTCAGCTCGCCGATCACATTGCCCGCGTTGTCGGTTGCTGCCTTCATCGCGACCATGCGCGCCGAATGCTCCGACGCCATGTTCTCGGCAACCGCCTGATAGACCAGCGATTCGACATAGCGCACCAGCAACTCGTCGATGACGCTTTGCGCATCGGGCTCGTAGATGTAGTCCCACGAATGTGCGCCCGGCTCGGTTTGAAGCGAATCGACGGCCAACGGCAGCAACTGTTCCACCAGCGGTTCTTGCTTGATGGTGTTGATGAACTTCGTGTAGCAGAGGTACACCGCCGAGATCTTGCCTTCGGCGTAAGCGTCGAGCAGCGTCTTGACCGGGCCGATCAGCTTGTCGAGGTGCGGCACGTCACCCAGATGGGTCACGTGCGCCACGACGCGCGCGCCGATGCGATTCAAGAAGCCGAGCCCCTTGCTGCCGATCGCGACCGATTCGATGGCGATGCCGGCGTTTTGCGCCTCGCGCAGCTTCACGGTCACTGCACGCAGCAGGTTGGTGTTCAACCCGCCACACAGGCCCTTGTCGCTCGTCACGATGATGAAACCGACCGCCTTGGCCTCGTTCGTCTTCATGAACGCGTGCGTGTATTCCGGGTTCGCCTTGCCGAGATTGGCCGCGATGTTGCGGATTTTTTCGCTGTAGGGGCGAGCGGCACGCATGCGTTCCTGCGCCTTGCGCATCTTGGAAACCGAGACCATTTCCATGGCCTTGGTGATCTTCTTGGTGTTCTCCACCGATTTGATCTTGCCGCGGATTTCCTTACCTGCTGCCATGTCAGTTCCTTGTCGTCAGGTCGATCGGGGCGATCAGGCGAACGACTTCTTGAAAGCGGTGACGGCGGCCGTCAATTCGGCTTCCGCATCCTTGTCGAGCGCCTTGGCTTTTTCGATCTTGTCGAGGAGCGGTGCGTAACTCGACTTCAGGAATTGATGCAGACCGTGTTCGAACGGCAGCACCTTCTTGATCTCGAGATCGTCCATGAAGCCCTTGTTCACCGCGAACAGCGTCGCACCCATCAACGAGACAGGCAGCGGGCTGTATTGCGCCTGCTTGAGCAGTTCGGTCACGCGGGCCCCACGGTCGAGTTGCTTGCGGGTGGCTTCGTCGAGGTCGGACGCGAACTGCGCGAACGCGGCCAGTTCACGGTACTGCGCCAAGTCGGTACGAATGCCGCCTGACAGACTTTTGATGATCTTTGTCTGCGCAGCCGAACCGACGCGCGACACCGAGATGCCCGCATTGATGGCAGGACGTATACCGGCGTTGAAAAGATTGGTCTCCAGAAAAATCTGGCCATCGGTAATCGAGATCACGTTGGTCGGCACGAACGCGGACACGTCGCCGGCTTGTGTCTCGATGATTGGCAGCGCCGTCAGTGAACCGGTCTTACCCTTGACTGCACCCTTGGTGAAGTCTTCGACGTATTTTTCGTTCACGCGGGCGGCGCGCTCGAGCAGGCGGCTGTGGAGATAGAACACGTCGCCTGGGTAGGCTTCGCGACCTGGTGGCCGACGCAGCAGCAGCGACACCTGGCGGTAGGCCACGGCCTGCTTGGAAAGGTCGTCGTACACGATCAGCGCGTCTTCTCCACGGTCGCGGAAATACTCGCCCATGGTGCAGCCCGAGTAGGCCGACACGTACTGCATGGCGGCCGATTCCGATGCGGAAGCAGCGACCACGATGGTGTAGTCCATAGCACCCGCTTGCTCAAGCGCACGCACCACGTTCTTGATCGAGGAAGCCTTCTGGCCAATCGCGACGTAAACGCAAGTGACGTTCTGACCCTTCTGGTTGATGATCGCGTCGATCGCGACGGCGGTCTTGCCGGTCTGGCGGTCACCGATGATCAGCTCGCGCTGACCGCGGCCGATCGGCACCATCGAATCGATCGACTTGAGACCGGTTTGCAACGGCTGGTCGACAGACTTGCGGGCGATCACGCCCGGAGCGACCTTTTCGATCACGTCGGTCATCTTGGCGTTGATCGGGCCCTTGCCGTCGATCGGCTGACCCAGTGCATTCACCACGCGGCCAATCAGTTCCGGGCCCACGGGCACCTCGAGAATGCGGCCCGTGCACTTCACGGTATCGCCTTCGGAGATGTGCTCGTACTCGCCGAGAATCACGGAACCGACGGAGTCGCGCTCGAGATTCAGTGCCAGCCCGTAAGTCGGAGTGCCGTCGGCTGTCGGCGGAAACTCGAGCATTTCGCCCTGCATCGCATCGGACAGACCATGCACGCGCACGATGCCGTCGGTAACGGACACCACAGTGCCTTCATTGCGGATGTTCGCGCTGACGCCGAGGCCTTCGATACGGCTCTTGATCAGCTCGGAAATTTCTGCGGAATTGAGTTGCATGACTCTTTCCTTCTTTCTTTGTAAAGGGCTGGAGGCTGGGGGCCGTCAGGCCGCCAGCGCAACTTTCATTTGTTCGAGGCGCGCTTTGACAGAGGTGTCGAGCACCTCGTCGCCGACCACCACACGAATGCCGCCGATGAGCGCCGGCTCTTGCTGAACCGTCACCTGCAGCTTGCGGCCGAAGCGCTTTTCGAGCGCGGCCGACACGCCGACCAGGGCTGCGTCGTCGATTGGGAAAGCGCTGTACACGATGGCGTCCGAAGAACCGCTTCGGGCATTCGCGAGTGCCCGGAACTGCTTCGCAATTTCCGGCAGCACCGCGAAGCGGCCGTTGTCGAGCAACGCGCCCAGAAAGTTCTGCGCAGGTGCCGTCAGCGGCGCACCGTTGGCACTCGTTACGATGCCGAGCATTTGCTCGGTGGTCGTACGCGGGCCGCTGGCGAACTGCAGCAAGGCAGGGTCGGTCGAGATCACGGCCAGCTTGTCGAGCCAGGCGCTGGTGGCACCGAGGTTCGACGAAGACGCTTTAAACAGCGCCTCGGCGTAAGGACGTGCGATGGTGGCGAGTTCAGCCATGGTGCCTCAAAGCTCGGTCTGCAGGCGGGCCAGCAAATCGGCGTGCA
Source organism: Variovorax sp. PAMC28562 (assembly GCF_014303735.1). Classification (NCBI taxonomy): domain Bacteria; kingdom Pseudomonadati; phylum Pseudomonadota; class Betaproteobacteria; order Burkholderiales; family Comamonadaceae; genus Variovorax; species Variovorax sp. PAMC28562. The sequence goes on along the minus strand of NZ_CP060296.1, from coordinate 1,486,281 downwards.
CGGCCGGATTCACTTCCTTGCGCAGGATCTGCTCTGCGCCCTTGACGGCAAGTGCTGCAACTTGCTCGCGCAATGCTTCGCGTGCCTTCAGCGCTTGCTGATCGGCTTCGACGCGCGCGGCGGCAACGATCTTGCTGCCCTCTTCGGTCGCACGCGACTTGGCTTCTTCGATGATGGCCTGTGCGCGACGCTCGGCGTCGGCCACGCGTTGCGCGGACTCGTTACGCGCCTGGCCGAGTTCGACTTCCACGCGCTTGTTGGCGGCGGACAGTTCGGACTTGGCCTTGTCGGCAGCAGCAAGGCCTTCGGCGATTTTCGCGGCGCGCTCGTCGAGCGCCTTCGTGATCGGCGGCCACACGAATTTCATCGTGAACCCAACCAGGATCAGGAACACGATCATCTGAACGATCAGGGTACCGGTAATGCTCACTTTTTACCCTCTCTATGGGATTGAAACCGAGGCCATCTCACCAGTGGAAAACAGGGAAACGACATCGAAGGTCCGACGAGAAGGACTTACTTGGGCAGGTTGGCGATTTGCGCCAGGAAAGGGTTGGCCGTAGCGAACCACAACGCAATACCGGTACCAATAATGAAAGCGGCGTCGATCAGACCAGCCAGCAGGAACATCTTGGTTTGCAGTTCGCCCATGAGTTCGGGTTGGCGTGCAGCCGATTCGAGGTACTTGCTGCCCATGATGCCGATGCCGATGCATGCGCCGACAGCGCCCAGACCGATGATGAGGCCGGCGGCCAGTGCAACAAAGCTAATAACTTCCATGATGACTCCTAGAGGACTTTGGTTGACGAGAAACAGAAAACAGAAAACGAAACTGGGTCGATCCGAAGATCAATGTTGATCGTGGGCCTGGCCCACGTAGACCAACGCCAGCATCATGAACACGAAGGCTTGCAGCGTGATGATCAGGATGTGGAAGATGGCCCACGCCGTACCAGCCACTATGTGGCCCAGCGCGAGCAGGATACCGGTCGCCGACAGCGACCAGGCGCCGCCCATCAGGGCGATCAGCAAAAAGATCAGCTCACCGGCGTACATGTTGCCGAACAGCCGCATGCCATGCGAAACCGTCTTGGCGACGAATTCGATGATCTGCATCGCGAAGTTGAACGGGTACAACGCCCAATGATTGCCGAAGGGCGCAGTGAAAAGCTCGTGAACCCAGCCGCCAAGGCCCTTGATCTTGATGTTGTAGTACAGGCAGATGAGCAGCACTGCAACCGACATACCCATGCTGATCGACAGATCGGCGGTCGGCACTACGCGAAGGTAGGCGTGATGCGGATCGCCACCGGCCGCGCCATAGATCTTTTCCCAGATGAACGGAAACAGATCCACCGGGAACAGGTCCATCGCGTTGAGCATGAAAATCCACACGAAGATCGTCAGCGCGAGCGGCGCGACGAACTTGCGGCTCTGGGCGTTGTGCACGATGCCCTTGGCCTGCTGATCGACCATTTCGACGAGCAGTTCGACAAAGGCCTGGAACCGTCCGGGCACGCCCGACGTCGCCTTGCGCGCAGCCAGCCACAAGAAAAAGCAACCGAGCGCGCCGAGCGCGATCGAGAAAAACAATGAATCGAAATTGAAGACCGAAAAATCGGCTACGCCACCCGGCCTGGAGCTTTGCAGATGCGTCAAGTGGTGAACGATGTATTCACCAGCTGTTGGACCGTGTTCCGCAGCGTTTTCAGCAGCCATTCCGTTACTTGTCTCGTTATTGCCGGCGCCGGGGCGTTAACGCCACCGCCAACCAGGCCGCCTTCATTGTGACCACCAAACCGACCAGCATTGCAGGCCAGCTCAGCGCCGTAATCAGCCTTGGCGCCGCGATCAGCATCGCGAGCGACAAGGCCATCTTGACCATTTCCCACAAAAAGAATCCAAACACCGCGGTGCCCGGATTCAGGGAAGAAAACTTGCCGGTCAGCCCCCGCGCGAACACCGCAGCGGGAATGACCACTGCCAGCGCGCCGTACCCGGCCGACCAACCTAGATTTTGCCTCCCGGTCAGGCCCCAGGCGGCTGAAGCCACCAGCACCCCGACCACCAACTGGCCCGCGATCACCCGCCAAAGGGAAACCGACGGGCTCTTAGCCCTCAACGCCTGCGCCTCTTCGGCCGTGAGCGGCTTGAAGTCAGCTTCCTGGTCGTTTACTTGCGTATCCAAAGTATCCACGTCGTCCCGGGCAATTTTTTTCATTGAAGTGAAGCCCGGGGACAGCGCAGAGCGATCAGGAATTTCTACAAAGCCATTGATTATAAGTAAATCCAATGCCTTTCCAGGCATGACCGCACACCAATGCGCAAAACGTGCAGCGAGAGCGGAACCTTTGCCTCGACCAAGAGCACACCAAGGCCGGCCGACCATAATTCCTCATGCACCCAATCGCCAACGCCTTGCCCGACACGCTCTGCTACCTCGATGGGGAGTACACCCCGCTGCGTGACGCCAAAGTGAGCGTGCTCGACCGGGGTTTTATCTTCGGGGACGGTGTTTACGAAGTCGTCCCGGTCTATGAAGGGCGACCTTTTTGCTTCGACGAACACATGGCGCGGCTCGGTCGGTCTCTGGCCGAGTTGCAGATCGATAACCCGCTCACGCTAGACCAGTGGCGCGATATCACGGTGCGGCTCGCCGCACCGGGCGGCGCCTCGCCACAAACCGTCTACTACCAGGTGACGCGTGGGGTGGCGCTGCGAGACCACGCGATGCCGAAAGGCCTAGTGCCCACCGTGTTCGCGATGGTCAACCCTATGAAGCCGGTGCCCGATGCGGTGCGCGCTGCGGGTGTTAGTTGCGTCACCGCCGCCGACTTTCGCTGGCAAAAAGCGCACATCAAGGCCACGAGCCTGCTGGGCGCGGTGCTGGCGCGGCAGATCAGCGTCGACGCCGGCGCCACCGAGACCGTGATGTTCCGCGGCGAGTTCCTGAGCGAAGCGTCGTCCAGCAACGTATGGGTCGTCAAAGACGGCCGCATGAGTGGATCACCCAAAGACGAACTCGTGCTGGCCGGCATTCGTTACGGATTGCTCGAACGACTGTGCGGTAACAGCGGCACCCCCTTCGATTTGCGGCGCATCAAGCGGGACGAAGTGTTCGGCGCCGACGAATTGCTGCTGTCGTCCGCGACCAAGGAAGTGTTGCCAGTAGTGACGCTCGATGGCCAACCCATTGGCAACGGCCGACCCGGCCCCATCTATCGAAAGCTGTACGCGGCTTACCAGGACGTGAAGCAGCGCAATCGCTAACCGAAACACCCTACGGAGCCCGTCATGAGCACGCCTGATCCCATCAAGCAGGAATCGCTGATCGAATACCCGTCCCAGTTCCCGATCAAGGTGATGGGCGTCAAGGCCGACGGTTTCGTGCATGCCATCACGCAGATCGCCGAACGGTTCGATCCGAGCTTCGACGCGACCACGGTCGAACTGCGCGATAGCAAGGCCGGCAACTACCTGGGCGTGACGATCACCGTCACCGCTACCAGTCGTGAACAGCTCGATGAGCTGTATCGGGCGCTGTCGTCGCACCCTTCAGTCAAGGTCGTTCTTTGAGGCTTTCGCGTTCGCTGGAGCACCGAAGACAACTTCGCTGTGCGACGCCCGCGACGCCCACGCTGCACGCAGGGGCGGAGGCGAAATGACCGCTCCGGCGACTTCGCCACACATCGACGCACCGCAAGAGCCGATGCCGATCGAAGTGCAGTTGCTTGGCCCTGCCGACTACGCAGCGACCTTCGCCGAGATGAAAAATTTCACGCAGGAACGCACCGCAGAAACTCCCGACATGCTGTGGCTGTGCGAACACGACGCGGTTTTCACGCAGGGTCTCGCGGGCAAGCGGGACCATATCCTCGACGCCGGCGACATCCCGATCGTGCAATCCGACCGCGGCGGTCAGGTGACCTATCACGGACCGGGCCAGGTCGTCGCCTACCCATTGCTCGATCTGCGCCGCGCTGGCTACTACGTCAAAGAGTACGTCTATCGCATTGAAGAATCGGTGCTCCGCACGTTGGCGCATTTCGGCGTGACAGGGCATCGCATCGTTGGCGCGCCGGGTATTTACGTTCGGCTGGACGATCCGTTTTCGCATGCGCGGCTGGCCTCATCGGCAATGCCTGCATCGATGGGAATGTTAGCCAGCACATCCGCGGGTGCACTGCCGATCGATACCTTCGCCGGCCTCGGCAAGATCGCCGCGCTCGGCATCAAAGTCAGCCGCCATTGCACGTACCACGGTGTTGCGCTCAACGTCGCGATGGACCTCGAACCCTTCTCGCGCATCAACCCTTGCGGCTATGCGGGGCTGAAAACAGTCGACCTTTCTACAATTGGTGTCCAAACCACTTGGGACGACGCTGCCCGGGTGTTGAGCCAGAAGCTCATCACCGCCCTTGCACCCTGATCCCGCCCTAGCAGTCCGATATGAGCACCACCGAAGTCGTCCGCGACATCCAGAGCCAGGAAACCTACAACCCTCTTGCCAAGCAGAAGGCCGCGGCCAAGCTGTCGCGCATTCCGGTCAAGGTAATCCAGGGGGAGGTGCTGAAGAAGCCGGAGTGGATTCGGGTGCGCGCCGGTTCGCCGACAACGCGCTTCTACGAGATCAAGCAGATCCTGCGGGAAAGCAATCTGCACACGGTGTGCGAAGAAGCGTCGTGCCCGAACATCGGCGAATGCTTCGGCAACGGCACCGCGACCTTCATGATCATGGGCGACAAGTGCACGCGGCGCTGCCCGTTCTGCGATGTCGGCCACGGACGACCCGACCCCCTCGACAAGGACGAGCCGCTCAATTTGGCGAAGACCATCGCCAAGCTGAAGTTGAAGTACGTGGTGATCACCAGCGTCGACAGGGACGATTTGCGCGATGGTGGCAGCCAGCACTTCGTCGACTGCATCCGCAACATCCGCGAACTCTCGCCGATGACGCAGATCGAAATCCTGGTGCCCGACTTCCGGGGCCGCGACGACCGCGCGCTGGAGATTTTGAAGCTCGCGCCGCCGGACGTGATGAACCACAACCTGGAAACCGCGCCGCGTTTGTACAAGGAAGCACGCCCCGGCAGCGACTACCAGTTCAGCTTGAACCTGCTGAAGAAGTTCAAGGCGTTGCATCCGAAAGTACCGACCAAGAGCGGCATCATGGTCGGCCTGGGCGAGACCGACGAAGAAATTTTGCAAGTGATGCGCGACATGCGCGACAACGAGATCGACATGCTGACCATTGGCCAGTACCTGTCGCCATCGACCTCACACCTGCCGGTGCGCCGCTATGTGCACCCGGACACCTTCAAGATGTTCGAAGAAGAGGCCTACAAGATGGGTTTCAGCCATGCCGCAGTGGGTGCGATGGTGCGCAGCAGCTACCACGCCGACCAGCAGGCGCACGCCGCGGGCTTTTAAGCGAGCCTGAAGCGTTAGCGTCAGCCGCAACGCCAGCCATATGGTCGATGCCAGTTACAACCATAGCGCGGATGCTGCAACCAGACGAAGTAATGCCAGGGGCTCACGTAGGGTGGTGCTTCCGAAATGGTTGGCGGCTTGACGTAAACCGGTCCCGGCGCACCAAACGCTTGCTTCCGGTCAAGAAAGACTCAATGAGAGCTGGACCGGCGGGGCTGCGGCTGTCGCGTGGGCGGGCCTGAACGCTTGTCGTCTGCGCGAACCACGTTGATCATTGGGATCGTGTTGAAAGTATTCGTCATGATCAGACAACGCCCTGCCCTCGACCCGGGTTGACGGCTGCAACCTCCCGGTAATCCCTGATACACAGCTTCAACCGAGCTTTACCTTCGTCCACCACTCAATTTCCGGCGAGAACAAACCCTGATGGACACCTTCCAGACCGCCATCGATCGCGCTTTCGGCGCGATTGCCGACCTCATCGCGCTCCACGCGCGGCAAAACCCCGAGCGAACCGCTTTGCGCGATGCCGGCACCAAGCTGAACTACGCCGAACTCGACGCGCTGATGGACCGCATTGCGGCGAGCCTGCAGCGCGACGGTCTGGGCGCCGGTGACGCTATCGCAATTTGCGCAGCGGCTTCGGTGCCGTACGCAGCCGTGTTTCTGGGCGCGTTGCGTGCCGGAGTCGCCGTGGCACCGCTGGCGCCCGGATCGACTTCCACCAGCCTGGCCCGAATGATGCAAGACGCCGAAGCGCGCCTGCTGTTCATCGATGCATCGACTGCCGACGGCACCGGCAACGCAACCACGCCGACCCGCATCACGCTTGACGGCTCGAACGCCGGCCGCACATTCGATGACTGGCTGATGCCCGTCGGCGCCCGGCCCGCCGCGGTCGCGGTGCAGCCGTCGTGGCCTTTCAACATCATCTATTCATCGGGCACCACCGGCGAGCCCAAAGGCATCGTGCAAGGTCACGGCATGCGCTGGGCGCACGTTCAGCGTGGCGCCAAATACGGCTACGGCCGCGACACCGTCACGCTGCTCTCGACACCGCTGTACTCCAACACCACGTTGGTCGTTTTTTTTCCGACGCTGGCGTTCGGCGGCTGCGTGATCCTGATGCCAAAGTTCGATGCGGTCGGCTACCTGACACTGGCCGAGCAGCATCGCGTCACGCACACGATGCTCGTGCCGGTTCAGTACCAGCGCCTGATGGCGAATTTGGCCTTCGGCGACCACGACCTGTCATCGTTTCGTGCCAAGTTCAGCACCAGCGCACCGTTCGGTGCCGCCCTCAAGGCCGACGTGCTCGCGCGCTGGCCCGGCGGGCTGATCGAGTTCTATGGCATGACCGAAGGCGGCGGCACCTGCATCCTCGAGGCGCACCTGCACCCGACCAAACTGCACACTGTCGGGCAGGCGGCCGAAGGCAGCGACATTCGCCTTATCGATGAAGACGGCCGCGAGGTCGCACCGGGCGCCGATGGCGAGGTCGTCGGCAGTTCGGCCGGCATGATGACCGGCTACCACCGTCAGCCCGAGAAGACGCGCGAGGCCGAATGGTTCGATGCAACAGGCAAACGGTTCATCCGCACCGGCGATGTCGGTCGCTTCGATGCCGACGGCTTTCTCACGCTGTTCGACCGAAAGAAGGACTTGGTGATCAGCGGCGGCTTCAACATCTACCCGAGTGATCTCGAGGCCGTGGTGCGCGCGCATCCGGCCGTCGCGGATGTTGCCGTGGTCGGTGTTCCGTCCGAACAATGGGGCGAAACGCCGGTGGCGTTCGTGGTACGCCGCGCGGGCGACGACACGCCGGAGGACACGCTCTTACAATGGACCAATGCGCAGCTCGGCAAGACGCAGCGACTGTCGGCCTTGCATTGGATCGACGAGCTGCCGCGCAGTGCGATCGGCAAGGTGCTGAAGCGCGAGTTGCGCGAGCGGGTGCGTTAAGTCTTCCGGGCATATCGATGCGCTACCGAGGCCCGCGCATCGACGCCCGCGGCACGTGCTCTAAGCTCGCGCGCCATGTCTTCGACTCTCTACGCTCTCACCGCCATCGCCATCTGGGCCACGCTCGCTTCGCTCGGTAGCGCGCTGTCGCACGTTCCGCCTTTTCTCCTGACGGGACTCGCGCTCATCATCGGAAGCATGCCGAGCTGGCCACTGGTGCTGCGCGACCGCGCGGCCTGGAAGGTGCCGAAGACGACGCTCGCGCTCGGCATCTACGGCCTCTTCGGCTTTCACTTTCTGCTGTTCATCGCACTGCGTCACGCGCCAACGATCGAGGCCAATCTGGTGAACTACCTGTGGCCGTTGTTCATGGTGGTGCTGGCACCGTTGCTGCTGCCGGGCGTGTCGTTGCGGCCGTTGCACATCGTCGCTGCACTGCTCGGCTTCGTGGGTGCCGCCGTTGCCATCCTCGGCGCACGCAGCGGCACGGCACCGTCTGCAGTGACCGAGTACTGGGGCTTCGTTCCGGCGCTCGGATCGGCCCTTATCTGGGCCAGCTATTCGCTGTGGACCAAGCGGGTCGCCGCCTTTCCGACGTCGGCCATCGGCCTGTTCGGCCTCGTGTCGGGCGCGCTCGCTCTGGTGTGTCATGCGCTGCTGGAACCATCGGCAACGCTCGTCGGCAAGGACTGGATGCTGATCGTGCTGTGCGGCCTCGGCCCACTCGGTGCGGCTTTCTTTGTCTGGGACATGGCGCTCAAGCGCGGCGACGCGCGGCAGATCGGCATCCTGAGCTACCTCACACCGCTGGCCTCGACGGCTTTGCTCCTGCTGGTGACGGGTCGCCCGCTCACATGGTCGATCGCGCTGGCGGCCGCGCTCATCATCGCCGCCGCGCTCATGGGTTCGCGCGCAAGCGGTCGCGCGGGTCGCGCACCAGCCGCATAGGCTCTGCTCGCTATCGATTCAGTGGCATTCGGCTCGCCAAGGCAGTATCTTGATCCAAGGCACAACCCCAATTGACCCCAAGGAGATCCTCATGCCCCTCGTTCGCATCGACCTCGCACGCGGCAAATCGGTCGCGCAGCGCCAGACCATCGGCGACGTCATCTACAACGCGATGATCGCGACCATCAACGTGCCGAAGGACGATCGATTCCAGATCATCACCGAGCACGCGCCGGACGACCTCATCGTCGACAAGACCTACCTGGGCATCCAGCGCACCGCCGACTGCGTGCTGATCCAGATCACGCTGAACGAAGGGCGCACGGTCGAGCAGAAGCAAACCTTCTACAAGGCCATCGTCGATGGGCTGCACGAACGACTCGGCATGCGACGCGAGGACGTCTTCATCAATCTTGTCGAGGTGCGCAAGGAGAACTGGTCGTTCGGTAATGGCGAGGCGCAGTATGTGACCTGACTCGATTCGAGGTGCTCAGCGGTGAGCAAGCGTCAAAGCTCGAGTACCAGTCGATCACCGCACGCACGCGAGCAGCAGGTCATCATCTTCACACCGGCCTCGCGCTCGGCGCGCGTGAGCACCACGTCGCGATGATCCACCTTGCCTGACAGCACGCGCACTTCGCACGAGCCGCACAGGCCTTCTTCGCAATCGCTCTGCACGTCGATGTTGGCAGCGCGCAGGGCCGACAGCACCGTCTGGTCCGCGGCCACATGCACGACGATGCCGGAGTCTTTCAACTCGACATCGAAGGCACGCTCGCGTGACGGGTCGAGCGTGCGCAAGGTCGATTCGAAATGCTCGATGTGCAGCGTGTCTTCGGGCCACGCGGCGCAATGCGCTTCGAGCGCTTGCAGCATCCGCAGCGGACCGCATGCGTAGACCTGCGTGCCCATTTCGGGTGTGGCGAGCAGCGCCGCCAGATCGTTGCGCCGGCCTTCGTCCTGCGCGTAGACCTTCAACCGGTCTCCATGCAACGTGCGCAACGCATCCAGAAATGCCATCGTGGCGCGGCGCCGACCGCTGTAGTGCAGCTCGTAGTCGATGCCGAGTTCCTTGGCGCGTCGCGCCATCGCACTGACCGGGGTGATGCCGATGCCCCCCGCGATGAAGATGAGCTTGCGCGCGGACTCGTCGAGATGAAAGTGATTGCGCGGGCCGCGAATCTTGAGCTTGTCGCCGACCTGAATCGACGTATGGACCCAGCTCGATCCACCGCGGCTCTCGGGGTCACGCAGCACCGCGATCTCCAACGCGCTCGTATCTGCAGGATCGCCGCACAGCGAGTACTGGCGCGACACATCGGGATGTCCGCATTCGATGTCGATGTGCGAACCCGGCGCCCAACGCGGCATGGGTCGTCCATCGGGTGCGACCACGCGCAGCTTGACGATGCCTTCGGCCACCGGCGTGACGCTCTCGACCACCACCGGCCGAGTGATCGCTCCCTTCGACGGTTCACCTAGTCGCAACGGCTCGACGCCTTTCGGACGACGCAACGCGGGATGTGCGCGCTCGGGGTTGTGCAACGGGTCCCACTCGACCCACAAATGCTCGGGCCCGCGAAACGACGTGTTGGGCACATAGCTGAACTGTTGCGGCGCGAGACGCATGTGCGGCAGGCGCCGACTGAACTCCTCCAGAAAAATCTGCATCTCCATGCGCGCCAGGTTCTTGCCCATGCACTGGTGCGAGCCATAGCCGAAGGTGAGATGGTCGCTCGCGTTGTCGCGCCGGATGTCGAACAGATCGCCATCGGCGAAGTGCGCCTCGTCGTGGTTGGCCGACGAGGTCACGATGAGCAGCTTGGAGCCCGTCGGCAGATCGACGCCGTCAATGCGCGAATCTTTCGTGACCATGCGGCGCCAGGCCGCGACCGATCCGTTGTGACGCAGGCACTCTTCGACCGCATTAGGAATCAGGCTCGCGTCTTCACACACTTCGCGCCACGCATCCGGATGCTGCAGCAGCAGCTTCATCGCATTGGCAGACGCATTGGCCGTGGTTTCGTGCGCGGCCACGATGCCGGCCATCATCATCGAGTGCAGGTACGAATCGGTGACGACATCGGGCAGCTCGCGTTGCTTGCGCAAACCGTATTGCATCCATCCACCACTTTCCGCGGCACCGGGGCCATCGAGATCCTGGCGCATCTTGTCGAGCACTTTGCCAGCGAACTGCCAGAAGTTGCCGACCGCGTGGGCCACCGCCACCTGCTCTTCGGGCTTGGGCCGGCCCCAAGTGTTGACGGTGTGCGCGATCGAGTACTTGCGCAGCGTGTCCATGTCTTCTTCGGGTACGCCGAGGAAGTGAAGTGCCACGGTCAGCGGGATTTCCCACAGCATCTGGTCGACCAGGTCGGCCTTGCCGTCGTCGATGAAACGATCGACGTACTCACGCGCAAGTTGCCGCACCATCGGCTCGTGGTGCTTCAGTTCTTCAGGCGTGAACGAGTGCATCAGCGCGCGGCGCCGCGGCATGTGCGCGGGCTCGTCTTCGTTGACCAGCGTGCGGTTCAGCGCGAAGCCGTAAGACGCCAGCACCGCATTGGCTTCGTCGCCGGTCGGGGTGATCTTTTCGAGCGCGATCGACGGGCTGAAAGTGATGTTGTCCCGAAAGATCGCCTTGATGTCGTCGTAGCGCGTGACGACCCAGTAGCCGAGCTTGGGGCTCCAGAAGATCGGCTCTTGCTCACGCGCCCAGCGCACGTACTCCGGCGGGTCTTGCTGGTAGCCGTCTTCGAACGGATCGAAGTCGGCCGCGCGCTGACTCACCGGGCAACCGGTGGGCGTGCGCTCCGCAGACAACGGCCCGTGCGCCACCGGGCAGCCCGCACCGCGGACCGGGGGTTCGAGCGTGCTCATCAATCCAGCGTGATTTTCAGGTCGCGGATCAGCTTTTGCCAGCGCACGGTTTCCGTTCTGAGCAGCTCGGCGAACTGTGCCGGCGTGTTGCCGACCGGCTCCACGCCGAAGTCTTCGAGCCGCTTGTGCACTGCGGGGTCGTTGATGGCCGCGACCACCTGCTTGTTGAGCGCAGCGATCACCTCGGGCGGTGTCGCGGCGGGCACCACCATCCCGACCAGCGCAGCGGCCTCGACGTTCTTGTAGCCCAGCTCCGCGAAGGTCGGCACGTCAGGCAACTGCGGCAGGCGCGTTGCGTTGGCCACCGCCAACGCCTTGACCTTGCCGCCCTTGATGAAGCCGGCACCGGCCGCCAGGTCGACCATCATCGCCGGCACCTGTCCACCGGCCACATCGGCAAGCGCCGGCGCGGCACCGCGGTACGGCGCGTGGACCATGAAGAGGCCGGCTTCCGACTTGAGCAATTCCATCGCGAGATGGTGCGGACTGCCGGCGCCGGCCGATGCGTAGTTGAGCCCGCCGGGCTTGGCCTTGGCCTGCGCGATGAAGTCCTTGGCGTCTTTGACCGAGATGCCCGGACCGACCACCAGGATCATTGGGAAGCGACCCATCAACGTGACGGGCGCCAGGTCTTTGGTCGGGCTGTAGCTCAGCGTCTTGTAGAGCACCGGGTTGTAGACCAGCGTGCCGTTGTCGGCGGACAGCACCGTGTAGCCGTCGGGCGCCGCGCGTGCCACTTCCGAAGCGCCGATCGCTGTGTTGCCGCCCGGCTTGTTGTCGACCAGGATCGACTGACCAATCTGCGTCGACATCACCTGGCTGATGGAGCGCGCCAGAAAGTCGGAGCCGCCGCCGGCCGCGTAAGGCACGACCCAGCGGATCGGCTTGGAGGGAAAGGTTTGCGCTTGCGCCATGGCGCCCGACGCGGCGAGCAAAGGCAGTGCCAGCAGGCAGCTCGCCAAAATTTTCTTCATGCATGTCTCCGAACAGTGATCGATAAAAAGCCCGGCTTAGTGTCCTATGCCGGGCCCGATTCTTCATGGGTGTTTACCGTGACGACACGGCAAAAATTGCCTCGATCGGACAGCCTCAGTCGGTCGCGACTTCGAGCACCAGCTTGCCGAAGTTCTCGCCGGCAAAAAGCTTGTTGAGCGACTCGGGGAAAGTCTCGATGCCCTTGACCACGTCTTCCTTGCTCTTCATACGACCGTCTTTCAGGTAGCCGGCCAATTCCTTGATCGCGATCGGGTAACGGTCGGCGTAGTCGAAGACCACGATGCCTTCCATGCGCGCGCGATTCACCAGCAGGCTCAGGTAGTTGCGAGGGCCAGCAGCGGGCATGCTGTTGGCGTTGTTGTACTGGCTGATGGCGCCGCAAATGATGACGCGCGCCTTGCGTGCGAGCTTGGCCAAGACCGCGTCGAGGATCTCGCCCCCGACGTTGTCGAAGTAGATGTCCACGCCCTTGGGGCAATGCTCTTTCAGGCCCGCGCGCACCGCGCCCTCGCCAGCTTTGTAGTCGATGCAGGCGTCGAAGCCCAACTCTTCGACCACCCATTTGCACTTGGCCTCGCCGCCGGCGATACCAACCACGCGGCAACCCTTGATCTTCGCGAGCTGGCCGACGGTCTGTCCGACCGCGCCGGCAGCGCCGGAGACGACGACGGTCTCGCCCTCCTTCGGCTGACCCACGTCCATCAGGCCGAAGTAGCCGGTCATGCCCGGCATGCCGAGCACGTTGAGCCACTGGCCGATGCTGCCGGCGCGGAGATCGATCTTGACCAAGCCATTGCGCTTCAACTCGTCTTGCGCAATCACGATGTACTCCTGCACGCCGAGCGTGCCGTAGACCGTGTCGCCGACCGCGAAGGCCGGATTCTTCGAAGCGATGATCCTGCCGATACCGCCGGCCCGCATCACCTCGCCGATGGCGACCGGTGGGATGTAGCTCCTGGCGTCGTTGAGCCAGCCGCGCATGGCGGGGTCGAGCGACAGCGACAAGGTCTTGACCAGCACGCCGCCGTCGGCCGGCTCGCCGACCGGCTCGTCGGTAAAGCTCCAATGCTCGCGCGTGGCAGCGGCGTCGGGGCGTTTGGCAAGGCGAACCTGGTGGTTGACGAGAGCGGTCATGGTGTTGTCTCCTTCGTTGTGATGAGCCGGAATGCTAGTCGCGCGCCGCGGCCGCGGCGGTAGCGCAGGCGACAAAGAGGCGGCACTGAATTCGGCTTTCCGTGGCGAGCCGCGCCGCCGCTGGCGGCGATCGATCAATCGAGCCGCACGTCGACCTGCAATCCCGGCTGAGCGTTGTGCACCTGGAAGCTGCCGCCATGAGCCTCTGCCACGAGGCGGCACAAATACATGCCGAGTCCGACGCCGCCGGTGGTTCGCTGGCGCGCGCTATCCGTCCGGTAGAAAGGTTCGGTTAAGTGCGCCAGTTGCGCCTCGTCGACGCCGGGGCCGAAGTCGCGCACTTGCAGCACGACGCCCGCACCTTTCTCGGCAGCGCGCAGTGACACGCGCGGAGGCTCTGCTGCATCCACGCCGTAGTGCAAGGCGTTGTCGAGCAGGTTGCGAACCAGCAGTCGCACGCGCGTGCGGTCGAGTTGGCGTGGCACCAGATCGGTCGCCAGACAGAGGGTGACCGCAGCGGCGTGCGGCATCTCTGCCACGGTTTCGCGCACCAGCGCCGCAAGGTCGACCGGCTCGCGTTGCAGTGCGGCATGAGGATTCGCGAGCCGTTCGCTTTCGAGCAGGTCGCTGATGAGGTCACGCATCTCGTTCAGGTCGCGCAGCAGCGCATCGCGCTCGGGCAGCCCTTCGGTCGTCGCCGGCAGCAACTCGGCGTTCAGCCGCGCACGGGTCAACGGCGAGCGCAGCTCGTGGCTCAGCGCCAGCAGCAGCGCGCGCTTGGCATCGAGCATGCCGCGGATATCGTGCGCCATCGTGTTGATGCGCCGCGCCAGGTCGCCCAGCTCGTCCTTGCGACGCAGCGGAATCGGCTTGTCGAAGTCGCCGGCACCGAAGCGTTCGGCGCCGGCGCGGATGTCGTCGAGCGGGCGCAGCAGTCGCCGCACGTAGCCGTAGGCGAACACGATCGACAACAGCAGCAGGGCCAGCGTGACCCAACCGAAACGATGCGGCCCGCGTTGCCACGGCAAGGTGCCTATGCCGAAGCTGATGCGGTGACCATCGACGGTGGTGCGGCTGAGCATCTCGCCGGCGCGTGAATCGAAGCCGCGGCGCTCGGTGCGATCGGGATGCGATTCCCAGTTGACCGTCGGCCCCTGAATGCGGATCGCGAGCGGCAGGCGTGCAGCCAATGCCTCGGCCCGCGACACGTCGGGCGGCGAGCCGATCTCGGCCGCCAGCCGGTTCGCGTAGTCGGACACCAGCGGCACGCCGGCTTCGCGCCAGCCGCTGGCAAAGGTGCTCTGCATGCCGACGATGAAGACGGCCGTCATTGCAAAGGCGAGCAGCAGAAAGACGGTGAGCAGGCGCGCGCGTAACGAGTGACGCCAGCGATGCCGCCAGCGTCGTCGCTCCAGGTGCCCGGCGCGATTCATCGCCCGACCGCCAGCGCGTAGCCGGCGTTGCGCAGGGTCTTGATGCAGTCGAGCGGCTCCAGCTTCTTGCGCAGGCGACTCACCACGATGTCGACCGCGCGCGTGAAGAGCTCGGCCTCGTGGCCTCGCAGCCTGTTGAGGATGTCGTCGCGGCTGAAGACCTTGCCGGGCTCGGACGCCAGCAACGCGAGCAGATCGAATTCGGTGCCTGTCAGTTCGACGGCGCGGCCTTGTCGCAGCACTTCGCGCTTGTCGAGATCGATGGCGAGGCCTTCGAACACGAGGCGCGATACATGGGTTGTCGGCATGGGCGCTGCCGCGCGTTGACGCCGCAGGATGGTTTGCACGCGCGCGACCAGCTCACGCGGCTCGAAGGGTTTGGGCACGTAGTCGTCGGCGCCAAGCTCGAGGCCGACCACGCGGTCCATCACCTCTCCGCGCGCCGTCAGCATGACGATCGGGATATCGCTTTCCTTGCGGATTTCGCGACACAGCGCAAAGCCGTCCATCTCGGGCAGCATGACATCGAGGATGGCGGCGTCGTAGTGCGTGGCGCGCAACTTGGCGAGGCCTTCGCTCGGCCGCGTGGCGCTGTCGAGCGTGCAGTCGAAGCGCGCGAAGTAACTCGCGAGCGGCGCGCCCAGGTGCTCGTCGTCGTCGATCAGAAGGATGCGCGGCATGGTCGGATTGTGGATGAGTGCCCCGGCGCCAAGCGAAGCCGGGGCGCAGGTCTCAGCTTCTCCAGCGGCGACCGCCGCGTTGCATGAACTCACGCACCTTGGCTTGCTGGGCGGGGTTCAGGTTGTCGAAGAAATCGGCAGCGGCCACGATGATGTCCGGGCTGCCAGTGCGTACCGCCGCCGTCTTTTCGTCGACCATCTTTGATGCAGCGGACTGGTCGAGCTTGTTGCCCGCGAAGAGCGACTGGAACTGGGTACGCGTGCCACCGGCACCGCCCGCGTCGCGCATGGCGGCGCGCTGTGCGCCCAGCTTGTCGGCGAGCGTGGCGAGCTTCTGCTTTTGTACGGTATCGAGGTCGAGCTTGCCGCCAATGCGCTCGACCATCTTGGCGCGGAACTCCGCAGGGTCGCCGCCGCCCCAGCGATGCGCGGCGCAGCCGCCGAGACTTCCCGCCACGATGGCGGCACCGGCAAAGCCGAAGAGTGAACGTTTGATCCAGGGTTTCATGAGACTTCCTTGAGTGTGGAAAAGGGGAAGTCCGATGGTGCTTTTGGCGCGCCCCGAAGTCCTTTCGCGGCGGTATCGGCGTGTTTCGTTTTATGTCGACCGATGCCTCAGGCGCTGCTCAGCAAAGCTGCGGCACCATGACCATCAACATGTCCACACACCAACAACACCTCATCGCCGTCGCGCTTGCCGACCTGCACCCCACACAGATCACCGTCGGCGCTGCGGAAGTGGCAGTCAAGCGGGAGCAGTGGGCCGGCCTCAAGCGGAAGGCGCGCAAGCACACGCTCGCCGCGCACTGGTTCCCAGCGGTGAAGGGTCCCGAAGGGCGCTACTACATCGTCGACCACCACCATCTGGGCATGGCGCTGCACCAGGAAGATGTCGGCACCGTGTGGGTCATGCAACTGGACGACCTGTCGGCCATCCGTGGCGAGGCCTTTTGGCGTTTGATGGAATTCCATCGCTGGGCGCATCCGTACGACGCAAAAGGCAAGCGACAGGACTACGAGGCCATTCCGTCCCAAATCTCGAAGCTGCATGACGACCCCTATCGCAGCCTTGCGGGCTTCGTTCGGTCCGCCGGCGGCTATGCCAAGGATGCGGCGCCGTTTGCCGAATTTCTATGGGCCGACTTCTTCCGCCCGTTGATCCCCCGCCGGACGCTGGAAAAGTCCCGTACCCAGGCGCTGCCGGTCGAGGCACTGCAGCAGGCGGTCGCGCTGGCGCGGGGCCCGGGCGCGCGCTACCTGCCGGGCTGGACCGGCGTCAGCGCGAGCTTGTCGGCGGTCAGCAGCGGTCTGGGTGGCACTGCCCCGGTGTCGGCGGAGTGATCGCCCGGCGCGGCCTGCCGGCTGTCGCCGACCTGGTGGCAGGGCTTTCGATCGCAGGTCTGCTGCTGCCCGAGGCCGTGGCCTATTCCAGCATCGCGGGCCTTCCACCCCAGAGCGGCGTACTCGCGCTGTTCGCCGGCCTGCTGGTGTACGGCCTCCTCGGCAACAGCCGCTTTGCAATTGTTTCGGCAACCTCCTCGTCGGCCGCGGTGCTGCTGGCCGCGACCGGATCGCTCGCCGGCACGGATGCGGCCTTGCGCGTGGCGCTGGGTGCCGGCATCGTGCTGCTGACAGGCGTGTTCTTCATCATCGCGGGGCTGGCGCGGCTGGGCGCGGTGTCGAGCCTGATCGCCAAGCCGGTGCTGCGTGGCTTTGCCCTGGGGCTCGCGATCACCATCGTGGTCAAGCAGATGCCAAAGGTGCTCGGTGTGCATCCGATGCACACCGACTTTCTGCGCTTCGGCTGGGAGCTCCTGGCGGGCTGGTCGCACTGGAACTGGGCGGGTGGCGCCATGGCACTGGTGGCGCTGGCCCTGCTGCGCGGGCTGGGGCGCTGGCGTGCGGTACCCGCGGCACTGCTGGTGATCGCCATCGGCATTGCGCTCGATGTCGGCGGCTATTGCAAGGCCTGGAACGTGGCACCGGTCGGGACGTTCACGCTGGACTTTTCCAGCCCCGGGATGCCGCAGCTCGCGCGCGCCGACTGGCTGCGGCTGGGGGAGCTCGCTTTCGCGATGGCGTTGATCCTGTATGCCGAGTCGTACGGGTCGATTCGCACGTTCGCGCTGCGTCATGGCGACAACGTCTCGGCGAATCGCGATCTGTTTGCGCTCGGCGTCGCCAACATCGCATCCGCGCTGTTCCACGGCATGCCGGTAGGCGCGGGCTACTCGGCCACCTCGGCCAACGAATCGGCCGGCGCACAGAGCCGCGCCGCCGGGCTGGTGGCCGGCGCCGTGGTGCTGATCGCGGTCCTGACCCTGCTGCCATGGATCGCGCACACGCCCGAGCCACTGCTGGCTGCGATCGTGATCAACGCCGTCAGTCACTCGCTCAACCCGGCGGCGCTGCGCCCGCTCTTCGTCTGGCGCCGGGACCGGCTGATTGCCCTGGTGGCGGTGGCAGCGGTGCTGCTGCTCGGCGTGCTGGACGGCCTGCTGGCCGCGATCGGCCTCAGTCTGCTGATGCTCTTGCGCGGCATGTCGCGCGCCGGTGTCAGCTGGCTCGGCCGGCTGGACGGCGGGCACGACTATGTCGATACGGCGCGGCACCCCGAAGCCGTGGCAACGCCCGGCGTGCTCATCGCCCGACCCGATGTGCCGCTGTTTTTCGGCAACGCCGACGGCGTGTTCGCCACTCTTCGCACGCGCGTGGAAGCAACCACGACGTTGCGGCGCATTGTGCTCAGCCTGGAAGAGTCGCCCGATCTCGATGCGACCAGCATCGAGGCGCTGTGCGACTTCGCGCAATGGACGCGGCAGCGCGGTTCGCAGCTCGTGCTGGCGCGGGTCAAGGACACGGTGCGGGACTTGCTGGGACAAGTGAGGTCGGCCGATTTGCCTGCGGCAGCCTATGCGCCGTGGAGCGTGGACGACGCGATGCAGCTTCCGTTGCTGCCCCCGAAGAAATCCGACAGGTTCTAGATCGGCAACGTCATCGCCAGGGCCGGGTCGTCGGCCTCCAGCACGCGCTGCGCCCACGGCTCGAGCTTGCCGGCGTCGGCGCGCAACACCTCTTGCTTGACCGCGAGGATCTGCGACGGGTGCATCGAAAAACTGCGCAGGCCCAGGCCCAGCAGCAACCGGGTGAAAGTCACGTCGCCTGCCATTTCGCCGCAGACGCTGACGCCCTTGCCTTGCCGACGGCATTCCGCGATGGTGTCGGCGACGAGCTTGAGCACGGCCGGGTGCGCGGGGTCGTACAAGTGGGCGACGGCCTCGTCAGCGCGGTCGATGGCCAGCGTGTACTGGATCAGGTCGTTGGTGCCGATCGACAGAAAATCGAAGTGCTTCAGGAACAGCTTCAACGTGAGCGCCGCAGCGGGGATTTCGATCATCGCGCCGAGCTTCACCGCGCCGTACACCATGCCCTTGTTGTCGAGTTCGGCCCGCGCGAAATCGATCAACGACAAGGTCTGGCGAATCTCGCTCGCGTGCGCCAGCATTGGAATCAGCAGGTGGATTGCGCCATGCGCTGCCGCCCGCAGAATGGCGCGCAGCTGGGTCAGGAACATGGCGGGGTCGGCCAGGCTCCAGCGGATCGCGCGCAAACCGAGCGCCGGGTTCAGGTGCTCCTGCTTGCTGGCCTTGCTGTCTAGAGGCTTGTCGGCACCGATGTCGATGGTGCGGATCGTCACCGGCATTCCCTGCATGCCCTCGACCGCGCGCTTGTACGCCTGGTACTGCTCTTCTTCGTCGGGCAACCGGGTCTGGCGCTGCGACTCGCGGCCCATGAAGAGGAATTCGCTGCGAAACAGCCCGACGCCGACGGCGCCGGCCTTGACCGCACCGGCCGTGTCTTCGGGCATCTCGATGTTGGCGAGCAGATCGACACGCTGGCCGTCGAGCGTGACCGCCGGCTTGTGCCGCAGCCGTGCCAGTCGGCCGCGTTCCAGGTCGCCCTGGCGCTGCTTGAAACCATACTCAGCCAGGATGATCGGCGACGGGTCGACGATGACCACACCCGCATCGCCATCGATGATGACCCAGTCGTCCTGCCGCACCAGTTGGCTGGCGGTACGCGCGCCGACGACCGCCGGAATGTCCATGCTGCGCGCCACGATCGCTGTGTGCGAAGTGCGGCCGCCGACATCGGTGACGAAACCCGCGAACACGCTCTTCTTGAACTGCAGCATGTCGGCCGGCGACAGATCGTGCGCGATGAGCACCAGCGGCACGTCGATGGTGTCGTTGACAGTGAGATCGTCGTCTTCAGCCCCGGCGGGACGCTTGCGGCGCGGCGGCGTCGGTGCGAGCACCGCGGCGGTTCCCTTCATGCGATGCAGCATGCGTTCGACCACCTGCTCAAGGTCGGCCTTGCGCTCTCGCAGGTACTCGTCTTCCATCTCGTCGAACTGGCGCGCGATGACTTCGAGCTGCGTGGTCAGTGCCCATTCGGCGTTGTAGAGCCGCTCGGTGATCCAGTGCTTGACGCCGTTGGTGAGGGCCTCGTCTTGCAACAGCATCTGGTGCACTTCGAGCAACGCCACCAGTTCGTGCGGCGCGTCGTTAGGGCCCATCAGCGCGACGCTGGCTTGCAGCTTGGTGAGCTCTTCGGACACCGCGTTGCGCGCCGTACGCACCCGCTCGATCTCGGACTCGATCTCCGCCGGCTTGATGAAGTAGTGGGCCACGTCGATGCGGCTCGACACCACCAGCACCGCGCGCCCGATGGCAATGCCACGGGCAACCGGCAGACCGTGAACCGCGAAGGTCATGGCAAGGGTCTCACTCGCCTTCGCCGAACTTGTCGTTCATCAGCGCCACCAGCGCGTCCATCGCTTCCTGCTCGCGCTCGCCATCGGTTTCGAGATTGATCGACACGCCGATTCCGGCCGCCAGCATCATCACGCCCATGATGCTTTTGGCATTGACGCGGCGGTCGCCACGCGCGAGCCAGACCTCGCACGGATAGCTGCCGGCGAGCTTGGTGAGCTTGGCCGACGCGCGTGCGTGCAAGCCCAGCTTATTGCTGATGGTCACGGATGTCTTGATCACTTGGTTTTCTTCTCGCCTGGTTTTGGGGGGCCGACACTGCGACTTGCATCACGCCGGCGGTGCCGCCTGTGATTGCACGCTGAACCAGCGCATCGAGCGTTTCGTGCCGGTAGGTGACGGCGCGCAACAGCATCGGCAAATTGACGCCGGCCACGAGCCGCGATCGCACGCCGTCGACAAGCTTTTGCGCCACGTTGCACGGCGTCGCGCCGAACACATCTGCCAGCACGAGCACCTGCGAGCGCGGCGGATTCAACATCTGGGCCAGAGTGATGCGCCCAGCGGCAAGTGTTTCTTCCGGCGATACGTTGGGCAACACGTCGAGTGCAACGATGACGTTCTCGCAATCGGGAAACACATGCAGCGCGCACTGCCGCAGCGCCTGTGCGAGCGGGGAGTGGGCAATGATGAAAATACTGTTCATGGATGGAGGCGATGCAGGTCGACGATTATGCGGGGCTGCGACGTGCCGAGAGGCGCACGCCCTCGAAGAACGTGGCAGTCGCATCGGCGGCCGACGGCTTACCGAGAACCATGGCTTGATAGACCGTCACATGAGTCGCATCGACCGCATTTGTGAACCAGACGATTTCGGCACTCCCGGATTGCACTGAGGCCTTTCGGGCGGCTTCTTCCGCCGCCCGTGTGATGGTGAAGCGGGATGCCGATGCCTCCTCGGCGCCAGCGACCATGGCGACTGTTTCCGTGAGCTGCGCATCCGGCCACTGTGCGCGCGTCGAGGCCTTCCATGCGGCGAGCCACATTGCCGCCTGCGCGGCGCTGCCGGCTTCGGCTTGCGCAATCGCAAAAGTTGCATCGCCCGCCGGGCAGCCGGTCATGCTGATCGAAATGCGTTCGATGCCCGGCACTTCGAGGTTTCGCGTCGCACGGTCGGGCTTGCACGGGAGTAGCGCGAGGAGGTTGTCGGTCACGGTCACGTCGCGCCAGTTGAAAACAGGGCTGCAGCCGGGCAGGAGCAACAAAAACAGCAGGCCGGGGAACCATCGCCGAGCCGAACCAACAACATACATAGTCATTGAACCGAGCTTATCGTGCCAAATCGAGCAGACGGCCGCCGTCGATGTGCCGCGGGAGCTTCTGGCGACCCGGCTGCGCGGGCATCGCGAGCAGGTTTTCGCGTCTCGGAACTAAAATCCTACTGTCCTTCTTCCTCGGGTTACCCATGAAAAAAGTCGTCTACGCCGCCGCGGTGGCTGTTGCCTTGGCCGTCGGCGCGGGTGCTTACCTGAACACGGGGACCGAAGCAGCGCCTGCATCTACGTTTGTTCTGCTCGACGGCAGCAAGCAAAGCACGGCTGATTTCAAAGGCAAGGTCACTCTGGTCAATTTTTGGGCGACGAGCTGCGTAACCTGCGTCGCCGAAATGCCGAAGGTGATCGCGACCTACGAGAAATACAAGGCGCAGGGATATGACACCGTGGCGGTGGCCATGAGCTACGACCCGCCGGCCTACGTCGTGAACTATGCCGAGACGCGTAAGTTGCCGTTCAAGGTGGCCATCGACAACACCGGCGCTGTCGCCAGAGCATGGGGCGACATCGCGCTCACGCCGACGACTTTCGTCGTGAACAAACGTGGTGAGGTCGTCAAGCGCTACGTCGGCGAGCCTGACTTCGCAGCGCTGCATAAGCTGATCGAGAAGTTGCTTGCTGACGCGTGACTCGCCAATCTGTCAGTCTTGCCAATAGGCATATTTTTTCGCCCGATGACCGCGCCTCTCCGGCTCAGCGCATGAGCTTTTCGGTATCTCGCCCGTTGCCGCTGACCGACACGCCAGCGGTCGTGCTGGTCACGCCCGACGGGGCGCTGGAATTCGATGCTGCACGGTCCCTGTTTCGCGAATATGCAGCGGCACTCGGTATCGATCTTCGCTTCCAGAATTTTGATGAAGAGCTGGTCGCGCTTCCGGGGGATTACGCGGAGCCCCGGGGTGCGTTGTTGCTGGCTCTGGTCGACGTCAACCCATCACACCCGAGGCCGCAAACGCCGACTCTGCAGCGCGCAAATGGCATGCGCGCGCATGTGGCGGGGTGCTGCGCGCTGCGGCCGCTTGATTCGACCGATTACGCCAACGCGGCGGAGATGAAACGATTGTTCGTGCGACCAGGCTTTCGCGGACTGGGGCTAGGCCGACAGTTGGCCGAAGCGATGCTCGACGCCGCACGCAGTGCCGGCTACGGATGCGTGCTGCTCGACACGCTAGACGACATGGAGTCAGCGCGCGCGCTCTACGAAGAGCTCGGATTTGTCGAGGTGCCGCCCTACTATCACAATCCGATTGCAGGAGCGCACTACCTCAAAGCCGATCTTTATTGATCGAATTTCGGGTTTGGATCGGATGTCGAGCCGGCTGCCATGGCAGCGAAAGTGGCCGCTCGACGTGATTCTGGGTCAGCCGCGGGCTTGCGCCAACAGCGTGCCGGCATCACTCACCTCGAACTTGCCGGGTGCTTCGACGTTGAGCGTTGCGACTTTCCCGTCTTTGATGAGCGCCGAATAGCGATTGCTGCGCACGCCCATGCCCCGGCCTGTGAGGTCGAGCGTCAGTCCTGTGGCCTTGGCAAAGTCGCCACTTCCGTCTGCCAGCATGCGCACCTTCGTTCCGGTGCTCTGGTCACGCGCCCAAGCACCCATCACGAATGCGTCGTTGACGCTCACGCACCAGATCTCATCGACACCGGCGGCCTTGAAGTCGGCGGCATGTGCGACGTAGCCCGGCACGTGCTTCGCCGAGCAGGTTGGGGTGAACGCACCCGGCAGCGCGAACAGCGCAATCGTCTTGCCAGCGGTGGCCTTGGCAACCTCGACCGGATTCGGTCCAATGCTGCAGCCCTCGCCCTCCACTTCGGAGAATTCCATCAGGGTGGTCGCGGGAAGGGTGTCACCGACTTTGATCATGCAAGCTACTCCAGAAAATGAAAACGGCCCACATTGTGGGCCGTTTCTGATTGCGCCGTAGCGCGTGCCATCGAAGTCGGAGTCAGATTGCCGCAGCCTTCTCGACCAACCGGGTCACGACCCAGTTCTTGGTCTTCGAAATCGGCCGGCTTTCGGTGATTTCGATGGTATCGCCCAACTTGTACTGGCCGGTTTCGTCGTGTGCGTGGTACTTGCTGGTCTTGGCAACAATCTTGCCGTAGAGCTCGTGCTTCACGCGGCGCTCGACCAGCACCGTCACTGTCTTCTCACGCTTGTCGCTGACCACCTTGCCGATCAAGGTGCGCTTGAGGGATTTTTTAACTTCCGTCATGTTCACTCCTTACTTCGCGGCTGATGTTTCTTGCTGCTTTTGCGCAAGGATGGTTTTGGCACGCGCAATATCGCGACGTGTTACGCGCAGCGT
Organism: Variovorax sp. PAMC28562; assembly: GCF_014303735.1. Classification (NCBI taxonomy): domain Bacteria; kingdom Pseudomonadati; phylum Pseudomonadota; class Betaproteobacteria; order Burkholderiales; family Comamonadaceae; genus Variovorax; species Variovorax sp. PAMC28562. Next base: position 1,462,397 of record NZ_CP060296.1, on the reverse strand, counting down.
CGACAAGTTCGTCAGCTGCTGTGTGGCTTTTTGCATGCGCAGACCGAAATGGGCCTTTTGCAAATCCTTGACTTCGGTCTTCAGGCCCGCGACATCCTTGTCGCGCAGCGTAGCGGCCTTCGACACCTTGACCGGCTTGGCCGCGGCGTCTTTCTTTTTACGTGTTGCCATCAGTGTTCTCCTCAGGCGCCGAGTTGGCGAGCGACGAAGGTCGTGCGCAGCGGCAGCTTGGCGGCAGCCAGGCGGAACGCTTCACGTGCGAGTTCTTCGGGAACACCGACGATCTCGTAGATCACCTTGCCGGGCTGAATTTCAGCGACGTAGTACTCGGGGTTGCCCTTACCGTTACCCATCCGCACTTCTGCGGGCTTGTGGGAGATCGGCTTGTCAGGGAACACACGAATCCAGATACGGCCGCCGCGCTTCACATGACGTGAAATAGCGCGACGGGCGGCTTCGATCTGGCGGGCCGTCAGGCGGCCGCGGTCGATCGACTTCAGACCGAAATCACCGAACGAGACAGCGTTGCCGCGTGTCGCGATGCCGGTGTTGCGGCCCTTTTGTTCCTTGCGGAACTTTCTGCGTGCAGGTTGCAGCATGTTTTCTTACTCCGTGAGGACTGCCCCAGACGCCTTCGCGTCCAGGAAAGACCGATTACTCGGTCTTGGCACCGTCAGCTGCTGCAGCTGGCGCGGCTTTGCGGACGCGCTTAACGGCGGGTTTCGAGTCTGCACCCGGTGCTGCGGGAGCACCACCGGTCGCTTCCGCGGGCTTGTCGCTTCCGTCGGCCGGTGCGGTGTTTCCACCGATCGGGCCGCGGGCACCGGCGCGCGGGCCGGAGCTGGGACCACGACGATCGGCACCCGGACGGTCACCACCCGGGCGGCCATCGCGACGCGGACCACGCGGACGACGTTCGTCGTCCGGGCGTGGAGTCTCAACGGCTGGCAGGTCGTTACGACCCAGCGTGTCGCCCTTATAGACCCAGACCTTTACGCCGATGACGCCGTACGTGGTCTTGGCTTCCGAGGTGCCGTAGTCGATGTCGGCGCGCAAGGTATGAAGCGGCACGCGACCTTCGCGGTACCACTCGCAACGTGCGATTTCGATGCCGTTGAGGCGACCAGACGACATGATCTTGATGCCCTGGGCACCGAGACGCATCGCGTTCTGCATCGCACGCTTCATCGCGCGGCGGAACATGATCCGCTTCTCGAGCTGTTGAGTGATGCTGTCGGCGATCAGCTTGGCATCGATTTCGGGCTTGCGCACTTCTTCGATGTTCACTGCGACCGGGACGCCAAGTTGGCGACTCAGTTCGCGCTTCAAGTTCTCGATGTCTTCGCCCTTCTTGCCGATCACTACGCCCGGACGAGCCGAGTAGATGGTGATGCGTGCATTTTTGGCGGGACGCTCGATCATCACGCGCGAAACGGATGCGTTCTTGAGCTTCTTTTTCAGGTACTCGCGCACCTTGATGTCTTCAGCCAGCATGCCGGCGAAATCTTTGTTGCTGGCGTACCAGCGGCTGGACCAGTTCCGGGTGACCGCAAGGCGGAAACCGGTGGGGTGAATCTTCTGTCCCATAGTTCTTCCAGGCCTTCTTAATTGCCAACCGTCACGTACACATGGCACGTGGGCTTGCTGATGCGGTTACCGCGACCCTTGGCCCGCGCCGTGAAGCGCTTGAGCGTGGCGCCCTGTTCAACGTAGATGGTCGTGATTCGCAACTCATCGATGTCGGCACCGTCGTTGTGCTCGGCGTTGGCAATCGCCGACTCGAGCACTTTCTTGATGATCACAGCGGCCTTTTTCTGCGTGAACTGCAGAACGTTGAGCGCTTGATCAACCTTCTTGCCGCGGATCAGGTCAGCAACCAGACGGCCCTTGTCGACCGAGAGGCGGACGCCGCGGAGGACTGCACGTGTTTCAGACATGGTCGTTCCTTATTTCTTCTGGACTTTTTTGTCCGCGGGGTGCCCCTTGAACGTGCGGGTAAGCGCAAATTCTCCAAGCTTGTGACCGACCATCTGGTCAGTGATGTACACGGGTACGTGCTGCTTGCCGTTGTGCACGGCAATGGTCAGACCGATGAACTCGGGCAGAACCATAGAGCGACGCGACCAGGTCTTGATCGGCTTTTTGTCCTTGGTCGTCACCGCCTTGTCGGCCTTGGCCACCAGGTGATGGTCGACGAACGGACCTTTTTTGAGTGAGCGAGTCATTTGCTAACCCTTACTTCTTGCGACGCGACACGATGAAGACTTGCGTGCGCTTGTTGTTACGGGTGCGATAGCCCTTGGTCAGATTGCCCCATGGGTCGACTGGATGACGGCCTTCGCCTGTCTTACCTTCGCCACCACCGTGCGGATGGTCGACCGGGTTCATGACCACACCGCGAACGGTCGGACGGATACCCATGTGACGCTTCGCACCGGCCTTGCCGAGACGGCGCAGGCTGTGTTCTTCGTTGGCGACTTCACCGATGGTTGCGCGGCATTCGACGTGCACGCGGCGGACTTCGCCGGAGCGCATGCGCACCTGGGCGTAGACACCTTCACGTGCCAGCAGCGTTGCCGACGTACCAGCCGAACGCGCGATTTGCGCACCCTTGCCTGGCTGCAATTCGATGCAGTGGATCGTCGATCCGACCGGAATGTTCCGAATCGGCAGCGTGTTGCCAGCGCGGATCGGTGCTTCGGCACCGCTCAGCAAGGTTGCGCCGGCTTCGAGACCGCGCGGGGCGATGATGTAACGGCGCTCGCCATCGGCGTAGCACACCAGCGCGATGTGGGCGGTGCGGTTCGGGTCGTACTCGATGCGTTCGACCTTGGCCGGGATGCCGTCCTTGTTGCGCACGAAGTCCACCACACGGTAGTGATGCTTGTGGCCACCACCCTTGTGACGGGTGGTGATGTGACCGTTGTTGTTCCGGCCGGCCTTCTGGAATTGCGGCTCCAGCAGCGCAGCGTGAGGAGCACCCTTGAACAGGTGATCCCTTGAAATCTTCACCGCGCCGCGTTGGCCCGGCGAAGTGGGTTTCATCTTGATGACGGCCATGATTAAGCGCCTTCCCCGACGAGGTTGAGCTCTTGCCCAGCCTTCAGTGTCACGTAAGCCTTGCGAATGTTGTCGCGACGACCCATCGACTTACCGAAGCGCTTGGCCTTGCCCTTGGTGTTGAGCACCGAGACACCCTGGACTTCGACCTTGAACATGAGTTCAACAGCGGCCTTGATTTCGGGCTTGGTGGCGTCCTGCAGCACCTTGAAAGTGACTGCGTTCGACTTCTCGCCGACCATCGTTGCCTTTTCAGACACGATCGGTGCGACCAGCACAGCCATAAGACGGCCTTCGGCGAACTGGCCTCGGAAGGCCGGCGTAGGATTCATGCGGCTCATGCGAACATCTCCTTGAGCTTTTCGACGGCGCCCTTGGTGACGAGCACCTTCTTGTAGTGCACCAACGACACCGGATCGGCGTAACGTGGCTCAACGACGAGCACGTTGACCAGGTTGCGCGATGCGAGGTACAGGTTTTCGTCGACTTCTTCAGCGATCACCAGCACCGACTGGAGGTTCATTGCCTTGAAGCGCGCAGCCAGCGGCTGGGTCTTTGGCGAATCGACAGTGATCGAATCGATCACAGCCAGACGACCTTCACGCGCAAGCTGCGAGAAGATGGACGCCATGCCGGCGCGATACATCTTCTTATTGATCTTTTGCGAGAAGTTTTCATCGGGCATGTTCGGGAAGATCCGGCCGCCGCCGCGCCACAACGGCGAGGAAGTCATACCGGCGCGGGCGCGGCCCGTTCCCTTTTGCTTGAATGGCTTCTTGGTCGAATGCTTGACTTGCTCGCGGTCCTTCTGGGCGCGCGTGCCTTGGCGAGCATTGGCCTGGAATGCGACGACGATCTGGTGAACCAGGTCTTCGTTGTAGTCACGACCAAAAACGGTCTCAGGCGCGTCGAATTTCGAGGAGGCCTGGCCTTGTTCGTTCAGGAGTTCGAGTTGCATTACTTCGCTCCTTCAGCTTGCGGCTTGGTCTTGATGGCGTGACGAACGGTGACGAAGCCACCCTTCGAACCCGGGATCGCACCCCTGATAAGAAGCAGCTGGCGCGCTTCGTCGATGCGATAGACATCGAGATTTTGCGTCGTGCAGGTGACGTCGCCGAGGTGGCCCGTCATGCGCTTGCCTGGAAAAACACGACCCGGATCTTGCGCCATGCCGATGGAGCCCGGAACGTTGTGCGAGCGGCTGTTGCCGTGCGACGCACGTTGCGACTTCATGTTGTGACGCTTGATGGTGCCAGCGAAGCCCTTGCCGATGGACGTGCCCTGCACATCCACCTTTTGACCCACAGCGAACACGCTGCTGGCGGCAATGACGCCGCCCGCTTTGTGCTGACCGGCCGTATCGGCAGTTACACGGAATTCCTGGATGATTTCACCCGCTTCGACACCGGCCTTGGCCAAGTGCCCAGCCAGGGGCTTCGTCACGCGTGATGCCTTGCGGGACCCGAAAGTCACCTGAAGCGCGACGTATCCGTCGGTCTCTTCGGACTTGATCTGGGTCACACGGTTGTTGGACACATCCACCACCGTGACGGGAACTGCATCCCCGTCATCAGTGAAGAGACGCATCATCCCCACCTTGCGGCCCAGCAACCCGAGGGAGTTACTTAGACTCATTTTGTTTTCTCCAAAAATGGAAATCCTCTTTCGCCTCTGCCACTTCAATTGGCGACAGCGTTTGGCCTAATCTGGAAACCCAGACTCGACCCACGAAAGAAGGTTGATAAATCTCTGCAGCGACGATGCATGCCGGAGGCGGCACGCACAAATGCGGCAGAGCCTGCGATTATAGCCTGCTGATGCTGTTAGCGCAATGTCGCGCGACGTCAAGCAACCGGCGACTCAGCGCACGGGCATCGAGATGATTTTTTCGCCAGCCGACGACGGCTTGGCTTCACCCATGGCGTCGAGCTTTGGCTTTCCGCTGCCTGCTGCGATGGGGATCGATATTGCGCTGGTAGCGCCGTTTTGGGTTGTGAAGACGTTCAGGTAGAGCAATCCGTCTGCCTCGGGCACGACCTGGATGTCGAGTTCACTGGACCCCATCGGCAAAGGCACCAATGCTTGCGACGCGAGCATTTTTAACCCTGCATCGGAAGTAAAGCGTACGTTCGCGGCTGCGTCGGTCACTGCACTGAAAGTCAGGCTTACCGTAGCCGGAAGTCCTGCGCTTGCGAGCGGAGCGACCTTGTACCGAACAACCACCTTGGAACTATTCGACTTCTGTACGGCTGTGACATACCCAGCCGAGGAAATCGGCTGCCCTGGAATGGCGATCAACCCCGTGAGCGCTGCAGCGCACGACATTGAGGTTAGAGCCGCCGCGCAAGCGCCAAAGGCTCGCGCAGCAAGGTGATCAAATCTGAAAAGGTTTGTCATGACGCGATCCTCAATTGGCCGAAACCGTGAAGCATGTCGACGACGCCTTGTTTTGATAGTCAGTGACTGCCAGTACGTACTCGCCGGGTGTGAGCGCAACGCTTGCACTTTCGGAACCTGGTGCGACGGCTTCGGCCTTCGCAACGACGCCGCTCGCGTTATAGACACGAAAGTCGGGATCGGTTGCGGGTCCGCCACCTGTCACGGAGATCTGGTACGCCTTAGCCACCAGCACGCTGAGACGCACATATGCGTAGTTACCGAGTTTGTTGTCGCCGACCGCCGAACCCAACGCGTTCGACACACAGACGTTCGGCAATGCCGCACCGGCCGTCAGCGTGCGATACATCGGGAGGGCGACGGCAGAACCGCCGCGGTTACTTTCAATCGAGCCCCAGGCGTCGGAGTTCGAATCGATGGATTCGGACGTCAGCAGAGGAGCAAGGCTGGTACTTGCCGAATTTGAAACCGTCTTGAGTGCTGCGTTGAATGAATGGACGGAGGTCAACGCTGCGCTTGCTTTGAGCGGCCCGGCCATCGCCGCATGAATGGGCTTGAAACCCGCAACCTGATTGAGCGTCCAAAGCACGTACTGGATCGAGTCTTCGTTGAACCATCCCTTCGCCACGACAGCGCCGACTGCCAAATTAGCATTCAGACCGATGCTCTGTCCTGGGCCGGCAGAGTCGGTGTAGTTCGCGCGATTCAACGCAATGCCTGACCATGCATTGCCCCAGCCTTCAGAGAAGGCGACTCGCCGGTCGAGCAAGTCATTCGACCCATGCTCGCCGCCCGGTGAATCATCTCTGCTGAAAACCGACTGATAGTAATGACCCCATTCATGTGCAATCACCGACGCGTCGTACTCGTCTGTGTCGACGTCCGCCTTGCCGAGCACATAGATAGCCGCACCGGTAGTAGACGCTGTAAAGAACGTGGTGCCGATTTGCCCCAGCGCAGGGTTGCCAGAGGCAGGCAGGTTGTTGACGCTCCAAAGAACCTTCAGAGGCGGAAAAGCTGTCGATGGCGCGACCGACAGCACCTTTTGCTGCGTCATATAAATCGTGTCCAAAATCGCAAAGGGAGCCGCCGCGCGCAACGTTCCGTACGAGGTGCCGCTCCAGCCCGATGGTGCGTTGACATCTTTTTGCATGGCCGCGCCCGCGGCAACCACCAAGCCCGACTCCAGCGCGTACACGCCCTCGCCTTGGGTGTTGTCTCGCACCGTGACATCCCAAGACGACGCCCCGGTGTTCAGCAAGGCCGCGCGCACGCGCACGAAGAACGTCGAGCCTTGCGGGACGGAAGCGGCGTAGTTGCCCGAAGCGTCTGTCGTGGTCGTAGCCAATACGGCTTGTGTTGTGCTCACCAATTGGACCGTCGCGCCTCGAACGGGCTTTTGAATCGTGGCGGCGTAAGCCAGCGATCCGGCGGTGTTGGGCACGGAGTCGAAAGTGACAAGGCCGTTGACCAGCACGGCCGCTGTGACAGGCGCAGGGGCGGGCGGAGCTGCAGGGGATTCCGGCGTAGATGCAACGGGAAGAAAGGCAAATCCGCCTCCTCCGCCCCCGCCTCCTCCGCCGCACGCGTCAACCAATAGTGCAGCGGCAAACCACCCCGAGAGCAATAGACGTTTGACGTTGTTCATGACCTTAACGAGAACGGCATCGCACGCCGGATCGGCGCCGTGCGAAGCATGCCACGGCTGATATCGAGAATGCAAAAAACCCGCCGACATCGCTGCCGGCGGGTTTTTATTTCAGCGTTGCCGTGATTTTATTGCAACTTGATTTCGACGTCGACGCCAGCCGGCAGGTCGAGCTTCATGAGCGCGTCAACCGTCTTGTCGGTCGGGTCGACGATGTCCATCAGACGCTGATGCGTGCGAATCTCAAACTGGTCGCGCGACGTCTTGTTGACGTGCGGCGAGCGCAGGATGTCGAAACGCTTCATGCGCGTCGGCAAAGGCACAGGGCCCTTGACGATGGCGCCTGTACGCTTCGCGGTATCGACAATTTCAGCGGCCGACTGGTCGATGAGTTTGTAATCGAACGCCTTCAGGCGAATGCGGATCTTTTGCTTGGTTGCCATGATGTGTGTCCTTAGCCGTATGAATTAAGCGAGGACCTTGGCCACGACGCCAGAGCCGACGGTCTTGCCACCTTCGCGGATGGCGAAGCGCAGGCCTTCTTCCATGGCGATCGGGTTGATCAACTTCACGGTGATGCTCACGTTGTCGCCAGGCATGACCATTTCCTTGCCTTCTGGCAACTCGATCGCACCGGTCACGTCCGTCGTGCGGAAGTAGAACTGCGGGCGGTAGTTGTTGAAGAACGGCGTGTGACGGCCGCCTTCGTCCTTGGACAGGACATAGACTTCGGCGGTGAAGTGGGTGTGCGGCTTGATGGAGCCGGGCTTGCAGAGCACCTGGCCGCGCTGGACGTCTTCGCGCTTGGTGCCGCGCAGGAGCACGCCGACGTTGTCGCCAGCCTGGCCTTGGTCGAGCAGTTTCCTGAACATTTCCACGCCGGTGCAGGTGGTCTTCTGGGTTGGCGAGATGCCGACGATCTCGATTTCTTCGCCGACCTTGATGACACCGCGCTCGACAGCGCCGGTGACGACGGTGCCGCGGCCAGAGATGGAGAACACGTCTTCCACCGGCATCAGGAAGGCACCGTCGATGGCGCGTTCCGGCTGGGGGATGTAGGTGTCCAGGGCGTCGGCCAGCTTCATGATGGCTTCTTCACCCAGGGGACCCTTGTCGCCTTCGAGGGCGAGCTTGGCGGAGCCGTGAATGATGGGGGTGGCGTCGCCTGGGAAATCGTATTTGTCCAGGAGTTCGCGTACTTCCATTTCGACGAGTTCGAGCAGCTCGGCGTCGTCGACCATGTCGCACTTGTTCAGGAAGACGATGATGTAGCCGACACCGACCTGGCGGGCCAGGAGGATGTGCTCGCGGGTCTGGGGCATGGGGCCGTCAGCAGCGGAGCAGACCAGGATCGCACCGTCCATTTGCGCGGCACCGGTGATCATGTTCTTCACATAGTCAGCGTGGCCGGGGCAGTCGACGTGGGCGTAGTGGCGGTTGGCCGTTTCGTATTCGACGTGGGCGGTGTTGATGGTGATGCCGCGGGCCTTTTCTTCAGGCGCCGCGTCGATCTGGTCGTACGCCTTGGCTTCGCCGCCAAATTTAGCGGACAGCACGGTGGCCAGGGCCGCCGTCAACGTGGTCTTGCCGTGGTCGACGTGACCGATGGTGCCCACGTTCACGTGGGGCTTGGTACGGGCGAATTTTCCTTTTGCCATTTTTCAATCCTTGAAAGAGCAGGCCCGTGTGAGGTTTAACGTCTGCACCATGTTGCTGAATCTCTCGCCACGGGCAACGAGAGGCACACAGTCGCAGACAAATCGATGAATTACCTGGAGATCACTTGGCGCGGGCAGCGACGATTGCTTCGGCCACATTGCGTGGAGCTTCAGCGTAGTGCTTGAACTCCATCGTGTATGTGGCGCGGCCTTGCGACATCGAACGCAGCGTCGTCGAGTAGCCGAACATTTCCGACAAAGGCACTTCGGCCTTGATCGTCTTCCCGCCACCCATCATGTCTTCCATGCCTTGAACCATACCGCGACGCGATGACAGATCACCCATCACGTTGCCGGCGTAGTCTTCAGGCGTTTCGACTTCCACGGCCATCATCGGCTCGAGAATGACCGGCTGGGCCTTGCGGGCGCCTTCCTTGAAACCGAAGATCGCGGCCATCTTGAATGCCATTTCGTTCGAGTCCACATCATGGTAGGAGCCGAAGTGCAGCGTGACCTTGACGTCGACGACCGGATAGCCGGCCAGCACGCCTTGGGTCAGCGCTTCGACAACACCTTTTTCCACTGCGGGAATGTATTCGCGCGGCACGACACCGCCCTTGATCGCATCGACGAATTCGAAGCCCTTGCCCGCTTCTTGCGGCTCGATCTTGAGCACGACATGCCCGTATTGACCCTTGCCGCCGGACTGGCGCACGAACTTCCCTTCGGCGTCTTCGACAGTCTTGCGGATCGTCTCGCGGTAAGCAACTTGCGGCTTGCCGACGTTAGCTTCCACGCCGAATTCGCGACGCATGCGGTCAACGATGATTTCCAGGTGCAACTCGCCCATGCCGGCAATGATCGTCTGACCCGATTCTTCGTCCGTCTTTACACGGAACGAAGGGTCTTCCTGAGCCAGGCGCTGCAGGGCGATACCCATCTTTTCCTGGTCCACCTTGGTCTTCGGCTCGACGGCCTGCGAGATCACGGATTCCGGAAAGATCATGCGCTCGAGCGTCAGGATCGCATTCGGATCGCACAGGGTTTCGCCCGTGGTCACTTCCTTGAGGCCGATGCACGCCGCAATGTCGCCGGCGCGAATTTCGCTCACTTCCACGCGGTTGTTGGCGTGCATCTGCACGATCCGGCCAATGCGCTCCTTCTTGCCCCGAATCGGGTTGTAAACGCTGTCACCCTTGGTCAGCACGCCCGAATAAACGCGCACGAAGGTCAGCTGGCCCACGAATGGATCCGTCATGAGCTTGAATGCGAGCGCCGAGAACTTTTCGCTGTCGTCGGCTTTGCGCGTTGTCGGCACTTCGTCTTCGTCCATGCCCTTGACCGGGGGAATGTCGGTCGGTGCAGGCATGTATTCGACGACGGCGTCGAGCATTGCTTGGACGCCCTTGTTCTTGAACGCGGAGCCGCACAGCATCGGCTGGATCTCGCCCGCGATCGTGCGCTGGCGAATGCCGGCCTTGATTTCGACTTCGGTCAATTCCTCGCCTTCGAGGTACTTGTTCATCAGCTCTTCGCTCGACTCGGCAGCCGCTTCGACGAGCTTTTCGCGGTATTCCTTACAGACTTCAGCGAGGTTTTCAGGAATCTCGCTGTACGTGAACGTCACGCCCTTGTCGTCATCCCAGATGATGGCCTTCATTTTGACGAGGTCGACGATGCCCTGGAAGCGCTCTTCGGCACCGATGGGGATCTGGATCACGACCGGGTTGGCCTTCAGTCGGTCGACCATCATCTGGCGCACGCGGAGAAAGTCGGCACCGGTGCGGTCCATCTTGTTGACGAACGCAAGGCGCGGAACTTTGTACTTGTTGGCTTGACGCCAGACAGTTTCCGACTGGGGTTGCACGCCGCCGACCGCGTCGTACACCATGACAGCACCGTCAAGCACGCGCATCGAGCGCTCGACTTCGATCGTGAAGTCGACGTGACCGGGGGTGTCGATGATGTTGATGCGGTGTTCTTCGAAAGTACCCGCCATGCCCTTCCAGAAGCAGGTGGTGGCAGCCGAGGTGATCGTGATGCCGCGCTCTTGCTCCTGCTCCATCCAGTCCATCGTCGCAGCGCCGTCGTGCACTTCGCCGATCTTGTGGTTGACGCCCGTGTAGAACAGGATGCGCTCGGTCGTGGTGGTTTTGCCAGCGTCGATGTGCGCAGAGATACCGATATTGCGGTAGCGCTCGATGGGGGTCTTGCGTGCCATGAAAAATTACTCCGTTAACGGATGAAAGCCCGCCCACCAAGCGGTGGGTCGGGCTTCCAGCCAGTCTGATTTGAGGGGACCGTTTAGAAGCGGAAGTGGCTGAAAGCCTTGTTGGCTTCGGCCATGCGGTGCACTTCGTCGCGCTTCTTCATCGCGCCGCCACGGCCTTCCGTGGCTTCCATGAGTTCGTTGGCCAAACGGAGGGCCATCGACTTTTCGCCGCGCTTGCGTGCGGCTTCCTTGATCCAGCGCATCGACAGCGCCAGACGACGGACCGGGCGAACTTCGACCGGCACCTGGTAGTTCGCACCGCCCACGCGCCGCGACTTCACTTCAACCATCGGCTTCACGTTGTTGATGGCCATGGTGAAAGCTTCGACCGGATCTTTGCCCGGGTTCTTCTTTTCAATTTGCTCGAGTGCACCATAAATGATGCGCTCGGCGATCGCTTTTTTGCCGCCTTCCATGATCACGTTCATGAATTTGGACAGCTCGACATTGCCGAACTTTGGGTCCGGCAGGATTTCACGTTTGGGGACTTCGCGACGACGTGGCATGTTACTAACCTCTTTGCTTCAGTTGGCACCGTTTCCAGCGCCGCGAGAGCCAACAATAACTCTCACTTACTCGACCCAGAATCGGGCCACTTCGTTCGATGCGCCCGCCAAGGCACGTCGAACACCGTTTTTTATCGCAGAAGGCTTAAGCCTTCTTGGGGCGCTTAGCGCCGTACTTGGAACGCGACTGCTTGCGGTCTTTCACGCCTTGCAAGTCGAGCGAACCGCGCACGATGTGATAACGCACGCCCGGCAAGTCTTTGACACGACCGCCGCGAACCAGCACGACACTGTGTTCCTGCAGGTTGTGGCCTTCGCCGCCGATGTAAGAGATGACCTCGAAACCATTCGTCAGGCGCACTTTGGCAACCTTACGCAATGCCGAGTTCGGCTTTTTGGGGGTCGTGGTGTAGACCCGGGTGCAGACACCGCGACGTTGCGGCGAGTTCTGCATAGCAGGGCTTTTCGAATTGATCTTTTCGACCGTTCGACCCTGACGCACCAGTTGATTGATGGTTGGCATGAATGAATTAGTCCCAAAACGGCATCCCCGGCGAATTCCTCGTCGTGACGCGAGGGACCTGAGATGCAAAAACGTGAAACCCTTCGAAATAGCGCCGAGCGCCGTCGAAGGCACCTCGGGAATTTCCGAAAAGCCCACGAGTATAGCAGCCCAGCCGCCGCCAACCAACTCTCTCGCTTACTTGATCCAGAGCCGTACAGCGTCCCAGGCGCGGCCGAGGATGCCGGCTTGCTCGACCGGCTCCAGTGCAACCAGTGAAATGTCGGCCACCGACTGGTCGCCGAGCGTCACCTTCAACGATCCGACCGCCTGGAACTTGGTGATCGGCGCCACCAGCGGGTCAGGCCGGGCGAGTTGTGTCTTGATTTTACTGGCCGAACCGGATGGCACAGCCACCACGATGGCTTCAGGCCGGCCAAGCTTGAGAGTGTTGACCTTGCCCTTCCAGATGGCGGGCGTGGCAACCGGCTGATCCGCATCGAAAAGCCGCACGTCGTCATAGGCGGTGTAGCCCCAGTTCAGCAGCTTTTGCGATTCGTTGGCACGCGCGGTTTCGCTGGACGCACCGAGGATGACCGACAGCAGCCTGCGTCCGCCCGGCAGGTTCGGAAAGTCGCGCTTGGCGGTGGCGATCATGCAAAAACCTGCGGCATCGGTATGCCCGGTGTTCAGGCCGTCGATCGTCGGATCGCGAAACAACAGCACGTTGCGATTGGTGTCGTTGGTCGATGGCGTGCCAGGGTAGCGGTACTTCTTGATGGCGTAGTACTTGCCTTCTTCGGGGAAGTCGTGGATCAATCGCGTGGCCAGAATGCTCAAGTCGCGCGCCGTCGTGATGTGACCCGGTGCCGGCGAGCCTTCGGGGTTCTTGTATGTCGTGTTCCTCATGCCGAGCGCCTTGGCCTGCTCGTTCATCAATTCCACGAAATGCTCCAGCGTGCCCCCGATACCTTCAGCGAGCACGTTGGTCGCGTCATTGGCCGACTGAACAATCATTCCCTTGATCAGGTCGTCGACCGGCACCTGCATTTTCGGATCGATAAACATCCGAGAACCCGGCATTTTCGAGGCACGGAGCGACACCGGCATGGTCTGCGCGAGCGTGATCTTCTTTGCGCGCAGCGCGTCGAACACCAGATACGCCGACATCAACTTGGTAAGCGAAGCGGGCTCGACCGGCATGTCGATGTCTTTTTGGGCTAGCAACTGATTTGCCGTGACATCGAGCAGCAAATAACTGCGCGCGGCGACTTCCGGCGGCGCCGGAACCTGCGCGGTCGCGACCAGGCTGAACGATGCGGCAGCCGCCAGCATCAGCGCGCGAAACGCGATGAAGAAACGATTCATTGGGGGGTTGGAGAAAGACGAGAAACTAATCCACGCGAAGGTGGCGGGCGACGAGCTGCTTGAGCAACGGCAATTGTCCGTGAAAGAAATGACCGCCCCCGGGAACTACCGTGACAGGAAGTGACTGCGGGCGCGCCCAGTCCAGCATGGCTGCCAACGGAACGGTGTCGTCCTGTTCTCCGTGCACGACCAGCGTGCGTTCGTGCGCCGCCTCCGGCAACGGTCCCGGTGGCACCCGTGCAACGCTCGCACCAACCAGTGCCACGCGCTGAATATCGCGCACCTCCCACAGCGCACTCAGCGCGTTCATCGCCACGAAGGCGCCGAACGAAAAGCCCGCGATGGCCAACGCCCCATGCGGCGCGACTTGCTCGATCACGGCACGCATATCGTCTGCCTCGCCACGTCCTTCGTCATGCACGCCTTCGCTGGCACCGACGCCGCGAAAATTGAATCGGACTGCCGTCCAGCCCGACGCGATGAACGCGCGGGCCAGTGTCTGCACGACCTTGTTGTCCATAGTGCCGCCGAAGAGCGGATGCGGATGCGCAATGACCACTACACCGCGCGCCTGTGTGCCCGCCGCGGCAGCGTCGCGCTCCGCCTCAATCGCGCCCGCGCCGCCGTGCAAGCTGAGCTTTTCGGTTTGCGAGTTCACGGCTCAACGGCCCACGTCAGGCGGGAGCAACAGGCGATCGACGACCCGGCCATTCTTGAGATGCGAATCGACGATTTCGTCGATGTCTTCGTTGTCGACAAATGTGTACCAGACCGCCTCGGGATACACGACCGCCACCGGGCCGCCGGCACAACGGTCGAGGCAGCCCGACTTGTTCACGCGCACTTTGCCAACACCGGACAACCCGGCCTCCTTGACCTTCGACTTGCAGCGATCAAAGCCTTGTTGGGCATCGTGCATGGCGCACGAGTCCTCTCCGTTCTTGCGTTCGTTGAGGCAGAAGAAGATGTGGCGCTCGTAGTAGCCGCCAACAGCGGGTGGCGTAGATGAAAAACTGGACATCCGCAGATTCTAGGATTGCCGCGGCCGTCGAGACAGCACCAGCAGCACGTAACCCAGCGTCACGAAAGGCCAGAGCCAACCGAGCCACTGCGACAGTCCGTGAAAGCGGATGAAGCGCCCCTGCTCCCACGTTGCCAGCGTCTGCGCGAAGTACGCGCTCTCCGGCGCCTGGTTCAGCAAGCTCAAGTGCAGCACCAGCGCAATCAGGAGCAGCGCGGCCAGAAAGCGACGCGGCGCCGCGAGCAGAAGGGCACCGGCGAAAACCGCCGCGGCAATGCCGATTTGCACCGGCAAACTCAACCAGGCCCACGCGTGCTCAGGGCCATAGCTCAGCGCCGCCGACAGCGCGGTGGTCGCCATCCCCATGCCGAGAGTCAATGGCAGCAACATGGCGCGTCGCACCACCGAGCGCGTCACCACGAAGGCCAACAGGCACGGCACCAATGCGCCGAGCATGACGCACAGCAGCTCGACGCCGGGCACCAGCGGTTCGAGTTCGAACTGGCGAACCGGCATCCAGTCGATGAACGGCGTGTCTTGCAGCCAATCGGCAATGCCCGTCTCCATGCGCTCGAACACCTGGCCCAACCCAAACGTCACAGCTGCCGGAAACAGCAGCGCGGCCGGCCACAACGCAAGCAGCACCAGTGCGCCACGCGAGTCTTCGACAAACCAGGCGGAGCGGGCCCGGCTCCAGTGCGCCACCGCGCCGAAGCGCTCCAGCCCTGCGGCCAAGGTTGCGCCCACGAGCGCGCCTACGGTGTTGAGTCCGAAGTCGACGTTCGAAGGGATGCGCGCAGGCAGGTAGCTCTGCAATGTTTCCATGGCGAAAGAGATCGCACCACCCGCCAGCGTGGCGCGAAGCACGGCGTTGAAACCGCGGGTGTCAGAACGCGCACGCAGCACGGCCACCGCCATCAGGAAGCCAAGCGGCGCGTAGCCAATCACGTTGATGCCCAAATCGAAACCGGTCCAGTACTTCGGCCACGGCGCCGTCAGGTACGCCCACGGCGCGATGCCCTGGTCTCGCCAATCTGCGAACGGATAAAGACTGGCGTAGACGATCAGCGCCGCGTAGGCCAGGGAAAGCGGTAGCGCGGCGGTCTTGTGCGAAGCCGCCACGTTCAAAAGGGTTTGACGACGACGAGGATCACGATGGCCGTCAGCAGCAAAACCGGTGCTTCGTTGAACCAGCGATACCACTTGTGGGTATGCCGCGCTGTGCCCGCATCGATGCGACGCAGCAGTACACCGCAAGCGTGGTGATAACCGACGGTGGCGAGCACCAGCACCAGCTTGGCATGCATCCATCCGTTGCCTGGTCCGAGACCGATGCCGTAGCCCAGCCAAAGCCACAGTCCGAAGGCGAGCGCCGGAACAGCGAGAAGCGTCGTGAAACGCAATAATTTGCGGGCCATCAGCAACAACCGGGCGCGTTCTGCGACCGATTCCGGCGGCACCATCGCGAGGTTCACGAAGATCCGCGGGAGATAGAACAAGCCGGCGAACCAGCTGGCGATGAACACGATGTGCAGCGATTTGACCCAGAGCATCGCCGCAGTTTAGTGGCGCCGGCCGGCAACTGACTGACCGAGGTTTTGCCCGGCACAGCAGGCAAAAAAAAGCCCGGCGTCAAAACGCCGGGCTGGGAAGCCTTTTTGCTGTCACACATCGAGGCACCCGCTCAGGGAGGAAAAGCGGGGAGCGGCAAGCCGCCCGGGACGGAATTTAACAAAGCGCAAACAACCTATCAAGCTTTGAGTTAACTATTTTTTGACGTTTTGTGCGGGAAAGCCAATACGAAAGCCTTCAAATCTGCGATTTTACGGGCTGAATAGTCGCCCAAACGACAATCGCTGCGATCTTTGAGATCGGGCAAAATTTCCCGCATGAATTCTCACGCTTCTTCATTTGCCGCATTTCCGGCCGGTCGGCCACGCAGGTTGCGCCGCGACGCCTTCTCGAGGAATCTAGTTCGGGAGCATGCGCTCACATCCCACGATCTGATCTATCCCGTCTTTGTGCAGGAAGGAACGCAGCGTCGGGATGCCGTGGCTTCGATGCCGGGCGTCGAACGCCTGAGCCTCGATCTGTTGCTCCCGGTGGCCGAGCAGTGCGTCGCCCTAGGCATTCCGGTGATGGCGCTGTTCCCGGTCATCGACGCCAAGCTCAAGACGCCCACCGGCGACGAAGCTTTCAATCCAGACGGACTTATTCCGCGCGTGGTGTCGGCGCTGAAAGCACGCTTTCCGGAGCTGGGTGTAATGACCGATGTGGCGCTCGACCCCTACACCAGCCACGGCCAGGATGGTTTGCTCGACGATACCGGCTACATCCTCAACGACCCCACCGTCGAAGTGCTGGTCAAGCAGGCGCTCGCGCAATCGCAAGCCGGTGTCGATATCGTTGCACCTAGCGACATGATGGACGGTCGCATCGGTGCCATCCGCTCCGCACTGGAAGCGCGAGGCGACATTCACACGCGAATCATGGCCTACAGCGCCAAGTACGCAAGCGCCTTCTACGGGCCGTTCCGCGACGCCGTCGGCTCCGCGGCAAACCTGGGCAAGAGCAACAAGAAGGTCTATCAGATGGACCCCGGCAACAGTGACGAAGCGCTGCGCGAAGTGGCCATCGACATCGCCGAAGGCGCCGACATGGTGATGGTCAAGCCCGGCATGCCGTATCTGGACATCGTGCGCCGCGTGAAGGAAGAGTTCCGCGTGCCGACCTTCGCCTACCAGGTGAGTGGCGAATACGCGATGCTGAAGGCAGCGGCGCAAAACGGCTGGCTCGACCACGACGCTGTCGTGCTCGAAAGCTTGCTCGCGTTCAAACGCGCTGGCGCCGATGGCGTGCTGACGTATTTCGCGCTGGACGCTGCCCGCTTACTGCAAAAACAATAGCGCGATGCGCATCTTCAAGATCACCGGCTCGCGGGTCGAAGAGCACGACGCACTGGCGCCACTGGCCGCGCCTGGCGCCTGTGGGGACGACAGCTATTTGTGGCTATCGCTTACGCGCGATGAATTTCGTGCGGCGCTCGTCGCGGTACAGGGCATCCTGCAGACGGTATGCGGCACCCAGCTGGTCGATCTGCATGTCGCGGATCTGCTGAACGATCAGTTGCCCTCGCACTACGACTACACCTCGCTGTACGACGTGCTCGTGTTTCGTCGGCTGGCCGCACGCGACGGCGCGATGCCCGGCGCAGCGAACCAGGCTGACGTAGAGCCCGCGCCAACATCCGCGCCCGCAACGCGCGGCGGACCTCCAGTGCTGCGGCGCATCGACACGCGACCGGTCGGGTTCGCGGTGTTCGACCGCGTCCTGCTGTCGGTGCATCCGTTCGATGCAGCCATGCGCGACGCCTATGCGGCCAAGCTGCTGGCCGCTGCATCCGACGGCATCAATGGGTCAACCGCACAGCACAACGCCGACCCCGCGCTCGATGTCCGCGCCGTCAGTGCACGCATGCCGACCAGCCCCGCTGACCTGATGCTGCGCGTCGTCAACCAGATCGTCGACGGCTATCTCGATCTGCGGCGCGACCTGACAACGCAGCTCGACCATTGGCAAGCCGAACTGATCGAGCCGAAGAGTCGCTTCACCAATTGGGGCGCGCTGATGGAGGCGCGTCAGTCGCTGCGTCACCTCGGCAATATTTGCGAAGATCAGCGCTCGGCGGTTCAAGACTGGATCGACTCGCAAGAGACGCTGCCTGAGCCGGAAACAAAGCCGGCACAACGCGAGCGAGACCTGCTGATGGTGCGCAGCCGGGATGCGCTGGAACACATCGAGCGCGTGGTCAACCATGTGCGGCGGCTCGAGCAGAACATAGAGACGGCTGTCCAGATGCACTTCAGCATCCAGAGCCATCGCACCAACGACATCATGCGAGTGCTGACGGTGCTGACCGCGATATTCCTGCCGCTCAACCTGATCGCTGGCATCTTCGGTATGAACTTCGAATTCATCCCGCTGGTCCACAAGTCAGATGGCTTCTGGGTCGCGATGGGCTCGATGCTGGTCGTGGCGGTGGTGCTCGTGCTCGTGTTCTGGCGCAAACGCTATCTGACGCGCAGCGCCCGCTGATCGTCCGACGCGCGTCTTCTCAGCCCATAAAAAAAAGCGGACCCGAAGGTCCGCTCTTTCAGTCGGTCAGGCCGCCGAACCGCCTTGATTACAGCCCGGCTTGACGGGTAAAAGACACCGTCGGCTTGCGGTATTGGGCCGGCACCTGATCGCGATAGAACGCGCGGCGATCGAGGCTCTGCAGCGGGTTGTGCGCCGTGGCGACTGCCTCCGAGCGAACCACCGCGCGGTCGGCCGTCGAAGCGACTGCCTGCACGCCGGAGTTGGCGCCTTCAGCGTACGGGTTGTCGCCATGGGCCGCCACTACAGCTTGCGATTGCACTTCAGCGCGGCTGGCAACCGATGTCGGCGCATGAACGCCTTCATAGGTTTCGGCTTGAGCGCCGGCAGTAGCCAACAAAGTGAGTGCGGCGGCAACGATGATTTTCGAGGTCTTCATTTCAAATTTCTTTCAACGGTGTGGATGATTTCGAACCGGTCTTGGGTGGGTGTCGCTTCCTGCTTTGCATGCGACCTCCTCGCTCGGGGCCCTGTTCACCCAGATCAACTTGATGGCTGGTCTGTGAGAGTAAGTTTGCGTCGAGAATGGTCGGGAAAACCCTCGAAAAATGAACCTCCGTGTTCACGGCCTGGAAACAATCGACACCACTTCGGACCTTCAATGGACAGCTTCGACCTCATCAAAACCTTCCATGAAGTGGCTGCGCGCGGCAGCTTTTCCCGCGCCGCGATAGCGCTAGACATGTCGAAAGCGACAGTGAGCAAATACGTGGCGGAACTCGAAACGCGATTCGGCGTGCGCTTGCTCAACCGCTCGACCAGATCCGTCAGCCTCACCGATGCCGGCCAGCTGCTGCTAGAGCGCAGCAAGCCGGTCATGGAGATGGTGGCGCTGACGACCGCCGAGTTGCAGGAGCACGCCAGCAAGCCCCGCGGCCGGCTGCGCGTGTCGGCCCCACACGGCATGGGCCAGGGCGATCTGCCCAAGCTCATCGGGCAGTTCATGGGCTACTACCCCGATGTGAGCATCAGCCTGCACCTGAGCAACCGCACGGTCGACATGGCGGAAGAAGCCATCGACGTGGCGCTGCGCTTCGGCCCTATCGAAGACGACAACTTGATCGTGCGGCGGCTCATGCTGATGAAGCTCGTGCTGTGCGCCTCGCCGCGCTACTGGAAGAAGCACGGCAAGCCGACGCATCCGTCGGAGTTGACGCAACACGATGCACTGACGCACTCGCGCCTCGGGCTGCATCCGCACTGGCGTTTTCAGGTCGACGGCAAGCCGCTCGATGTGCCGCTCAAGACGCGGATGGACGCGACCGAGGCGGGGCCACTCGTCGAGGTCGCGGTGCAGGGCTTCGGCGTGACCTATCTGCCGGCGCTGATCATCCAGCCGCACCTCGACCATGGCGAGCTGGTGCCAGCACTCGAAGAATTCGTTCGGGACGACATGTGGCTGTCAGCCGCCTACCTGCAGCGGCGCCACAACAGCGCGGCGCTGCGGGCGTTTCTGGACTTTCTGGAGACGCGCATAGGCACGCGCAGCCCAACCAGAAAGCATTGAGTGCGGCCTTCGCCTCGACTCAGGTCAAGTGCTTGGCGAAGAATGCCAGCGTGCGCTCTTTCGCAAGCTTGGCAGCTTCGGCGTTGTACGACCCGCGCTGCTCGCAGTTGAAGCCATGGCCGCACGCGTACACGTGCACGTCGACATCGGGATGCGCCTTCTTGAAGGCGTCGACGGTGTCCAGCGGAATCCAATGGTCGTTGTCGCCGAAGTGCGCGAGTACCGGCACCTGCGGCGCCAGCGCGCTTTCTTCCGGCGTCGTCATGCCGCCGCCGTAGTAAGGCGCAGCAGCCGAAAGGCCCGACACTTCGGCGGCAGCACGCCAGGTCAGCAAGCCGCCCCAGCAATAACCGACGATGCCGACCTTTCCGGCACGCGCTGCGTAATCGACCGCCGCTTGAATGTCCTGCAACACGCCCGGCTTGGGGAGTGCTTCGGCCGCGGCCTTCAAGGCTGAGCCCGCCTTCATGTCTTCATCCGAGTAGCCCAGCTCGACGCCCGGCTTCGTGCGCTGAAAGGTCGATGGAGCCACGGCCAGATAGCCCTCGGCCGCATAGCCGTCGGCCACCGAACGAATGTGCGAGTTGACGCCGAAAATTTCCTGCAACACCACGACTGCGCCCTTCGGCGTGCCCTTGGGTTCTGCCACGTAGGCCGGAAAGGTAAAACCGTCTTTGGCGCTGAGATCGATGAATTGACCCATGGTCATGCTCCTTGGTTAGTTGGATTTTTTAGGCTCAGTGCCCGCTCGACGAAGTCGAGCCGGTCCTGGCCCCAGAAGATTTCGCCGTCGACCACGTAGCTCGGCGCACCGAAGATCCCGATGTCGATCGCTTCCTGCGTGTAGGCCTCGTAGCGTTCCTGCACGGCTTGGCTTTGCGATTGGTCGTTGCGTTGTTCCGGCAGGTCGCATTCAGCGACCAGCTCGGCAAGCACCTTGGGGTCGGCGATGTTGCGCTCTTGCGCCCACACCGCGCCGAACACGGCAGCGCACAGACGCATGGCCGCCTCGGTGCCGTCCTTGATATCGACCGCGATGATGACTTTGGCCGCGTCGTCGCTGGCCACCGGAAAGAACTTGGGCTTGGGATGCAGCGGCACATCGAGATGGCTCGAGTAGCGCGCGAGTTCGAGCAGTCGATAAGTCTGGCGTTGCGGTGCCCGTTTGCCGAGCGGCAAGCCGCCCGACACGGGGTAGACGCTGCCCAGGTCGACCGGCCGCACACGCACCGTAGCGCCAGCTGATTTGGCGATAGCGACGAAGCGCGCGTGACCAAGGTAGGTCCAAGGGCTCTGCGGCGCAAAGTAGTAATCGATCGTGCGTGTCAAGGGCGTTTCCTCGTGATGTCGCGGTGATGTAATCAATTTTTAACTGACGCGCAACTTTTGTGCAGGAGGCAGGATTTGGAACAAGTGCTCTTGATCACCGGTGGCAGTCGCGGCATCGGCGCCGCCACCGCCCTGCTCGCGGCGCGCCGCGGCTATGCCGTCGCCGTCAACTACGCCAGCCAGCCGCTCGCTGCCGACGAAGTGGTGCGCGCCATTCGCGCCGAGGGCGGCACGGCGATCACCG
The DNA here is from genome assembly GCF_014303735.1 of Variovorax sp. PAMC28562. Lineage (NCBI taxonomy): Bacteria > Pseudomonadati > Pseudomonadota > Betaproteobacteria > Burkholderiales > Comamonadaceae > Variovorax > Variovorax sp. PAMC28562. Next base: position 1,440,730 of record NZ_CP060296.1, on the reverse strand, counting down.
TGCAGGCCGATGTCGGCGACGAAGCGCAGGTCGTGGCAATGTTCGCGAAGGTCGATGCCGAGCTCGGTCGGCTCACCGCGCTGGTCAACAACGCAGGCGTGGTCGACGTGCAGGCGCGCGTCGACCAGATGTCGGTCGCGCGGCTCGAACGCATGCTGCGCATCAACGTGATCGGCAGCTTTGTCTGCGCGCGCGAGGCGGTGCGACGCATGAGCACCCGGCACGGCGGCGCAGGCGGCGTGATCGTCAATTTGTCGAGCGCTGCAGCGCGGCTCGGTGGCCCGGGCCAGTACGTCGACTACGCCGCGAGCAAAGGCGCCATCGACACCTTCACCCTCGGCTTGGCGAAAGAGGTGGCCGACGAAGGCATTCGCGTCAACGCAGTGCGGCCGGGCTTGATCGACACAGACATCCACGCCTCCGGTGGGCAGCCCGGCCGCGCCGCAGAACTGGCGCCCGGCGTGCCGATGAAGCGCGTCGGCAGCGCGCAGGAAGTTGCCGAAGCGATCGTGTGGTTGCTGTCGCCCGAGTCGAGCTACACCACCGCGACGGTACTGGACGTCGCGGGAGGACGCTGATGGCCAGCCCGACGATGGATCTCATCAAGCCGATGATCACGCTGCTGGCCATCGTCAACCCGCTCGCCATCGTTCCGTTTTTCATTCACTACACGCAGGAGTTCAACGAGGCGCAAAAGCGACGCACGGTCATCGTGGCGTCGTTCAGCGCGTTCGTGGTGATCGCGGTCAGCGCACTGCTCGGGTTGCAACTGCTCGGGTTCTTCGGCATTTCGATCGCCAGCTTTCAAGTCGGCGGCGGTCTGCTGCTGATGATGAGTTCGCTGTCGATGCTCAACGCCAAACCGGCGGAAGACAAGACGACCAACGAGGAAATCCGGGCGACAGAGGTGAAGGCGTCGCTCGGTGCATCGATCGCTGTCGTGCCCTTGACGATCCCGCTGCTGACCGGTCCGGCGACCATGTCGACGGTGGTGATCTACGCCGAGAAGGCGAAGCACCTCTGGGAGCTTTTCGTGCTGGTCGGTTATGGCGCGGTCATCGCACTGGCGACCGCTGCTGCGTTCTCGCTGGCGGAGCCGATTGCCAAGGTGCTGGGCCGCACCGGCATCAACATCATGACGCGGCTGATGGGACTGATCCTCGCGGCTTTGGCTGTCGAAGTGATGGCCGACGGCCTGGGCAAGTTGTTCCCCGTGCTGTTGTCGCGCGGCGCCTGAGGCCGTCATTCAGCGCTCGGCGGCGCGGGGTTAACGCGGCAGCTGATCGACCCACGCGACCATCTCTGCAATCGCCGCATCGCTCGCTGCCGCCAGCGCCTTCACGCCGCCTGCGGCATCGCCGGTCGGTGCCGGGCGCTGCGCGTTGAAGCTGCGCTGCCCGAGCACCCTGTCACCGCCCGCCGTGCTCTGAACCAGCGTCGCGCGGAGCCGCACCAACCCCACGCTCGAGCCTTGCGATTCGAAGTACTGGCTGAATTCGTCGAGCGAGATCCGCAGCGTGTCCGGCACCTTGCCGTCGCGACGCGCGATGGTCGCGCTCTCTTCCGGCCCGAGCACAGTGCGACGTGCCGACAGCGCTTCACGCAAACGCTGCCGCAGCAACTGCGTCGGCGCGACGCTCCAGCGCGACTGACCGTACGGCTTGAGTTCGTTGGCATCGGCATAGCCCAATCGATAGTTCAGCTGGGTGCCGTCGAGCCTCGTGTTGGCATCGATCTCCGGCAAAGAGATGGGCGGCATCACGGTGCTCGTCGTGGCCGATGGCGTACCGAGCCCCGGCCCGAAGTCGTAGAGCGCCGCGCGCTGTGGCTTGTCGGGCAATGCGCCGCAACCTGCGATCAAGAGCGTGAGCAGAGCCGGCCCGAAGGCAGACGGCCGTGCAAGGCGAGCGACTGAATCGATTAATTTCATGTGGTCCCCTTCAAGGGCGCGCTGCGCTGTTGGCGGCCGGCAGTGCGGAAGCCGGAGGCAGTGCGAAGCCGGGCTCGCCCGGTCCGGCTGCAGCACCGCCGTTGCCGAACAAGAGCGATTGCGGGTTGTCGTTGATGCCGTCGGCCGCGCGGCCGAGCCGGCGTACCGCGCGCGAGGTGTCGTCGGCCACGCGATTGACGCGCGGCAGCGTCGCGGTATTGAAAGAATCCACTGCCTGGCCCAGCGCCTGCGTGCCGCTCGCCAACCGGTCGAGCGCACCGTCTTTCTCGTTGACGCGGCTCACCGTCGAATTAAGGTTGTTGGCCACCCGCGACACATCGGTGGCCGCCGTCTTCACGCGCGTCAACGCATCGGGCATGGCCTTGAGCGCCGGGTCGAGCGAGGTCTTGACGGTGTTGTCGAGTCGCTTGGTCAGATCGTTCGCGCTGCCAGCCGCCTGCGCGATATTTTCGAGCGCGTCGGCGAAGCGCTTTTGGTTGGTATCGCCGAGCAAGGTGTTGGCGCGCTTCGTCACTTCCTCGACCTGGTTGATGATGGCTTCGCCGCGGTCCTGCAACTGCGCAAGGGCCGATTGCTTGAGCGGAAGGCGCGGCGGATCGTCGTTGTCGGGCACCAGCGCCACGGTCGATCCGCCCTTGTCGTCCAGCGCGATAAACGCCAGGCCGGTGACGCCTTGGTAGCTCAGCGTCGCGTAGCTCGATTTTGTGAGCGGCACGCGCTCGTCGACACTGATGCGCACCCGCACGTTGCCCTTGCGCTTGGGGTCGAAGTCGATGAGCGTGACCTTGCCGACCGCGATGCCGCGGTAGCGCACCATGGCCTGCGGCTGCAGACCGCTCACCGCATCGCTGGTCGACAGTTCGTAGATATTGCGCACGGTGTTGTCGCGCGTGAACCAGACCACCAGCCCCACGAGCAAGGCGATAAGTCCGAGCACGAAAGCACCGGCGGCAATGGCATGGGCCTTGTTTTCCATGGGCAGTGTTCCCTTTCTTTCTAGCCCGCGTTGGCGGGCCGTGCAATCGGCGGGGCCGCACGTTTTTCGTGCAATGCCTCCATGGCGCGCTGGCCGCGTCCGCCGAGAAAATATTGGTGGATGAAGGGGTGGGGATAGGCGATCACATCGCGCGCTTCTCCGGTCACGATCACTTTATGGTCCGCCAGCACCGCGATGCGCGTGCTGAGGTCGAACAGCGTGTCCAGATCGTGCGTGACCATGACCACCGTGAGGCCGAGTTCGCGGTGCAGGCCCCGCAGCAGATCACAAAGCTCATCGGCGCTCTCAGGGTCCAGGCCGGCCGTCGGTTCGTCCAGCAACAGCAGCGGAGGATCCATGATGAGCGCACGCGCGAGCGCCACCCGCTTGATCATGCCGCCTGACAGCTCCGACGGACTGCGGCCTGCGTTCTCGGGCCCCAGGCCGACCATCTGCAACTTGACCATTGCGGCGTCGCGGATGAGTTCGTCGGGCAGCAACTTCAGTTCGCGCAACGGAAACGCGATGTTCTCCAACACGCTGAATGCAGAGAACAGCGCGCCGTGCTGAAACAGCATGCCGACGTTGGCTGCACCCGTCGCGCTGAGCTTGCCGGGCGCTTCGCCCAGCACCTTGACATCGCCCTTCGTCGGTTGCTCGAGCCCGAGCATTTGCCGGAGCAGCACGGTCTTGCCGGTGCCCGACCCGCCGACCAGCGACAGGACCTCGCCCCGCTGGATGACGAGGTCGAGGTCGCGGTGCACCACCTGGTCGCCCTCCGGGCTCTTGAACACCGTCCAGAGCTTGCGGATTTCGACCACCGGCACGCTCGGATCGACGAAGCCTGTCACGACGAAAACCCCACGCCGCGGAACAGTACCGCGAACAACGCATCGACCAGAATCACGATGGTGATGGACGTCACCACCGACGACGTCGTGCCCTTGCCCAGACTTTCGGTGTTGGGTTTGACCTTCATGCCGAAGTAGCAGCCGACCAGCGCGATCAGGATGCCGAACACCGCCGATTTGGCGAGCGCGAGATAAAGATTACTGATGGGCACCGCGCGCGGCAGCGCCGACAAGAAGAAGGCGGGCGAAATATCGAGCGCAGCCTCGGCGGCCAGCATGCCTCCCGCCAATGCTGCCATCGACGTCCAGAGGCTGATGAGCGGCATGGCGATGGCCAGTGCCAGCACGCGCGGCATGACGAGCCTGAAGCCATGCGGGATGCCCATCACGCGCATTGCGTCGAGTTCTTCGGTCACCCGCATCACGCCGATCTGCGCGGTGATCGCCGAACCGGAACGCCCCGCGATCAGCACCGCGGCAAGAACAGGCCCGAGTTCACGCACCAGAGAGAGTCCGAGGATGTTGACGATGAAAGTTTCAGCGCCGTACTGCCTAAGTTGCTGCGACGTGAGGTAAGCCAGCACTACGCCGATGAGCAAGCCGACCAGCGCGGTGATCGGCAAAGCAGTAGCGCCGAACTGGTACAGATGCCCGGAAAAGTCGCGCCACGGCCCCCGGTGCGGCGCACGAATGAGCTTGCCGATATCGAGCGCAAGCTGTCCGATCATCCGGGTGAACTCGCCCGCTACGATCATCAGGCGCGGGCCGTTGAGCGCGAAAGCCTTGAGGCGATCGGCCAGCGTCTTGGGCGGCTCGTCGGGCGTGCTGCAGGTGTACCGCGCCACCTGATCGAGCACGGCCTTCTGCTGATCGGACATTTCCAGCGATGCGGGCCACGCGTTGTTCCAGTGGCCCCAAAGGAGCTGCGCGCCGATGTGGTCGAGTTGCTCGATCGGGCGGAGGTCCCAAGCGGCTTCGTCGCTGGCCGGGGCAGCTCCCAAGCTCTTCGACAGCGCCTCCCAAGTCGACGTTCGCGACATGGCCAGTGCCGTCCAGCGTCCACTCGCGACGGTCAGCCGGCGCCCTTGCTCATCGTGCCGCACGACACGCGGCAAAACGCTTTCGGCGTCGGGCGCAGGGATCGGCGCAGCGGCTGGCGGCATGGGTTCGGTCGGTTCCTGAGGCGGCTCGTTTGAAGGCGGGTTTCATCCTAACCGCAGGGTGCGTCAGGGCTGCACGGAAAAGCCCGGCGCCAGCGCGCCACGCAACCATTCGACGAATGCCGCAACTGCCCGGGGCACATGCGTCGCGTAGGGCCGGATCGCGTAGAGCTGCTCGCCGAAGGCACCGACCGGCCGCCACTGCGCCAGCACCTCGACCAGCTTGCCCGCCTGCAGCGCCGACTGCGCACTGAAGTCCGGCATGAGCGCGATGCCCAATCCCGAGAGTGCGGCATCGCGCAACGCCTCGCTGTTGTTTGCCGCAAACGGCCCCGACACGGGCACGGTAAGGCGCTGGCCGGCGAGCTTCGCCATCGTCGACACCGTGGCCTTCGCCTCGAAGTGCCACGCCGGTGCGTCCTTCACACGGGGATAGTGCAGGCAGTCGTGCGAGGCGAGGTCATGCGGTTCTCGGGGCACGCCACGGCGCCGCAGATAGGCGCGGCTCGCCACCAGCACCGATCGTGTGGCGCAGAGCGTCCAGGCCACGTGCGTGTCGGGTGGCGCAGCGGTGTGGCGGATCGCCAGATCGAAGCCTTCCATCGCCAGCGAGCTGAGCCGATCCGACAGGTCGAGCTCGATGCGCACGTCGGGATGCGCCCGCAAAAACTCAGCGATGCGCGGTACCAGTTGCTGCCGCGCAAAGGCGACTGGCGCGGTTACGCGCAGCAGCCCGGTCGGCACGCCGGCCAGGTCGCGCACGCCGGCGAAGCTGTGCGCGATCTGCTCGAACGGCGTGCGCATGTCGTCGACCAGCCGTTGCCCCGCTTCGGTCAGTCGCACGCTGCGGGTGGTGCGCTGGACCAGTTGCACATTGGCAGCGCGCTCCAGCTCGGCGATGCGCTGGCTCATCGCGGCCTTGCTCACGCCGAGCCGTTGCGCCGCCGCGGTGTAGCTGCCCTGCTGCGCCAGCACGGTGAGCCAGTGCAGATGCATCCAGAGCGCTTCGATCTTTTGGGGTTCCATGGATGCATTGTTCACCATAGCGAACAATGCGTTCAGCGTTTACGCCTTGGCGGCCGAGCTTGCGCTGCCTAAACTCCACTACCCCTGGCGGCTCCGCGCACGCTGTCCATCAACCTTTTCCGCCCCAAGCGAGACACCCGATGCAAATCACCAAGACACCGATCGATCACTTCATCAACGGCCGCAGGGTCGCCAACGCATCCGGCCGCAGCCAGGATGTGACCAACCCGGCCACCGGCATGGTGACGGGCGCCACCGGCCTGGCCAGCGCGATCGAAGTGAATGCCGCAGTGGCGGCCGCGCAAGCCGCGTTCCCCGCCTGGGCCGACACGCCGCCCATTCGCCGCGCGCGCGTGCTCTTCAAGTTCCTGGACCTGCTCAATCAGAACAAGGACGAGCTCGCCCACCTCATCACCGCCGAGCACGGCAAGGTGTTCACCGATGCGCAGGGCGAGGTCTCTCGCGGCATCGACGTCGTCGAGTTCGCCTGCGGCATCCCGCAATTGCTCAAAGGCGACTTCACTGACCAGGTGTCGACCGGCATCGACAACTGGACGCTGCGCCAGCCGCTCGGCGTGGTCGCCGGTATCACGCCTTTCAACTTTCCGGTGATGGTGCCGATGTGGATGTTCCCGGTCGCCATCGCCGCTGGAAACACTTTCATCTTGAAGCCGAGCCCGACCGACCCGAGCGCCTCGCTGCGCATGGCCCAGTTGCTGAAACAAGCCGGCTTGCCCGACGGCGTCTTCAACGTGGTGCAGGGCGACAAAGTCGCGGTCGATGCGTTGCTGGAGCACCCGGACGTCAAGGCGATCAGCTTCGTCGGCTCGACCCCCATCGCCAACTACATCTACGAAACCGGCGCGCACCATGGCAAGCGCGTGCAGGCCTTGGGCGGTGCCAAGAACCACATGGTCGTGATGCCTGATGCGGACATCGACCAGGCGGTCGATGCGCTCATCGGCGCCGGCTTCGGCTCGGCGGGCGAGCGCTGCATGGCGATCAGCGTGGCGGTGCTGGTGGGCGACGTGGCCGACAAGCTGATGCCCAAGCTGATCGAGCGCACCAAGACGCTGAAGGTACTCGACGGCGAGAACCTCGAAGCCGAGATGGGCCCGATCGTCACGCGCGCCGCGCACGAACGCATCACCGGCTACATCGACCTGGGCGAGAAAGAAGGCGCCAAGCTCGTCATCGACGGCCGCCAATTCGACGGCGCCAAGGCCGGCAAAGGTTGCGCCGACGGCTTCTGGATGGGCGGCACGTTGTTCGACCACGTCACGCCCGAGATGCGCATCTACAAGGAAGAGATCTTCGGTCCGGTGCTCTCGTGCGTCCGTGTCGGCGATTTGAAAGAAGCGGTCGACCTCATCAACGCGCATGAGTTCGGCAACGGCGTGAGCTGCTTCACCCGCGACGGCAACGTGGCGCGCGAGTTTTCGCGACGCATCCAGGTGGGCATGGTCGGCATCAACGTGCCGATTCCGGTGCCGATGGCATGGCACGGCTTCGGCGGCTGGAAGAAGAGCCTGTTCGGCGACATGCACGCCTATGGCGAAGAGGGCGTGCGCTTCTATACGAAGCAGAAGAGCATCATGCAGCGCTGGCCTGAGAGCATCGGCAAGGGTGCAGAGTTCGTCATGCCCACGGCAAAGTAAGCTCCGAATACAGCCCGAGGCACGGCACACCGTCCCGGGCTTTTTTGTTTGATCTGGAGACAACGGCTTGAGCAACGACACCACTTTCGACTACATCGTCATCGGCGGCGGCACGGCCGGCGCGCTGATGTGCAACCGGCTCACGCGGCAGTCGCAAAAGCGCACGCTGCTGATCGAGGCGGGGCGCAAGGACGACTACCACTGGATTCACATCCCTGTGGGCTATCTGTATTGCATCGGCAACCCGCGCACCGACTGGCTCTACAACACTGAACCGGATGCGGGCCTCAACGGCCGCACGCTGCGCTATCCGCGCGGCAAGACGCTCGGTGGTTCATCGTCCATCAACGGGATGATCTACATGCGCGGGCAATCACGCGACTACGACCAATGGGCCACGCTCACCGGCGACGACGCTTGGCGCTGGGAGAACGTGCTGCCCGCTTTCAAGCAGCACGAGGACTACTACCTCGGTGCCGACGAGATGCACGGTGTCGGCGGTGAATGGCGCATCGAAAAGCAGCGGCTGAGGTGGGACATCCTCGATGCTTTTGCACTGGCGGCGCAAGAGGCCGGCATTCCGCACAGCAGCGACTTCAATCGCGGCAGCAACGAAGGCGTCGGCTACTTCCAGGTCAACCAAAAGGACGGCTGGCGCTGGAATACGGCCAAGGCCTTCTTGCGGCCGGTTTGCTACGGGCGGCCCAACTTCGAGATGTGGGTCAGCGCGCATGTGACCAAGCTCATCGTCGAGAAGCAGTCCGACGGCAGTCAGCGCTGCACCGGCGTGCAGGTGTGGGACGGGCACGAGATGGTGATCGCCCACGCCACGCAAGAAGTGGTGCTGTGCGGCGGCGCCATCGGCTCGCCACAGATCCTGCAGCTCTCGGGCATTGGACCCGCGGCGCTCTCGCAGGAACATGGGATTCCGGTCGTGGCCGACCTGCCCGGCGTCGGCGGCAACCTGCAAGACCACTTGCAGATTCGTGCGGTGTTCAAGATCGAAGGCGCACCGACACTCAACGTGCTGGCCTCGTCGCTCTTCGGCAAGGCGAAGATCGGCCTCGAATACGTGATGAAGCGCAGCGGCCCGATGAGCATGGCGCCGTCGCAGCTCGGCGCCTTCACGCGCAGTTCGCCCGAGCACGAATGGCCGAATCTCGAGTATCACGTGCAGCCACTGTCGCTCGATGCTTTCGGCGAGCCGCTGCACAGTTTCCCGGCCTTTACCGCGAGCGTGTGCAACCTGAACCCGACCAGTCGGGGCACCGTGCGCATCAAGAGCCCGCGCTACCAGGACGCGCCGGCGATTTCGCCCAACTACCTGAGCACCGATGAAGACCGCAAGGTCGCGGCCGATTCGCTGCGCGTCACGCGTCGCATCGCGGCCCAACCGGCGTTGGCCAAGTACAAGCCCGAAGAGTGGAAGCCCGGCGTGCAGTACCAGACCGACGACGAGCTCGCACGGCTGGCGGGCGACATCGCAACCACCATCTTCCATCCGGTCGGCACCGCCAAGATGGGCGCCGACAGCGATTCGATGGCCGTGCTCGACTCCCGCATGCGCGTGCGCGATGGGCGCGGCAATTTGATCCATGGCCTGCGGGTGGTCGACGCCAGTGCCATGCCCACGATCACCAGCGGCAACACCAACAGCCCGACGTTGATGATGGCGGAGAAGGCCGCAGGCTGGATGCACGAAGATGCCGTGGCCGGCGCCAAGTCGAGGAGCGCCGCAATTTAGCTGGGGCTCACCGCAATCCACCCACATAGCGCGGGGCGCCTTTCGAGATTACCGGCGCCAGCGGCGCCATCGCAAATTCGAGCCCCGTGGCGATGGCCGCCAGATCGAGATCGCTCGTCGCCGTGGCGTGCGCCCGCGCAATGCGCACTATCGCTGTCGCGTACTCGACGTTGACGGACATCCACTCTGTGTCGGTCACGCGGCCGGTCTTCCGGCGCAGCGCCACGTGCAGTCGGGCCGCTGCGGCTATGCGATCCTCTTCGGTCATGTCGTTGTGTTCATTCAGGTGCCGATGCGCTCGCGCTGCTGGCCGAGGTCGAGGCCAACCGCTTCGGTCTCGTCGCTGACGCGCAGGCCGACCACGATGTGGACCACCAGCAGCACCAGCCCCGTGCCGATGGCGCTGTACAGCGCGACCGCGCCGATGGCAAGCGCCTGTACGCCCAGGTGGCCGGTTCCGCCGGAGATGCGGCTGTCTGCGAAGACCCCCGTCAACAGCGCGCCGACGATGCCACCGATGCCATGCACGCCGAAGACGTCGAGCGAATCGTCGGCCCGCAGCACGCGCTTGAGCGCGGTTGCACCCCAGTAGCAGGCCAGCCCGGCGATCAGACCGATGGCCACCGCGGCGGGCGGCGTCACGAAGCCCGCAGCAGGCGTGATCGCCACCAGGCCTGCCACCAGGCCAGAACACAGGCCGAGCAACGACGGGCTGCGCCGTGTCGTCCACTCGGCGATCATCCAGCTCAGCGCGCCCGCCGCCGCGGCAAGGTGCGTCGCGAGCATCGCAAGCCCGGCTCGGCCATCGGCCGCCACGGCAGATCCAGCGTTGAATCCGAACCAGCCCACCCACAACAGGCCGGCACCGACCATCGTCAACGCCAGGCTGTAGGGCTCGAAAGACTCGCGCCCGTAGCCGCGGCGCGGGCCGACCGCATAGGCACACACCAGCCCTGCCACGCCCGCGTTCACGTGCACCACCGAGCCGCCGGCGAAGTCGAGCACCCCCATTTGGGCGAGCCAGCCACCCGGCTCCCAGACCCAGTGCGCGATCGGCGCATAGACGAGGACGCTCCAGAGCAGGGCGAACCAGAGCACCGCCGACAGCCGCATGCGCTCCACAAACGAGCCGACGACGAGCGCACAGGTGATGATGGCAAAGGTCAGCTGGAACATCGCATACACGGACTCAGGGACATTCGGCGCGACATGGCTCACCGCGACGGTGCCCGCTTCTTTCAGGTAGTCGAAGCCGGCAAACCAGAAGCGGCTCGTGCCGCCGAGCCATGACGAGCCCGCAGTAAACGCCAGCGAGTAGCCCATCGCAAACCAGGTGATCGACACGGCGGCGGCGACGACCAGCACACTGGCCATCGTGTTCAGAACGCTCTTGCGCCGCACCATGCCCGCGTAGAACAACGCGATGCCGGGCAGTGTCATGAGCAGGACCAGCGCGGTCGATGTCATGAGCCAGGCGGTGTCGGCACCATTGAGGGACGCTTGGGGAACCAGTGCCATCGGAAAAAGCCAATCGGGGATTTGGGACACTCTTCGCCTGCACGAGTCGTGCCATTTGTTAACTTCCAGAAACAAACTCACGTCACCAACGTGACGCCGTGCACGCTTTAGAGCGGGTTACTCCTAATGCACTACCTCGGTGCGACAACCTAAAGTCTCGCCACTCGCAAGCGGGCACGTCCCGGCTGTCGAGGGTCTGAGGAGACAAAGCTTCCGACTGTTGAACAATAAATATTCAAGGCTCCATTCGAGACGCCTGAATACCTTTTCGAAGCGCCGCTGGTCGGCGCTTTTTTTTGCGCGTTCAACAAACGCTTGCATGGCGGCATATAGCTACCGCAGGTCCTGGCCAGATGGTCAGCACTCACCAACAAACGGCCTTCTACCTTTCCGACGGTGCTAGACCATCTGCCTTCGAGGCCGTCGCGATGGTTCCACCATCCGGCGGATGTGGACGGCAAGACGGCTTCCTAGACTGAAATCCCCCACTCACAGGAGATTTCGTCATGCCGATTCATCTGACCAAACCGCTCGCCTGGAAAAAGGCCGACTCGGACGAGCTCAAGTTGCTGCAGGCCCTGCAGGGCAATATCCTCAAGGGCCACGGACGAGAGTCGACTGCCGATATCTTCTTCAAGTTCGGCCCGGCAGCAAAAGACTCGAAACGCATGCTGCGCGACCTCGCGAACTTTCATGTCGTCAGCGCCCATCGGCAATTGCTCGACGCGGAAAAATTCAAGGCGAGCAAGAAGTGCGACGGCGGTGGTCCGTTCGTGCACCTGGCGCTGAGCTTTACCGGCTACCAGGCGCTCGGCCTTGCCGCGAGCGCCCCGACCGACACAGATTTCCGCGGCGGCATGAAGGCTGCCGGCAGCATTTCAGCGCTTGCCGACCCGGCCGTCACCACTTGGGAAACGCCGTTCCAGGGCGATATCCATGGCATGGTGCTCGCAGCCGACGAAACGGAGGGCAAGACGGCCGCACTGGCCGCAAAGGTCAAAGGGCTCATCGAAGACGCGGGCGGCACCATCGTCCACGTCCAGCATGGCCGCGCCCTGAAGAATGCGCGCGGGGACGGCATTGAAAACTTCGGGTACGTCGACGGCCGCAGCCAACCCCTGATGCTGCAGGAAGACATCGACGCCGAGACCTCCGCCACCGGCTCATCGCGCTGGGACCCGGGCTTTCCGCTCAAGCTGGCGCTGGTCGACGACCCCGGCGTGACCGACACGTTCTCCTTCGGCAGCTTCTTCGTATTCCGCAAACTCGAACAGGACGTGCGCGGATTCAAGACGCGAGAGCAGGAGATTGCGGACGTGCTGGAGCTCGAAGGCGAGGACCGTGAACTCGCCGGCGCGATGATCGTCGGCCGCTTCGAAGACGGCACGCCAGTGACGCTCTCCAAAGACGCACGGGGCGACGACCCGCCGAATAACTTCAACTACGACGGCGATGCCGGCGCGCGTTGCCCGTTTCATGGTCACATCCGCAAGACCAACCCGCGCGGCAGCGGCAACGCCGAGACGCCGGCGCTCGAACGCATGCACCTGATGGCGCGACGCGGCATTCCGTACGAAGACGTCAAACGCGATGTGCATCCGTCGGAGCTGCCCGATTCCGGCAGCCTGGCCGAGTTCACCGCCGACGTGGCGCCCTCGTTGCCGACAGGTGGCGTGGGCCTCCTGTTCATGGCCTACAACCACAAGATTGGCGACCAGTTCAAATTCACCCAGCAAACCTGGGTCAACCTCACGCAGTTTCCGCTGCAGCCCGGCAGCCCGCACGGTATCGATCCGGTCATCGGCCAAGGAACCAACAATCCGGGCGACCAAAAGCTGCCCAAGACCTGGGACGACACAGCGGAAGGCTTTGCCAACAATGCGCCGTTCGCAGGTTTCGTGAAAATGAAAGGCGGCGAGTACTTTTTTTCGCCCAGCCTGACCTTCCTGAAGAACCTCTAGGCGGTCCTCTGGGTACGTGGCAGGGAGCGGTGGATCAGGGCGCAGTCGCCGGCGTCGCGGCCACAGTCGGCCAGGCGACTTCGCTGGCGACGCGTGGCTTGCCCATGGGCGCCGCTGCCTTGCCGGTCTTGATGGCTTCCATGTCGGCTTCGCTCGGGTACTGGTCCATCAACCAGTAGTCGAACACCCGGCGCGCGATGGGGGCTGCGGCACCGGCGCCCCAACCTGCGTTTTCGACCACCACCGCCACCGCGATTTTCGGGTCATTGGCCGGCGCGAACGCCATGAACAAAGCGTGGTCGCGCTGGTGCTCTTCGAGGGACTTGGCGTTGTACTTCGTGTTTTGTGCCTGCGTCACGGCCTGTGCGGTGCCGGTCTTGCCTGCTGCAACGTAGCCTGCGCCGCCGAACACACTGCGCGCCGTGCCGGCCGAGATCACCGCCATCAATCCATCGCGCACCACCGACACGTTGGCCGCGCTGAAGCCGAGGTTGATGGCCGGCGGCTGCACCACCGACGTCATCTGGCCGGTGACCGTGTCACGCGTGCCCAGCACGAGATGCGGCTGGTGCTTGATGCCGCCGTCGGCCACGATCGACGTCGCCTGCGCCAGCTGCAGCATCGTGAAGCTGTTGTAGCCCTGGCCGATACCGAGCGAAATGGTTTCACCGGCATACCACTTCTTGGCCTCGGGCCGCTTGTAGGCGTTGCGCTTCCATTCCTGGCTCGGCAGCACGCCGCGCAATTCGCCACTCAGATCGATGCCGGTGATCTGCCCGAAGCCGAGTGGCTTCATGAAGTCGTGAATCAGGTCGACGCCCATATCGTTGGCGAGCGAATAGAAATAGATGTTGCTCGACAGCTGGATGGCGCGCCGCATGTCGACGCCGCCCAGGTTGCCCTCGGGGCTGCCGAAGCGGTGCCCGGCAAAGTTGTAGTAGCCGGGGTCGTTCACGATCACGTTCGGCCCGCGCTTGCCGGTCTGCAGAGCAGCCAGTGCCATGAAGGGCTTGTAGGTAGAGCCGGGCGGGTAGGTGCCGCGCAGCGCACGGTTCAACAGCGGCTTGTCGAGCGACTCGCTCAGTTCTTTCCAGCTCTCGGTGTCGATGCCTTCGACGAACAGATTGGGGTCGAAGGTCGGCTTGCTGACGAAGGCCAGAACTTCGCCGGTCTTGGGGTCGATCGCCACCAGCGCGCCGCGCCGGTCACCGAACATGTCCTCGACCATCTTCTGCAGCTTGATGTCGAGCGCCAGCATGACGGTGTTGCCGGGCGTGGCTGGATGGCCCGCCAATCGCCGCACAGCGCGGCCACCAGCCGAGGTTTCCATCTGCTCGACGCCCGTCAGGCCGTGCAACTCTTTCTCGTAGCTTTGCTCGACGCCGAGCTTGCCGATGTATTCGGTGCCTTTGTAGTTGGCGAAGTCCTCGTCTTCCCAATCTTCCATCGCCGCTTTTTCGGTCTGGTTGATGCGGCCGATATAGCCGAGCACGTGGCTCGCGATCTCGCCGTTGGGGTAGTTTCGAAAGAGCCGCGCCTTGATCTCTACACCCGGAAAGCGATAGCGCTGCGCCGCGAATCGCGCCACCTCTTCGTCGCTCAGGCGTGTGCGAATCGGCACCGAATCGAAGCTGCGCGAGTCTTCGCGCAGGCGCTTGAAGCGGCGTCGGTCGCGCGGCGTGACATCGACCACCTCGGCCAGGCCATCGATCGTCGCGTCGACATCGACAGCCTTCGACGGCGTGATCTCCAGCGTGTAGGCCGAGTAGTTCGACGCCAGGATGATGCCGTTGCGGTCGAGGATGAGGCCCCGGTTGGGCACCACCGGCACAACGGCCGTGCGGTTATTTTCAGCCTGTTCGGCCAGGTCTTCGTGCCGCACGACTTGCAGGTACACGAGCCGCATGCACAGCAGGCCGAAAGCCACCAGCACCGCGAGCCCGGTGACGATGACGCGGCGCTTGAAGCGCGCGACCTCGGCAGCGACGTTGCGTATTTCAGTCATGGGGCAAACGAGCTTAGGCGGGATGCCGCGTCAGGGCAAATCGAAGGCAGATCGAACAGGCTCGAGCGTTGCTCACAGCGGACGGTTGGCGTCGGGCTCGGGCGTGCGACGCTGGGGCGCCAGCAACAGCACGCTCGCCAACGGCCAGAGGACGGTTTCGATGACCGGCGACACCATCAGGTTCCACCCGGGGAACACGCCGCCACCGATCATGCGAATGGCCAGTTCGATGACGTGCGACAGCGCGAAGAGCGGCAGCACTTGCAGCGCCTGCGAGGCCACCGGATACCAGAGCAGCCGCCGATGAATCGCGATCGCGAAGTAGCCCAGCGTGGTGTACGACAACGCATGCTGGCCGAGCATCGCCGATTGATGCACGTCCATCACCAGACCGAAAGCGAACGCGACGCCGATGCCGATGCGGGTCGGCTGGTGCACGCTCCAGAAGACGATGGCAAGCGCCAGCAGGTCGGGCGTCCAGGCTGCGCGCCCAATCGGGATCATGTTGAGCAGCAGCGCCACGAACAGGCTGGTCCACATGAAAAGCGGACTGAGGGGGAGCAGCAACTGCTGCTGGCCGGGTCGCATGATCATGGTTGGCGTTCCTTGGGTTTCGGCTTGGCGGCGGGCTTCTTCTCAGCTGCTTTTTCCGCTGCCTTGTCGGCCTTTTTCTTCGCGGCCGCCGCAGCCGCCGGCGCGGCGGACGGTGCCGGCTTCGGCGGCGTGTTGGCACCGGTCGGCGCCAGCACCAGCACATAGCGCGCCGAGCTCACATGGGCCAGTGGCAGGCAATGGATGCGCGCGAAAGCGGAGTCGGCGCGGCGCTCGATACGGTCGATCTTTGCGACAGGCAAGCCCGCCGGATAGACGCCGTCGACGCCGCTGGTCGACAGCAGATCGCCCTCTTGCAAGTCCGAGTTCGCGGCCATGAAGCGCAGCTCGAGCCCGCCGCCGTGCGCATTGGCATCGCCGAACGCCACGCTGCGTGCGCCGGTACGGGTGTTCTGCACCGGAATCGCCAGGTCGCGATCGATCACCAGCGTGATCTCGCTGGTGAAGGGCTGCACCTGCGTGACCTGACCCAGCACCCCGTGCTCGTCGATGACCGGCGAGCCCGCGGCAATGCCGTGCGTCATGCCCTGGTCGATCACGACTTTGCGGGTGTAGGGGTCGGCTGCGTCATAGAGAACCTCGGCCGCACGCGATGGCGTCGGCGTGCTCGTGCGCAGTTCGAGCAACGACCGCAGCCGCGAGTTTTCTTGCAGCAGGGTGTCGGACTGGCTGGCGCGCTCAGACTGCACCGCCAGCGCCTTACGCGCATCGGATTCGCCGCTCTGCGCCGTTTGCAGATCTTCGAGGTAACGACCACCGCCAACCATCGCTTGCACCGGTTTCAGTGCCAGCCACTGCACCGGATACAGCACGGCACCGATGGCCGCGCGCAGCGGTTGCACGATGTGGAACCGGGCATCGGCCACCATCAGGAACAGCGACAGCGCGCTGAAAAAGACCAGCTTGCTGAGTGCCGACGGCCCCTGGTTGAAGAGGGGCGGGGCGGTGCGGTCAAGGGTACCGAGCGGCATGGCGCTTTATGCCACACGAGTGGCTGGTTTCAGGGCTGCCGTGGAACCGGCTTTGCCGTGACGCTGGCAGCGTCCCCGGCCGGGGGTGGGAGCGCGACACGAAGTGCGCGCGACCTGGGCGCGAGCGACCTCACTCCGACGTGAAGATGCTTCCAAGACGGTCCATGCGCTCCAGGGCGATGCCGCAACCGCGCACCACGCAAGTCAACGGGTCTTCGGCGACGAGCACAGGCAGACCGGTTTCCTCGGCCAGCAGGCGATCAAGATCGCGCAGCAGCGCACCGCCGCCGGTCAACATCATGCCGCGCTCGGCGATGTCAGCGCCCAGTTCGGGCGGGGTCTGTTCCAGCGCGTTCTTCACGGCCGAAACGATGTTGTTGAGCGGATCGGTCAGCGCTTCCAGCACTTCGTTGCTGCTGATGGTGAAGCTGCGCGGCACGCCTTCGGACAGGTTGCGGCCCTTGACTTCCATCTCCTTGACTTCGGAGCCCGGGAAGGCCGACCCGATGGTCTTCTTGATCACTTCGGCCGTCGGCTCGCCGATCAGCATGCCGTAGTTGCGGCGGATGTAATTGATGATGGCCTCGTCGAAGCGGTCGCCACCGACGCGCACGCTGCCCTTGTAGACCATGCCGCCGAGCGAAATCACACCGACTTCGGTGGTGCCGCCGCCGATGTCGACGACCATCGAGCCCGACGCTTCCGACACCGGAAGGCCAGCACCGATCGCCGCGGCCATCGGCTCTTCGATCAGGTAGACCGACGTGGCGCCGGCCGCTTCTGCCGCGTCCTTGATGGCGCGGCGCTCGACCTGGGTCGAACCGCAGGGCACGCAGATGATGATGCGCGGACTCGGCGTGAACAGCGTGCGCGGATGCACCATCTTGATGAACTGCTTGATCATCTGTTCGGTGATCACGAAGTCCGCGATGACGCCGTCTTTCATCGGGCGGATCGCCTCGATGTTGCCCGGCACCTTGCCGAGCATGGCCTTGGCCTCTCGCCCGACCGCTTGAATGACCTTCTTGCCATGCGGGCCGCCTTCGTGGCGGATGGCGACTACCGATGGCTCGTCGAGCACGATCCCCTTGCCCCGCGCGAAGATCAGGGTGTTGGCCGTACCGAGGTCAATTGCGAGGTCGGTAGAAAAATACCGACGAAAAGTACCGAACATGAAGGGGTCCTCTGCGGGCACGGCATGCGCTTCGGCATGGCATCGCCCTTGTTTTGACAGGTGAAATTGAGGGCTTTTGCGGCAAATGCCGGCGCGTTCGCGGGGGTTGCGGCAAAGGCGGGATAATAACCGAATCCCCTGTCTTTTTCACGTTTGCACGCCCCCGAAGGATGCAATGCCACCGGTGCTTTCACCGGACCAAGCCACTCTCCCGATGTCACTTTCCGCTTCCGATATTGCGCGCATCGCTTCGCTGGCGCGCTTGCAACTCGCCCCCGACGAGAGCGAGCGCCTGCAAGGCCAGATCAACGGCTTTTTCGAACTGGTCGAGCGGATGCGCGCCGTCGACACCGCAGGAATCGAGCCCTTGGCGCATCCGGTGGCCGCCATCGAAGACATCACGCTGCGCCTGCGCGACGACGTGGTGAGCGAGCCGAACAACCGCGAAGCCAATCAAAGAAGTGCACCCGCCGTCGAGGCAGGCCTGTTTCTGGTGCCGAAGGTGATCGAATGAGCGGCACGCAGATTCACGAAAAAGGCGTGGCCGAACTAGCCCGTGCATTCGCGTCCCGCGAAGTCTCGGCCGTCGAAGCCGCGCAACACTTTCTCGGCCGCATGAAGGCGCACGAATCGCTCGGCGCCTTCGTCGCGGTCGACCCGGAGGTCACGTTGGCCCAGGCCCGTGCAGCCGATGCATCGATGGCGGCCGGCAACGCACCGGCCCTCGCCGGCGTGCCGATCGCGCACAAAGACATCTTCGTGACGCTCGACTTCCCGACCACCGCGGGCTCACGCATCCTGGCCGGCTACCGATCCCCTTTCGATGCGACCGTGGTGCGCAAGCTGGCCGAGGCCGGCACCGTGACGCTCGGCAAGCTCAGCTGCGACGAGTTCGCCATGGGCTCGGCCAACGAGAACGTCGCCGTGCCTGCGGTCGGCCACGACAAGGCCGTGCCGGTGCAAAACCCATGGGATCGGGCGCGCATTCCGGGTGGCTCGTCCGGCGGCAGTGCAGCGGCCGTGGCCGCGCGACTGGCGCCGGCCGCCACCGGCACCGACACCGGCGGCTCGATCCGCCAGCCCGCATCCTTCTGCGGCGTGACCGGCATCAAGCCGACCTACGGCCGCGCTTCGCGCTACGGCATGGTGGCCTTTGCGTCGAGCCTGGATCAGGCCGGCCCGATGGCCCGCTCGGCTGAAGACTGCGCCTTGCTGCTGTCGGCCCTGTGTGGACCCGATCTCGACCGCGACTCGACATCGATCGACCGCCCAGCCGAGAACTATTCGCGCTCGCTCGATGCTTCGCTCGATGGCCTGCGCATCGGCGTGCCCAAGGAGTTTCTGGGCGATGGCGTGGCGCCCGGCGTGCGCGCTGCGGTCGATGCAGCGCTTGCCGAATACGAGAAGCTAGGTGCCCGCCGCGTCGAGGTGAGCTTGCCGCGCACCGAACTGTCGATTCCGGTCTACTACATCATTGCCGCGGCCGAAGCCTCGAGCAACCTGAGCCGCTTCGACGGCGTCAAGTTTGGTCATCGCGCCAAGCAGTACAGAGACCTGGCCGACATGTACGGCAAGACGCGCGAAGAAGGCTTCGGCGACGAGGTCAAGCGCCGCATCATGATCGGCACCTACGTGCTGAGCCACGGCTATTACGACGCTTACTACCTGCAGGCGCAAAAGGTGCGCCGCATGATCGCCGACGATTTCCAGCAGGCCTTCGCGCAATGCGACGTCATCGCCGGCCCGGTGGCACCCACGGTCGCGTGGAAGTTCGGCGAGCATGGCAACGACCCTGTCGCCGACTACCTGGCCGACATCTTCACCCTCCCCGCCTCGCTCGCCGGCCTGCCGGGCATGAGCCTGCCGGCCGGTTTCGATGGGCACATGCCCGTTGGCCTTCAATTGATCGGAAACTATTTCGGCGAAGCGAAGTTGCTGAATGCAGCGCATCGTTTTCAACAAGCGACCGATTGGCACACACGTACGCCGGAGGGCTTTTGAGATGAGCCAACCCGTGATGAACTCTTTCGAACAGATGCAGGAAGGCCGACCGACCGGCCCGCTGGTGCGTGGCTACGAAGTCATCATCGGCTTCGAGACGCATGCGCAGTTGTCGACCGCCAGCAAGATCTTCAGCCGTGCCTCGACCGCCTTCGGTGCCGAGCCCAACACACAGGCTTGCGCGGTCGACCTGGCACTGCCCGGCTCGCTGCCGGTGATGAACAAGGGCGCGGTCGAACGTGCCATCAAGCTGGGCCTCGCGCTCGGCTCCACCATCGCGCCGCGCAGCGTGTTCGCGCGCAAGAACTACTTCTATCCCGACCTGCCCAAGGGCTACCAGATCAGCCAGTTCGAGATCCCGGTGGTGCAAGGTGGCGAGGTGTCTTTCTTCGTGCCTGCGGCGACGGCCGGACAGCCACCCGAACCCAAGACCGTTCGACTGGTGCGTGCGCATCTGGAGGAAGACGCCGGCAAGTCGCTGCACGAAAACTTCATCGGCCAGTCCGGCATCGATTTGAACCGTGCGGGTACCCCGCTGCTCGAAATCGTGAGCGAGCCCGACATGCGCTCGACCGCCGAGGCCGTGGCGTATGCGAAAGAGCTGCACAAGATCGTGACGTGGATCGGCATCTGCGACGGCAACATGCAGGAAGGCAGCTTCCGTTGCGACGCCAACGTGTCGGTGCGCAAGCCCGGCCAGCCGTTGGGCACGCGACGCGAGATCAAGAACCTGAATAGCTTCAAGTTCATGCAACAGGCGATCGACTACGAGATTCGCTGGCAGATCGAAGAGATCGAAGATGGCCGCAAGGTACAGCAGGCAACCATTCTTTTCGACCCCGACTCGGGCGAGACGCGCGCCATGCGGACCAAGGAAGACGCGGCCGACTACCGCTACTTTCCCGACCCTGATTTGCCCCCGCTGGCGATTGCGCAAGACTGGATCGACCGCGTCAAGGCTGAGATGCCGGAACTGCCGCGTGCGATGGCTGCGCGGTATGTGACTGCACACGGACTTTCCCAGTACGACGCGGCGCAACTCACGCAGAGCACGGCACTGGCGCGCTACTTCGACGACACGGTCGCGGCAGGTGCTGCGCCAAAGCTCGCAAGCAACTGGATCACCGGCGAGATGGCGAGGCGACTCAACGCCGAAGACATCGCGATCACCGACGCGCCGGTCGTTTCTGCGCAACTCGCCAAGCTGGTCACGCGCATCGCCGATGGCACCGTGTCGCACAACGCAGCGCGCCAAGTCTTCGATGCCCTCTGGTCCCGCGAAGGTACCGACGTCGATGCGCTAATCGAAGCCAAGGGCCTGAAGCAGATGAGCGATACCGGCGCCCTCGAAGCCATCGTCGACGGCGTGCTGGCGACCAACCAGAAGAACATCGACGAGTACCGCGCCGGCAAAGAGAAAGCCTTCAACGCGCTCGTCGGTCAGGTGATGAAGGCCAGCCAGGGCAAGGCCAACCCGGCGCAGGTCAACGCGCTCTTGAAGTCGAAGTTGAGCTAGCGCAGCAGAGCCGGCGCCCGCGGGAGCGTCGGCTATTTCGCCGTGCCGCCAGCGTCTGATGTCCAGAGTTGGCGCAGCTTGATTCGCTCGTCATCGAAGCGCGAATTCACCCGCTTCTTCTCGTCTTCCTGGTCGCTGACAAAGCGGTTTTGCACCGCCATGCTCTGCACGTTGTCGTCGAGCTTGCGACGCACGGCACCCGGGGCACGGCCGATGTCGCTTTTGTAGAACTCGAGCTCTTCGTCGATTTTCTTGCGCTCGTCGGACAGCTCGGCCAGGCGCTTCTTTGCTGCCTGGGTCACAGCGTCGATCTGCACGAGTGCCTCGGCGCGCTCCCGGTTGTGCGCCGCGGCGTTGGGGTATCGGACCAGCAGCGCGCGTTCCCGTCGCCGCTCTTCGAGCTGGCGCGCCTGAAGCAGCGACTGCTGCCTCGCGCGCTCCTCGCGCTCGGCCGATTCTCGTGCGGTGTAAGTCGGCTCGACGGTGCGGCGCGTGGTGCCGCTCGGGTTGAGTTCGCGCTGCTCGCGGTCGATGCAATCTGCAATCGGGCGATCGGCGGTGATGATGCGGCCGCGCGAATCGGTGCAGCTGTAGATGCCGCCGCTCGGACCGCCCGAGTTGGCTGTCGTCTGCGCGTTTGCAGTCCCTCCAACGAGCAACAGGATTGAAGACAAGATCGCGAAAAAATTATGTGTGCGCACCAGAAATCCTGTCTTTCAGCCGACCGAAAAAGCTCAGGCGCCGTAGCGCTGTCGGTAAGCCATAACTCCCTCGCGATGAACGCCCAGCGAAGGGTCTGCGCGTTCCGAGAGGTAATGTAGCAAGTCGTTCAACGTGGAGATGGCCACCACCGCCATGCCGAGCTGATTGCGTACATATTGCACAGCGCTGTGGTCGACATCGATGCCGTTCTCCGTCGCTTTTTCTTGTCGGTCGAGCGCTATGACCACGCCGTGCGCGACCGCGCCGGCAGCCTCGATGGCCGCGATCGATTCGCGCACCGCAGTGCCGGCGGACATGACGTCGTCGACGATCAGCACGCGACCCGCAAGCGGCGCACCGACCAGCGTCCCGCCCTCGCCATGGTCCTTGGCTTCCTTGCGGTTGTAGGCAAACGGCACGTTGCGGCCACGCCGCGCCAGCTCCGCCGCCACCGTCGCCCCCAATGGAATGCCCTTGTAGGCCGGGCCGAAGATCATGTCGAACTCGATGCCGCTTTCGATCAACCGGTCTGCATAGAATTCAGCCAGCCGCATCAGCTTGGCGCCGTCGTCGAACAGGCCCGCGTTGAAAAAGTAGGGACTCATGCGACCGGCCTTGGTCTTGAATTCGCCGAAGCGCAGCACCCCGGAATCGATCGCGAACTGCACGAAGTCCAGCGCGACCGAACTGCCAGCCTCATTCAATTCAGTCAACTCAGCCATCGGGAATTCCTTTGTTCAAACTCACAAGCCTCAACCTCAACGGCCTTCGTTCGGCAACGACCAAGGGCGTGGCCAACTGGGTGGCCGAACTGGCGCCGGATTGTATTTGCATGCAGGAAATCCGCGTCCAGGCAAGCGATGTCGAAGGCCGATTCGAAGAAATGGCCAACCTGAAAGGCCACTTCCATTTCGCCGAGAAAAAGGGTTACGCCGGCACCGCCATCTACACGCGCCATGCGCCGAGCGACGTCGTCATCGGCTGGGGCGACGCCGAGTTCGACGCCGAAGGCCGTTACCTCGAGCTGCGCTTCGACACCCCTGCGCGCAAGCTGTCGATCATCAGCTGCTACTTCCCCAGCGGCAGCTCGGGCGAGGAACGGCAGGCCGCCAAGTTCCGTTTCCTCAAGGGCTTCTTTCCGCATCTGACCGCGTTGAAGAAAGAACGCGAGTTCATCCTGTGCGGCGACATCAACATCGCGCACCAGCAAATCGATTTGAAGAACTGGCGCGGCAACCAGAAGAACAGCGGCTTCTTGCCTGAAGAGCGCGCCTGGATGACGCGACTGCTCGATGCCGGCACCGAGGGCGCCGGACTGGTCGACGTCTATCGCATGCTGCAGCCCGAGACCACTGACGCGGCCTACACGTGGTGGAGCAACCGCGGTCAGGCCTATGCCAACAACGTGGGTTGGCGTCTCGACTACCACTTGGCGACGCCAGCGCTCGCTCACTTGGCACAGCACGAGTCGATCTTCAAGACCGTCAAGTTCAGCGACCACGCGCCGATCACCGTCGACTACGATTTTTCGCTTTGAAGATGTAAAAAGCTTCGAATTCAGGGGAAAGGTAAGCCGTTTGCATTAACTGCTGGCCGCAATTTTTCTCCCGAAATATTCCGTTGCATTTAGAGTTGGTCGCATGGCCCACCGCTATCACGCCGTTCAGGATCCAGCGCATTTTTGGCGCCAGTTTGGCGTTCAGGCGCCGGCCGTGGCGCCTGAAGTTCGCGTCCACGAACAAGGCGTGTTCGTCTGCCGACCGCGCACCGACGCGGCCCGCGGTGGCAAGCTACCTCGCTTTGAAGCCGCGACCGGCCGCTGGGGTTTGATCCCGCTGTTTTCACCGGACGGTCGCGACCGCCTTACGCATGAAGCAGCCAGCGAAACCGCCGCGACCGAACGCAACTTCTATCAGCCATGGAAACGCTCGCACCGCTGCGTGGTGGTTGCCCATGCGTTGTTCGAAACGACCGACACCGGCAGCGAAATTCGCATCGAGCGATTCGATGGCGCACCGTTTTGCATCGCCGGGCTGTGGAACGGCTGGCGCTCGCCACAAGGCGCGTGTGTCGAGAGCTTTGCGCTGTTGACGATCGACGCCACCGAGGACGCGCTCATGCAGCAACTCAGGGGCGAACGTCCGCGGCGCCGCCCTGTGATCCTGCCCGACGGCTGGGTCGACGAGTGGCTCTATGCGCCCATCGAAGAAACATCGGCATTCCTCCGGCCGTATCCGCTGCAGATGTGGGTGACCGAAGTACCGATCGCACTGCCGAAGCAGACAACGTCGGTCGAGGCCGCCAGCTTCGGTTGAGCTTGGGCTCAGGCCAGTTCGAACAGAACGTCCTGGGCACCTTCCCACAGTACTTTGCGGCCGAGCGCCTGAAGTTGATCCTGCCCTTCGACGATCGTCAGGAAGTGATTGCCCGCCAGCGGCCCCATGCGGCTCGCGAAGCTGCACGGTCCATACGCCCAGATGATCTCGGTCTCGCTGTAGCCGCCCGGGTAGAACAGGATGTCGCCGCGTGACGGATGGGCGGTGTGATTCTCGAAGCCGACGCCCAACTGAAAGTCGCCGAGCGGAACCCAGCAGCCCTCGCCGCTCCATCGCACATGAATCAGCTTCTGCCGATACGGCAGCAGCTTGGCAAAGGCAGCCACGGTGAGCGGTGCGTCGGGATGGGTTTCGGCGACGAAGTGAAGGCCGCCGGCGGTGATGTCGAGTCGTGTCATGCGAGATTCAAGGTTTGAGATATTGAAATTGGGTCAGTCGCAGCAGCCGCCGAAGTGCCCGCTGCGATAGAACGGCGCGAGGTCTTCGGACAGCGCCTGTACGGTGCCGCGCCATGAAGCGCTGGCCGCATCGCTGGACACATCGCTGGACAGAGCCGCGCGCATTCGCGCCAACAACTCGGCACGCAAGGCCGTCTCGTCGATGCCGGTCACACGGCCGCCTTCGACCACGCTGCGGCCGCCGATCAGCACCTGCGCGATGTGGCTGCCATTGCCGCGCGCCAACAACAGATCGAGCGGATCGATGTCGGAGAACAGCGCATCGTCGTCGAGCGCATCCCAGTCGAGCAGCACGATGTCGGCCGGCGCGCCGGGCTCGATGCGTCCACCACTACGCAAGGCGCCCCCCACGCTGCGCGGACCGTGTCGCGCCGCAAAGCCCCACAGCTGATCGCGCGTCATCGTCGTGTCGAAGCCCCAGCCGCGGTGCAGCGAATAGGCGAGCCGCATCTCGCGCAGCGCATCGTCGTCTTCGTCGAACGCCATGCCGTCGAGGCCCATCGCCACGCGACAGCCTTGCTTCAGCATCTCGGGCAGTGGCGCTATGCCCGACTTGAGGCCGAGGTTGGAGCTGGTGTTGACTGCGATCGTCACGCCGCGCTCGGCCAGCAGCGCCAGCTCGTCGGCGCGCGCCCAGGTGCAATGCGCCAGCGTGAGACGCGGACTCAACAAGCCGATGCTGTCGAGAAATTGAACGATGCCGCCGGGATGCGCCGCATCGGACCATGCGCGCTGGTACTTGGTTTCCAGCAGGTGCATGTGCACGGGGCGGCCGGTGTCTGCGGAGGCCTGTGCAATCGCTTCGAGCAACGGCGTGCAGCACCACTGCACGGCGGCCGGGCCGTACTGCACGGTGACGTGATCGCCATAGCCACCTTCGCTCACCATCGCAGCGACCTCGTCCACCAACGCGAGTTGCTGGGCCGGCGCCATCGGCTTGACCGACAGCCGCTGCGCGACCACGTCGCGAATGCCCGGCCGCAGTGCCTTCAACACCGTCGCGTCGTCGCAGTAGGCGATGCCATTGCGGTCGCGCATCGCGATTGCGAAGCCGATGCGCACACCGACATCACTCGCCGCCCGTGCCACCGCGCGGGCCTCGTCGACATACGGCATGCCGCCCTGCACCCGCGTGTAGTGAACCATCAGATTGGCGACGCCGTGCCGCACAGAGCGCGCGAACGAGGTGGCGGCGCAAAGGTACGGGTCGACGCCGGGTGCGAGGCCGAGGTAGGGGAGCCAGCTTTCGAGCGGTTGGTCGAAGGCGCCGAGGGTGGCGCTGCGGACGGTGCGGGCGTGGTCGTGGGCGTTGGACAGGGCCGGCAAGGCCAGCAGGCGACGCGCCGTGACTGCGGCGCCCAGTGCCTCCAGCGCATCGATCGATGCCACGCGACCGCCCGAAACTGCCACTCGCACATCGGCCTGCGCAGGCGCAGCGCCGGGGTCGGTCAACAGCCAGGCGCAATCAAAGCTTTGTCGGGTCGGCGTAGCGTCAGGCATCTGGGGTGTCGTCATTTCAGTGCGAATTGTGCGGGTCGAAGCGCATGCCACGCCCAGGTTGGCGTTGCGCACCATGGCTTTCAGCCCACGACCGCGAAGATCGCGGCGACCGGACCACCGCCGGCTGGCCCCTGGTGCTCGGCACCGCCCGAGACGTAGAGGGCGGTCTGGCCGACCACCGAGGCCAGCACGGCGCCGACCGCTGCGCGGGCGTGCCGCGTGGCGTTGATGTCGGAGTCGTTCAGCATGGTGTGACGAGCGCCGCGCACCAG
Organism: Variovorax sp. PAMC28562; assembly: GCF_014303735.1. Taxonomy (NCBI): domain Bacteria; kingdom Pseudomonadati; phylum Pseudomonadota; class Betaproteobacteria; order Burkholderiales; family Comamonadaceae; genus Variovorax; species Variovorax sp. PAMC28562. The sequence goes on along the minus strand of NZ_CP060296.1, from coordinate 1,414,338 downwards.
CCCACTCGGGCTGGCCTCCGCCTTGGCCAGCAGGTTGACCAGCCGCCCGCGAATGGCGTCGGCATCGCGCTCGGGGTCGAGCCCGAAAGCCTCGCGCAGCAGGCGGCGCACGCTGGTGGCATCGACCGCGTCCTGCATCACGGTGTGCGCGATGCGGTAGGCCGATGCGCTGCCGACGGCCTCGCCCAGCACGATGACGACGTTGCCTTCGAGCTCGATCCCGGCCGAGCACGAGGCCCGTGCCGAATACAGCGCGCTGTCTTGCAGGATCGCCGCCTCATCGACTGCGGCCAATTCGCCGAGTGCCAGTCCGACGCCGAGCGCCGAGGCGCCACGCGACCAGCCCATCGATTCATAGCTGTCGCGCGTGACCGTCGCTGCGCCGCGCTGTTGCGCCGCCAGCACCTTGGCGGACGTGAGCAACGGGCACTTGACCTGCACGAAGTGCACGTCGGCCGCGTCGTCGATGCCGGCATCGCGCATCGCGGCCCGCACCGCTTCGGCCGTGGCCGCGACCTGCGCCATGCGGCCGATCTCTTCGGGCGCGAAGGCGCGCGTGTGCGCCGTGCCGATCACCAGGCGCTTCTCGCCCGACACGCTCGCGGCATCGCTGACATCGATGAAGCCACGCGTGAACACCGTGAAGTGCGGCGACAGGACGCCCTCGGTGCCGCCCGACATTACGAGCGCCACGCGGTCGTGCACCTGCGCCACCGTGCAGCGGAGATGTGGCGCGAGGAAGTGGCACCAGGCCGTGGCGGCGAAATCGCGGGTGTGGTCGTTGACGCAGCCGTTGCCTTCGGTCTTGCCCATTACCGCGACGATCTGCGCTGGGTCGAGCCGCCCCGCATCGACCAGCGCCTGCACGCCCGACAGGTCGCCCGGCCCGCTGCACGGCACCCGGAACACCTCGACCTTTTGCGCTTGCCGGGGCGCGGCCGGCGTGCTCACAGCGCGCCCACCAGCCCGTCAACCAACGGCAGCGCGTTGAGCGGAATGCCGGGTGACTTGGCGCCGATGGCGATGTCGGCATGGGCACCGGGCCCTGTCACGGCCTTGGTGCCATACAGGCCCCAGGCCTTGGCCGGCGCCACGGCGCTCCACTTGACGTAGTCCAACAGCGTCACCTTGTCTTTGAGTTGCAAGTCCATGTCGGTTTTCTGGTGTTCAGCGGGCGATGTTGGAAGGTCGGCAGGAAGAACCACGCTTGCGGGCCTTCGTACTTTCAGCACCAGCTTGATGGGCGTTTGTGCGTCGGCCGGCGTTGCCTCCAGCAGCGCTGTGGCAGCAAGGCGGGCCAAGGAGCAATCGAATCGTTTGGAAGGCATGGGCGAACGCTCAAGAACGGGAAAGTGAAAGGCGCAGCGCCGCCGCCGTCGCCACGAAGCCGTGCAGCAGTTCGACGATGTAGAGCACGCCCTGGGTCACGAAGGCGGGCGACGGTGTGCTGCAGGCGTCTTCGAGCAGCACGCAGTCGTAGCCGAGAAAGGCGGCGTCTTGCAGCGTCGAGAACACGCAGCGGTCGGTGTTGATGCCGGCGAACAGCAGCGTCGTGATGCCTTGCTGGCGCAACAGGCTGTCGAACTCGTTGTCCCAGAAGCCACTCAGGCGGTGCTTGTGCACGGTGATGTCGGCCGGCGCCAGCTCCAGTTCGTCGATGACTTGGGCGCCCCACGAACCCTGCACCAGCGATGCGCCGTGGTCGATCGGCGAGTGTTCGGCGTAGCCCACCGCATCGGCGCGGCGCTTGCCCTTGAACTGCACGGTCGGGCTCAGGTTGCGCTTGTCGGCGCGGATGCCCCAGTTCAGCCACACGACCGCGCCGCCGGCCTCGCGCCATGCCGGCAGCAGGCCTTGAAGAACGGGAATCGGCCGGCGTGCCGACTCGGTGTCGATGCCTTTTTGCGCGAACCAGCCTTCGGGGTGGCAAAAGTCGTTTTGCATGTCGACCACCACGAGGGCACTGTGCGCCAGGTCGATCTCAATCGGCTGCGGCCGGGCGTCGATCAGCAGCGGCTGCGGCGCGAGCGGCTGGCGCACAAAGCTGATGCGGTCGGCATGCAGTTGCCACGCGTTGTGCAGAGCGGGGCCGAATGTCACCGCTTCGGGCCGCTTCGGCGCCATCTTGGGGCGTGGCGTGCGCGATGAGTCTTTCATGCTCCTTCACAAGCACCCACCGTGCCACACGGCGCATTGCTTTGCTGCCTTATCGCGCTGGTCGCCAGCCAGGCGCTGGCGTCCATCGAGGACCGCGGCTTTCCGAAAGTGGAGATGGTGCTGGCGAGTCTGCACGGGCGGCAGCCGCCGCTGATTGCCTATGCGTTTACGGAGTTTTTGGGGGAAGAATTGAGAGCGCTAAAGTGAGGGCGCTGGTAGTTACGCGACTACAAAACTTTGTGAATCGATCCGGCCTTTGTTCATCTATTTTCTTCTTCGCGAGTTGTCGACAGTCTCTGTCGATTGCGGTGCGTTGTCATAAAGCGAACGTCGTGACCAGCAGACTACTCACCCAGCCGCGTGCCGCGCCATGTGCACTTGGTGCAGCGTGATCTTTCGCACCTCCGCCTGGCTCGTCCCGATGTGCGCCCGCAACAACATCGCCGCCTGATCGCCGCGGTGCGCGCGGATGGCTTTCAGGATCTTGGCGTGCTCGTCATACGTCGCGTCGATGCGCGGCTGCTTGGTGAAGTCGAGGCGGCGAATGATGCGGATGCGGTCGGTCACATCGCGATGCACGCGGGCCATCTCGGTGTTGCCGGCGGCGGCGACCAGCGAGCAATGAAACTCCTCGTCCCACTGCGCGACCTGCGTCGCATCCGTGCTGCGCTGGGCGCTGGGTACCAGCCAGATGGCGACCAGCGTGTCGAGCATCGCGCGGTCGATGTGGCGGTCGGTTTCGCAGAGGCGATGCGCGGCTGTGGTCTCCAGCACCATGCGCAGGTCGTAGAGCTGTTCGAACTGGTCGAAGTCGAACGGCAGCACGCGCCAACCGCTTCTGAAAAGAACCTCGACGTACCCTTCCTGCTGCATGCGAAACAGCGCCTGGCGCACAGGCGTCCGCGAGACGCCCAAGCGCTCGCTGATCTCGTTTTCAGTGAAGCGGTCGCCGGGCACCATGCGGAACTCGGCGACGTCGCGCTTCAGCTGCGCATAGACCTCGTCGGCGCGGGTGCGGAACGGCACCGGAGCAGGGACGATGGGGTCCGGCGTCGACGCAGCGGCAGCGGCAGCGACCGCAGCAGCGGAGCCGACAGGACGGGCGGCGCGCGTGACAGGAGTACGGACGGTAGACACCGCGGAATGTTAGTCGCTGCCGGTGCCGCGCAAGACAGTCAACACTGCATTGCTCGGCGCGGTCCAGCCGACGATGGCGCCCTGGGCGCGAATCATGTCGATGGCCGCCGCCTTGAATGCGGGGAAGTAGCTCTCGGTGCAGTCTTCGAGCAGCAGTCCGTCGTAGCCACGGTCGTTGGCTTCGCGCATGCTGGTCTGCACGCAGACCTCGGTCGTGACGCCACCGAAGAGCAGGTGCGTGATGCCGCGCGCCTGCAGCGTTTCATGCAGGCCGGTCGCGTAGAACATGCCCTTGCCGGGCTTGTCGATGACCAGTTCGCCTTCGACCGGCGCCAGTGCTTCGATGATCTGGTTGCCGACCTCGCCCTTGACGAGGATGCGACCCATCGGCCCTACGTCGCCGATGCGCAACGTCGGGCTGCCGCGGTTCAGCTTGGCCGGCGGGCAGTCCGACAAGTCAGCCGCGTGCGCCTCGCGCGTATGGACCACCAGGCCGCCGGCCTCGCGCCACGCCTGCAACATCGTTTGCGTCGCGGGCACGATGGCTTCGAGCAAGGACACGTCGTTGCCCAACGTCTCGCCGAAGCCGCCGGGCTCGATGAAGTCGCGTTGCATGTCGATCAACACAAGGGCGGTTTTATCTATGTCGAAGTCGAAGGCGAAGGGGTTGGCTTCCACGCGCATGGTGTGCTTCTCGGTTGGTTAGTGGTGCCCGCCGCCCATGTGCGCGCCGAGCACGTGCCGCTCGGCTGTGGCCGCAGGCGTCTCGAACACGACGCGGCCTTCGCTCATGACCACGATGCGATCGGCCAGCTCCAGCAACTCGTCGAGGTCTTCGCTGATGAGCAGCACGGCGCCGCCCTTTTCGCGCACCTGCACGATGCGCGCGTGGATCTCGGCCACGGCAGCGAAGTCCAGCCCGAACACCGGGTTGGCCGCGATGAGCACGTTGATGTCGCCGGCCAGTTCGCGCGCCAACACGGCGCGTTGCACGTTGCCGCCCGAGAGGCTGCGAATGGGGGCACCTTCGCCTTGCGTCTTGACGCCGTACTCGCCGATCCACTCCCGCGCGCGACTGCGCCAAACGGAAAAGTTCAGCAAGCCGCCGCGCGCTAACGGAAGCTGATCGAAGTCGCGCAGCGCCATGTTCTCGGCCACGCTCAAATCGGCGACGCAGGCATTGCGCAACGGTTCTTCGGGCAGGCTGCGTACCTTCAGTTCGCGGTTCTCGCTGCGCTTTGCAGCATAGGGCTGGCCCATCACCGTGACCTTGCCCGACAGCCGTGCACGCTGGCCGACCAGCGCCTCGACCAGCTCGCGCTGCCCATTGCCCGACACGCCCGCCACGCCGAGGATTTCGCCGGCGCGCACCGACAAACTCAGGTCGTGCAACGCCAGCGTGCCACGGTCGCCCATGGCTTGCAGGTTCTCGACATTCAAGGCGATCGGCGCGTCGCTCGCCAGCACCTTCATCGTGTGCCGCGCACGGCCGGTCGGCGCGACCGCTTCCAGCACGGCCGGTGCATCGCCTTCGGGCGGTGGCGCCACGCCTTCGCCCGCCTCGCCCATCATGGCCGCAGCCAATTGCGCCGGGCTGGTTTCGTCGACGCGGCAGTGGTGCACCGCCTTGCCGCGGCGCAGCACCGTCACGCTGTCGGCATAGGCCATCACTTCGCGAAACTTGTGCGTGATGATGAGCACGGTACACATGCCGCTCCGCGCAAAGTCGCGCACGTGGCCCAGCACTTCATCGGCTTCCTGCGGCGTCAGTACCGAGGTCGGCTCGTCGAGGATCAACAGACGCGGCCGCAAGTACAACTGCTTCAACAGTTCGAGCTTCTGCTTTTCTCCGGCCGCCAACGACGAAGGCGTGACGTCGAGGTCGAGGCTGAAGGGCGTGGTCGCGAGAAATGCCTTGAGGTCGGCGCGCTTGGCTTTCCAGTCGATCAGCGCCGGCGTCTTGCCGCCGGCCAGCAACAGATTCTCCGCCACCGTCATGCCCGGTGCCAGCGTGAAGTGCTGATACACCATGCCGATGCCCAAAGCGCGCGCGACGATCGGGTTGGCGATGTCTTGTTCCCGGCCGTCGATGAGGATGCCGCCTTCTTCAGCCCGCTGAAAGCCCGCCACGCACTTCACCAGCGTGCTCTTGCCCGCGCCGTTTTCTCCGAGCAGCGCGTGCACCGTGCCGGGCTCCACGTGCATCGTCACCGAGTCCATCGCGGTGAAGGCACCGAAGCGCTTGGTGAGCCGGTAGGTGTCGAGCGTGAGCGCGCCGGTGCCCGCGGGCAACGCGCCGATAGGGTGCGTGCGCTCTGCGATATCTGCGGGTGCACTGAGCTTTGCGGCCATGCGGTCTTTCAGTGCTCGAGGGCGCCGACGGCGTCGATGAACGCCGTCGATGTGGCATGCGCACCGAACACGCCGCCTTGCATCGTGATCATCTTCAGCGCGGCCATATGGTTTCCGTGGTCCGTGGCTGCCGTGCAATCCGACAGCAGTAAAGATTCGAAGCCGCGGTCGTTGGCGTCGCGCATCGTCGTGTGCACGCACACGTCGGTCGTGATGCCGGCGAGGATCAGGTTCTCGATGCCGCGGGTTCGCAGGATGAGTTCGAGATCGGTCGCATAGAACGCGCCCTTGCCCGGCTTGTCGATGACGACTTCGCCCGGCAGCGGTGCCAGCTCGGGAATCAGCTGCCAGCCCGGCTCGCCGCGAATCAATATGCGGCCGCACGGCCCGTCGTCGCCGATGCCGACGCCGTTGGCGCCGATCTGCCGCGAGCGCCAGCGCTTGTTGGCAGGCAGGTCGGCCAGGTCGGGCCGATGGCCTTCGCGCGTGTGGATGATGTGAAAGCCGAGCGGCCGCAGCACGGCCAGCAAGCGCGCGATCGGCGCGATGGGTGCCTGCACGAGCGCGAGGTCATAGCCCATCACATCGACATAGCCGCCCTTGCCGCAGAAGTCGGTCTGCATGTCGATGACGATGAGCGCCGTGTTGGCCGGCCGCAGGTCGCCGTTGTAGGGCCATGCGTAAGGCTCGGCCGCGATGTGCAGCGCTGGCAAATTGGCGGCGTCGGTCATCAATCGAGAGCCCTCCGGTGTGCCGAGGCGGGGTCTTGCGGAATGTCGGGCAGCGCGGCGGGGAGTTGCGGTACGAGCGGATGCATCTCGTGGCCCTTGTAGGCACGAAGCGGCGCCGCAAAGCCGCACGAGGTGCCGTCCGTCACCTGCACCTGGTGGCTCCACGGCAGCTTGTAGTTGCCGGCCGCCATGTCCTGCATGTAGGTGTAGGGGCAGTCTTGCGCCCCGCCCTTCACTGCCACGTAGCCGCGGTGGTAGAGCTGGTAGATGTTGTTCTCGACGCCCCATCCGGTGCGGGCTTCGCGCACCAGGTCGGGCCGCAGTTCGCAAGTGATGATTTCGTCGACGCGGCTGCCGCCTTCGACCATCACCGTGCCGTCGAAGCTGCAGAACATGCCTTCGCCCATCGAGTCGAAGCTGCCGTCGCTGCCGCACAGGCACACGCTCGCGGTGTAGGCCAGGTTGCAGAAGGCGTTGGCCTGGTTGGTGATCTTCCAGGCATGGCGGATCGGCGCCGTGTAGCCGGCGGTGCGCAGGATGATTTCAGCACCCTTGTACGTGGCCTCGCGCGCCATCTCCGGGAACATTCCGTCGTGGCAGATGATGAGCGCGAGCTTGCTGCCGTTGGGGCCGTCGCACACCGGCACGCCGACGTTGCCCGGCTCCCACGGCTCGACCGGCACCCACGGATGGAGCTTGCGGTAGTAGAGCCGTATCGCGCCCATGTCGTCGACGATGAGCCCGGAGTTGTACGGGTTGCCGTCGGGGTTGGCTTCCATGATGGAGAAGCAGGCCCAGATGGTGTTGTCGACACACGCCTGCCGCAGCGCCTTCACCTCGGGGCCGTCGAGCTCGCACATGATTTCAGGCGAGGTGTCCATCGAGAGGCCGTGCAGCGAATACTCGGGAAACACGACGAGGTCCATCGTGCCCTGGTTGCGCCTCGCCTTGCCGACCATGTCGCAGACACGCTGCGTCTGCGCCGTGAGGTCGGCTTTGGTCTTGACCGTTGGCAACTGCAGTTGCACCAGGCCGATGACGACGCCGTTCGCCGATTTGTTCAAGCCACCGAATCCACTCATTTCACTGATTCCTATAAGGGTTGGCGCGCCGAACGATCAGCGCGTCGAAGACAACTCGCCAGGACTGCCGATCGCGACGCTCCCGGGCTTGCATGTGATGACCAGGATCACCAGCGTGAGTACGTAGGGCACCGTGTTGAAGAGGTGGTAGCCCCAGCCCACGCCGACCGATTGCAGCGCCGGTCCGATGGCGCCCGCACCGCCGAAGAGGAAGGCCGCACCGACGCACCGCAGCGGGCTCCAGCGCGCGAAGATGACCAGTGCCACCGCGATCAAGCCCTGCCCGCTGGAGATGCCCTCGTTCCAGCTGCCCGGATAGAACAGCGTGAGCGACGCCCCACCGAGCCCGGCGATGAAGCCGCCCGCCGTGGTGGCCGCGATGCGAATGCCCGCCACCGAGTAGCCGAGCGCCCGCGTCGCGTTGGCCGAATCGCCCGCCATGCGCACCAGCAGGCCGGCGCGCGTACGTGCGAAGCCCCACCACAAAAAGACCGCGAGCAGGAGGCCGACCGGCACCAGCGCGTTCAGCTGCAGCGCCGAGCGAACGACCGGGTTGTCGCTCCAGTCGCCGAGCGGGATCGCCGGGATCTGCGGCGCTTGCGGCTGGATCAGCGGCTTGCCGAGATAGAACGCGAGGCCGGTGCCGAAGAGCATCAACGCGATGCCGGTCGCGACGTCGTTGACGCCGTCAAGCGAGCACAACAAGCCGTGCAGCAAGGCGAGCGCCGCGCCGGCGCAGGCGCCGATCAGCACGCCGAGCCAGGGTGAGCCGGTGAAGTACGCACCGCCGAAAGCCGCCATCGCCGACAGGACCAGCACGCCTTCGAGGCCCAGGTTGATACGGCCCGATTTCTCGGTCAGGCATTCACCCAGGCTCACGAAAAGAAACGGTGCGCCAACACGCAAGGCACCGCCGACGATGCCGGCGACAAGCGCCACCCATTGGTCCGCGGTCATGGTGAACGGGCAGCGTTCATGCAGCCTCCACGGTGTTGGTCTTCTGGGCCGAACCCGCAGCGATGGTCTTCGCGCTCAGCTTCTTCCAGTCGATCATCCGCAGCCCCTCGCTCGCGAGGATCAGCACGAACGCGATCCCCTGCAGCACCAGCACCGACGCATCGGGCAAGCCGAGCCGACGCTGCAACAGGCTGCCCGCCGCACCGAAGCCGCCGAACAAAATGGCGACCGGAATGATCGCGATCGGGTTGTGCCGCGCGATGAACGAGACCAGGATGCCGGCGTAGCCATAGCCGGCGATCAGCGACGCGTTGGCGTTGGTGTGCACGGCAGCGACTTCGACCGCGCCCGCCACGCCGGCACACGCACCGCCGATACCGCACGCCGCAAGAATCAACTTGGTCGCAGGCAGGCCGACGAGCTGCGCGGTGCGCGGATTGCCGCCCACCACCCGGATCGCAAAGCCCGACGCCGTGATGCGCAACCAGAGCCCGAGTCCGATGCAGGCCACGATGCCGATGACCAGACCCCAATGAATGTCGGAGCCGCCGATGCCGCCGATGAGCAAGGCTTCGGGCAGCGGATAGGTCGAGGGTTTGTTCAGGCTGGCCGGGTCGCGCAGCACGCCTTCGACCAGGTGCTTGAAGATGCCGATGGCGATGTAGGCCAGCAGCAGGCTGCTGATGGTTTCGTTGATGCCACGGTACTGCCGCAACCGGCCCGCCAGCATGATCCACAGCCCCCCGGCGAAGGCGCCGGCGATGCACACCAGCACGGTGCCGATGACGTTGGCAGGCAACGGGACGGCATGGGCCAATGCCGCGCAGGCGAGTCCGCCCAGCACCAACGCCCCTTCGCCGCCGATGATGACCAGCCCGGCCCGCGCCGGGATGGCCACGCACAACGCGGTGAGCATGAGCGGCGCCGCCCGCTGCAACGTGTTCTGCCATGAGAACCAGTCGCCGAACGCGCCCTTGAAAAGCGTCACCCACACTGCCACCGGATCGACCCCGGCAAAGGCGACCAGCAGGCCGAAGAGCAACAGCGCCGCCACGATAGCGAACACCGGCAAAGCGATTTCGCGGAGGGCGTTGCGCATGCTCGGCCTTTAGAAACTGCCGTTCACACCTTCGACCAGATAGTTCATCTTTTCGAGTTCGATGTCGGTCTGCTTTTGCGACTTGCCAGCCGCCAGCACTTCCTTGCCCTTGTTGTCCTTCAACGGGCCTTTGAAGATGTCGAAGGTGCCGGCGATCATCCGGGCCTTGACGTCGTCGGCCTGCTTCTTGGCGGCGTCGGTCACGGCCGGGCCGTAGGCCGACATCTTCACGTAGCCGTCCTTCAGGCCGCCACGCAAAAAGTTGGGGTGCGGCTTGCTGGCTTGCGCGGCTTCGATGATGGTCTTGTAGGCGGTGAGCCAGTTCCACTCGGCACCCGTGAGGTAGGCCTGAGGCGCCAGCTTGGCCTGGCTCGCGTGGTAGCCGCAAACCATCTTGCCGCGCTTGGCTGCCGTCTCGACGACCACCTTGGGGCCATCGACGTGCATCGTGAAAACGTCACAACCCTGGTCGGCCAGGCTGTTGGTGGCTTCGGCTTCTTTCACCGGCATCGACCACTCACCCGTGAAGATGACACTGCAGGTGATGCCAGGCTTGACCGAGCGCGCACCCAGCGTGAAGGCGTTGATGTTGCGCAGCACCTGCGGGATCGGCTTGGCGGCGACGAAGCCGATCTTGCCGCTCTTGCTCATGTGGCCGGCAATCACGCCGTTCAAGAACTGGCATTCGTCGATGTAGCCGAAGAAACTGCCGACATTCTTCGGCATGCTCTCGGTCCAAAGGCCGCCGCAATGCGAAAAGCGTACATCGGGGTCCTTGGGGGCGAGCGCCAGGATGTGCGGGTCGAAGTAGCCGTAAGAAGTCGGGAACAGCAGCTTGGCGCCGTCCTGCGAAATCATGCCGGTCATGGTCTTTTGCACCGCCGCGGTCTCGGGTACGTTCTCTTCTTCGACGACCTTGATGCCGGGCATCTTCTTGATCTCGGCCGCAGCCTGGGCGTGGGCCTGGTTGTAGCCGTAGTCGTCGCGCGGGCCGACGTAGATGACGCCGACGGTGAGCGGCTTTTGCGCGCTGGCGAGTGCGCTGAAACCTCCAAGGGTGCCCGCTGCGCCGAGCGCGGCAAGGGACTTGAGGGAATCGCGACGGTTGAATTGACTCTTCATGGCTCTCTCCGGTTTTGGGCAACTTGCGGTTTAGTCCTTGGACAGATCCAACAACGGTTCTATCTTGGATACAAGAAGGTATGCACAAAGCGTGCCGAGCCCAAGTGCACCGAAATCGATACCGATTTCAGAGCAGGCTCACATGCGCGGACACCACGCGCCAGCCCTCGGGCGTGCGCATCCACGTCTGGCTCTGGCGGCCCGTGCGCTCGGTGCCGGCACGGCGAAATTCGCAGTTGGCGGTCGCGAAGTCGTGCCCATAAGTGGTGATGACGGTGCGCAGCAATTCGCGCTGAAGCCCCACGGCGGGGCGTCCGGCACGGAAGGCCTGGATCTCGGCATGGCCGTACAGGTTTTCGGTGGCGCCGTAGCGCAGCGTGAGCGTGCTGGCCCAGAACAATTCGTCGAGCACCTCGACCTTGTTGGTGACGAGCGCGTCTTCGTAGCGCTCGAATGCGGCGGTGACTTGTGCAACGACGTCGGGCAGGTTGATGCTGAGTTGCGGGAACATGATCGTCTTTAGGTTGTCGTGTTGAAGTGATTCAGTTGAGCGCAGCCACCGGCGCATGCACCACGCCGGCCGCTTCGAGCGCGGCCGCCACGCGCAGCACCAGGTCTTCGCGCCAGGGTGCGCCGATCACCTGCACCCCGATCGGCAAGGTCGCATGGGCGCCCCACACCGGCACCGCGCAGACGGGCAGCCCGACGCAAGAAATGGGTTGCGTCAGCAGCCCCATGTTCGGGCGCACCGGCAGCCGCTGGCCGTTGATCTCGAACCATTCCGCACCGATGGGCGTGGCAGCTGAAGGCGTTGCCGCGGCCAGCAGGATGTCGTAGCGCTCGAACACGCGCGCCACCGCCTCGGCATAGGCGCGGCGCACACGCTGGGCGCGCGCAACCCACGCGGCCGGCAGCAACGCACCGGCTAAAAATCGGTCGCGCGACAGCGGCTCGAAGTCGTGCGGACGGTTGCGCAAGTCACTCAAGTGCAATGCCGCACCTTCGGAGTTGGTGATGAGAAACGCGGCCGCGCGGCCGGCATCGACCATCGGCAGCATCACGGTGTTGACCGCACCCAGCGCATCGGCCACGCGGTCGACCGCGACAAGCGCTTCCGGCCCTGCGTGCTCCCGAAAGTAGCCGCCGAGCACGCCGATGCGCAGACCCTGCGTGCCGAGGTCGAGATCTTTGACGACGGCCTCTACATCGCGCTGCGCACAACCGGGGTCGCGATGGCCGAAGCTCTCCGGCCCCTGCATGGCGTCGTACGCCAGCGCCAGATCGCGCGTCGACCGCGCGAACGGGCCGAGGTGGTCCAGGCTCGAAATGAAAGGATAGCTGCCGGTGCGCGGCAGGCGGCCGAAGGTCGGCTTGAGCCCGAACACGCCGCACAGCGAAGCCGGCACGCGGATCGATCCGTTGGTGTCCGAGCCGAGCGTCAGCGGCACCTGCCCCGCCGCCACCGCAGCACCCGAACCGCCCGACGAACCACCTGCGATGCGGCTGCCGTCATGCGGATTGCGCACCGGTCCGTAGTGGCTGTTCTCGGTGGTGAAACCGTAGGCGTACTCGTCCATGTTGAGCGCGCCGACCAGCACCGCGCCAGCGCTTTCGAGGCGTCGCACAAGCGCAGCATCGCTGCGCGCCGGCGCACTCTCGCGCTCGATCTTCGAGCCGGCCAACGTGGCGATGCCGGCGATGTCGAACAGGTTCTTGACGGCGAACGGCACGCCCAGCAGCGGCAGCTCGCGCGTGCGATCGCCGTGGGCCGAAGCCAGCGAGACATCGACCTGCGACGCGCGCCGCAGCGCCCGCGCCTGCAGCACTTCGGTGAACGCGTTGACGCGGCTGTCGGTCGCGGCGATGCGCTCCAGGCTGGCCTGCACCAGCGCCACCGCGCTGACCTCGTTGGCCCGCACCGCGGCGGCCATCGACGACGCATCGCTGGCCAGAAACGCTGCGGGGTTCACTGCTCTTGCTCCGTCGGGCTCACGGGCACGAACGTCACCGCGGGCTCGTGTGAAGGCGCCAAAGGTACCGCCTCGACGATGTCGGCAAATCCCGCCGCCAGCGTGAAGTAGCCCAGAACGCCCGCACGGTGCTCCGGCCGAAGCCGAAGCCCCAGCGCGGCAGCCGCCGCATCCACATAGGTTTCGATCTGCACAGGCGTCATGGCAACCTCATCGTCTGACTTCACGCTGGAAGATTTCGAGGCTGCGCTTTTTCATGGCCACGAAGCTCGGCTCGCTCAGCGTCTCCACGGTGCGGGGCCGTGCATCGCCATAACGCAAGATTTCGGCCACCCGGGTCGGGCGCTTGGTCAGGAGCAGCACCTGGTCGGCCAGGTACACGGCTTCTTCGAGGTCGTGCGAGACCAGCAGCATGGTGGTGCCGGTCTTCATGAAGACCTCTTGCAGTTTCTCGCGGATGAAGAGCGTCATCTCGAAATCGAGCGCGGAGAACGGCTCGTCCAAGAACAGCACTTCGGGGTTGGGCGCCAGCGCCCGCATGATCGACGCTGTTTGTTGCTGGCCGCCGGAGAGCTCGTACGGGTAGCGCTTGAGGTCGAACTTGACGTCGAACGACGCCACCAGTTCGGCCATGCGGCGGTCGACTTCCGCCTTGCTCTTGCCTTCCAGCTTGAGCGGATAGGCGATGTTGTCGATGGTGCGCATCCACGGGAACATCGCCTCGCGGTAGTTCTGGAACACGTAGCCGATCTTGGTGTCCTTGCGCTGCTTGCCGTCGAACAGGATCTCGCCCGCATCGATCGGGACCAGCCCCGCGATCATGTTGATGAGCGTCGACTTGCCGCAGCCGTTGGGCCCGAACACCGAGACGATCGCATGCTTCGGAATATCGAGGTCGAAGTTCTCGTACAGCGGCCAACCGGCGAAGTACTTGGTCAGACCGCGGATCGTGATGTGCGTGCCGGCGGGGCCGGGCACGAAGGCGGGTACCGGCACATCGGCGAACACCGGGCCATTCAATACCGGCCCATTCAGGATTGCGCGCATGGTGCTCACCTCCCCGACCAATGGACGATGCGGCGCTCGGCCAGCAGGAAAAGAATGTTGAGCGCATAGCCCAACGCGCCGGCCGCCAGGATGGCCGCGTACATGCTCTTCACGTTGAGCACCTGCTGCGCGTCGATGATGCGATGGCCCAAGCCGCTGTCGGAGCCGATGAACATTTCGGCCACGATCACGATCACCAGCGCCATCGATACGGCAGAGCGCAGGCCCACGAAGGTCGGTTGCAGGCTCTCCCAGATCAGCACGTCCTTGAAGATCTGCCAGCGCGAAGCGCCCATCACCCGGGCCGCCATGACGCGCTGCTTGCGGGCGTTCATCACGCCGTAGGCGCTGTTGAAGATCACGATGAGGAAGGCGCCGAAGGCGGCGATGGCCACCTTGTTGACGTCCGACACGCCGAAGACCAGCAGGAACAACGGGATCAGTGCGGACGAGGGCGTCGAGCGAAAGAAGTCGATCAGGAACTCGACGCTGCGGTACGCCTTTTCATTGCTGCCGAGCAGCACGCCGAGCGGTACGCCGATGACGGCCGCGATCACGAAAGCCTGCAGCGTGCGCCACACCGTGACCGCGAAATCGAGGAGCAGCGGCCCGCCAGCGAGACCGGTCGCGAGTGCGTGCAGCGTGTCGATCGGTGTCGGCAGCAGGATCTGCTTGATGAAGCCGAAGCGCACCACCAGGTCCCACAAGATGAACAGCACGATCGGCCCGATGAAGGGCAGCAAGCGGTCCCAGGCGGGTGCCGTGGACACCGAGACGGCGGCAGCGCCGGCAGGCGGTTTCCACGGCATCGCCGTGGCGGACGGTGGAGTGGTGCTGATCGTGGCGTCGGCCATGGTCAGGCCTTGTAGATCAAAGGCTCGACCGGAACCTTCTTCTCGAAGATGCCTTTGTCGCTGAACAGGTCGTAGAACTTCTGGAAGTACGCGATGTCGCTCGGCTTGAATTCGTTGTAGAGCATGTAGGAGGCCAGCGGCACCTCGGCGGTGAGCGGCCCTTCGATGGCCGTGTAGCCCTTCATGAACTGGCGGGCTTCGTCTGGTTTGGTGCGCACGAGGTCGACGCCACGTGCATAGGCCGCGATGAACTTCTTCGAGACTTCGGGGTTCTTCTTGATGAACTCGGTCGTGAGGCTGCCCGCGCCGCCGTGCCATGGCGCCATCGGATCGCCCAGGATGTACTTGGCGACGACACCCGCTTCGATGACGCGGGTGGTGCCGTTCATGCGTCCGATGGTGCCGGTCGGCTCCAGCGTGTAGCAGGCGTCGACCTGGCCTGCCACCAGCGAGGCGACGTGCTGGCCGATGGGCAGCTCCGTCACCGTGGCGCCGGTTGCGCCGGCGCGCTCCAGCATGGTCTTGCACAGCGTGGTGTTCTGGATGCCGGGCCCGGAGGCGACCCGCTTGCCCTTCAGGTCGGCCATCGTCTTGATGGCGCTGTCCTTGCCGGTGATGAACTCGTCGAGCACGTACTTCACGTTGCTCGGGTTGGTGCAGAAGATCTTGAACAGGCCGGGCTGTGCGATCTCGCCGATGGCGAGGTTGGCCGTGCCGGTGCCGTTGGCACTGCCATCTCCGCGGCCGGAGAGCATGGCTTCCATCACCTGCTGCGCGCCCGCGAACTTGAGCGGCTCGACGTCGAGTCCGGCTTCCTTGAAGTAGCCTTTTTCAAGGGCGGCAAAAAACGGCAGACCGGCCGCGACGGGCCAAAAGCCGATGCGGATTTTCGGGCCGGTCTGGGCGCGCACGATGGCCGGTGCTGCCAGCACGGCGACCCCCGCGGCGCCCGCCTGCAAAAGCTGCCGGCGCGATGCGCGATGAAACTGTTCGGGGTTGCTCATGGACTCGGGCTCCTCGTTGAATGGGACGGTAGAGAAAAGGACAAGGGAAAAGGCGGGAGAAGAAGGCGAAGGCGAAGAAGGGCAGGCGTCATGAGCGCGAAGCGATGTACCTGCGCCAGCCACCGTGATGCGAGATGTCTTCGGCACCGTCGAGCGCCAGCGCTTCGCAGACGAAGCCCTGCACGCTGCTGCCATCGGCCAGTGCCAGCGTGCCGATGCCGAGGGGCGCAGGAATGAGCGCAACGAAGCTGCCGTATTGCGCCATCGGCATCTCCCACACTTCGAGTTCGAGCGCGACGCCTTCGCCCGGCGCGACGCGGACCATGCCGGGCTTGGGCGGCACGGTGCCGGGCAAGGCGTAGAGGCGGTAGCTCGGTGCGCTTTGCGTCTTGGCGACCAGCGTCGCGCCGCGGTCGGCAAGTTGGCTGTTGAGCGGCATGCCCGACAGATGAGCGCCGACGACGGCGACGCGCGCCATGGCAGGCGCTGATGTTGCCGGGGCCGTCGATGCGTTCGCGAACACGTCGACGGGCGCCGGCAGCGGCTCGCCAGTCGCGCCTTGCGTGAGCCCGCTCGCGTGGTGATAGCGCTGGCCCAGTTCCGCCAGTTGCAAGTCGCTGCCGCACAGGCCGATCAACGTGATGCCGAACGGCATGCCGTCGGGCCGCAAGGTGCTCGGCACAGAGATCGCGGCGTAGTCGAGCAGGTTGACGAAGTTGGTGTACGCGCCGAGGTTGCGGTTGAGCACGACCGGGTCGGCCTGCATCGCTTCGATCGTGTAGTGCGTCGGCGCAGTCGGCACCAGCAGCAGGTCGATGTCGTTCCACATTGGGGCGACGCGCTGGGCCAGTGTGCGCAGCTTGATTTGTGCCTCGACCAGATCGGCCGCGCTGTAACCACGACCGGCAGCGAGGATGCCGCGCACCGGCTCCATCACTTCGGCCTCGTGCGCGTCGAAGAACTCGCGCACCGCGGCGTAGCGCTCGGCGACCAGTGCGCTGTCGTAGAGCAGTGCGGCGATCTCTGCGAGCGGTGCGTAGTCGATGGCGACCTGCACGCCGCCCATTGCTTTAAGCCGCGCGATCGCGTGTGCGAATGCAGCTTCCGATGCGTCGTCACCAAAGAAGGCCAGCGCCGACGGCACGCCGAATCTAAAGCGCTTCGGGTACGGTACGTTCGTCAGTTCAAGTTGCCGCGCGTACGGGTCCGCCGCGTCGAAGCCCTTTGCCGCGTGCAGCACCTCGAGCGCCAGCGCCACGGTGCGCGCGAAGATCGAAACGCAATCGATACTCTGCGCCGCCGGCACCACGCCGCGTGCGCTGATGAGCCCGCGCGACGGCTTGAGGCCGACGATGTTGTTGAGCCCGGCCGGCACGCGGCCGGAACCTGCGGTGTCGGTGCCGAGCGAGAAGTCGACTTGCCCGGTCGCGACAACGTAGGCAGAGCCTGAGCTCGATCCGCCCGAGACATAGCGCGCATCGAAGCTGTTGGGGACCGCGCCGTAGGGCGAACGCGTGCCGTTCAGGCCGCAGGCAAACTGGTCGAGATTGGTTTTGCCAAGGCATGCCGCACCGGCATCGAGCAGGCGCTGCACCACATAGGCATGCGAACTAGGTGTCGCACGGAAAGCCGCGAACTCGGCGCAGGCGGCAGTGCTCGGCACGCCGGCAACGTCGATGTTGTCTTTGGCGGCGAAGCTGAGCCCCGCCAGCGCGCCCGCCGCACTCGAAACAGCGCTCGCGGTCGCCGCCGCGGTGTCGAACCGGGTGATCCAGGCAGCCGGGGCCCCGTCGCTTTTCGTATGCACCATCGTCAAGCATCCCGTCTTGTGTACAAGATGCCATGCAAGCGACGTGCCAGCGCATTCCCACGGCGGGCGGAAGGCGGCGCGAGCGAAAGGTCAGTCGAGCTTGACGGAAAACAGCACCGTTCCGCTGGCACCCGGATCGAGCGGCCCGGTCAAGCTCCAGCGCAGGGGGCCGGTGCCGCCGGTCGACTGCACGGTGGCGCACGGCACGGTCGGCTGTGGCGCAGGGTTGCCCGGCGTGCGCTTGGCGCAGGCGGTCAATGCCGCTGGCGTGGTGCCTGCGGTCGCCGCGACGAAGGTGGTGTAGCTGGGCGTCACGTCGTTGACGTCGAGCCCCGTGATGGGCGCCGGCCCATTGTTGGTGTAGGTGATGCGGTACTCCAGCGTTTCGCCCGACTTGGCCAGGTTGTCGAAGCCGAAGACGCCGTTCTGCGTCAGGTTGCGAACTTCCTTTTTGAGGTCGAGCGCGCCGCCCGAAACGGTCGTGAGGTCGTTCAGCGTGTAAGTGGCCGTCAATGCCGACATCGCGCCGGTGTAGCTGAAGCTCGCCTGGACCACAGCGTTGTCGGTGTAGCCGGCCGGCGCGGTCGCCGGCACGAACACCTGCACCAGGATGCACACCGGCTGGCCCGCCGTGACCACCATCGACACGGTGGGCGGATAGAGTATGGCGGCGCCGGCTTGCAGCGTACCGGTGCAGCCCGGGTCGGCAATGATCTTCTCGTTCCAGCCGCTCAGCGGCGGCGACCTGACCGACGAGGCAATCGCAAACCCGACCGACCCGGCGCTGCGCGCAGAGAAGCTGTGCGGATAGCTCACGGTGTTGCCTGCGGTGCCGCTCTTGCCCTCCCCCGTCGCGAAGGTGTTGGGCGGTACGTCGCCGAAGTTCAAGTCGGCGTGACCGCTGCCGTTCCATGCGAATGCGATGACGTCCAGCGGCACCGCGCGGGTGTAGGTGTAGCCGGTGCCGCCTGTTGTGACGAGCGAGCCCGCAGGCAACGCGATGGACCCGACCGACGCACCGGTCGAGAGCCATGTGCCGGGCGTCGTCTCTTGCACGCACAGGTTGCCGCCGACCGCGGTGGCGAACGGCACCGCCAGCGAGTAGCGGCCCGCGCCGTCGGTGACGGCCGTGGCGATCAGGCTCGAACTGCCGCAATCGAGCAACTTCAGCGTCACCCCCGACGCCCCGGCTTCTGCGCCGTTCAACACGCCGTCGTTGGCCGTGCCTGCGCCCGCACCGTCGTCGGTAAACACGCGGCCGGTCACGCTGAACGCATAGGCATTCACGAAGGTGCAGGTGAAGGCTGCGCCATTGATCATGTTGGCTGCCGGAATGGTCAGCAACGCGCCCGACAGCGTCCCGATGGCAGTGGCAGGATTGCCGCTGACGCCCGCATTACCGTCGACGCAACTCGCGCTCTGAGGGTTGGTTGGCCAACCGGCGGGAGAGGTCTCGCGAAGCGTCGCCGCGATGCCGCTGGTGCCGGTAAGGTTGGCAGCGCCGTTGCCCGACGCCGCGCCCACCACCGTCACGCTGTCGGTCGGCGCGGACAGGCCGCTCAACGCAAAGCCGAACAGGTTGCTGCCCGACCCGCTGGCGACCGTCTTGACGATCTGCACTGTTGGGTTGCTGGCGACCACTGGAATCGCCGCGGTCTTGGCATCGCAAGCCTCGCCTGCCGCCGAGGTGCAAGACGGGTCGCCACCGCCACTCAGGTTGACGGTGTTGGTGCCGCCGCCAGCGCCGATGGCAGTGCCGGCCACGCTGACCGGTACGCGGATCGAGAAAGTGCCCGGCGCCACGCCACTGGCGACGCTGCAGCCGGTGAGGTTGTTGCCGCTGGTCGGGCAGCCGCTCAGGACACCGGTGGTGGTGCCCGCAACCAAGGTGGGCGTGCCGCTGAGCGTGATGCCGTTGGGCAAGGTGTCGGCTGCCGTGATGGCGGCCGTCGTGGTCAATGCGCCGACGGTGACGTTCACCGAGTAGTAGAGACCTGTCGCGCCGACCAGGAACGGGCTCGTACTGGTCGTCTTGGTCGCGCTGATCGACGGCACCTTGTTGTTGGTAAAGGTGCACACGTACGCTGCGCCTGCGAGCATGTTGGCGGGCGGGATCGTGATGGTGTTGGAAGCAGCGACGAGCGCCGGCGAGTTGCCGGTGGCCGCCGCGTTGGTATCGGCACAGCTGACCGAAGTGGCGTACCCGGCGACGGCCGTTTCCGTGACCGTGGCGGCCGTGCTGACCGACCCGCGATGCAGCGTGGCAGAAGTGACTGTCGTGCCCGATGTGGTGGTGGTGACGTTATCGGTCGTGTTCGTGACGCCGCTCAGCGTGAATCCGAATGCGCCGGTACCGCCGGTCGATCGCTTGGCGACTTTGACGGTAGGCAGCACGGTGTTGGTGAGCGTGCAGGTCAGATTTTCGGCACCGGAGTTGCTGCTGGCAGGCGGCGCAGTCGCAGTGAAGTTGCCACTGAACCCGCCGGTGGACCCATAGATGGCGAAGTGATCGTCCCGACAGGCGAACGACGACAAGTAGTTCGCGAACACCGTGCCGCTGCCGACCGTCTCCGCGATGGTGAGCGCACCGCCCGCGTTGACGCCGATGTTGGCGATGGTGCCGCCGTTGCCCACGGCGAGCACTGGGTTCGCGGTGCCGTCGACGCCCGGCGCGCCACCGCCGATCGTCAGGTTGAACAGCCCGTTGTCTGGCGGCGTGCCGAGGATCTGATTGACGACGGTGATGGTCGGCCTGCGGTTGTAGAACGTGCAGGTGATATTGGCGTTGCCCCGCATCGCGGCGGCCGGCAGCGTGATCGTGGCGCCAGCCAGCGCCGCCAGATTGCTGGTCGGGTTGCCATCGCCCGGCGCATTGGAATCCCTGCAGTCGACCACGTCGAACGAAGTGCGCCAACCGGCCGGAATGGTCGACTCGCGGATCGTCGCCACGACGCCGACCGTGCCGGTGAGGTTCAGCGCGGAGCGCACCAGCGCATTGCCGGTGACCGCGATGCTGTCGGTGGTGGCGGACAGTCCGGTCAGGGTGAAGCCGAAGGTCGACGTGGCAGCGCTGGCGGTCGCGGTGTTGCTCCACAGGTTGACCGTGGGCAGGCCGGCGATCGGCGTGTTGTCGGTGGTGCTGTCGCAAAAGTCGGCGGCCGTCGTGCAGCTGGCGTCGCCGCCGCCGCCGATGTTGGCGGTGTTGGTGCCGCTGGTGGCAGTGGGCGCCACGTCGACCGGAATCCTGATGCTGAAGTAGCCCGCACCGACCCCGGTCGCCACCGTGCAGCCGGTGGTGTTGCTGCCGCTGGAAGGACAGCCCGACAACGTGCCGGTGGAGGTACCGGCAATGAGCGTCGGCACGCCCGACAGCGTGATGCCGGTCGGAAGCGTGTCGTTCAGGACAATAGGCGCGGTCGTCGTCGCGTTGGTGAAGATATTGACCGTGTACGACTGGCCGCTGGCGCCGACGATCAGCGGATTGGCGCTGGGCGTCTTGGTCGACGACAGGTTCGGCGGCGGGTAGAGCGTGTTGTAGAAAGTGCAATTGAAAGTGGCGCCGCTCTTCATCGCGGCTGCGGGAATCGTCGCCACGTTGCCTGCCAGCGTCGCGTAGTTGGCACCGGCGGAATTGCCCGAAACCGACGCGTTGTTGTCGACGCAGAACACGGAGGCCGGGTTGCTCGGCCAAAAGGCCGGCACCGAGCTTTCCTTGACCGTCGTCACCGTGTTGGCCAACGACACCGTTTGCTCGGGCCCCGATGCCGCCACATTGGGGCTCGTGGTGGTGATGCTGACAGCGCTGACACCGTTGGTTCCGGTGAAGCCGAAAGTGCCGACACCGCTGCTTCCGCCGCCATTGCTGACCTTGGTAATCCGGACCGTCGGCAGCTTGTTGTTAGTGAAGGTGCAGACGTACGACGCACTCGTCTTCACGTTCCCAGCAGGAATCGTGATGCTGTTGGTGGCCGAGACGATCGGCGTGTTGTTGCCCGTGACCGAGTTGTTCGCATCGGCGCAACTGGCGCTGGTGGTGTAGCCGGGCGTTGCCGTCTCGGAGACCGTGATCGCTGTGCCGACAGTGCCGGCATGCTGGACGCCCGACACGACCGTGACCGACGGATTCACCGTGGTCACGCTGTCGCTCGTGTTGGTCACGCCGGTGAGCGAGAAGTTGAAGGTCCCGGTACTGCCGATGCTCTGCTTGCCCACCAGGACTCCGGGCGCCAGCGTATTGGTGATGGTGCAGATCAGGTTCTTGGCTTTGCCGCTGCTCGAGGCCGAAGGCGCGGTGAGTGTGTAATTGCCCGCAGAGCCGCCGACGCCGGTCGAATAGGCGCTGGAGGAAAAGTCGATGCATGCGACGCTGGAGACGTAGCTTGCTAGATTGGTGTTGGTGCCTGCGGTCTCAGTCAGGGTCAACGCGCTGCCAACATCGACGCCAACCCCTGTGGTGGTTCCGCCGCTGCCGACGTTGTACACAGGGTTGCCGCCCGATGTCAGGTTCGCCCCGCCGATGGTCAAGTTGAATAGTCCCGAATCTGGCGGGATGCCGAAGATCTGCTTTTTCAGGAACACGCTCGGACGCGCGTTGCCCATGGCACAGGTAAATCTGGCGCCGGCTCGCATTGCCGTGCCGGGCAACGTGAGCGTGTTACCGGTGTAGCTGGCGAAATTGGTGGAGGTCGAGCCGTTGCCGTCCGTGGCAGCATTGGCATCGGTACATGTCGCGCTATCCAGATTGGTCGGCCAGCCTGCTGGAATACCGGACGCTACGATCGTGACAGTGGTTCCCGCTGTGCCGTAGATGCCTGCAGCGTTTTGCGACGACGCCGTGTAGCCTGAACCGACCGTCGCGATCGAATCGCTGCTGATTGACAGGCCGGTGATGGTGTAGCCGAAAGTCGAAGAGTTCGATGCGGCGTAAGCCGTCTGTGCGTTCAGCATCACCAGCGGCGGGTTGTAGACGGATGTGGTCGGCGTCGTAGCGTCGCATGCATCTGGCAGGACTGCCGTGCAGTTGGGATCGCCGCCGCCCGAGAGGTTGGCAGAGTTGGTGCCGGAGGTTGCGGTTGTGGCGACGCTAATCGGAAACCGGATGGAAAAGCTGCCGACCGCAACGCCTGCAGCGACTGTGCAGCCGCCCGTGGCGCCGCCAGTGGAAGGGCAGCCGGACAGCACGGCGGTGCCCGCCACGATCGTTGGCGTGCCGCTCAGAACGATATTGGCAGGCAGCGTGTCGGCGATGCTGATCGGCGCCGTAGTCGGCGCGGTGCCTACGTTCACCACCAGCGTGTAGTACTGCCCCGATACGCCACCGAGCAGCGGGTTGGCACTGGCCGTCATGCTCGATGTGACAACGGGCGGCAAGTTGTACTGGATCACCACCAAGCCGTTGCCACCGGCGGCGCCTTGCGCACCGCCTGCACCCACGCCCGCTACGTACACGCTGTCGACCGCGTTGCCGGCGGTGCTGCCAGTCCCCGCCGTGGTCGATCCCCCTGTGACGGCACCCGTGTAGCTCGAACCGCCGCCGCCCGCGGCCTGCGAGCCACAGCTGATATTCGAGTCGCCGTTGCCGCCGCCACCACCGTAGTAGCCCCCTCCGCCGCCGCCGCCTCCACTGTTTCCGGTGGATGACGCAAAAGGGACGCCGTTGCCGCCTGCACCGCCCTGTCTCGCGGCACCGGCCGACCCGTTTCGGGCCGAATCGGCGCTGACCCCACCCGCCCCACCAGCACCCTGGGTGCCACCCTGTCCACCGGAGCCACCGGCAGCCCCGCAACCGGCCGGCGCGTAGTTGCTGCCCGCCAGTCCGGTCGTCCCGCCACCCGCTCCCGCGACTGGAAACGTGTCGTACGCTTGATCGACCACGGCGCCGCCACCAGCGCCCGCAGTCAGCCTTTCAGTGCCGCTCAATTGAACTGCGCTGCGACCGCCCCCGCCCCCGCCGACAAGCGGCGTGCCGCCCGTGGCGCTGCTGCCGGCGCCGCAGCCCCCGTAAGCTGGACTGCCACTAACGGCCGATGCGGTAGCAGCCGAGCCGCCGCCACCGACGACCACGGTAAGGCTGTTGCCAGCTGCGACGACGAGGTTGCCGGTCGCGTAGCCGCCACCGGCCGAACCGTTGCCGTACGCGTTCGGCACGGAACCTCCGCCGCCCGCGCCCCAGGCCTTGAAGTTCAGCGTCGTGATGCCGGCAGGCACGGTGAACGTCTGATCGACACCGCTGTAGCTGAATTGGGTGCACGCGGTAAAGCCCGCTTGGGGGGTGCAAGCGGTTTGGGCGCCCTGCGCGCCGCAGCTCGCCAGCACAGCCAGGCATGCAAGCACAGCGCCGCGCCACGGCACCGGGTGCCACTCGGCCTTGGCGTATGACCGCGCAAAACCGATCAGCAAGAACACATATAAATCCTGACCCCCGTGAAGAAGTTGCGGGATTGGGGCAACTCTAGTGGCGGGTGCGCCCCTTCCCCGTCAAATCTCGATCTTGAGCACCCTTAAGACGTTCCACCGATTGCAATACTGTTTTGTCGAAAGCGCAACTCGCGCCCACGATCTGTTCTGCATGCGGATTACGACTTGATGCAACGCCACGGGTTTTACCTCTGGCACGCGTCGGCTCGACGCCGGAACCTGTTGCCGGGATCCCCCATGCACGGAGACATTCGATGACTGACCTGTCGACTCATCCGACCCAGGCTGCCAGCGCCTGGTTCGCGGACTTTTCGTCCGCCCTGGAACGCGAAGACATCGACGCCGCCGTCGACCTCTTCGAGCCGGACTGTTACTGGCGAGACCTCGTCGCCTTCACCTGGAATATCTGCACGCAGGACGGGCCCGAGGCCATCCGCGCCCTGTTGCAAGCGCGCCTCACCGACACCAAGCCGAGCAGCTTTGCCGTCGAAGGCCAGGCCACCGAGGCCGACGGGGTGGTCGATGCGTGGTTCACCTTCGAGACGGCAGTGGCGCGTGGCCGCGGCCACCTGCGCTTGCGCCATGGCAAGGCCTGGACGCTGCTGACCACCATGACCGAGCTCAAAGGCTTCGAAGAGAAGACCGGCGCGCGGCGCATCAAGGGAGCGGAACACGGTGCGCGGCGCGGGCGCCAAAGTTGGCTGGAACGGCGGCAGCAAGAAGAAGCCACGCTCGGCTACGACGAGCAGCCCTATGTGCTGATCGTCGGCGGCGGTCAGGGCGGCATCGCGCTGGGAGCGCGGCTGCGGCGACTCGGCGTGCCGGCCATCATCGTCGACCGCAACGCCCGGGCTGGCGACGCCTGGCGCAACCGCTACAAGTCGCTCTGTCTGCACGACCCGGTGTGGTACGACCACCTGCCCTACATGCCGTTTCCGGACGACTGGCCGGTGTTCGCGCCGAAGGACAAGATCGGCGACTGGCTCGAGATGTACACCCGCGTGATGGAGCTCAACTACTGGCACTCGACCGTCGCAAAAAAGGCGCACTTCGACGCAGCCACCCAGGCATGGGAAGTGGTGGTCGAACGCGAAGGCAAGGAGGTCGTGCTCAGGCCGCAGCAGCTGGTGTTCGCGATGGGCGTTTCGGGCTATGCGAACACGCCGGAGATCGCTGGCGCCGCCGACTTCCAGGGCGAGCAACACCATTCGAGCAAACACCGCGGACCGGAGGCGTACGAAGGCAAGAAATGCGTGGTGCTGGGCTCCAACAATTCAGCCCACGACATCTGCGCGGCATTGTGGGAACACGGCGCCGACGTCACCATGGTGCAGCGCAGCTCGACCCACATCGCGCCGTCCGATTCACTGATGGAGCTGGCGCTGGGCGGGCTGTATTCCGATGCTGCGGTGAAGGCGGGCATGACCACCGACAAGGCAGACCTGACCTTCGCCTCGGTGCCCTACAAGATCATGGCGCCGATGCAGGTGCCAATCTACGACGCCATGAAGGTGCGCGACGCCGACCTGTATGCGCGCCTGGAGAAGGCCGGCTTCATGCTCGACTTCGGCGTCGACGGCTCGGGCCTGTTCATGA
The DNA here is from genome assembly GCF_014303735.1 of Variovorax sp. PAMC28562. Lineage (NCBI taxonomy): Bacteria > Pseudomonadati > Pseudomonadota > Betaproteobacteria > Burkholderiales > Comamonadaceae > Variovorax > Variovorax sp. PAMC28562. The sequence goes on along the minus strand of NZ_CP060296.1, from coordinate 1,389,003 downwards.
AATACCTGCGCCGCGGCTCGGGCTACTACATCGACGTCGGCGCCTCGGAGCTGGTGGCCAACGGCAGTGTCAAGCTCAGGAGCGGCGTCGGCATCGAGCGCATCGAGGCGCACTCGGTCACCCTGACCGACGGCACCGCGTTGCCGGCCGACCTGCTGGTCTACGCGACCGGCTACGGTTCGATGAATGGCTGGCTGGCCGACATGATTTCACCGGAGGTCGCTGACCAGGTCGGCAAGTGCTGGGGCCTGGGCTCCGCGACGCCCAAGGATCCCGGTCCGTGGGAAGGCGAGCTGCGCAACATGTGGAAGCCGACGCAGGTCGCCCAGCTGTGGATTCACGGCGGCAACCTGCACCAGTCGCGCCACTATTCGCAGTTTCTGGCGTTGCAACTCAAGGCGCGAATGGAAGGCATCCCGACGCCGGTGTACCAACTGGCGCCTACGTACCACCGGCGCTGACGGCGCCCGGCGGGCAAGGCCGGGGCGGCCGCAGGCATGAGGGAATAATAGGAGAGCCCCACCCTATTGCCCTCATGTCCGCACCCTCGGCTGCCGAAGCCACCCCCGCCCTGCCCTGGCGCGACGCGCTCAAGGTCTACCTCGAACCTGCCACGCTGCGCATGCTGGCCCTCGGCTTCTCTGCGGGGTTGCCGCTGCTGCTGGTGCTGGGCACGCTGAGCTTTCGGCTGCGCGAAGCCGGCATCGACCGCGCGACCATCGGCTTCCTGAGCTGGGTCGGCCTGGCCTACGGCTTCAAGTGGGTGTGGGCACCGCTGGTCGACCGGCTGCCGCTGCCACCGCTTACGACGCTGCTCGGGCGCCGGCGCGGCTGGCTGCTCCTAGCGCAAATGGTCGTGATCGTCGGGCTCGTCGGCATGGCTGTGAACGACCCGAGCGCCGGTTTGCGTCCGATGATCTGGTGCGCGTTGCTGGTGGCCTTCGGTTCGGCCACGCAGGACATCGCGCTCGACGCTTTTCGCATCGAGTCGGCCGAAACGCGAAAGCAGGCCGCGCTCGCCGCCGCCTACCAGACGGGCTATCGGCTGGCGATGATCTGGGCCGGTGCCGGAGTGCTGTGGGTCGCGGCTTGGGCCGAGGTGAGTGGTGCGTCGGGCTACCAGAACGGCGCCTGGAAAACGGCGTACCTCGTGATGGCCGGCTCGATGGCGGTCGGCGTGCTGACGGTGCTGCTGTCGCCCGAGCCCATCCGTCGCGTGTTGCCACAGCCCAAGAATGCGGCCGAGTGGCTGCAGAGCGTGCTGATCGAACCCTTCGCCGATTTCATTCGCCGCTACAAATGGCAGGCGGCGCTCATCCTGTCGCTGATCGCGATCTACCGCATCAGCGACGTGGTGATGGGCATCATGGCGAACCCGTTCTACGTCGACATGGGCTTCACCAAGGAAGAGGTGGCCAACGTCAGCAAGGTGTTCGGCGTCATCATGACGCTGGTCGGCGCCTTCGTCGGCGGCGTGCTGTCGATGCGCATCGGCGTCATGCGGGTGCTGATGCTGGGCGCAGTGCTGAGCGCGGCCAGCAATCTGCTTTTCGCCTGGCTGGCCGGCCGCGGCCACGACCTGCACGCGCTGATCGCGGTGGTGTCGGCCGACAACCTGGCCGGCGGCATCGCCTCGGCGGCGTTCATCGCCTACCTGTCGAGCCTGACCAACGTCAGCTATTCGGCGACGCAGTACGCGCTGTTCAGTTCGCTCATGTTGCTGCTGCCGAAGTTCATCGCCGGTTACTCGGGCGTTTTCGTCGATGCCTATGGCTACAGCACCTTCTTCATCGCCACGGCGGTGCTGGGCGTGCCGGTGCTGGCGCTGGTCGCGCTGGCGTCGCGTGCCGCCAGGGCCCAGCACGCTTCGACCGCTTCGACCGACCCGAACAGCTAGCCCCGCTACGGCTCCGGACTATCGGATTGCGCCGACGCGGCACAGAGCGTGCTACTGGTAGGCTGTAATGGTTTTCGAGCGGGCCCGCCCGAGAGCTTGCACCTCACCGTGCGCCCGACTCCTGTATTTTTTCTCTTTTCATCACCGTGCCCTCCCGAATTCCCCCTCTGAAGATCAGCGCCTACACCGCGACCTCGGCCGTCGGTAGCGGCAAGGAGTCGCTGGCCACCGCGCTCGAATCGTCCCGCAGTGGCCTGCGTCCCAACGACTTCGGCGATGCACCGCTCGACACCTGGATCGGCCGCGTCGAGGGCGTCGAAGAAGTGCGTCTCCCGGAGGCCTTGGCGCACTGGGATTGCCGCAACAACCGTCTCGCCTGGCTCGGCCTGCAAGCCGACGGTTTCGAGCAGGCCGTGGCCGCAGCGCGAGAAAAGTACGGCGCGTCGCGCATCGCGCTGATCCTCGGGACGTCGACATCGAGCATCGGCGAAACCGAGCTCGCATACACGCAGCTCGACGCCGAAGGCCACTTTCCCGCAGACCAGCGGCGCCCTGAAGTTCACACGCCGCACTCGCTCACGATGTTCGTACAGGAAGTTCTCGGCCTCGAAGGTCCGTGCGAGACCATTTCGACGGCCTGTTCGTCGAGCGCCAAAGTATTCGCCTCCGCCGAGCGGCTGATCCGCCTCGGCCTTGTCGATGCGGCGGTGGTCGGCGGTGTCGACACGCTGTGCGGCAGCGTGCTGTTCGGCTTCAACTCGCTCGAGCTGGTGTCGAACCAGCCATGCCGTCCGTTCGATGCGGCGCGGGGCGGCATCAGCCTGGGCGAGGCGGCCGGCTTCGCATTGCTCGAACGCGGCGCCGGTGCGCTCGAACTGCTCGGCTACGGTGAAGCCAGCGATGCGCACCACATGTCGACGCCGCACCCCGAAGGCCTCGGCGCTGAAAGGGCGCTGAACGATGCACTGGCTCGCGCGGGCCTCGGCACCGACGCAATCGACTACATCAACATGCACGGCACCGCCAGCATGAAGAACGACGAGGTCGAAGGCGCGCTGGTAGGGCGCCGCTTCCCGGCGACCACGCACGCGAGCTCGACCAAGGGCTTCACCGGGCACACGCTCGGGGCGGCGGGCATCGTGGAAGCCGTCATTAGCCTGCTCGCCATCGAGCGCGGGCTGAAGCCGGGCACCGTGAACACCACTGTCATCGATCCGGACTTCGGACCGCAGATCCGGCTGAGGCCGGCGCACGGCGAGGTGCGCTACGTGCTGTCCAACTCTTTCGGCTTCGGCGGCAATAACTGCTCGCTGGTGTTCGGCAAGGGAGCCGCGGCATGAGCACCAACGACATCCCAAAACCTCCGACCCTCTACATCGAAGGTCCGGCCTTCTGGGCCCCGAGCCTGCCGGGCTGGGACAACGCCCGCGCCGCGTTTCGTGGCGAAGGCAGCGTGACCGAGCCGCCCGCCAAGCGCCCCGCGCCGATGGTGCTGGCCCCGGCCGAGCGTCGCCGCGCGCCCGACACCGTGGCGCTGGCACTGGAAGTTGCGGCCGCGTCCATCGCCGGTTCCGGCCGCCACGCCCCCGACCTGCCGTGCGTGTTCGTCTCGGCGCACGGCGACCTGGCGATCAACGACTACATGTGCACGGTGCTCGCCAGCGATCCATCGGTGCTGTCGCCGACCAAGTTCCACAACTCGGTGCACAACGCCGCCGTGGGCTACTGGACCATCGGCACCGGCTGCATGGCGGCCAGCAATTCGATCTCGGCTTTCGAGAGCAGCTTTGCCGCTGGCCTGCTCGAAGCCGCCGCGCAGTGCGCCGCCGACCAGACGCCGGTGCTGCTCGTGGGCTACGACATTCCGTCGGTCGGTGCGTTGTCGTCGGTCACCACCAGCCGGGGCCTGCTGGCAGTCGGCATGGTGATCGCGCCCGAGCGCACCGAGCGCACGGTGGCATCGTTCGACTGGTCGCTGGTCAGCGGCGAAGCGCACACCATCCCACCGCGCAGCGACATATCGCAGGCGCTCACCGCCAACGCCATGGCCGACGCGCTGCCGCTGTTCGAATTGCTTGCGCTGGGCGAGGCGGGCACGCTGGCGCTCCCGCTGTCACCCAAACTGTCGCTTCAAATGCGGCTCGAGCAGGCCTGATGTCCATCAAAGCCGTTGCGGCGGCCGCCGCCAATACAGCATCCGATGATGCCAATGTGAGCGCGCACGATGTCGTGATCATGGGCGGCGGGCTGGCCGGGCTCACGCTGGCGCTGCAGCTGAAAAACCGCTTCGACTCCATCGACGTGCTGGTGCTCGAGCGTCGCTCGCATCCGGTGCCGCACGCCGCGCACAAGGTCGGCGAATCGTCGGTCGAGATCGGCGCGCACTACTTCGACACGGTGCTAGGCCTGAAGCCGCACCTGCAAGGTGAACAGCTGCGCAAGTTCGGCTTTCGCTTTTTCTTCAGCGAAGGGCGGCGGGATATCGATCAGGTGACCGAGATCGGCGCCAGCCGCTACCTGTCGGTGCCGAGCTACCAGATCGATCGCGGCATCTTCGAGAACTACCTGGCCGAAGAAGCTGCGCGTTGCGGCGTCCGCTTCGTCGACAACGCGCTGGTCAAGCAGATCGACTTGGCCGAAGACGCTCGCCAGCCGCATCGGCTGCGCTGGACGCAAGACGGCGAGTCGCACGAGATCCATGCGCGCTGGGTGATCGACGCCTGCGGCCGTGCGGGCATGCTGAAGCGCAAGCTCGGCCTGGCCGAGCCCAACTCGCACGAGTGCAACGCGGTGTGGTTTCGCATCGGCGACCGCATCACCATCGACCACTGGAGCGACAACACCGAATGGCGCGAGCGCTGCGAGCCGCAAGCACGCTGGTTGTCGACCAATCACCTGGTCGGCGCGGGCTATTGGGTGTGGCTGATTCCGCTGGCATCGGGCTCGCACTCGATCGGCATCGTGGCCGACCCGCGCATTCACCCGCTCGACCGTTTCGACACATTCGACAAGGCGATGGACTGGTTCAAGACCTGGCAGCCTGCGCTCTACGACGAGCTCGACGGCAAGCGCCATCTCTTGCAGGACTTCGCCTTCTTTAAGAATTTTTCATACGGCTGCAAGCAGGTTTTCTCGGGCAAGCGCTGGGCGCTCACCGGTGAAGCTGGGCTCTTTCTCGACCCCTTCTATTCGCCCGGTAGCGACTTCATCGCGATGGGCAACACCTACATCACCGACCTCATCGCGCACGACCGCGCCGGGCATTCGGTGGAAGCACGCGCGCAGCTCTACGACCAGATCTATCACTCGTTCTACGAGAGCACGCTCGCGCTCTACCAGGACCAGTACGCGCTTTTCGGCGACCCCGAGGTGCTGCCGATCAAGGTGATCTGGGACTACACCTACTACTGGGGCGTGCTCTCGCAAATTTTCTTCCAGGATCGGCTCACCGACCTGGCGCTGCTGGGCAGCCTGAAGGAAGAATTGCAGCACTGCCAGAAGCTCAACGTCGCGGTGCAGCACTTCCTGCGCGCATGGTCCGGCCTGACGACCAAGCGCAACCCGGCGGTGATGCTCGACCAGGCCGCGCTGCCATGGTTTGCCGACCTCAATCGGAGCCTGAAAGACGATCTCGACGACAACGCGTTTCGCGATCGCATGCGCGCTTCGGCCGGGCAGTTGCGTCGATTGGCCGCAGAGATTCTGGTGCGCGCATCGACGGAACACCCCGGTATCGAGGCGACCGAATTGCGCATGTTGCTCAAAGAAAAAATGGCGATGGTGCCAGTCCATTCCACTCAAGGGACCATGCTGTTCGCCGCCTGAGGCACACCCCGACGTTTACCCCAACTTTACGCAGCGTTCAACGCGGGTTGCTCGCCGACCTTCACCATGAAGCCCATGAGCACCCCCCAACTTCTGATGATCGAAGACGACACCCGCCTGGCGCAAATGGTGGGCGAGTACCTGACGCAGTCGGGCTTCGGTTTCAACCACGCGGCCGACGGTGCGAGCGGGTTGGCGCAGTTGCAGGAGCATGCACCCGACCTCGTCATCCTCGACCTGATGCTGCCCGATACCGACGGGCTCGAAGTGTGCCGCCGCATCCGCGCACTGCCGGGTGGCCTTGCGAAGGTGTCGGTGCTGATGCTCACGGCCAAGGGCGACCCGATGGACCGCATCATCGGCCTTGAAATCGGGGCCGACGACTATCTGCCCAAGCCCTTCGAGCCGCGTGAATTGCTGGCCCGCATTCGCGCCGTGCTGCGCCGTCGCGGCGAGACGACGAGCGAAGCCGCAGCGTCGACCATGATGCGATTCGGCACCCTGGAGATCGACCGCAACGCCCGCACCGTGACCGTCGCGGCCGCACTGGCCGACCTCACCTCGTACCAGTTCGACCTGCTGGTCGCGATGGCAGAGCGCGCGGGCCGCGTCCTCACGCGCGACCAGATCATGGAAGCGGTGCGCGGCCGCGAGCTCGAAGCCTTCGATCGCTCGATCGACGTGCACATGGGCCGCATCCGTGCCGCCATCGAGATCGACGCGAAGAACCCGAAGCGCATCCTCACGGTGCGCGGCGTCGGTTACGTTTTTGCCAAGCAACAAGACTGATCGGCTCAAATCGATTGACCGATTGACCGACCGATGCTGAGCCTCTACTCGCGCCACCTCTACGTTCGCATCTGGCTGGCGGTGGTAGCGGGTGTCGTGGTGCTCACGCTGACGGCTGGCTGGCTGGTGCGCATCTCCGCCGAGAGCGAGCGCGACCGCATCAACGCCCTGCCGCGCGAGGTGATCGTGCGGGACACCGAGAACAACGTCATCGGCACCGGCCAGGCGACGCGTGCGCGCGGCCAAGGCCTGGAGTTCGACTTGACGCTCAGCGACGGCCGCGCCCTGTCGCTCGAAGTGAACCGGCGCGAGCCGGGCACCATCGCCAGCGAAGGCCGGCCACCACCGCCGCCGTGGCGCACGCCGTTCGGCTTTGTCTGGATGATCGTGCTGGTCGGCGTCTCGGTCGCGCTCGGCGTGTACCCGATCGTGCGGCGGCTCACCAAGCGGCTGGAGTCGTTGCAGCGCAGCGTGCAGCGTTGGGGCGAGGGTGACTTGTCGGTGCGCGTGGCCGAAGAAGGGCAAGACGAGGTCAGCGACCTGGCGCGGCGCTTCAATGCGGCGGCGGTGCGGATCGAACGACTGGTGCGCTCGCACAAGTCGCTGCTGGCCAACGCGTCGCACGAATTGCGCTCGCCGCTCACGCGCATCCGCATGGGGCTGGAGCTGATGGGCGACACGCCGAACCCGAAGTCGCGGCAGGAAATCGCCCGCAACATCGGTGAGCTCGACCAGTTGATCGACGAGATTTTGTTGTCCAGCCGGCTCGACGCCAGCGAAGCCGACATGGGCACGATCGAAACCGTCGACCTGATGGGCTTGGCTGCCGAAGAGTGCGCTCAGGTCGGCGCGGAACTCGACGTGGCCGAAGGCACAGACAGCAGTGCGCTCACGGTGCGTGGCGTGCCGCGGCTGCTGCGACGCGCGATCCGCAATCTGCTCGAGAACGCACGGCGCTATGGCGCCGGCGAGATTTCGGTGGAGCTGGCAACCGCTTCCGGCGCGGGCGGCTTTGCCATCGTGCGCGTGAACGACCGCGGGCCGGGCGTGCCGGCCGCCTTGCGCGACCGCATCTTCGAGCCGTTCTATCGGCTGCCCGGCGCCAGCGAGCGCGAAGGCGGTGTGGGCCTGGGGTTGGCGCTGGTGAAGTCGATCGTGGAACGCCACGGCGGCACGGTGCGCTGCGAAGACCGCGCCGGCGGCGGCGCCAGTTTCGTCATCGCGCTGCCTAACCGAGCTTGAGCCTCAAGGCGAGGCGGTGAAGTCAGGTGGCCACCCGGAGGCCGCACCTAGAATCGCCGCCACCATGCAGAGATCGACGATTGCCCGCCCCGCCGCCATGTTCTGGGGGCTTGCAGTCTTCGCACCGGTGGGCGTCAACTACCTAGCCGCCGTGTTGATGTTCGCGACGCTCTTTACCGCGGGCAATTTGCAGGAACGCGCGGCGCGCATCCGTGCCAATCCGCTGTGGTGGCCGGTGGTCGCTTATGTTGCTTGGACGCTTGTCGTGCTTGCATTCAGGCCGCACTACCCGCAGACACCTTCGAACCTCTGGCATGGCTTCCGTATCGCAGCGACCATTGTGATGGCGATGGCGCTCACCCGCGACGAAGCGCTGTGGGCGCTGCGCGGCTTCTTCGTCATCGCGTTCGCCAGCGTGTTGATGGTGCTGCTCTATCGCACTGTCGGCTTTCCGGTGGCCGAGTTGTGGCGCGCCACGCTGGTGCTGGTCGGCAACAAATCGATCAACGATGCGCTGCTCTTCACGGTGCTGGGTGTGAGTGCGGTGGCATTCGGGCTGGCCCATATCCACGACAAGAAGGGGCACTGGGCGCTGCCCGCTTTCGCGCTCACCGGTTTTGTCGCGGTGATCATCACACTGTGGTTGCCGTCTCGGACTTCGCTCCTCGGGCTGCTGGTTGCGGGCGTTGCAGTGTGCGTGCATCAGTGGCGTAAGCAACTGCGGGTGCTGGCGGTGGTGCTGGTGATCGCGGTTGGCGCGGCGTCCGTACTGGTGTGGCAGTCGCCGGTGGTGCAGCGCACCTTCGCGCTGGGCGCGCAGGAAATCGAAGCAGCGCAGGCCGGTGCGGTGTCGGAAGGCAGCTGGGTCGTGCGCTTCTACATGTACCGCGACACCGCACGCATGATCATCGACAAACCGCTCGCAGGCTGGGGCATCGGCGGCTGGACCGAGCAGTGGCACCTGCGCGGGCCCAAGCTGCTGGCCGACTACAACATGCCCCACAACGATTTCCTGTGGATGGGCGCGCAGGCCGGGGTGCCGGGACTGCTGACGCTGCTGGTCATCATGCTGGTCGGCGTGTGGCAGGGCTGGCGCCGGAACGACATCACCGGACGCTGCGGTTTTGCAGCCATGCTGGTGATGCTGATCGCGACCAGCGTGAACTCTGCGCTGCGCGATGCGCAGATCGGACTCAGCCTGCTGTGGATCGCGATGGTCTACCTGCGGCTGGTGCAGGAGCCGGGCCAGCCGTGGCGCGAGATGCTGCCCTTGCGGCTACAGGAGTTGATGCGGCTGCAACCGCCACGTTCAGCTTCGGTTAACCCCTGATTTTGAGAATCGCAGCGTGGTGCCTTCAATAATCCGCAACCGAACTGCCCTTGACGGTGGTCGACGTCTCGGTCGGGAGGTTTTGCCATGCGTTATGTGAACTACGGATTGTTCGAATGGATGGCAGGCGGTTTCCATCCCACGCCCTGGCTGTTGGCGGCGGCATGCTGGATCGCCGTGTACGGCGCCTGGGCTGCAGGCCTGACAGTGCTCTACAGCGGCTTTCGCCAGCCATCTCAGCGCCTCTATCTGGTCCTCTTGCTGCTGCTGGCATGCATCACGTCCGTGCTGTCTCAAGCCATCTCGAGCGCCGTGGACATGCCTCGCCCCTTCGCGATAGGCATGAGCCCCAATTACCTCCAGCACGGTGGACGAGGCGCCATGCCGAGCACGCACATGTCGGTGATGTCGTTGGTCGCGCTGGGTTGCCTGGTGCGTCCGGGCCTGCATACCGCGGGTGCCGTGTTGCTGGCGCTGGCCTTTGCCACTGCATGGGGCCGCATCTACGCAGGCGCGCATTTTCCAGCGGATATCGCTGCCGGGCTGCTGCTGGGCACGGTCGTTCTCGCGGTCTATACCGGCCTGCGCAGCGGTGTGCAGTGGTGGATGCGCCGGCGATACACCGCCCCTGACGCGTGAGCCTGCAAGATTCGACCGGCGCGCTCAGGCCAATGCAGTGGCCGCGATGCGCGCTGCGGCTGCGATGACATCGTTGCGCATCGGCGCCTCTTTGACGGTCTGGGTGAAGTAGATCGCCATGACGATCGGCGCACCCGCTGGCGGCCATGCGACGCCGATATCGTTCGCCGTTCCATAGTCGCCCGAGCCGGTCTTGTCGGCGACGCGCCAGTCGGCAGGCACCGCTGCACGAATGCGCGTGGCACCGGTGGTGTTGCCGAGCATCCATGCGACGAGTTGATCGCGCTGTCGCGTGGGCAATGCGTTGCCCGTCAGCAGTACCTGCAGATTGCGCGCCATGGCGCGAGGCGTGCACGTGTCGCGGGGATCGCCGGGCAGCGCTGTATTCAGTTCCGTCTCGCGGCGGTCGAGTCGGAAAGCCGTGTCGCCGATCGATCGCGCAAAGGCAGTGACCACTGGCGGACCACCGAGTGCGTCGAGCAGCATGTTGGCGGCCGAGTTGTCGCTGTGTTGCAGCGCGGCGGCGCAAAGTTCGGCGATGGTCATGCCGTCACGTACATGGCTCTCAGTGATGGGCGAATAGGTCACAAGGTCGCTGGTGGCATAGCTCACGCGACGCTGCAACAGATCGATTTCGATCGCACTGCGCTGAAGAATGGCGGAGGCGGCCAGCACCTTGAACGTACTGCACATCGGAAAGCGTTCATCGGCGCGATGCTGCACCGTAGAACGCGCGCCGACATCGCCACCGCTGCCGGCATCGGTCCGGAAGGCCACGATGCCGAGGCGGCCGCCCGCGGATGCTTCGAGTTTGTCCAGCGCCTGCAGCGCAGCCGCCGATGCGCCGGCGTCATGCGACAAGGGAGCGCATGCACCGACGAACGGTGCGGAAAACGCGCCGAGCAACAACGCTCGACGGGGGACAGAAAGCTTGTTGATCGCCTTGTCCTTATCGCTTGGCGCAGGTCAGCGGCTCAGTGCCGATGCACTGCCGACTCACCCGCCTTCAGGCGGTACACCGTGCCGCAATACGGGCACTTCGCTTCTCCCGTGCGTGCCACGTCGAGGTAGACCTTGGGGTGCGCGCTCCAGAGCTTCATGTCGGCCAGCGGGCTCGGGCAGTGGACGCCGCCCTGGTGGTTGAGTTCTTTCGCGAGCAGTTCGATGACGGCGGTGGTCGACATGGTGATACGGGTCTTCAGACTTTGGTGAGCCAATGGGCGTATTTGGGATTTTTGCCGTTCACGATGTCGAAGAACGCGCTCTGGATTTTTTCGGTTATCGGGCCACGAGAACCGCCGTCGCCACGGTTGCCGATCTCGATGCGGTCGAGTTCGCGAATCGGCGTCACTTCAGCCGCGGTGCCAGTGAAGAAGGCTTCGTCGGCGATGTAGACCTCGTCGCGCGTGATGCGCTTTTGCACGAGCTCCAGCCCCAAGTCCTTGCAGATATGCAGGATGGTGTTGCGAGTGATGCCGTTGAGCGCACCGGCCGACAGGTCGGGCGTGTAGACCACGTCGCCCTTCACCACGAAGATGTTTTCACCGGCGCCTTCGGAGACGAAGCCGCTGGCGTCGAGCAGCAGCGCCTCGTCGTAGCCGTCGTCGAGCGCTTCCATGTTGGCGAGGATCGAGTTGGTGTAGTTGCTCACCGCCTTGGCCTGCGTCATGGTGATGTTGACGTGGTGCCGCGTGTAGCTCGACGTCTTCACGCGGATGCCGCGGCGCATGCCTTCTTCACCGAGGTAGGCGCCCCAGGCCCAGGCCGCAACCATCGCGTGGATCTTGTTGCCCCGGGGGCTGACACCGAGCTTTTCGGAGCCGATCCAGATCAGCGGGCGCAGGTAGCAGCTTGCGAGCTTGTTCTCGCGCACGACCTGCTTTTGCGCCGCCATCACTTCTTCCTGCGAAAAAGGGATCTTCATGCGCAGGATCTTGGCGCTGTTGAAGAGGCGCTCGGTGTGCTCGGCAAGACGAAAGATCGCAGTGCCATCGACCGTGTCGTAGGCCCGAACACCTTCGAAGGCGCCGCAGCCGTAGTGCAGCGTGTGGCTCAGGACGTGGACCGTGGCATTGCGCCAGTCGACCAGTTCGCCGTCCATCCAGATCTTGCCGTCGCGGTCGTCTAGGGAAGCGGGAGGCGGTACGAGGGCGCTCATGTCTTGGTCCTTTGGGGCGTGTGGGAATGCTGTCGCAGAAGCTTTCGATTTTACGGCGGCGGCGCGTGTTGGTATTGCCACGGGCCGGCGCGACGAGAGGCCCACAATGGACAACTCTGCCAATCACTCGAAAAAGGGTTTCAGTGTCCGTCTTCAAGAACGTCATCGTCTATCGCATCGAACCATCGTGGTCGCAAACATCGACCCAGGCCGAAGAGGCCCTGGGCGCCAACCGCTTCGTGGCCTGCGGCCCGTCGCAAGAAAAGTCCGCCGGCTGGACCGAGCCCCGCGGTGAAGAAAACGGGCCGCTGGTCGAATCCATCGGCGGCCAGTGGCTGCTCGAGTACATGATCGAGAGCAAGGCGCTGCCGGCCTCGGTGATCCGGCGCAAAGTAGAGGAACGCGCCGCGCAAATCGAGGCCACCACCGGCCGCAAGCCGGGCAAGAAAGAAAAGCGCGACCTGAAGGAAGACGTCACGCACGAGCTGCTGCCGCTGGCCTTCACCAAGCACGCACGCATCATGGTGTGGATCGACCCAGCCGAGCGCCGCCTGGTGGTGAACGCCGGCAACGTGTCGCGCGCCGACGAAGTTGTGACCAGCCTGGTGCAGTGCCTAGAAGGTTTTTCGGTGGCACTGCTGCAAACGCAAACGGAGCCGGCCGCCGCGATGTCGGAGTGGCTCTCCAGCCAGGAACCGCCGGCCGGCTTCACGATCGACCGCGAATGCGAACTGCGCGCCAGCGACGAATCGAAATCCGTCGTGCGTTACGCCAAGCACGCGCTCGACATCGAAGAGGTTCGCCAGCACATCGCCGACGGCAAGCGCCCGACGCGCCTTGCGATGACCTGGGACGATCGCGTGTCGTTCGAGCTGACCGACGCGATGGTGATTCGCAAGATCGTGTTTCTCGAGGGCACCGACAGTGCAGTCGCAAACAAGGGCGGCAAGGAAGACAACTTCGATGCGGATGCGGCGATCGCGACCGGTGAGCTGGGGCAGTTGGTGCCTGAATTGCTCGAGGCGCTTGGCGGTGAGATGCAGCTGGGTGCATCTGCGGCCGATGCTGCGAACGACACCGTCGCGAAGCTGAAGGCGCAAGGTGGCAAGTCGCCCGGAACCTCGACCAACGGCCCCACTGCCGAAGAACTCGCGGACGAATCCGCGCCGTTCTAGCGCGCCAAGGTAGACGGGCCGGTGGGAGTGTCTTCCGCCGGCCCGTCGGGCCGCGTCAGCGCCCATTCCTTCAGCTTGCCGCCGACGAAGGTCGCGTCGACCCACGAGTTGCCGTTGTCGGTCCAGCGGTACAGCTCGGGCTGCGAGCCTTCTTGCGACTTCGGCTCTCCGAGCGCGCGCGTCATCGCGACCACGTGCATCAGCGTCGAGCCCGGCTTGAGCTTGGCGTTGAGCATGACGGCGCTGTCGACATAGCCCACAGGCCGCTCGGCGGCGCGTTGCAGCACCTTCATCGCGCGGTTGAAGTGCAGCAGCAAAAACATGACGATGGCGCCGCCGACGAGCGCGACGCCCTGCCAGCCGTAGCTGCGGTAAGCCACCCCGAGGAGCACGATGCCAACCAGCGGCACGAGGATCTTCCTGAAATTCATGAACCGATTGTCGCCGGGTGCGGCTGGCGTTACCCGCGGGAGCGCGTGGCGCTACTCGACCCAAATCCCCGGCGCTTCGCTGACCGTGTCGACGACATTGCGTTCACGGGCATCTGCCCGGGCCACCGAAAAGTGTATGAAGCTCTTGCCTTCGCGCTTGTCTTATTCTGTTGTTCGTCTTTCCCTTGCCGGCGCATTCGCGGCCGCCGCTTTGAGCGGCTGCTACATCGTGCCGTTGCAGACGCCACCGCCGCAGGTGCCGTCCCAGCAGTTGTTTCCGGTCGCAACGGTGCCGATGGCCGCGCCGCAATCGATGGTGACGCCGCTTCCGATGGTGGCGCCGACCTTCACCGCACGCCTCTACCCGGCCAACGCCGAAGCAGTCATGTACGGAACGATCACCGGCACGGTCACGAACGACATGAACGGTCGCGGCTACTTCAACGCGACGATCGCTGGCGAGCAATTCCAGGGTGAGTCGACGCGGCAAGCAGGCACTTCGCAGCGCAGCGGCATCGCCAATGCCAGCGGCACGCGCGGCGGCATGCTGAGTTGCCGCTACACGATGAATTCGGCAACGCTCGGCAGCGGCACCTGCGTACTGAACAACGGTCCAACCTTCACGATGCACATCGGCTGACCGAGGCTGGGCCTGCGCGCAGCTACTGAAGCTGCCGCACCACGTCCATCGCTTCCTCGATGCGCTCGACCGGGTGAATGGTCAGCCCTTCGATTTCCTTCGCGCCCTTTCTGGGCGCGTTGGCTTTTGGGACGACCGCCACGCTGAAGCCGAGCTTGGCGGCTTCTCGCAGGCGCTCCTGGCCGCGCGGCGCCGGCCGCACTTCGCCGGCCAGGCCGACTTCGCCGAACGCGATAAAGCCCTTGGGCAAGGGCTTGCCGCGCAGGCTCGAAGTGATGGCCAGCATCACGGCCAGGTCGGCCGCCGGCTCGCTGATGCGCACGCCACCGACCGCATTGACGAACACGTCCTGGTCCATGCAGGCGATGCCCGCATGACGGTGCAGCACCGCCAGCAGCATGGCGAGGCGGTCGCGGTCCAGGCCGACCGACAACCGCCGCGGGCTCGGCCCACCGTTGTCGACCAGCGCCTGGATTTCGACCAGCATCGGCCGCGTGCCTTCGAGAGTGACCAGCACCACGCTGCCGGGCACCGGCTCCGCGTGCTGGCTCAGGAAGATCGCGCTCGGGTTGGTCACGCCCTTCAGCCCGCGCTCGGTCATGGCGAAGACACCGATCTCGTTGACCGCGCCGAAGCGGTTCTTGATGGCGCGCACCAGCCGGAAACTCGAGTGCGTGTCGCCCTCGAAGTACAGCACCGTGTCGACCATGTGCTCCAGCACGCGCGGGCCGGCCAGCGCGCCTTCTTTGGTGACGTGGCCGACCAGCACCACCGCAGTGCCGCTGGCCTTGGCGAAGCGCGTCAGGTGCGCCGCGCACTCGCGCACCTGCGCGACGGAGCCGGGCGCAGACGTGAGCTGATCCGAGTAGACGGTCTGGATCGAATCGATGACCGCGATCGCCGGCCGCGTTGCGTCGAGCGTGGCTAGGATTTTTTCGAGCTGGATCTCGGCCAGCACCTGCACCTGGGAGTGATCGAGCCCCAGGCGTTTGGAGCGCAGCGCAACCTGAGCGCCGCTTTCTTCGCCGGTGACGTAGATCGCGTTTTGCCCGGCTCGCTGCAACGCATCGACGGCCTGCAGCAGCAGCGTCGACTTGCCGATCCCCGGATCGCCGCCAATGAGAGTGACGCCGCCCGACACGATGCCGCCGCCGAGCACGCGGTCCAGCTCGTCGAGCCCGGTCGGCGTGCGTGCCATGTCGGTGGCTTCGATATCGGACAGCGTGGCGAGTTCGGCTGCGCCGGCCAGCGCGGTGAAAACCGGAGCGCCGAATCGGTTGTTGGCGCTGCCGGGTTGCACGGCAGCGGCCTGTTCGACCAGCGTATTCCATGCATCGCAGCTCGGGCATTTGCCGAGCCATTTCGCGCTCGTGCCTCCGCATTCGGTGCAAACGTAGATGCTTCTGTCTTTGGCCATGGGCCTGCGACTATAAAGGTGGTCGCCCCGCTCACCCGCCACGCAAGGAGACTCCGCGCCATGCCGCACCTTCGCATCGAATACACCGCCAACCTCGAAGACGAACTTCGCATCGACGAACTTTGCGAACACCTGCGCGCGACGCTCGTCGGCACGCTCGACGACAGCGGCGCGCCGGTCTTTCCGATTACCGGAACTCGGGTGCTGGCCTGGCCGGTGCAACAGTTCGCGGTGGCCGATGGGGCTCCCGACCGCGCCTTCGTCTGGCTCCAGCTGCGCATCAACCCCGGCCGCAGCGATGCGCTCAAGAAGAAAGTGGGCGACATGTTGATGGTCGCCATCGAAACGCACTTCTCACCGATCGCCGCTGGCCGTGCGCTCGGGCTCACCTTGCAGATCGACGAGGGTGCCGAGGTCTACGCCGGCAAACTCAACAACCTCGCCCAGTACCTCTGAGCCATCTTCAAGACCTTTCGACACCTCTGACATCATGAAAATATGCATCTACGGCGCCGGCGCAATCGGCGGATGGATCGGCGTCGCCCTTGCCCAAGCTGGTGAACGGATCGACGTCGTGGCACGCGGTGCCACGCTCGACGCCTTGCGACGGGACGGCCTGTCGCTCGTGCGTGGCGACGAGCGGCTGCACGTGCCGGTCAACGCAGTGGCGAGCCCGACCGAGCTCGGGCTACAAGACTTGGTGGTGGTCGCGGTGAAGGCACCGGCGCTGGCGGGCGTGGCTGCGCAGATCGCGCCATTGATCGGTCCCGACACCATGGTGTTGACCGCGATGAACGGCGTGCCCTGGTGGTTCCTCGAAGGCGGCTTCGGCGGCACGCTGGCCGGCTCGAGGCTGGCAGCGGTCGATCCCGACGGCGCCATCGCCGCCGCCATCCCGGCGTCGCATGTGATCGGCGGCGTGGTGCATGCGAGCTGCTCGCTCGACGCGCCCGGCATGGTGCGGCACCACTTCGGTAACCGGCTCATCGTGGGCGAGCCGGCTGGCGGTGCGTCATCGCGCGTGACCGAACTGGCCGCGCTGCTGACGCGAGCAGGCATCGAATGCAGCGTGTCGCCGCAGATCCAGAAAGACATCTGGTTCAAGCTGTGGGGCAACATGACCGTCAACCCGATCAGCGCGCTCACAGGCGCCACCACCGACAAGATCATGTCCGACGATCTGGTGCTCGGCTTCATTTCGGCGGTGATGCTGGAGGCCAAGGAGATCGGCGCACGCATCGGCATCGCGATCACCGACAGCCCGGAAGACCGGCATGCCGTCACGCGCAAGCTCGGCGCCTTCAAGACCTCGATGCTGCAGGACGTGGAAGCAAGGCGCGCCATCGAGCTCGATGCGCTGGTGAGCGTTGTGCGTGAACTCGGGCAACTGACCAAGGTTCCGACACCGTTCACCGATGCGCTGCTCGGACTGGCACGGCTCAAGGGTCGGGAGCTCGGGCTCTATTGAGTCTGCGCTGAGTCGCTCGCGAAGTCGACCCGCTCAGTCGACCGCGAACGGCACGCGCGGCGCCACAGCGCACATCAGCTCGTAGCCGACCGTGCCTGCCGCCCGCGCAACTTCGTCGATGGGCAGCAGCGTGCCGTTGGCGGCGCGGCCCCACAACGTGACCTCGCTGTCGAAACCTGCGTCCGGTACGGGCGTGAGGTCGACCGTGATCATGTCCATGCTGACGCGCCCGACCATGCGCGTGCGCACGCCGTTCACCAGCACCGGCGTGCCGGTAGTGCAATGGCGCGGATAGCCGTCGGCGTAACCCACTGCAGCGACTCCTATGCGCAACGGCCCTTCGGCGGTGAAGCTGGAGCCGTAACCGACGGTGTCGCCGGCCTGCAGCGTCTGCACTGCAAGCAGCCGCGTTGCGAGCGTCATGCCGGGTTGCAGCTGCCAGTGCGCCGCGTCGTGTTCGGGAAAGTCGGGCGCGCTGCCGTACAGAACGATGCCGGGCCGCACCCAATCGCCGCGAGCCAGCGGTGCGTGGCGCAGCGTCGCGGCACTATTGGCGATCGAACGTTCGCCGGGCAAGTCTCGCGTGGCGTTCTCGAACACTGCAAGTTGATGCGCAATGCCACGCGCGCCGTCGGCGTCGCTGAAGTGCGTCATGAGCGAAATCTCGTCGACCTGCGGCAACGCGTTGAGTCGCGTCCACGCCGACCTGAAACGCGACGGTGCAAAACCGAGCCGGTTCATGCCGGAGTTCATTTTCAGGAACACGCGTTGCGGCGCCTGCGTCTTGTGCGCGGCCAGCATGTCGATTTGCGCGTCGCAATGCACGGTGTGCCAGAGGTCGAGGCGGGAACAAAGTTCGAGGTCGCGCGGCTCGAACACGCCTTCGAGCAGCAGCACCGGACCGCGCCAGCCGAGCGCGCGGACCCGCTCGGCTTCGGCCAGGTCGAGCAGCGCGAAACCGTCGGCGCCGCGAAAGCTGTCGAACACGCGCTCGATACCATGGCCGTAAGCGTTGGCCTTGACCACCGCCCACACGCGCGAATCGAGCGCGGCACGGCGCGCGCGCTCGAGGTTGTGGCGCAGCGCGTCGGCGTGAAGGGTGGCAAGAATCGGACGGGGCATCTCAAACTCGTTTTTGAATGTGCAAAAGAATGTGCGAAAAAAGGCGCAATGCCCACAGAAAACACGGGTGGTAGTGCTCATTTTGGCATCGCAACCCCATGCTATAACCGCCCATCCGCCTGCAGCGGAAGCCTTTTTTCACTATTGCCAGCAGCCCCCTCTCTGGCCATTCAGCCCCTCGATGAAGCGCGGTTTTTACACGATCATGTCGGCCCAGTTCTTTTCGTCACTGGCCGACCAAGCGCTTTTCGTGGCCGCCGTCGAACTGATGAGAAGTGCCGGCGCGCCCGAATGGCAGCGCGCCGCGCTGGTGCCGATCTTCGCGGTCTTCTATGTGGTGCTGGCGCCGCTGGTCGGTGCCTTCGCAGACGCTTTGCCCAAGGGCAAAGTGATGTTCATCAGCAATGCGATCAAGGTGGTCGGCTGCCTGATGATGCTGTTCGGCACGCACCCCTTGCTGTCGTATGCCATCGTCGGACTCGGCGCGGCGGCGTACTCGCCGGCCAAATACGGCATCCTCACCGAGCTGCTGCCGGCGTCGCAACTGGTCAAGGCCAACGGCTGGATCGAGGGCCTGACGATCGCATCGATCCTGCTGGGCATCGTGCTCGGCGGCACGCTGGTCGGGCACACGGTGTCGAGCCATCTGCTGCGGTTCGATCTGCCGTTCATCGACACCGGCGTCGACACGCCGCCGGCCGCCGCGATCAGCGTGCTGATCTTCGTCTACGCATTGGCGGCCTGGTTCAACACGCGCATCCCGCACACCGGCGTAGAGATGCGGTCGCTGCGCAGCAACAAGCAGCATGGCCTCGTGCGCAACATCGCATCGTTACTGCCCGACTTCTGGCACTGCAATGCCCGCCTCTGGCGCGACAAGCTCGGCCAGATTTCGCTCGCGACCACCACGCTTTTCTGGGGCGCTGGCGGCAACTTGAAGTACATCGTCATCGCCTGGGGTTCGGTGGCACTCGGCTACAACACGACGCAGGCGTCCTGGCTGACCGGCGTGGTCACCATCGGTATGGCGGTCGGCGCTGTGGCGGCGTCGATGCGCATGAAGCTCGACACCGCAACGCAGGTCATTCCAATGGGCATCGGCATGGGAGTGCTGGTGGTCTGCATGATCTTCATCGGCAACGTGTGGCTTGCTGTGCCGTTCCTGATTTTGTTGGGCGGATGCGGCGGATTTCTCGTGGTGCCGATGAACGCGCTGCTGCAGCATCGCGGCCACAACCTGATGGGCGCTGGCCGTTCGATCGCCGTACAAAACTTCAACGAGCAAGCCTGCATTTTGTTGCTCGGTGGTTTTTACAGCGCGTGCACCGGCCTCGGCCTGTCGGCCAACGCCGCCATCACCGCTTTCGGCGGACTGGTCGCCGGTTTCATGTGGCTCATTCGCCGTTGGCACCTGAGTAACTTGCGGAAATACCCGGAAGAGGTGCAGCATCTGCTTGCCATCGCGCGCAGCGACAAACACCACTGACCCAGGAAGACACACCACATGACCACCGTCTACGATTTCGACGCAACCCAGATCGATGGCAAGAGCGTGCAGCTTTCAAGCTATCGCGGCAAGGTCTTGCTGATCGTCAACACCGCGAGCAAATGCGGTTTTACGCCGCAGTTCGAGGGGCTCGAAAAGCTACATGAAAAGTACGCTGAACAAGGCCTGACGGTGCTTGGCTTTCCGTCGAACCAGTTCGGCTCGCAAGACCCCGGCAGCAACGAAGAAATCGGCGCGTTCTGCACCAAGAACTACGGCGTCAGCTTTCCGATGATGGAGAAGATCGACGTCAACGGCAGCGGCGCTGCACCGCTGTACCAGTGGCTCAGCAAGGAGAAGCCTGGCTTGCTCGGCAGCACGGCCATCAAGTGGAACTTCACCAAGTTTTTGTTGGCGCGCGACGGCAGCGTGTTGAAGCGCTATGCGCCGCTCGACACGCCGGCATCGATGGAGCGCGACATCGAGAAGGCGCTGGCAACGGCCTGACAAACACGGCGCCCGCGCAAGGCGGCGCCAGCTCACGTCAGATCAAAAGCGGAAGTCGACCGACTTCGAGCCGCCACCTACGGTGACCGACTGCTTCTTGGAAGCGCTGCCAGCGTCGGCGTTGACGACGTACTTTCCGGCAGGGAGATCGATCAGGCATACCGGCCCGCTGGCGCGAAACGCCAACGCAGTGATGTTTTTCTCATCCTGAATGCTGACTGCGACGTCGGCCTCGTAAGCGCCGTCTGCACGGGCAAACAAGAGCGCCAGCGGATGCTCTTTCATCGAGGCGCGAAAGGCAGTCGATTCATCGGAACCGATGCCACCGCAGACGTAACGCGCAGCGCCCTCGCCACGCATGGCCGGCATCGCGGATTGCGCTGCAGCGAGGGTCGCGGCGCCGGCCAGCACCAAGCATGCAGCGAAAGAGAAAGCGGGACGAATTTTCCTGACCATGGCAAAGCACTCCTTCAAACAGCGGAGCAAAGCTTCGCCCGATAAATTCGCGCGCCGGGTCGGACCGCAGCGCCAGACCAGGTCAGGGAAACAGCAGTTCCTTGGTAATGCTGACGCAACCGTTGCCGGCCGTAGGCATCAGGTAGATGTGATGCGTCGGGCTGATCGGGACCACGCCGATCGACTTGCCCACGACATCGAGCGGCTTGGCGTAGCCGAGGTCCTGCACCGCGACTTGCGCGCACGGCTTGCCCCACACGTCGATCATGTCGTAGCCCACGTCGCACCCGCCACGCCCGGTCGGTGCGAACACCGCGCTGACGAAGCGCGTGCCCGTCGGCTCCGCGCGCTCGACCGACGCTGCGAACGCGGAGGCATCGGGCGCTACCGGGTTGGTCATCAGCATGGCGGCGAAAGCGCCTGAGGGGCCGGTCAGGGCCGGTGCGACGCGATGCATCGTGCTCATGCAGGTGCCGATGCCGGCTTGCGCGGTCAGTTGCTCCAGCGCATTGCGCGGCGGCGGTGCGGGTGCAACCGGCTGGGCCTGCTGAACCTGTGCCGACACCAGCGTGGAACAGACCAGCAAACTGCTCAGGAGCGAAGCACGGATGCAGTCACCGCGCCGCGACTGATCCAGCGCGCGCTGCGCTGTCACTGCTGACCCGCGACTTCGATGTCGACGCGGCGGTTCGGTTGCAAGCAAGCCACCAGTTCGGGCGTGACCCGCTCGCCGGCGCATTGCGTCACCGGCTGCGTTTCTCCAGCACCGTATGCACGCACCAGCCTGCCGTCGAGGCCCTTGCCGATGAGGTAGTTGCGCACGGTGTTGGCACGCGCTTGCGACAACGCCACGTTGGACGCGTCGGAACCGATGCGGTCCGTGTGGCCGGTGATGATGATCGAGCTGAGCACGACGCCATCGCGACGCAGTTCTACCGCCAAGGCCTCGAGCCGGCCGCGACCTGCAGGCAGCAGATCGTCGAAACCGGACTTGGCAAACTTGAACAACCCATCGGCACCCAATGTCAGGCGGCGCGTGGTGGGCACGGGTGCCGGCGCCGGTGCGGCCATCACCACCGGAACGGCTTGCGCCATCACCACCGGGTTCAGATAGCGTTCGCAGGCAACGCCTTTCCAGTGCGTGCTGGCCGCGCGATAGACATCGTCGACCAAGTCGAACTTCACCTTGAACTGGCAGGTGATGTACTCATTGCCCTTGCCCGTATAGAAGTTGAAGGCGTAGTCCCATTCGCGCACGCCGAACAGGCCTTCGCTGTACTGCGGATTGCCGAGTTCGAGCCGCACTTGGTCCTTGCTCAAACCGGGCGTGATGCGTCGCACATGGTCGGGGCCGACGAAGGATCCGGTCTTGAGATACGAGCTGTCGAGCGACGGAAAGGCGACCTCGCCTGAGGCCGCGGCGGACACCGCAGGTTGCGCTTGCTGCGCCGAAGCCACGAGACCGGCACAGGTGAGCACGACCAGGCCGAAGGTGGCGCGAACGAAACGAAAAGATGAGTGCGATGACATGGTGTCTATCTCCGGGAAAGTGGGATGAAGGAGGAGTTGGATGCGAATGAAGTGGTGGTCGCTCTCATCCCGTCAGTCCCATATCCCCGACACGCCCGCGCGCACCGCCACGCCGCCAGCACTGGCCGACACGCCACCCGTCACGCTCCATCGTCCGTTGTCCGCCGTGCGACGCAACGCGATGCCGACCGCACCCTGGCTTTGGTAGTAACCCATGCCGGCCGCATAGGTCGTCTTGCCCGCGATGTACGGGGCGCTTTCCAGCGCCATCGCCGACGCCACACCGGCATAGGCTTTCCGTGCCACGCCGTCGATGTTCCCCTGCAATCCGTTGACTCGCGCATCGGTATAGGCATTGGCGGACGCCACGCCCGCATTGAGCTGCTGCACGTTGACCGCATCGTAGGGCGCCACTCCGTTGGCAACGTTGCCCAGCGTCACCGGCCCGGTCGAGTTGCTGTTGCCCAGGTTGACCGAGTTGTAGTTGGTCGTGCCGGCGGTCGTGGTGTCGTACTTGACCGCGTTGTTGTCGAGCGTGGTGACGGAGGTCTGCACCGCCTTCAACTGGCTCACGTTGACCGCGTCGCTGTCGACCGAGCCTGCCGCCACGCCGTTGATCTGGCGCAACTGGCCCGTGGCCGCATTGCCTACTGACACACCCGCCAGTGTGCTGGTCGTGGCGTTGACCGCCGCCGTCTGCGCCACGCTGGCACCGGTCGGAACATAGCCCTTGGCGCCGGCGGCTGTACTGGCAATGGAACCTGCGCCCAAAGCGACTCCGCCGACCTGCGTCACGCTGGCGCCCGTCCCGATGGCAAGACCGTTTGTGGCGCTGGCCTGCACCGTCGCACCGTTGCCGATGCCGATGCCATTGTTGCCGTTGACCACGGTCTGTGGACCGATGGCCACCGACTCCGTACCGACTGCCAGCGAATCAGCAGCGGTCGAATTGGCGTGAAAGTACTTGCCCGTCGTGGCGGCGATGCTGCCCAGTGCACCGCTCAACTGCCTCACCGTCACCGCATCGCTGGCCTGGGTGCCGTCTGCGACATTGATGATCTGGCGGTAGCCGGTGCTGTTGCCGACGCTCACTGCGCCGAGCAAAGTGCGGTCGGTGGTGTTGTAGCCCACTGCGGTCGAGCCGCTGCTGAAGGTGCCAGTGCCTTGGACGATGGTGCGATCCGACAACGCGCCTGAACCCAGGGCCACGCCACCAGCAGTATTTGCGACCGCTTGAGGGCCGATTGCGACGCTCTCTGCGCCGGCTGCGACCGAATCGGCAGCTGTCGAGTTCGCATGAAAGTACTTGATGCCGCCACCGTTGGTGACGTTGCTGATTGCCGAGTTGGTCGCATACAGCTGCGAGCCGTTGACTGCATCGGTGCTGGTGGCCGTGACCTGGCCCGCCGCTACGTTGGTGATCTGGCGCTCGTTACCGACGTTGCCCACGCTCACCACGCTGGTTGGCGCACCGCCGGCGTAGGTGTAAGTCGTGCCGTTGATGGTGCCGGTTGGCGTGGCGTTGGGCGCAGCGGTGAAAGAGCTGGCCCCCAGCGCTACATCACTTGCGTTGTTGGCACGTGCATAGGCACCCAACGCCATCGCATTGCTGGCCGACGCCACGCTGTTTGTGCCCAGGGCGATGGCATCGTCAGCATTGGTTACTGCGCCGAAGTTACCGCCTGCGCCGCTGCCAATGGAAATGTTTCGGTTGCCGTTGGAGTTGACTCCGGCGCTCGTGCCCATCGCGACGTTGTCATTGCCGGTGCGCAATTGCCCAGTGCCCTCACCGAGTGCAATGTTGGCGTTGCCGACAGTCGCAGTCCCGGCGCTCTGACCCGCGCTCAAGTTGTAGCTGCCAGTGATACCGCGGCCGGTGTCGTAGCCCATCGCTGTATTGCCGTCGCCGTTGGTCAGGCCGCCAGTGGTCGTACCCACGTTCGTGTTGTTCTTGCCGCTTCCGCTGATGCCTGTGGCATAGCCGACATTGACGGTGCCGGCGGTGTTGGTGGAACCCGTCCCGGCGACATAGCCGATCGATACACCCGTGCTGCCGCTGGCTACTGCATTGCCACCCATTGCCACCGCACCGGTACCTCCCGCCGCGGCATTGGTACCCGCAGCAATAGCGAACGCGGCAGTTGCACCGTTGTTCGCGTAGTTACCAGTCTGCACTCCGTTGTCGTTTACGCTGTAGTAATGCGTCTGGCCTGCAGCAATCGTAGAAGTAATTGAGCTGCCAACCGCATAAAGCTGACTACCATTGACTGCATCGGTGCTTGTGGCGGAAATCTGTCCGGCCGCAAGGTTCTGGATGCGACGCTCTGCGCCAGGACTACCGATCGAAACCACGCCGATTGGAGCGCCACCAGCGTAGTTGTATGTTGTGCCGTTGATAACGCTGCTGTTGTAGGCCGTCGTCCCCGCAGTCGTTGCGCTTGCCGTGGCGCTGTCGAAAGCATTCGTTCCCAACGCGACCGAGTTGGCGACCGTGTTGACAGCGTTCAGGCCCAGTGCGATGCCGGTGCTGCCACTCGATGCGGCGCCCACGCCGATGGCGGTGGTCAGACTACCGGTCGCAGCGGCGCCAGACCCCAGTGCAATGCCAGCAGAGCCCGTCACCGAAGCGCCTTCGCCGATCGCGGTGGCATTGCTTACGTTGATTGCGGAAGCCTGGTAGCCGAAGACCGAGTTGGTATTCCCGACGGCGCTGGCGCCAGTGCCGACGACCGTACTGAAAGCAGAATTGATTGCAGAGGCGCCGCCACCGATCACCGTTGAGTCAGTGGAAAGCACGTCTGTTTTTGCACCCGAGCCGATCGCAATCTGCGTAAAGCCGGCTGTAGAACTCTTGGTGCCCAATGCGATGCTGTTCACGCCGCCTGCGTTTGCACTCCATCCCAACGCAATCGTCTGCGACCCGCTGGCATTGGCGCCGAAACCTGCGGCAAGACTGGTGCCCCCGGCGGCCGTCGCATTGGGTCCGATGGCGATGCTGTTAGCACCGGTGGCACCGGAATTAGCCGCGGTCGAATTGCCTACCGCCGTCGAGTTCGAATGAAAGTACGGCACCTCGCTGTTGGAGATCCACTGGCTGCCGTTCCACGTGTAGAGGCCTGGACTCACACCGTTCGCGCCAGTGGTTGTGGCCGTGTTGTAGACCTGCATGCCGGCGGTCATGGTGTTACCGGTCAGGCCGAAAACGTTGGCGGCTGTAAGGGCAACGCGAGCAGTCAGAAAGCCCTGAGTGGCACCACCAGCTTGACCTATCTCCACCGCAGCACTCGCGTTACCGCCGGCGCGCACACCAGCGTTGTCGATCAGAGTTTGTGCCCCTGTGGGCGCGGCCAGCAAGGCCATCGTGACCGACAACGCAACGAGGCCAGCGGTTACACCACTGCGACTCTTTTTCCCGCGCCCCCCAGCGACTTCCGAAACCGCAACCCACGCGCCTTGCGCCTCGCTCCAGATGCTCTTGAATGACCGGTTCATCTTTCTTCCCCCTGATTGGTGCCTCGGTCAAAAGTGCCTTGGCAATGGGGCGCGAGTATCTGGTCGGAATTTGGGAGTGCGCAGGCACTAAGTCGCGGTCTTATTCGAAGCTGACACTCTCTTTAATAATGCGTGAAGCAATTAACAATTGCGACGGCCGCAAGTGTCACCTCAATGTTTCTAAAAAGAAATTAAATGTTAAGAAACGCCACGAAAGACGCCTCTTCGGCTGCACTCTGAGTGCCACGTCAATGCGCGGAAATCGCAGCGTCGAGCAACTCGATCCAATGCCTCACCGGCACGCCGCTGCCGCTCTGCAAATGCGTGATGCAGCCGATATTCGCCGAGGCGATGACGCTCGGCTGAAGCTGGTTCAGGTTGCCGAGCTTGCGATCGCGCAGCGGATAAGCGAGCTCGGGCTGCAGCACCGAATACGTCCCGGCCGAGCCGCAGCAAAGATGCGCTTCGTTGAGAGCGACTCGCACATCGAAACCCAATGCGCGCAAGTTGACTTCGACGCCCCCACGCAGCTTTTGGCCGTGCTGCAACGTGCATGGTGGGTGGTAGGCGATCACACCCTCGGGTGGCTTCACACGCGCCTTCAGCACGGGCACCAGATCGGGCAGCAGCTCGCTCAGATCTTTGGTCAGTTCGCTGATGCGTCGGGCCTTGGCCGCGTATGCCGGGTCGTCACGCAGGATGTGCCCATATTCGCGTACCGTGACGCCGCAGCCGGATGCGTTCATCACGATGGCTTCGACTTCGGCGCGTTCCACATGCGGCCACCACGCGTCGATGGCGGTGCGCATGTTCGCCTTACCGCCTTCTTGGTCGTTGAGGTGAAACTTCAACGCACCGCAGCAACCGGCCTCTCTGGCGATGACGGTCTGGATGCCCGCAGCATCGAGCACACGCGCGGTCGCGCTGTTGATGTTCGGCATCATCGCGGGCTGCACGCAACCGGACAGCATGAGCACCTTTCGCGCATGCTGGGTCGTCGGCCAGAGACCGGCGTCCTGCTTGGCGGGCACCTTGGCTTTCAGCGCGGCGGGCAGCAGTCCGCGCACCGCCTGGCCGACCTTCATGGCCGGCCCAAAGAGCGGCGACGGCAGGCCTTCTTTCAACAGCCAGCGCGTGGCCGATTCCATTGCGGGGCGTGGCACTTTTTGGTCGACGATCTTCCGGCCGATGTCGACCAGGTGGCCGTACTGCACACCGCTCGGGCAGGTCGTTTCGCAGTTGCGGCAGGTCAGGCAACGGTCCAGATGCAGTTGCGTGCTGCGCGTCGGCTGCTTGCCTTCGAGCACCTGTTTAATAAGGTAGATGCGGCCACGCGGGCCGTCGAGTTCGTCGCCCAGCAATTGATAGGTCGGACAAGTGGCGGTGCAGAAGCCGCAGTGCACGCACTTGCGCAGGATGGCTTCAGCCTCTTGTCCGTCTGCGGTGTCACGAAATTCAGCGGCGAGTTCGGTTTGCATGTGGGGTAGTGGCTGGCCTTGATAGCTGGCTGTGTTGGCTAACGTGTTGGCTGACGTGTTGGCTGAAGAAGCGAGACGACTCAAGCTTCCGGCAACAGCCGGCCGCGGTTGAAGATCCGGTGCGGGTCGAACTCTTTCATTAGCGCGCGATGAATGCGCGCCAACGGCACGCTCAGCGCATCGAACCTTGCAGCCGGTGCGCTTGCATCGGTCGCTTCGGTACGGCCTGCCGCCCTGAACAGCGTCGCGTGACCGCCGACCGCGCGGGCCGTCGCACGCATGCGCTCAGCTTGCCCTTGCCCGGCCTGGTACCAGCGCTGGCCGCCATGCCATTCGATCCACGGCGAGCCATCGAGCGAGAGCGCCGGCGCAGTCTGCGGCACCGACAGGCGCCAGAGGTCGTCCGTGTTGGCCGAAGCACCGCCATTCGCCTCACGGTCGGCGATCCACGGATGCTGCTGATCGCGCAGCGATTGCCAGCCGGCTGCAGCGGGCTCTGCGGCCTGAAGCGCACCGCCCAGATGACGGCACGCCGCGTCGACGGCCGCGACCGCACCGCGCAAGCGCAACGACAACACGCCCGCACCATCGCGCCGTCGCCACAAGCTGGCGTTCAGCGGCAATGGACGACCGCCCCATTCGTTGAGCAGCCGCAATGCATCGGCCTGCTCGCAAGCGAACTCGATCGTCGCTTCGGCCGGCGCGACGGGCAGCACCTTCAGGCTCACCTCAGCGATCACGCCAAGCGTACCGAGAGACCCGGCCAGCACGCGCGAGACGTCATAGCCCGCGACGTTCTTCATGACCGTGCCGCCGAAGTGCAGCACCTCGCCGCGACCATCGACCAGCGTGGCACCGAGCACGTAGTCGCGCACCGCACCGACGCTGGCGCGCGAAGGCCCGCTCAAGCCCGCTGCGACCATGCCGCCGACGGTGCCACCGCGCACGCCGGGGTTGGCCGGATGCGCAAAGCGCGGTGGCTCGAAAGGCAGGCATTGGCCCTGGTCGGCCAGCAGCGCTTCGAGTTCGGCGAGCGGCGTGCCGGCACGGACGGTGACGACCAGCTCGCTGGGTTCATAGCTCGTGATGCCGCTGAGCTCGCTGGTGACGAGTGGTTCGCCCGAGGCGACCTCACCATAGAAATTTTTGGTGCCGCCCCCACGAATGTCGAGCGGGGTGGCGTCGGCCGCGGCAGCGCGCACGCGCTCGACGATGCGCTGGAGTTCAACGGAATTGGTCATCGTGTCAATCTTCGAAGAACGCCACCGGCAACCCCGGTGTGTCGACGCGCATCGAGACGACGCAACCCGAGGCCGGTCGCTCTTCGAGTTCCTCTGCGGGACGTCCCTTGCGCACGCTCGTCACGAACAGCGTCTTCAAATCATCGCCGCCGAGGCACGGCATCGTCGGGCACTGCACCGGCGTCGCGATGGCGCCGACCTGCTTGCCATTGGGGGCGAAGCGCAGCAGTTGACCGCCCTCGTACATCGCTGCCCAGTAGTGGCCCTCGGCATCGACCGTGGCGCCATCGGGGCGACCGGCATAGCGCACCGGCGACGATGGCGTCCAGCCTGCGGGCTTGGCCGCGAACTGCTCGAACACGCGCGGCCGCGTCAGCGTATTGGAATCGGCCACCCAGTCCCACGCGCGGGTCGCATGCGCCGCCGTGTCCGACCAGTACAGGGTGCCGGCGTCAGGGGAGAACGCGAGGCCGTTGGCGGTCATGGCATCACCGGCCATGCATTGCAACACCGGCACACGCCCGTCGCGCATGTCGAGGCAATAGAGCTCGGCGTTGGACTTGTCCTTGGCCTCGTTCAATGTGCCGGCCCAGAAGCGGCCAAGCGGGTCGCACTTGCCGTCGTTGAAGCGCATCGTGCGCGTGTCGTAGTCGACACCGACAAGCTGCGTCAGCGCGCCGCCCCATGTCTTGGCCCGGTAGATGCCATCGCGCAGCGCAATGACCAAACCGCCCCGCCGCGCCGGCGCCATGCAGCCCGGCTCGCTCGGCAGCGTCCATCGCTCGACGGTCGCGCCGGCGGCACCGATGTCCCCCCGAGTCCGCAACACAGTACGTCCAGCGATATCCAGCCAGTAAAGAGATCGTTCACCCGGGTGCCAGAACGGCGATTCACCCAGTTCGCAAAGGCTGTCGTCAAGCGTGGTCCACATGGAAGTAATTGTGCGTCACCGCCGCCCATAAAAAAGGCCACCGGAAGGTGGCCTTTAAATTCCAAAGACACCGCGGATCCGGCTTTGCCGATCCGCTGGTGTCGCCCCCAGCAGGGGGGAGGGCAAAGCGACACGAAGTGCGCAAAGCCCTTGGGGGGTTACCTGTTGTATGCGGTCTCGCCGTGCGAAGAGATGTCGAGGCCTTCGCGCTCTTCTTCTTCCGTCACACGCAGACCGATCGTCAGGTCGGCGATCTTGTAGGCGATGACCGAAACCACGCCCGACCACACGATGGTCAGCACCACAGCCTTGAGCTGGATCCAGACCTGTGGGCCGATTTCGCTGGTGACGACGCTGGCCGTAACCCAGTCGCCGACGATGCCGGGGCCGCCGAGCGATTGCGTGTTGAACACGCCGGTGAGCAACGCGCCGACGATCCCGCCGACACCGTGCACGCCGAAGACGTTGAGCGAATCGTCCGCACCGAGCAGCTTCTTCAGACCGGTCACGCCCCAGAGGCAAGCGAAGCCAGCAACGAAGCCGATGATGATGGCGCCCATGAGACCGACGTTGCCGGCGGCCGGCGTGATGGCGACGAGGCCGGCAACAGCACCCGAAGCAGCACCCAACATCGAAGCCTTGCCCTTGTGCAGCGCTTCACCGATGCACCATGCGAGCACAGCGGCGGCGGTGGCCGAGAAGGTGTTCATGAAGGCCAGCACGGCGCTGGTACCGGCTTCGAGGGCCGATCCTGCGTTGAAGCCGAACCAACCCACCCACAGCAGCGAGGCACCGACCATCGTCAGCGTCAGCGAATGCGGCGTGAAGGCTTCCTTGCCGAAGCCGATGCGCTTGCCGATCATGAAGGCACCCACGAGGCCGGCGACGGCTGCGTTGATGTGCACGACAGTACCGCCTGCGAAGTCGAGCGCGCCCCACTGCCAGATCAGGCCGGCTTTGGAGTTCATCGCATCGACGACGTCCTTGCTTGCGTAGGCGTCAGGGCCCATCCAGAACCAGACCATGTGCGCGATGGGCGCATAGCTGAAGGTGAACCACAGCACCATGAACAGCAGGATGCCGCCGAACTTGGCGCGCTCTGCGAAGGCACCGACGATCAGGCAGCAGGTGATGCCGGCGAACGTGGCCTGGAAGGCGGCGAACAGCAGTTCAGGGATATAGACGCCCTTGCTGAAGGTTGCGCCGGGTGCGAACACGCCGGTGGCCGGGTCGAAAATCCCCTTCATGAAGAGCCGGTCGAACCCGCCTACGAAGGCGTTGCCTTCCGTGAAGGCGAGGCTGTAGCCGTAGATGAGCCAGAGCAGCACGATCAGCGAGAACGTGACCATGACCTGCATCAGCACCGACAGCATGTTCTTGCTGCGGACCAGGCCGCCGTAGAACAGCGCCAGGCCCGGCACGGTCATCAAGATGACGAGCAGCGTGGACACCATCATCCAGCTGACATCGCCCTTGTCGAACTTGATGACAGGGGCGGCAGCGGCAGGCGCTGCAGCAGCGTCGGCTGCCGGAGTCGCAGCTGCTGCAGCGGCAGGTGCCGGAGCCGCTGGCGCAGCGCTGGCCGCGGGCGCAGCCGCTTCGGCGGCAGGCGCCGGGGTCTGCGCTTGCACCGAGGTGACAAACGCAGAGCCAGCGGCAAACACGCTCAGGCCGAGCGCGAGGGAGACGAGCAGTTTTTTCATTTCAGTTGTTCTTTCGTGCCTTGATCTCAGAGCGCTTCGCGGCCCGTTTCACCGGTGCGGATGCGAACAACCTGCTCGAGGTTGTAGACAAAAATCTTGCCGTCGCCGATCTTTCCGGTGCGTGCGGCACCCTCGACCGCTTCGATCACGCGCTCGACCAGCTCGTCGGAAACGGCGGCCTCGATCTTGACCTTGGGCAGAAAGTCGACAACGTATTCAGCGCCGCGGTAGAGCTCGGTGTGGCCCTTCTGGCGACCGAAGCCCTTGACCTCGGTCACGGTGATGCCCTGCACGCCAATGGCCGACAGTGCTTCGCGCACTTCGTCGAGCTTGAATGGTTTGATGATGGCTGTAACCAGCTTCATGATGTTCTCCTTGAGATAAAACCGGCGGGCGCGGCGGCAGGCGCCGCGCTTTCTAATTGGAGGTTCAGAACGTCTTGGTCAGCGTAGCAATGAACTGCGCCTTGTTGATCGACTGAGTTTGCACGCCGATCGGGCCAAAGCCCGGTTCCACGACCGCCAGGTAGGCATCTTTCTTGTTGGCACCGACCACCGCGCCGGCCAGCGACAGGCCACCGCCAAAGTCCCACGACGCGCCGACGTTGTAGTCGACGTAGCTCTTGTAGCCCGTGTTTTTGCGGATGTCGCTGCTCAGGCGCGTGTAGCCGACCGCGGCCTTCAACGTCAGGTGCGGAATCACTTCCTTGGCGTACGACAGGTTCAGGTAGCCGCTGTTGCGGCCCTTCAGGCCCGAGCCGTTGGCCGCGCCGGCAAAGCCGAAGTAGTCCTTGGACACGGTGTGCGAGTACTTCGCGGTGAAGGCGCCCAGGGCGTCGTCGCTGTAGGTGGCAGCGCCGTAGAGTTCTGTGGTGTTGCCCAGGTGGTTGCCCGGGTACACATAGGTCAGCACGCCGAAGTCGAGGTCGAACACGCCGACCTTCATCTTGTAGCCGCCGTAGATGTCCATCTCGATGCTGTTGCCCGAGAGCCAGTTGACGCTGGAATTCCAGTTGCCAACGTAGAAGCCGCTTTCGCCGAAGGCGTAGTCGAAGCCGCCCTGCACTGCAGGCTTGACGCCGCGCTTCTTGTACAGACCGTTGTGGCCGATGGCGTCCTGGTCCTGGCCGCGGAACTTGTAGTTCGTGGTCAGCGAGATGTTGGCGGTCAGGGGGGACGTGGCAGCTGGAGCCGGGTCGGCGGCAGGCGTCGTCTGGGCCAGAGCGGCACCCGTCGCGGTCAGAGCGGTGGCCAGGACAACCAGGGTCTTGGCGGCGGTACGGTGCATCATCGGGTAGCTCCTCGGGGCGTTATTTAAATGGATGGGAGCGAACCTCAAAGCAGGGAGCGTGCCAAAGTTCACGCAAGCCGGGAACCTGGGGAACGATTCCGAATCGCTTGCCGGGCAAAAGTTAATCAAACTGTTTCTGTCAGTTGGCCGCCCACCAACCGGCAGCAACGACCCCACAAAAGGATGGTGCACCATCTTGGGGAAAGGGAGTGAAATGAGTTTGTCTTTGGTGCAAAGCCGCGCTTTGCTGGGCCTGGAAGCTGCCAGCGTGACCGTCGAGGTGCATTTGGCGAACGGGTTGCCCAGCTTTGCGCTGGTCGGGCTGGCCGATGTGGAGGTCAAGGAAGCCCGTGAGCGGGTTCGCTCCGCGATCCAGAACGCCGGGCTCGACTTCCCGAACAACAAGCGAATCATCGTGAACCTCGCCCCGGCCGACCTGCCGAAGGACTCGGGCCGCCTCGATTTGCCGATCGCGCTCGGCATCCTGGCGGCCAGCGGTCAAATCGACAGTGCGCGGCTGGCCGGCCACGAGTTCGCGGGTGAGTTGTCCTTGTCAGGCCAGTTGAGGCCGGTGCGGGGCGCGCTGGCGATGGCACTCGCGCTGCACACCTGCGGTGTCGCGACGAAGCTGGTGTTGCCGACGGAAAGTGCGCGGGAAGCCGCACTGGTGCATGGCACCGAGGTCTATGGCGCGGCGCATC
This sequence comes from Variovorax sp. PAMC28562, assembly GCF_014303735.1. NCBI lineage: Bacteria > Pseudomonadati > Pseudomonadota > Betaproteobacteria > Burkholderiales > Comamonadaceae > Variovorax > Variovorax sp. PAMC28562. The sequence goes on along the minus strand of NZ_CP060296.1, from coordinate 1,356,055 downwards.
TGCTCGATGTGGTGCGTCAATTTTTGCCAGCCGACGCGACCGCACCAATAGATGCTCCGATCGACGGCTGGGCGCGCATGCTGCCGGCCGAGAGCGCCGCGCCGCCGCGGTACGCCGATTTATCCGACGTCAAAGGCCACGTCGGCGCCAAGCGGGCCCTTGAGATCGCAGCGGCGGGAAATCACTCGCTGCTGATGGTCGGCCCGCCCGGCTCGGGCAAGTCGATGCTGGCGCAACGCTTTGCCGGATTGTTGCCGGCGATGACGGTCGACGAGGCGCTCGAAAGCGCCGCCGTGGCCGGCCTCGGAGGCCGCTTCGCCATCGAGCGCTGGATGCAGCGGCCGACCTCGGCGCCGCACCACACCTCCAGCGCGGTGGCGCTGGTGGGCGGTGGATCGCCACCGCGACCGGGCGAGATTTCGCTGGCGCATCACGGTGTGCTGTTCCTCGACGAATTTCCCGAGTTCGCGCGCTCGGCGCTTGAAGCGTTGCGAGAACCGCTGGAGACCGGCACCATCACGATTGCACGCGCGGCCCGGCGCGCTGAATTCCCGGCGCGCTTCCAGCTGATCGCCGCGATGAACCCCTGCCCTTGCGGCTACCTCGGCTCCACGCTGAAAGCCTGCCGCTGCACGCCCGACCAGGTCGCGCGCTACCAGGGCAAGCTGAGCGGACCGCTGCTCGACCGCATCGACCTGCATATCGAAGTACCTGCGGTATCGGCCAAGGAGCTGCTCGATTCACCGGCCGGGGAATCGACCGACAGCATCCGGGCCCGCTCAGCGGCGGCTCGGGACCGCGCCGTTGCGCGGCAGGGCAAGCCCAACCAGGCACTGCAAGGCGCAGACATCGATCGCCATGCCGGTCTCGAACCGGCAGCCCTGAAGTTCATGCACACGGCCGCCGCCAAGCTGGGCTGGAGCGCGCGATCGACGCATCGCGCGCTCAAGGTCGCGCGCACCATCGCCGACCTGGCCTCATCGCCGCTGGTCGAGGTCGCGCATGTGGCGGAGGCAGTTCAATACAGGCGCGCCCTGCGCGGGACGCTCTGAAGGACGCGCTAAAACGTCCGCGCTGAAACGCTAGAGCAACCCGCGCCCCGCAAGATTGCGCATCAACGCGCAGATGCCGAAGTTCCAGCGCGGCGCCTGATCGGCGTGCACCACGCGATTCACGAGTGCGCCGAGTTCCGGTGCCGAGATCGTCACGAGGTCGCCGACCACATGCGTGAAGCCCTGGCCCGGACCGTGCCGGTCTTGCGTCGGTGCGAACATGGTGCCGAGGAACAGCATCAGGCCGTCGGGATACGCGTGATGCGGGTTGATCGCCTGACCGACCAGGTCGAGCGGATCGCGACTGATCTTCGACAACGAACTCGAGCCCTCGAGCGCGAAGCCTTCGGGTCCGACGACCTTGAGTCCGACCGTGATGCGGCGCACATCGTCGATGCCGAAGTGCGCATCGAACAAGCGGATGAACGGGCCGATGGCACATGACGCGTTGTTGTCTTTCGCCTTGCCGAGCAGCAGCGCGCTGCGGCCTTCGAAGTCGCGCAGGTTGACGTCGTTACCGAGCGCCGCACCGAGCGTCTGACCCCGGCTGTTCACCGCCAGCACGACCTCGGGCTCGGGGTTGTTCCAGACCGAACCCGAATGAATGCCGACCTGCGCGCCGGTGCCCACCGCCGCCAGCACCGGCGCCTTGGTAAAGATCTCGGCGTCGGGGCCGATGCCGACTTCGAGGTACTGCGACCAGGCGCCTTGCGCGATCAGCAAAGCCTTGACCTTCGCGGCCTCGGGCGACCCCGGCACGATGCCGGCCAGGTTGTCGCCCAGCACACCGCTGAGCGCCGCACGAATCGCGTCGGCCTTGGATGCATCGCCGCGGGACTGTTCCTCGATCACCCGCTCCAGCAGGCTGTCGACAAAGGTGACGCCGCTGGCCTTGATGGCCTGCAGGTCGCACGGCGCCAGTAACCAGGGCCGGCCGAAGTCTCGCGCATTGGTCTCGTCGTCTTGCGCCTCGAAGCTGTTGGCGAGCACATCGGCGAGGTGCGCGATGCGTGGCGCTTTGCCGGATTGGATGGCTTCGCGCACGGCATCGGCGGGCGGCACATCGGCTTCGAGCAGGTCGCTCGTGGTCGGCGCGAGGTGCGAAAGGTCGTGGAGTCCGCCTTCGTGCACTGCGACCAGCGTGGGCCCGATGCCGGGTTGCCAGATGCGCCCGATGAGCGTGGCGCGGTCGGCGTCGCGGGGCAGGCTGGTGTCGGGCGAGAGGGTGGTGGTCATTGGGCGTGTCTCCTGGTTCGGCGCTTGAAAGCAGCGTCTGCCGTCGATGGTACGGCGATCAGCGCAAGGCCCGCACGCGTGCGACCTGCGCCGGCAGATCGTTCCATGCCGGCTCCTGTGGTGCGAAGCGCGCGCGCATGTAGCCCGCGAGTTGCGCGACCTGCGCATCGTCGAGTGCATCGCGAAATGCGGGCATGAAGCCGATGTCTTTGGTCGCCGGCGCGCGCACGCCATCGAGGATGGTGCGCAGCAGGTTGTCGGGTCGCGTGCTGGTGAGGTTGCTGTTGAGCGCGAGGGGCGTGTTGACGCCGAGCAGCGTCGGCCCGTCGCCATCGTGATGGCAGACGGCGCAGGCACTGTCGAACATGCGCTGCGCCGAGCCGAGCAGCGGGCCGCGACCGGCGGCGGCGCTGTCGATAGCGCGGGTCGCCGTGGCGGCGTGCGCTTCGGGCAATGCCGATGTCGTCACCGCATTGAACGACGCCAGATAGCTTGCCATCGCGCGTACATCGTCGTCGCTGACCGCGCCGAGTTCACGCACGACCTCGGCCATCGGACCGCCGGCGATGCCGTGCCGTTGCGTGTGCCCTTGGCGCAGATAGCGATACAGCTCGTCGGCGTCCCACGGCACTGCGGCCTTCGAGAGCGATGTGAGTGCCGGCGCTTCCCACCCGTCGGCGATGGCGCCCGAAAAGAGCGCATTGCCGCCCTGCTCCGCGCCGAGCGAATTGCGCGGCGTGTGGCACGCGCCGCAATGGCCGAGGCCGTTGACCAGATAGGCGCCACGATTCCACTCGGCTGTCTGCGTGGCGACTGGTTGGTAAGGCGTCGCATCGTGAAACAGCGCGTTCCATCCCGCCATCAAAGGGCGAATGCTGAACGGAAACTTCAACTCGGCAGGCGGCGTTTCGGCGCGGACCGCGGGCAGCGACATGAAGTACGCATAGAGCGATTGAAGATCGTCGTCGCTGGTCTTCGCGAAGGCGGTGTAGGGGAATGCGGGGTACAGGTGATGGCCATCCCGCGAGACGCCTTCGCGCATCGCACGCTGGAATGCGCTGAACGACCAGCGCCCGAGACCCGTGTCGGCATCGGGCGTGAGGTTGGTTGCGTAGAGCGTGCCGAAGGGCGTCTCCATCGCACGTCCGCCGGCGTTGGGCACGCCGCCTGCAGCGGTGTGGCACACGGCGCAATCGCCGAGCGCTGCGAGCACCCGACCGCGCTCGATGGTCGAGGCGCTGTAAACGGGCGCGCTGAACGAGACGGGCGCGATGACCGAGCGCCAGCCGAGTAGGCCCGCGATGACACCGATGCCGCCGATGACCAACGCAGTCCCCATCGCCCACACGCTCCGCGCGTTGCGCCTTCCCCCTTTGGGGGAAGGCTGGGACGGGGGCACGCGCAGGTCAAGTTGCGCCGGTTTCATGCCCTCACCCATGCCCTCCCGCAGCGGGGGAGGGAGTGAACTGCCGAGCGCAGCACGGATGACTTCGGAGGTGAACGGTGGCGACCGAAACCGCACCCCCGTCGCATCGAAGATCGCATTCGCGATCGCCGCCGTCCCCGGCACCGAAGACGACTCGCCCGCGCCCAGCGGCGGCTCGCCGGGGCGCGCCATCTGGATCACTTCGATGACGGGAACCTGCCGAAAATTGATGATCGGGTAGCTGCCCCATTCGCGGCTCGCGACGACGCCGGACGGCAGCACGCCGGGCAAGCGTTCGCCGGCCTTCTGCTGCGGTGCGAACCGCACCTCCTCCATCAGCGCACGACTCGTGGTCTGGATCACGTTGCCGTGCACCTGGTGCTCGACGCCCGCGGGGTTGATGGTCAGTCCCGCATCGTGGCCGACGACCACGCGCCGCACATGGACTTCGCCGGTCTTGCGATTGACCTCGACATCGGCCACCCACGCCGCCCAGGCCGCACCGAAGCCCGGCCACTTGCTGTGCACGTAGCGCGCATAAGCGAAGCCCTGGCCAAAGAGGATGTCGCCGCCCTCGCCCAGCCCGCCGTCGGCGTTTTCCTGCGGCCCGGTACGCATGCGCCAGCCGGCTTTCTGCGCGGTCGCCTGCACCAGCTCGACAGCACGCGGATCGTGCAGATGGCGCAGCCGGAACTGCACCGGATCGACTCCGGCGGCTGTCGCCAGCTCGTCGATGTACGACTCGTGCGCGAACGAGTTCGGCAGCGCCGACACCCCGCGCAACCACGACGCGCGCACCATCGGCGCCATGTCGTTGACCTTGACGCGCAGGTTGTCGACCGCATACGGCGGACGCGCCGTACGGTCGCCCATTTCGTAGGCGTGTGGCACCGGCTCGATGGTGCGGGTGAGCAGCAACGCGAGCGTCGGCGATCCGTTCGATGGGTACGAAGTCTCGAAGTCGTAGGCAGCGATACGGCCATCGGCAAGCAGCCCGCCGTCGATCTCCATCAGTTGCGCCGCGCCCTTCGGCTCCCAGGCGTGTTCCTGCTCGCGCGTGAGCTGCACCCGCACCGGCGCGCCGACGGCACGCGCCAGCAAGGCGGCATCGGCGGCCACGTCGTCGGCGCCGTTGCGGCCATAGCAGCCGGCCGCTTCCATGCGAACGACATCGACCTGCACATCGCGCACGCCCATCAGCGTCGCGAGGTCGTCGCGCAGCACATGCGGGCTCTGCGAACCGGCCCAGACGCGCAGCACGATGGGCGGGTCGGCTTCTGCATCGGACTCTGCATCGGCCTCGCCGCCCGCATGCCATTCCGCCAGCGCGCAGGAAGGCCCGATCGAGGCGTGCATCTGGTACGGCCAGACATAGGTCCGCTTCATGGAGCCACCCGCAGCACCGAGCGCAGCCAGCGCGCCATCGACATCGCCCTCGTCGACCAGCAGCCGCTGCGTCGACGGGTTGTCGCGAATCGCCTGCGCGACGTCGCCGAGGTCGGGCATGCCGGGCCACGGCTTCCACGTGACACGCAGTTCGCGTAGCGCCTGCTCCGCGTGCTCTTCGCGCTCCGCCACGATGCCGACGAAGTCGCGGATCACCACCACCGCACGCAGGCCGGGGATGTGCGCGATCGATGCCTCATCGACCGACTCCAACGTGTTGCCGATGAAGTCGCCATGGTCGGCACCGGCATACGGTGGGCGCACCACGCGGCCGTGCAGCATTCCGGGCACGCGCATGTCGTGCACGAAGACGAGTTCGCCCGCCAACTTTGCCGGGATGTCGACGCGCGGCTGCGAAGTGCCGACGATGCGGTAGTCGTCCGGATGCTTCAGTTCGACGTGATGCGCCAGCTGCAGCACGGTGCGCTGGCCGGCCACGAGCTCGCCGAAAGCGACGCTGCGCTCCGGTGCATCGGCGAAGTGAACCACGCCGTTACGAGCGACCAGCGCGTCGGCCGGCGCACCGAGCCGTGCCGCGGCACGCGCCATCAACCAGGCTCGCGCCTGTGCGGCGGCGAAGCGCAACGGCCTCGCATGGTTCTGGATCGACGCGCTCGCGATGGTCCCGCCCTGGTTGGGCGCACGCGCCGTGTCGCCCAGCATGATGCGCACGCACGGCATGCCGAGGTCGAGCTCTTCGGCGACGATCTGCGCCAGTGCGGTCTGCAGGCCGGTGCCCAGATCGACGTGGCCGTTCAAGCCGGTCGCGCTGCCGTCGTCCCACACCGCGAGCAGCACCTCGTCGCCTTCCTCCGGGTTGCCCGACACGAGCGCAGGCTGGCCCTTGGCCGGCGGCGGCGCCGGCGGTGTAGCGCGCACGATGACGAGCACGCCATCGGCATTCAAGAAGTCGGCGCGGGTGCGCGGCTGGTCGGCCCGCCGCGATGTCATTGCGCAGCGCTCATGACGCGGCCTCAGCCAGCCGCAGCGCCGCTATCTGGACCGCGCGAACGATCTCGACATGCGTGCCGCAACGGCACAGGTTGCCGGACAGCTCGGCGCGGATACGGTCTTCGCTGGGATTCGGCTCGCGCGCCAGCAGTGCGGCCGCTTGCATCACCATGCCGTTGAGGCAGTAGCCGCATTGCGCCGCCTGCGCGTCTTCGAAAGCCTTTTGAACGGGGTGCCAGTCATGGCGCGATCCAAGCCCTTCGAGCGTGGTGATCTCGCGCCCTTCGACGCCGTGCGCCGGGATCACGCAACTGCGCGCCGCCACGCCGTCGACCCACACGGTGCAGGCGCCGCACTGGCCGAGTCCGCAGCCGTACTTGGGCCCGTTGAGCCCGAGGTCGTTGCGCAGCACGTGCAGCAGCGACGCCTCGCGCGACACGGACAGCGGTTGCGCTCGGCCGTTAACGGTCAGGGAAAAGTCCATCAACCGATTAGCTCGGCCGACTGGATGCGCCCGACGCCCTGCGCGGCCATCTGCGCCCAGGCCTTGTCGAGCGAGCCATCGAGATCGATCGCACGCGTCGCGTCTTCGATGACGAACGCGGTGAAGCCGGCGGTGCGCGCATCGAGCGCGGTCCACGCGACGCAGAAGTCGGTCGCGAGTCCGGTTACATAGACGGTGTCGATGCCGCGCGCATGCAGGTACGCCGCCAGGCCGGTCGACGTCTTTCGATCGGCTTCCTCGAAGGCTGAATAACTGTCGATGCCCGGATGGAAGCCCTTGCGGATGATGAGTTGTGCCGTGGGAAGGTGGAGGTCCTTGTGCAGCGCGGCGTCTGCGGTGCCCTGCACGCAATGGACCGGCCACAGCACCTGCTCGCCATACGGCATCGTCGCCATCTCGTAAGGGCTGCGGCCCGCGTGGTTGACCGCGAAAGAGGCATGGCCGGGCGGATGCCAATCCTGCGTGATGACGATGTTCTCGAAGACGGACGCGAGGCGGTTGATCACCGGCACGACTTCGGCACCGCCTTTCACCGGCAGGCCACCGCCGTCGATGAAGCCGTTCTGCACGTCGACCACGATCAGTGTCGTTCGACTGAATGCGCTGGGCAGCTCTGCATGCATGGTGGGGCTCCTTGACTGGATGATTGAAGCGACAAATCAAACGCTCAGATATTGCCGCCGCACATCTTCGTTGGCGGCAAGCTCGGCCATCGACGCGTGAAAACGGATCTGACCTTTTTCAAGCACATAAGCGCGATCAGACACCAGTTCCGCAAAGTGCATGTTCTGCTCCGACAGCAGGATGCTGACGCCCTGCGACTTGAGCTCGAGGATCATGTTGGCCATCTGTTCGACGATGACCGGCGCGACGCCTTCTGACGGTTCGTCGAGCAGCACCAGATACGGGTTGCCCATCAGCGTGCGCGCGACGGTCAGCATCTGCTGCTCGCCGCCGCTCATTCGGCCACCCGGCCGGTTCGGCATTTCGCCGAGATTGGGAAACAGCTTGAAGAGCCGCTCGGGCGTCCAGACCGGTGCCGCCGTGCCGTCGGTCCAGTGCCGTTCAGGCTGCTTGCCGACTTCGAGGTTCTCCATCACCGTGAGATCGGTGAACACGCGCCGGTCTTCCGGCACGAAGCCGAGCCCGAGGCGCGCCGCCACATGCGGCTCGCTCTTCGAAATGTCGTGCCCCAGGAAGCGCACCGCGCCGCGCCGTTTGGTCAGCATGCCGATCAGTGTCTTCAGCGTGGTCGACTTGCCGGCGCCGTTGCGGCCCATCAACGCGACGACTTCGCCGCGCCGCACCTCGAGGTCGACGTCGTACAGGATTTGCGCTGCGCCGTACCAGGCGCAGAGCGACTTGGCTTCGAGCAGCAATTCGTTTGCACTCATACGGCAGCCCCCAATGCGGCCGACACAGCCGCCGCTTTCTCCGCGATCTTCTCGAAGGTCTTGCCGCTGCCGAAGTACACCTCCTGCACTTTCGGGTGGTCGCGGATCTCGAGCGGTTTGCCCTGCGCGATCAGGCGTCCGCGCGCCAGCACGATCATGCGATCGGCGTACGCGAACACCACGTCCATGCTGTGCTCGGTGAACAGCACGGCCAAGCCGCGGCTGATCACGAGGTCTTTGGTCAGTGCCATCAGCGAGTTGCGCTCCTTAGGTGCCATGCCGGCAGTGGGCTCGTCCATCAACAGCAGCTTGGGTGCGTTGGCCATCGCGATGGCGAGCTCGACGCGCTTGACGTCACCGTAAGCCAGTTCGCTGCACGGCCGATCGGCCTGCGCCTTCATGCCGACCTGGTCGAGCAAGGCGATGGCCTCGTCGCGCTTGTGCTCGGCGGCGCGGCGCCACATCGAGAACAGCTTGCCGTCGTGCGACAGCATCGCCATCTGCACGTTCTCGACCACCGTCAGTGAAGCGAAGGTTTCTGCGATCTGGAAGGTGCGGCCGACACCCAGGCGCCAGATGGCGCGCGGCTTCATGCCCACCAGTTCGTGACCGTCGAACAGGATGGAACCCTGGTCGGCCTTGAGCTGCCCGTTGACCATGTTGAAGGTGGTCGACTTGCCCGCGCCGTTCGGCCCGATCAGCGCCAGCAGTTCGCCGGCCTTCAACTCGAAGTCGATGCCGTCGACCGCCTTCACGCCACCGAAGGATTTGCCGAGGCCGGTGACCTTCAAAAGCGGGACGTCGGTCACGGATGTTGCGATGTCTGCGTTCATGGAAGTTGCTCCTTCCCCTTCCGGGGGAAGGCTGGGACGGGGGTATCCCCCGCCATTACAGTCTTGCGTTTCAGCTTGTCGAACATCTGCTTGGAAAACCCCGCGATGCCCTGCGGGAACAGCAGCACCAAAATCAAAATAATCGCACCCAGCATCGCGCGCCAGTAGTCGGTATTGCGCGCCACCGTGTCGTGCAACCAGCTGAAGGTGACGGCACCGACGACCGGGCCCGCCAGAGTCTGGACACCGCCTAACAACACCATGACGAGCCCGTCGACCGACTTGTCGACGCTCAGGCTCTCTGGCGAAATGCTGCCTTTGGAGAACGCATAGAGCGAGCCCGCTAGACCGGCTGCGGTGCCGGCGATGACGAACGCCGTCCATTGCATGCGCTTGACGTCGATGCCGATGGCGTCGGCACGCAGCACCGAGTCACGCCCGGCGCGCAGCGCGTAGCCGAAGGGCGAGAACAGCACGCGGCGCAGCAGCAGCACGCCGGCCGCCACCAGGATCAGCGTGAGCCAGTAGTACATGCGCTTGTCCGACAGCCATTCCGACGGCCAGACGCCGGTGAGCCCGTTGCTGCCGCCGGTGAACGAATCCCACTGGTAGACGATGGCCCAGGTGATCTGCGCGAAGGCCAGCGTCAGCATCGCCAGATAGACCCCCGACAGCCGCACCGCGAACCAGCCGTAGACGAAAGCGCCGATGGCTGCGACCAGCGGCGCCACGATCAACGCGAGTTCCATCGGCAGGCCGCTGGCCTTGACCAGCAGCGCAGCGCCGTAGGCACCCAGGCCGAAATACGCGGCGTGGCCGAACGAATGCATTCCGGCCGGACCCATGATGAAGTGCAGGCTGGCAGCGAAGAGCGCGGCGATCAGCAGGTCGATCATCAGCACCGTGGTGTACGGCGAGTCGACCGTGAGCAGCGGCATCGCCATCAGCAGTACGCCGAGCACGGCAACGGCCCACAGATAGCCCTTGCTGGCGCGACGCAATGGTTCTTCAGCCATACCGACATAGCGGCTCGGCGCCTGCGGCCGGCCGAACAGGCCCCACGGGCGCCACACCAGCACGATCGCCATCACGATGAAGTCGACCACCAGCGTGAGCTTGGAGAACGAGACGCTGTAGCCGAAGAGTTCCACCACGCCGAGCCAGATGCAGACCGCCTTGATTTCGGAGATGAGCAGCGCGGCGACGTAGGCACCGGGGATCGAGCCCATGCCGCCGACAACCACCACAACAAAGGCGGCACCGATGGTGTTCAAGTCCATCGCCAGCGTGGCCGGCTCGCGCGGCAGTTGCAGCGCACCACCGAGTCCCGCGAGCATGGCGCCCAGCGCGAACACCGCCGTAAAGAGCCACGCCTGGTTGACGCCCAGCGCACTGACCATCTCGCGGTCTTGCGTGGCGGCGCGCACCAGCGTGCCGAAGCGCGTGCGTGTCAGCAGCAACCACATGAGGCCGAGAACGACCGGGCCGACGACGATCAGAAACAGGTCGTAGGTCGGGAACTGCCGCCCGAGAATTTCAACCGCGCCCGACAAACCCGGCGCGCGGGGGCCGAGCAATTCGTCGGGCCCCCATAGATAGAGCACCGCGTCCTTGATGACCAGGACGAGTGCGAAGGTGGCCAGCAACTGGAACAGTTCCGGCGATTTGTAGATGCGCCGCAGCAGCACCATTTCGATCAGCGCGCCGAGCACCCCGACGGCCAGCGCGGCGATCACGACGGCCGGCCAGAAACCGAGCCCGGTGCCGAGCCGGTCGACCAGCGTGTAGGCAATGTAGATACCCACCATGAAGAAGGAGCCGTGCGCGAAGTTGACGATGCGCGTGACCCCGAAGATCAACGACAGACCCGCGCCCACGAGGAACAACGAAGAAGCCGATGACAGCCCGGTGAGGAACTGCAGCAGCAGGGACGAGAGGCTCATGAGTCGGGCAGTCGAAAGCTAGCGGTCGAAAAAAAGAACGATCAGTCTGCGGCGCGCGACTTCTTGACGTCGGCGGCGCTCGGCTGGAACTTGGCGCCGTCGAAGTACGTGTAGTCGACCATCACGCCCTTGCCGCCTTCATTCTTGGTCTTGCCGACGAACGCACCCATCGTCGATTGATGGTCTTCGGCGCGGTAGGTGATCTTGCCGAATGGCGTGTCGACCGGCAGGCCCTTGAAGGCGGCGACCAGCTTCAGCGGCTCGGTGCTCTTCGCCTTGGCGATGCCGGCTGCGACCGACTTGATCATGGTGTATCCGACCACCGAGCCGAGGCGCGGATAGTCGTTGTACTTGGCGTGATAGGCCAGGAAGAAGGCCTTGTGCTCGGGCGTTTGAATGCCGTACCACGGGTAGCCGGTGACGATCCAGCCGTTGGGCGTCTCTTCCTTGAGCGGATCGAGATACTCGGGCTCGCCGGTCAGCACGCTGACGACCGCGCGGTCTTTGAAGAGGCCACGCGTATTGCCTTCGCGCACGAACTTCGACAGGTCGGCACCGAACAGCACGTTGAAGATGGCGTCCGGCTTGGCATCGGCCAGCGCTTGCGCGACCGCACCGGCGTCGACCTTGCCCAGCGGCGGCGCCTGCTCGGCCACGAACTCGACATCGGGCTGTGCCGCCTTCAGCAGCGTCTTGAACGCAGCGACTGCCGACTGGCCGTATTCGTAGTTGGGGTACACGACGGCCCAGCGCTTCTTGTTGAGCTTGACGGCTTCGGGTACCAGCATCGCGGCCTGCATGTAGGTACCGGGGCGCAGGCGGAAGGTGTACTCGTTGCCGCCCTGCCATGTCATCTTGTCGGTCAGTGGTTCGCCGGCCAGAAAGAAAATTTTCTTTTGCTTGGCGAAGTCGGCCACGGCCAGGCCGGTGTTCGACAGGAAGGTGCCGGTCAGCACATCGATCTTTTCGCGCGCCACCAGTTCTTCGGCCACGCGCACGGCGTCGCCGGGGTTCGCGTTGTCGTCACGCGTGATGAGCTCGACCTTCTTGCCGTTGACGCCGCCCTTGGCATTGATCTCCTCGACCGCCAGCTCCATTCCCTTCTTGTAGGGCTCGAGGAAGGCGGGCTGCGCCTTGTAGCTGTTGACTTCGCCGATCTTGATCACGCCCTGCGCATGGGCGGGCACGACGGCGATGGCGAACACGGCGAGGGCCGCGGCGCTGAAGACATGACGCAATGGGTTCATCGGAAAACTCCTTCGGGATGGTGACAAGTAACGAATGAGTAGCTCTTCGCCGGGAACACCGCGGAACGGGCTTTGCCCGGCCGCTGGTGTTGCCCCCTGCAAGGGGGTTGGTGAAGCGACACGAAGTGCGCGAAGGCTGGGGGTGTGCTCATGTTCAGCGAAGACCGTCTTCGCCTTTGATCTCGCTGGCCTTCAGGCCGCCGATGCGCGGCAGTGGTCGGCCGCTGTCGGTGACGGCCACGGCAACGACGATCTCGTTGGCGCGCGGCGCATCTGACACACGCGCTTCGATCGCGTCGAAGTGGCTGCGCACGAATGCGGCGTCCTTGTGACCGAGCGGCACGTCGATGGCGGTGCCGAGCGTGCCGCGCTTCTTGCTCGACGGCACCAATGCGGCGCCTTTTTCGACCGCGGCTCGCAGGGGCGCGCCCAGCTTCGGATGCAGGATGGCCGCCGCATGTTCGAGCTCGCCGGCCTCGCCGACGATGGCCGCCTTGCCGTAACTCTCGACGTCGCCGGGCGCGATGCCCAACGCGGCGACGGCCTTCTGTCCGAGCAGTGCGCCGAGCTCTTCGCCGATGGCGATCAGCGCGTCGAGGTTCTCGCTGTAGCGGCCGGCGTACGGGTTCTCGATGACGGCGATGGCGACGGCACGACGCGTCGGCGGATCGATGGGCTGGCCCATTTCCTTGCGGATTTCGTCGACTTGCACAACGAGTTTTCTGATGTTCGCGCTCATGAATTCTTCCTTGTCTTTCTATGCGTCGTGGGTGCTGCGTTCAACGCAGGCCATCCCATTTGGCGATGTCTTTGGCCAGCAACCCACCGACGCGCGCGTGGATGCGATAGCCCGTGCTCATCGCCAGGATGAAGACGATTTCGTCCGCAGCCGGCGCACCGGGCACGCGCACCTCGATCGCATCGAACTGACCACGCACGTAGCTGGCATTGATGTTGGTCAGCGGCACGTCGAGCGCGGCACCGGGCGGGCCGACCTTCTTGGTCGACGGCACGATCGACAAGGCGTTGGCCGGCTGGCCGGTCCCGGCGGCGGCCTTGCCCGCCATGTAGGCGACGCGGTCGCCCTTCCAGCCGAGCAGCTCGCGCATCGCATAGCCGCCGGGCACATGCCACAGCGCACCGTGCTCCAGCTCGCCGGAAGCGCCGACGATGGCGCCCTTGCCATAAGTCGCAAGCCGGTCGAGCGGCACGTCCATGGCGGCATGCAGCCGGTGCGCCATGTCGACCCCGACCGGATCGAGCAAGGCCATCATCGGCAGGATGTCGGGCTCGTAGCGGCCGGCGAACGGATTGGTCATCACCACGCCGATGGCGCCACGCACCAACGGAGTCTCGGCGCGCGGCCCGAACTCGTGGTGGATGTGCTCGACATGGGTGAAGACGCGACGGATATCGATCATTGCGATCATTGAAAGTTGCCTTGCTTTTCGTTAAGCAAATACTGAACCAACTGCAGACATCGCGACGCGCCCGGCGGGCTGCGCGTTCTGCAATGCGTCCGAGCATAAGGGCTCGACCATGCGCCATTGCTTCTGGCAAACCAGCACGGCCGCGTGGATGCGGCCGGCCTGTTGCAGCGCCTTGGCACAGGCCGCTCCCGCCTCCAGTGCACGGCGCACCTGCAGGGGATCGAGCGTCGCGACATCGACCGTCACAGGGATGTCACCGAGGTCGCTGTCGTCCTTGCATTCGCTGGCCGGTTTGCGTCGAATGCCCGCGTCGTCGACATCGACCGCGTTGGCGATCACCGTCGCCGCCGCATCGGCCTCGGCTGCAGTGGCCGCCAGCACGGTGACGCTGTCCGCGATGCCGAGCGACAAGCTGCGGCCGCGCCAGCCGCTGGTCGCGACACCGCGCACCGGCATGTCGGCAGTGATGTCGAATTGGCCGTCGGTGAAGAGCGGGCCGGCGTCGCGCCAATCGAAGGTCGCGATGTCCGCCAGCAGGCCGATGCGCACCTGCGCGCCCGGCGCGAGGTGCAGCGCGATGTCACCGCCGTTGTTGATCCAGGCACGTTCGATACCGCTGCGCAGATAGCAGGCGACGAGCTCTTGCGCGATTGAGCCGGCGACGGCTGCCATCGGCGTGATGAAGCCGGCACTGAAGGGGGCGCAGGCCGACCACATGCGGCGTGCGATAGGGCCGTGCAGCGTATGCGTCGCCTGCACTGTTTGAATCGGTCGACGCAGTTCGCGCAGCTCGCCCACCAGTTCGTCGAGCACGCCGGCGAAGCGCTGCCACGCGGCCTCATGTGCCTCGGCAACGACCGCGGCATCGCCATGTGCCTCGGCGATGACGTCGATCGGCCCGTGGCTGAAATGCCAGCGGTCCGCGTCGAGCCGGTTGCGTCGTGCCGTCATATTCGGAGCAGTGCCTTAACCCAGCATCGGCGGTTGACCCAGTGGCCACGGATTGGCCTCGTCGATCGCCAGCCACTGGCGCGCGAGCGGGGCGCCATCGTCTTGCCAGGCACCGCGCGCGAGCGCCTGCTCCAGCGAAAAGATGCTGTCCATGTGGCCGCCGAGGGCGGCGTAGTCGTCGCGCCGCATGCTGAACTCGATCGGCGCGACGATGGCCGGCGTCGGCACGGTGCCGAAGCTGTTGTCGGGCATCCGCATGACATCCGCCATGACCGTGATGCCGCCGCCGGGCCAGACATAGGCTGGCGCGCCGCCGCAGGTCACGTTGACCAGCGCCTGCTTGATCGCACGCGTCAGCAGCACCGGGTTTTCCGTGACGCCGGCGCGCAGGCTGCCGCCGGCGCCGCCGAGAAACAACACCGTGCACAGCGACGGTTCGCAGTTCTCGCCGATGCGCTCGACGATGCGGCGCACCTCGGACGGCATCGGCTGCTCGACGGGCCGCAGCGCGTCGTCCAGCACGTACCACTGCGCGTGCTCGCCGGTGGTCGATGTCATGAGCAGGCGCAGGCCGGGCTTGGCGACGCCCGCTTCCCAACCTTCGATGATCGACAGCGGATCGTCGATGTCGGTGCCGCCCCAGCCATTGCCCGGATTGGCCACCTGAAAGTAACGGCCGGGCGTCGATTTGCGGCCGCGCATCTGCACCCCCGACTTCGGCATATCGAGGCACTTGCCGGCTTGGTGTTCGGTGAGCACGCCGGTGATGTGGTCGTCGACCACCACCACCTCGTCGGCCACGCTGGCGAACTGGCGCGCGAAGATGCCGACGGCCGCCGAGCCGCAGCCGACGCGCATGCGCTGCTCTTCGACGCCGTTGACGATCGGCGCCTTGCCCGCCTGGATCACCATGCTCGCGCCGCCGTCGATGGTGCATTCGACCGGCTTCTTGTTGCCGAGCAACTGCATCAGCTCGACCGTCATGCGGCCTTCTTTCTTGCTGCCACCGGTGAGGTGATGCACACCCCCGAGCGACAGCATCTGCGAACCGTATTCCGCCGTGGTGACGTGCCCCACGACTTCGCCTCGGTAGCGCACGTTGGCCTGTTCGGCGCCCAGAAAACGATCGGTGTCGATCTTCACCTTCAGGCTGCAGTAGCTGAAGATGCCTTCGGTCACGACGGTGATCATGTCCACGCCGCGCGCCTTCGACGCCACGATAAAGGGCGCCGGTTTGTAGTCGGGGTACGTCGTCGACGAGCCAACGCCGGTAACGAAGACTTCGTCGGAATGCAGCAGGTCGCCGTTCCAGTCGGGGTCGATGCCATCGGCGGTTTCTGCGGCCGGTCGGTCGAAGGGTACGAGTGCGGGCGAGGCGCTCGACAGCTCACGACGCAGCAGCACCACGGGATCGACGCGCACCAGCACGCCGTCGCGGTTGGCGTACCGATCGCAGGCGCCGGTGCGGCCATCGGAGATCTGACACAGCACGGGGCAGGCGTTGCACTCGATCTTGGCCGGCTTGGCGACGGCGTGGTCCTCGCGGCTGGCGGGCACCGGCATGTCCATGCCGGGCAATCCGTCTGTCTTGGTGTGTTCGGTCATCGTGGCGATCTCGTTGGGATTCTTCTGGATGCGTGTTCCCGCTGCGTGCAACAAACGTGCCGACAGCCGCGCTTGTAGGGCGTCTGACATTTGTGTAGCATTCCCTACACTTTCATGTGGTGTTCACTACATTCACGGTCAATGTAGCAAACGGGCCCGAGGCTTGCAATGGTGTTTTCGAGCGGCGTTTCCAAAGCGGGCTCGCAAGGCTTTTGGCAACCTAGGACAATCGGATGATCGACTTCTGTTCACAACCAACATCGAATCCCGTATGAGTGCATTCAGCGAAGAACGCGTTTTGACCGTCCACCACTGGACCGATCGGCTGTTCACCTTCACCACCACGCGAGATCCTTCCCTGCGCTTCTCCAACGGCCACTTCACCATGATCGGCCTCAAGGTGAACAACAAGCCGTTGTTGCGCGCCTACAGCATCGTGAGCCCCAACTACGAAGAGCACCTGGAGTTCCTGAGCATCAAGGTCGAAGAAGGCCCGCTGACCTCGAAGCTGCAGCACATCCAGCCGGGCGACACCATCATCGTGGGTCGCAAGCCCACGGGCACGCTGCTCATCGACTACACGCTGCCCGGCAAGCGGCTCTATCTGTTCGGCACCGGCACCGGCCTCGCACCGTTCATGAGCATCATCCGCGACCCGGAAACGTACGAGAAGTTCGAGAAGGTCATCCTGGTGCACGGCGTGCGCCAGATCGACGAGCTGGCGTATCACGACCTGGTGACCGACCACCTGCCCAAGCACGAGATCCTGGGCGAGATGATCGAAAAGCAGTTGCTCTATTACCCGACCGTGACGCGTGAAGAGTTCCGCAACATGGGCCGCATCACCGAGCTCATCGAGAGCAACAAGCTGACCGACGACCTTGGCCTGCCGCCGATCAATGCCGCAGAAGACCGCGTCATGCTGTGCGGCAGCCCCGGACTGCTGGTCGACCTGAAGCACATGCTCGAAGCGCGAGGCTTCAAGGAAGGCAACACGTCGACGCCCGGCGACTTCGTGATCGAACGCGCCTTCGCTGAAAAATAATGGAGCGCAAGGCTGCCGCCAAGCCCACACGTCGTACCGGCGTGCGCGAGGCTGCGGCGCAGGCCACGCGCGATTCGATCTTGAAGGCGGCGACCAAGGTCTTCGCCAAGTACGGTTACGACGGCGGAAGCGTCGAGAAAATCTCGAAAGCCGCCAAGTCGTTCGACCGGATGATCTATTACTACTTCGGCAGCAAAGAGGGCCTCTTCATCGCGGTGCTCGAAGGCATCTACCGGCGCATGGACGAGGCCGAGGCCTCGATCGAACTCGATGCCACGCGGCCTGTCGAGGCGCTCACCGCGGTGATTCGCTTCGTGCTCGGCTACTACCGCAAGAACCCCGAGTTCGTCACGCTGCTCAACACCGAGAACCTGCACAAGGGTCGGCACATCGCCAAGTCGCTGCGGGCGCGCGAGTACTCCTCGCAGGCCATCGCCATCATCCAGCAACTGCTCACGAGCGGCGTGCAGCAAGGGCTCTTTCGCGCCGACGTCGCCGCGCGCGATCTCTACCTGCTGATCGCGTCGACCGGCTACTTCTATACGTCGAACCGACACACGCTCACGGCGTTTCTGGGCGAGCCGCTCGAAACGCCCGAAGCGGTGTCGCACTGGGAAGACTTCGTCATCGAGACCGTGTTGCGCACGGTCGATGCCGGCGTCCCCGATGAACCAACAACAGTCCCCCACGAGGTCAAGAAATGGCAGAAATCGCAACCGGCGGCAAGTCGGGCAAAGTCGTCATCCAGAACATAGGCCTGCTGCTTTCGGGCGACATCGACAAGCCCATCCTCGATGCCGACACCATCGTGGTGAACGACGGCTTGATCGTCGCGGTCGGCAAGTACAAGGACCTGGATGTCGAGGGTGCCAAGACCGTCATCGACTGCCATCAGACCACCGTGGCGCCCGGTCTCATCGACAGCCACGTGCACCCGGTGTTCGGCGACTGGACGCCACGCCAGAGCCAGCTCGGCTGGATCGAGTCGAGCATGAACGGCGGCGTGACGACCATGATCTCGGCCGGTGAAGTGCACCTGCCGGGACGACCGAAAGACATCGTCGGACTGAAGGCGCTCGCCATCACGGCGCAACGCGCGTTCGACAACTTTCGCCCGGCCGGCGTGAAGGTGCTGGCCGGTGCGCCCGTCATCGAAAAAGGCATGGTCGAGAGCGACTTCAAGGAACTGGCCGAAGCCGGCGTCGGCCTGCTGGGCGAAGTGGGACTGGGCACGGTCAAGGCCGGCTACGAAGCCAAGGAGATGGTGGCCTGGGCGCGCAAGTACGGCATCCAGAGCACCATCCACACGGGTGGCCCATCCGTGCCGGGTTCGGGCTACATCGACAAGGACGTGGTGCTCGAAGCCGACGCCGACATCATCGGCCACATCAACGGCGGCCACACCTCGCTGCCCGAAGCGCATGTGTGCGAGCTGTGCGAGAAGAGTTCGCGCGCCATCGAGATCGTGCACAACGGCAATGAGAAAACCGCCATCGCCGCGGCCCGCGCCGCCATGGAACTGAAGTGCCCGCACCGCGTCATCCTCGGCACCGATGGCCCTGCGGGTTCGGGTGTGCAACCGCTCGGCATCCTGCGCATGGTGTCGTTCATTTCAGCCTTCGCCAACATTCCGGCAGAGCAGGTGTTCTGCTTTGCGACCGGCAACACGGCGCGCATCCGTAATCTGAACAGCGGCCTGATCGAAGTCGGCCGCGATGCCGACTTCGTGTTCATGGACCGGGCGCAGCATTCGCCCGCTGCCGGACTGCTGGAGAGCGTGCAGATTGGCGACATTCCGGGCGTCGGCATGGTGATGATCGACGGCATCGTGCGTTGCGGCCGGAGTCGCAATACACCGCCTGCGACCGAGGTGCCGACGGTACTTTCCGGCGCGCACTGAGCGCTTGCACTAGAGCGCGCAAAGACTTCGCGGCATACTTGAAACGGTCACAACCCGCAGATTCCCCCCCGCATGGAAAAAGAAGTCGAACCCGCCGTCCTGGCCCTCATCAACGAAAAGCGCCTCACCGGCGAAAAACGCACGCCTGTCGAAATCATTGCCCGGATGGGCGTGTTCGAAGCACGCGACAAAGCGGGCGATCACGCCTGGCTGGCGACCGGCGACAACGTCATCGCCACCGTCTGGGCGGAGCTGGTCAGCATCTCCGGCGATGGGCGCTGGTTCTATCTCGAGTCGCTGGATGCGCAGCGCCGGCTGGACGGCGGGGAGCGAAGCGCCCAGCAGATTCAGCGCGCCAAAGACCGTCTGACTTTGCTCAAGCGGTCGCTCGACGCGGGCCAAGGCGTGCGGGCCGTATTGCAGACGAACCGCATCGCGATTGCCGACCTGGAAACAGACAAGGCGGCCAAAGTCTCGACACGTGTCCCGGACGAGCAGGAATGGCACGTCGCTTCGTGGGATGCCGACCTGAAGGTCGCAGTGCTGGTGCGTGGCGCGCGCGGCTGGCTGCCTACCGACGAAGACATGCTGGCCGCACGTGCGCGGGGCGGCGTTCCGGTGCCGCCGCCGAAAGTCGTGGTGGTCGTCGCCTCCCGTGAAGAGCTGCAGACGGCCGCGCTGGAGTATCTGACGCGCCACTTCGCGGGCTACGGCTACAAGCCCGAGAACGTGGTCGGCCAGAACCTCGGCTACGACATCGAGGTCAAGGACAAGAAGGGCGCCACGTTGCTCAAGCTCGCGGTGAAAGGCACGGCGGCGGGGATGGCCAGCTTTCAGCTCTCGGCGCAAGAGCGCGCGTGCGCCAAGACGACAGACCAATGGCGTTTGGTCGTCGTTACCGATGTCCCCGGCCCGGCGGCGGCGCACAAGCTCTACAAGCCCACCGAAATCGACAGCGCATCAGGGCTCGAGCCGCTGCTCGACTAGCCTGCCCGGCCCCACCCCGCGTGGCGTCGCGGTTCCCAGTCAGGGACCGCGCCGGGCATTGAACACCAGCTGCCGCGCCGACAGAAAGTTCAGCGTGAGGCCGGCGCAGCTGCCGAGCGCGACGCCGAGCGCGGGCGCCCAGCGACCGTCGATCCAGTGCAGGGTCGCGACGTAAACCACATAGTTGATGGCGGCGCCGCCCAGCATCGTCACCAGGTAGCCGAGGTACTCACGCCAGATCGACGTGTTCGACGACCGCGCCGCGAAGGTGTAGCGCCGGTTGAGCGCCCAGGTCGCGCTGGCCGCCGCCAGAAACGACAACACGCGCGCCGCATACCAGCCGAACACCGGCGCGGCGAGGTACAGCACGCCGACGTCGACGCCCAGGCCGACGATGCCCACCGCAGCGAAGGTCAGGAATTCACGACCGAGCTTCATCGCGCTTTGATCGCCGCATCGCTGCACATCGGTGGATGCTTCAAGGCCCGACAGCGTGTCGCACGCCCGGGATCGCGAGGTAGCGCAGCCGCTTGGCTTCCCGCCGGCCGATGGTCACCGTGTGCAGCACCACGCCGCAAACGAAGGCGAGCATGGCGGTCAGCATGCTGCCGGTGAGCAGCACGGCTGTCGGCAAGCGCGGCACCAGACCAGTGTGGACGTAAGTGAGCGCCAGCGGCAGGGCGGCGAGCAGCGACACGAGCGCCAGCACGCCGGCGATGCTGGCAAAGAACTGCAGCGGCCGTTCGCTCACGAACAGCTTGCAGATCGTCTTCAGGATGCGCCAGCCGTCACGGTAGGTCGACAGCTTGCTGTGCGAGCCCTCGGGCCGCGAGCGATAGCGCACCGGCAGTTCGGCGAAGGGCATGCGCAGTTCGAGCGCGTGCACCGTGAGTTCGGTCTCGATCTCGAAACCCGCCGACACGGCCGGGAACGACTTGGCATAGCGGCGCGAGAACACCCGGTAGCCCGACAGCATGTCGGTGAGGTGGCCGCCGAAGAGTCCGGCGACAGCGCCAGTCAGCATGCGATTGCCGAGACGGTGCCCGGCCCTGTAGGTGTCGGCATCGGCACCGTCGTCGACACGGTAGCCCACCACCATGTCCAGGTTGCCGGCGAGCAGCGCGTCGATCATCGGGCGCACGCCGTCGAGGTCGTAGGTCGCATCCCCATCGACCATCACATACACATCGGCCTCGACATCCGCGAACATGCGCCGCGTGACGTTGCCCTTGCCGGCCAGCGCCACATGCGTGACGCGCGCCCCGCTGGCGCGTGCCACTGCGGCGGTGTCGTCGGTGGAGCGGTTGTCGAAGACATGGATCTGCGCTTCGGGCAAGACGTCGCGGAACTCGGCGATGACTTGGGCGATGGCGAGCGCTTCGTTGAAGCACGGAATGACGGCGGCGATGCGCAGGGAAGGTGAGGAGAGTTCGGTCATGGCGCGTCCGCGAGGATACGGTAGGCCTTGGCACCGTCCTTTTCGAACAGTGGAACGAAGTGCTTGTCGAAGCCGGGCTTGCTGCTCAGGCCCGCCACATAGGGCGAGGCGACGACCAGAGAACCGAAGCCCAGCGACATGAACTTGCGCGCCATCTCGGCTGGCGGCGCCGCCAGAAAATCGGCGTAGCGCCACGGCCCGAGCGTGTCGCCCCAGACCTCGTCGGGGCCGTAGTAGATCGCCTCGCTCAGCGCCACCTGATAGAGCTTGCCGTGCGGATGCTCGCGCAGGTAGCGCATCACTTCATAGCCCGGCACGTTCACGCGCAGGAAGGCGTCGCGCGCGCTCGGCGTGACCGAGACCATGGCGCCTTTCTTGAAGGTCTGTTGCACCGACATAACGGCGAGCGTGACGATCAACAGTCCACCGACCCAGGCGCCGACCGTCGACCATCGTGACCACGCCGCGAATGCCGGTGCGGCCTTGCGAACGCCCGAAGCGATCGCCTTGAAGAACACGGCCCAGCCCAGCGCAGCCATGAGCGCGACCAACGGGTACGACGCCGTCATGTAGCGCGGATAGCGCGACGTCACGAACCAGACGACCAGCGAGTAGGCGCAGAACACGACCGCCGCGCGCACCGCCGCAGACCGCTTGAACCATGGGCTCAAAGGCGCCAGCACGACGCCCCAGATCGCCAGGTTCGGCCATGCCGCGTGCGCCTTCACGTCGTCGAACTGGTTCTGATAGTCGGCGGCGTTCCAGTTGGTGAAGCCGAACAGGCGCGCGCCGATCGGGTTGAACGGGTCGCCCGTCGTGATGGCGTTGCGCGCGTACCAGTAGATGCACGGCAACAAGAAGCTCAACAGCGCGAGCGCCAGCACCTTGGGCCGACGCTCGCGCCACAGCACGAACACCGCGACCAACGGAAGAAAGGTCAACGCCTGGTACTTGCACCCTGCCGCCACGCCGAAGAAAAACGTCGCCACGACCAGCCAGCGCGGCGCTTGCGGACGCTTCGCACCCTGCGCCTCGCGCCACCACCACAGCGCGACGCAGCCGGCCAGCACGAACAGTGCGACGCCCATGTCGATCAGCGCACTGGCGTAGTCGCCCAGGCCGAGCCAGATGGCGGCGCCGGCGAGCGCGAGCGTGCGGCTGGTGTGCTGTCGTCCGAGCCGATAGACCATCCCTACCGACAGTGCGCCCGCGAGCGCGCTCAGGAAGTGCGGCAGCACGTCGTCGCCGACCAGCAGCGCGGCGGCATAGAGCAGGTTGTAGTTGTACGGAAACCAGGGGTAGCGCAGCCAGTCGTGGATGCCGAGCGCGCCGGTCTGCGCCAGCATGCGCGCGTACGGCAGGTGGTACATCAGTTCGTCGAAGACGGCGGGCGGTGCGAGCGGTGCGACCAGCGCCGGAAGAGCGATCAGCGCGAGCGCGGCGAGTGCGGCTTTGTCGAGCCACGACATCGGCGCGTCGGCGCCCCAGGAGGAAGGAAAGGCAGCAGCCGCGGCACGCTCACGCAATTGCCGCCGCCATGCCGGCACTTGCAGCGCCGCAGCGCCGATGCCGATAGCGACCAGCACAATCACGCCCGTCACGCCGAACAATCCCGCAATGGCCAATGCCTGAAACGCGCAGATGAACAGGCCGACCCCGAGCGTGGCGCTTATTCCGGCTTCGAGCCAAACGTCGGCCGGCGTGGGCACGCCGATGCGCGACAACACGGCGCGCCCGTAGCCCCAACAGCTCACGACGAACACCGCCAGCGCCGCGTAGTGCGACGCGGCAAAGATCAACTTCTGGAAAATAGAAACTCCCGGTCGCCGGCCACGGACGCACCGGCCGACGGGTTATAGATTCGGGGCCAGCAGCCGCTCCAACTCGGCCTCGCTTTGTTTCCTGCGCGCCGCCTGGTCCTGCAACTGGTCATGCCCGATTTTGCCGACGTTGAAGTACGTCGAGTCAGGATGGCTCAAATGGAAGCCGCTGACGCTGGCGGCGGGCGTCATCGCGAGGCTTTCGGTCAGCGTCATGCCGATGTCCTGGCACTGCATGACTTCGAACATCTCGCGCTTGACGCTGTGGTCGGGGCACGCCGGATAGCCGGGCGCCGGTCGAATGCCGCGGTACTTCTCGGCGATCATGTCCTCGTTGCTCAGGCCTTCGTGCGGCGCATAGCCCCAGAGGTCGGTGCGCACGCGGTGATGCAGCGATTCGGCAAACGCCTCGGCCAGCCGGTCGGCCAGCGCCTTCAGCATGATGGCCGAGTAGTCGTCCAGGTCGTCGACGAAGTACTTCTCCTTCTTCTCGACGCCCAGGCCCGCGGTAACGGCGAACATGCCGACATAGTCTTTCAGGCCGCTGTCTTTCGGCGCGACGAAGTCGGCCAGGCAGCGGCTCGGTCGCATCACGCCGTCGATCATCTGTTTCTCGGTCTGCTGGCGCATGCCATACCAGGTCATGGCGACTTCGGTGCGGCTCTCGTCGGTATAGAACTCGATGTCGTCGTCGTTCACCGTGTTGGCGGGCCAGAAACCGACGATGCCGCTGGCGCTGAGCCAACGCCCTTCGATCAGGCGCTTCAACATGCGCTGACCGTCGGCATACACGCGCACGGCTTCGGTTCCGACCACCTCGTCTTTCAGGATGGCGGGAAACGGACCCGCGAGGTCCCAGGTCTGGAAGAACGGGCCCCAGTCGATGTACTTGGCGAGCTCGGTCAGGTCGTAGTTCTTGAACACGCGGCGACCGATGAACTTGGGCACCGGCGGCGTGTAGTTCTTCCAGTCGATCGGCGTCTTGTTGGCCCGCGATTTCGCCAGCGACCACATCGGTATCTGCTTCTTGTTGGCGTGCTGCAGTCGCACCTTTTCGTAGTCGGCGTTGAGTTCTTCGATGTACTTGGTCGCGTTGTCCGAAAGGAGGCTCTGCGCCACACTCACGCTGCGCGAGGCATCGGGCACGTAGACGACCGGGCCCTCGTAGTGCGGCGCGATCTTGACGGCCGTATGCACGCGACTGGTGGTCGCGCCACCGATCATCAGCGGGATTTTCTTGATGCGGAAATGGTCGTCGCGCTGCATCTCGCCGGCGACATACTGCATCTCTTCGAGGCTCGGCGTGATGAGGCCCGAGAGCCCCACGATGTCGGCGCCCTCGACCTTGGCGCGCGCCAGAATTTCGTGGCACGGGACCATCACGCCCATGTTCACCACTTCGAAGTTGTTGCACTGAAGCACGACGGTGACGATGTTCTTGCCGATGTCGTGCACGTCGCCCTTCACCGTCGCGATGATGATCTTTCCCTTGGTGCGCACATCGCGCCCCGCGGCTTCGTCGAGCAGTTTTTCCGCCTCGATGTAGGGCAGCAAATGCGCCACGGCCGACTTCATCACGCGGGCCGACTTGACCACCTGCGGCAAGAACATCTTGCCCTGGCCGAACAGATCGCCCACGACGTTCATGCCGGCCATGAGCGGCCCTTCGATCACGTGCAGCGGCCGGCCGCCCTTCGCCAAAATGATCTGGTAGGCCTCCTCGGTGTCGTCGACGATGAAGTCGGTGATGCCGTGCACCATCGCATGCGACAGCCGCTGGTCGACCGCCACCGGATGCTCCGACGTGCCGCGCCACTCGAGCTTCTTGCTCTCGTCCTTGGCGCCGCTCTTGGCCGTCTCGGCCACTTCGACGAGGCGCTCGCCAGCGTCTTCGCGGCGGTTGAGCACCACGTCTTCCACCCGCTCGCGCAGCACCGGCTCGAGGTCGTCGTACACGCCGACCATGCCGGCATTCACGATGCCCATGTCCATGCCCGCCTTGATGGCGTGGTACAAAAATACAGTGTGGATGGCCTCGCGCACCGGGTCGTTGCCGCGAAAGCTGAAGCTCACGTTCGACACGCCACCCGACACCCGTGCGCCCGGCAGGTTTTGCTTGATCCAGCGCGTCGCGTTGATGAAGTCGACCGCGTAGTTGTTGTGCTCTTCGATGCCGGTCGCGATGGCGAAGATGTTCGGGTCGAAGATGATGTCTTCAGGCGGAAAGCCGACCTCGTCGACCAGGATGCGATAGGCCCGCTCGCAGATTTCGATCTTGCGCTGGTAGGTGTCGGCCTGGCCCTTTTCGTCGAACGCCATGACCACCGCTGCCGCGCCGTAACGCCGCACCAGCTTGGCCTGCCGCTTGAAGCCGTCGACGCCTTCTTTCATCGAGATCGAGTTGACGATGCCCTTGCCCTGGATGCAGCGCAGCCCCGCTTCGATGACGTCCCACTTGGAGCTGTCGACCATGATCGGCATCCGCGCGATGTCGGGTTCGCTGGCGATCAGGTTGAGAAACCGGACCATGGCAGCCTTGCTGTCGAGCATGGCCTCGTCCATGTTGATGTCGATTACCTGCGCGCCGTTCTCGACTTGCTGGCGTGCTACCGCGAGCGCCTCCTCGAACTGACCGTTCAAGATCATTCGGGCAAATGCTTTCGAACCGGTGACGTTGGTGCGCTCGCCGATGTTGACGAACAAGGCGCCCTCGCCGATGGTGACCGGCTCCAGGCCGGAGAGCATCAGCGGCGGAGGAATCGGGGTACCTGAGGTCTCTGGGGACTCGGAGTTCGGGGACATCTGGGACATCTGGGACACGGGCTCACCTGTAGATTTTTGAAATCAGGTGAGCGTCGTTGCGATCCCGAGCCTGACGTGACCGGGTCTTGAGAAAGACCGGTCAACGCTGCAACGCTCCTCGAGAGACTCAATTTTAGGCGGCTTTCGGATCGTCGATGCCGCGTGAGGGTTTGGTCAAACGACCACCGCCACCTCCGCCGCACACACAGTCGTCAGCGCAAACGCCGGCAAGCCCTGCAGCAACCGTTGCCCATAAGACGTACGAACCAGCCGCCGGTCATAGCAGTACACGCTCGCCCGATCGTCCTCGCTGCGGATCGCGCGACCGACCCACTGCGCCAAACGGATCGCCGTGGCCGGCACCACCAACTCGGTGAAAGGATCGCGGCCGACTGTACGCAGCCACTCGGCGCGCGCTTCGCTCACCGGATCGTCGGGTGATGCGAACGGCAGCTTGGCGATGAAGACCGACTCACACAGCTTGCCCGGCAGATCCAGCCCTTCGCCAAACGACTGCATGCCGAAGATGATCGAAGGCAGGCCCTCGGCCACGCGGTGGCGGTGCGTGGCCATCAACTGCTGGCGCGGCATCGCCGTCTGCAGCAGCACGATGGACTTCAGGCGGGACGTCAGCGCCTCGACGGCCATGCGCAATTGCTCCCGCGAGGTGAACAGCACGAGCGCACCGTGCCGCACATCGGCCAGATCGCGCATCAAGGCTTTCACCATCTCGGCGACATAGGCGGCAGCTTCGCGCGGATCGGCTCGGGTCTCGACCGCGATGAGCTTGCCTTGCTTGGCGTAGTCGAACGGGCTGGGCACTTCGAGCGTGGTCGCGACGCCTTCCTCGTGCAAACCGTGCAGCCCCGACTCGCGCAAGAAAAAATCAAAGCGTCCGCAGCTGGTCAACGTGGCCGATGTGAGCACTGCGCCGCGCACCTTGTTCCACAGGTTGTTGCGCAGCGTCGCGCCGGGCAGCAACGGACTCGCGTGGGCTTGCAGCGTGGCCAGGTCGCCATCGACTTCCAGCGTGAACCATTTGGCGGCCGGCGCTGCACCGGGCGTTGCGTCGCGCAGCAGCAGTTGAGCGGTGTCGAGTGTCTGTTCGAGCCGTGGCGCCAGCGCGCCGAGTTGGGCATACATGGCGGACAGCCGGCGGGCGAGCGCGGGCTGGTCGCGCATTTCGGCTCGCAACGCGCTCGCGATGACACGCAACGCATCCAAAAATCCGGATGCATGGTGCGCCACCCGACCGAGTGGTCCCTGCAGCGCTTCCGGCAGTTCACCGAGCGGCAAACGTGCCCGGGATGTGTTGCGACCCGTTGCGTTGAAGGCGTTCGCGAGGCCGGTCTGGAGCGCTTCTCCGTACAGCTCCATCACCAGCCGCTCGACCTGTTGCAGTGCCTGTCGCATCTGCGAGGCATGCATCGGAATGTCGGCCACCTCGGTCACCTCCAGCCGCACACCGACGCGCACCGCACGCTGGGCCAGCCGCTCGGCCCACGCGTGGCGGCCCAGGTCCATGCGGCAGGCAAATTGCGCGAGCGCGGTGGCCGGCAAATGGTGCGCCTCGTCGAGGATCAGCAGGCAGTTGTCGAGCTCGGGTAGCAAACGGTTGTTGAGCGACGACAGCAACAGGTCGTGGTTGACCACGATCACCTGCGCGCCGACCAGCGTCTTGCGGCGCTCGTAGTAGACGCAGCCGTTGAACGATGGGCAATGCTTGCCGGTGCACGACGCAGCGTCGGCCGCCATCGGTGCCCAGAGGTCGGCGGCGGGCTGGGCGTCGAGCGAATCACGGTCGCCATCCCACACGCCGCGGTCAAGCGCTTGCGCGATACCGGTATGGAACTGGAGGCGCGCAGCGACCTCGTGCGGTGGCCGCACGGCGCGCGACGCGCCCTCGCCGGCTTCTTCGTCGGCGAACAGGTCGTCTTCGAAGTTGTCGCCCTCTTCGCCGTGGCTTCCGTGCTCTGCGGCGGCGCCATCCGCCGCCATGCCGGTCAGGCGTTCAAGCTTCAGCTTGCACACATAGCGACCACGGCCCTTGGCGAGCGCGAAGCGAAACGGCTCGGGCAGCAGCGCGGCGAGCGCCGGCAAGTCCTTGTTCACCAACTGCTCTTGCAGCGCGACCGTAGCGGTGGAAATCATCACGCGCGTGTTGCGCGCCAAGGCCAGCGCGATGGCAGGTGCGCAATAGGCGAGCGACTTGCCGACGCCAGTCCCTGCCTGGATCACGGCAATCGCGCGGACCGGCTCATCGGCGCCGCTGACGGCGCCGATTTGCGACTCTTGCGGAAGATTCGACTTTTCAGCCTTGCCGAGCGTGGCAACGCTCAGCGTGCGCGCCACGTGTTCGGCCATGCGCCGCTGCCCTTCGCGGCTGCGAAAGCCCTTGCTCGCGGCCACCGCCCCGTCGAACGCCTGCAAGGCCGACGCGGCCCATTCCAAAGATGACATCGAGCGAGTGTTGCATGCCGCAGACGGCGGGGGTTCAGGCCGGCTGAGCAGCGCTCGTGGAAGGCGTTGCAGCCGATGTGGGCAGACCGAAAACGGTGTCGAAGCCCCAATTGAAAACGAAGGTGTAGACCAGGAAGAACACGACCAGGCCGAGGTCCATCACCAGCGCCTCGAGAAGGCTCACGCCCAGCGCCCAGGCGAACACCGGCACCAGAAAGGCGATCAACCCGCCCTCGAAGCCGACGGCATGCGCGATGCGGCGCTTGACGCTACGCCCGCGCACGGATTGCCGCGCCTCCCAGCGCTCGAAAAGGGCATTGAAGGCGAGGTTCCAAAGCACCGCGATGACCGAGGCGACGACCGCCAATGCGCCCGAGTGACCGAGGCCCTTTCCGGACATCAGCGTGAGTCCGACGCTGGCGGCCACGATGGCGATCCCCTCGTAGAGGGTGATGTAGACGACGCGGCGTTTGATTCCTTGCATGCAGCGACTTTATGTTCGACACGCTGACATATAAAGTCATCTACTTTCAGTTTAATTGACAGGTGGAACGGCATGGCTTGGTCGAGCGACAGCGTCGAAGTCTTTCTCGCGGTAATCGACAAAGGCTCGTTCTCGGCCGCCGCGCGGGCGCTGGGCCGCGTGCCTTCGGCGGTCAGCATGGCGATCGCCAACCTCGAAGCGGAACTCGATTTGCCGCTGTTCGACCGCGCCGGCCGCGAGCCGCGGCCCAATGCCGCCGCGCGCTCGCTGGAGCCGCAAGCGAGGTTGCTGGCAACGCAGTTGCGGCAGTTGCAGGTTCAAGCGCTTTCGCTGACGCAGGGCCTGGAGCACCGGCTCACTTTGGCCATTGCGCCTGAGTTGCTAGCGGCACCGTGGAGCGCCGCGCTCGCCACACTGGCGCAAGAGCATCCCCTGCTCGAAGTCGAAGTGCTGGCGGCGCCGCAGGCCGATGCGCTCGAAATGCTGCACACCGGTCGCGCGCAATTGGCGCTCGTGTTCGAGCGGCCGAGCCTGGACGGTCGCGAAGGCTTTCAGGAAGTGAGCAGCGAGACGATGGTCGCAGTCATCGCGCCAGCGCACCCCGTGCTCGCACAGGCCGCCGGCAAACTGCGTGAACAACACCTCATCACGACGCGGCAGATCGTCGTCGCTGGGCGTGATCTGGCGACGAGCGATCCGCGCTTCGTCTATGCGCGAGACACCTGGCGCACCGACAACGCCCTCGCGGCACTGAGCCTGATCGCGGCAGGCCTGGGTTGGGGCTGGTTGCCGCGCAACGTGGTGCTGCCGCACATAGCCGCTGGCGCGCTGGTCGAAATTCCTTTCGAGAACCTCAGCAACGGACTCGACCTATGGGTCGATGTCGTGTGGTCCAAGGAGCGGCCGCTCGGGCTGGGAGCGAGCCGCTTCGTCGACCTGATGCGACGCCGCGGGTGAGCAGCGAGCGAGGTCGCTGCGGGTCAGGTCAGGGGCCGTCCTTCTGGAAGCCATTGCTGCGCGGCTGTACGTTGGATGGGGCTGGCGGCGGCGACGGCTGGAGCCCGACGCCCGGCAGCGGACGAAAGCCGGGCTGCGGCATCGGTTGGGGACGAAACCCCTGCTGCGGCGGGTTGAAGTTCCCGCCGGGTGGCCGGTAGCCGGGAGGCTGACCGCCACCGGGCCCGCCGAAGTTGGGATTACCGGGGCGGCCGGGACCATAACCGGGACCATAGCCAGGACCATAACCGGGGCCGAAGCCCGGGCCATAGCCACCTCCGCCACCGCCACCTGGAAACGGATTAGGGCGCCAGCCCGGTTGCGGCGGCCGCTCCGGACGCCAGCCTTGCACGGGCGGCGGTTGCCGATTGCCCCAGTAGCGGCGGTCGCCGTACCAGGAGCGATCACGGTAGTTATCGGCCCAGTAGTTGCCGATCGCGAAGCCGACGATCGGGACGCCGATGCTGGCGCCGTAGGTAGCCAACGGCACACGCTGGTCTTCGTAGGCGTAGTCGAGGCTTTGAGCTGCGACCCAGCCACGCAGTTCGTCGGGCAACACGACGTCGCACCAGCCGTAGCCGTTGGTGCATCCGATGACGTCGAGCGGCTGGCCCGGACCGAGTCGCGCCACCGTCGGGTAGTCGCCCGAGGGGCCAGCGCGCAAGTTGACGGGCCCGCGCGTGAAGGCCTGCTGTGCTGCGGCTGCCACCGGAAGAATCAGCGCGAGGGCGCCGATGCCGATCCATCGCTGAGCGTTTGTCTTGTTCATGTTGAATCCTTGTGCGAGGTCAGGGTAGGCCGCGGTCTGAAGCGTTGTCAATCGGCCTTAACCGCGTCTGTGCCGGCCTGACCTTGTCGAACAACGCGGCATGAAGCGTCCGCGTGCACGCACGTTGCGTTTGGAGCGCAAGCTTCATCTGCGCTTCACAAATTTGCTGAAAGTGAAGACTCGCCAAGTCGCCGATCGAACGCAGATCGCGACGCTTCCGATCAGGCGGCTTCGCGATAGAACGCGTTGCGCAGCATGCGTCCGTGCAGCGGCGCCACCGCCCGCCCGATGGCCGCGATGTGGTCGGGCGTGGTGCCGCAACAGCCACCGACGATGTTGACCAGACCTTCGGCGGCGAACTCGTGCAGCAGCCGCGATGTGACGTCGGGCGTCTCGTCGAAGCCGGTCTCACTCATTGGATTGGGCAGTCCGGCGTTGGGGTAGCAGCTGATGAAGGTGTCGCCCGCGACCTTGGCCAGCTCCTGGATGTACGGCCGCATCAGCGCCGCGCCGAGCGCGCAGTTGAGGCCGACGGCCAGCGGCTGTGCATGCCGGATGCTGTGCCAGAACGCGGTCACGGTCTGGCCGCTCAGGATGCGGCCCGACGCGTCGGTCACGGTGCCGCTGATGATCAGTGGCAGCCGCTCGCCGCTGTTGTCGAAATACTCCTCGACCGCGAACAGCGCGGCCTTGGCATTGAGCGTGTCGAAGATCGTCTCGACAAGGATGACGTCTGAGCCACCTTCGACCAGTGCCTCGGTCTGCTCGTAGTAGGCCGCCCGCAGCGATTCGAAGTCGACGTTGCGCGCGCCCGGATCGTTCACATCCGGGCTGATGCTCGCGGTCTTGGGCGTTGGGCCGAGCGCGCCCACCACGAAGCGCGGCTTGTCGGGCGTGCTGAATTTGTCGCAGGCTGCGCGGGCCAGCTTGGCGGACTCGAGATTCATCTCGCGCGCCAGATGGGCCATCCTGTAGTCCTCCTGCGCGATGGTGGTGGCGCCGAAGGTATTGGTCTCGATCAGATCGGCACCGGCGGCCAGATAGCTTTCGTGGATGTCCTGAATGACATCGGGCCGGGTGAGCGAGAGCAGCTCGTTGTTGCCTTTGACGTCGCGCTCGAAATCTTTGAAGCGCTGGCCTCGGTACTGCGCCTCATTGAGCTTGAACCGTTGAATCATCGTGCCCATCGCACCGTCGAGGATGGCGATGCGCTGGGCAAGAATGCCGGCCAGGGCTTGGCCGCGGGTGTAGACGAGAGGCTTCATGCGTCCGATTGTAGAAACCGGGACTTCGGTTGCCCGGCAAATAACCTTGGAGCGCCCGGAACTCAGACGGCCAGGAACTCCAGCAGGGCCTTGTTGAATTCGGCAGCGTGCGAGAGGTTCACCCCGTGCGGGCCGCCCTTGATCAAAGTGAGGTGACTGCCGGCAATCGCCTTGTGCGTGCGCGCACCGCTCACTTCGAACGGCACGATCGCATCGGCATCGCCGTGAATGACCAACGTGGGCACCTTGATCTTTTCCAGGTCGGCCCTGAAGTCCGTGCGAGCGAAGGCGGCCACGCAATCCAGCGTGCCCTTGGGTGAGGCGAAAGCCGCGATATTGCGCGCATACACCCGCTGGCTTTCGCTGACTTGCACCTTGTCGCCGGCCTTGAAGAAGTTTTCGGTGAAGGCGTCCAGAAAGGCGAGCCGGTCACTTTCGACACCGCCTTGAAATCCCGCAATCGTTGCGTCGTCCAGGCCGCCTTCAGGATTGTCGGCCGACTTGTAAAGGTACGGCGTCACAGCGGAAGCAAACACTGCCTTGGCAATTCTTGCGGTGCCGAACTTCGCGATGTAACGGGCAACTTCACCGCCGCCCATTGAAAAGCCGACCAGCGTTACGCCGTGCAGCTCGAGCTGCGTCAGCACGGCATCCAGGTCCGCCGCGAACGTGTCGTAGTCGTAGCCGGCCCACGGCTGCGAGGAGGTACCGAAGCCGCGTCGGTCGTAGGTGATGACGCGGTAGCCGGCCTTGATCAGCGCAGGCACCTGCGCCTCCCAGGAACGACCGCTCAACGGCCACCCATGAATCAAGACCACAGGCTTGCCGACACCATAGTCCTCGTAGTGAAGTTCGACGGGGTGATGCGCCTCGGTGGCAACCTTGATCATCGGCATACATTTCTTCCTGTGGGGTGTTTGGACAATGGGACGGTATCTCGCGCCACCTCCCTGCTTTTGCTGCCCCCTCGATGTCCCTAGCGTTTCAGGGCGAACTCCAGCACCGCGTTGAGCATCTGCCGGACTTGAGGCAGGACGCCGGCCGCTTCGTCGGGCAAGTAGTTGAACGGCAGCGTTTCCTGCATGTAGCTGGACTGGGTCATCTCGAGCTGCACCGCATGCACGCCCCCGGCCGGATCGCCGTATTTGCGCGTGATGTAGCCGCCCTTGAAGCGACCGTTCAACACGCCCGCGTAGGACGGCGCTGACTGCGCAATGGCCAGCAGTGTCGATGCCAGCGCTTCGCTGCAGCTCGCGCCGTTGGCGGTGCCCAGATTCAGGTCGGGCAGCTTGCCCTCGAAGAAGCGCGGCAGTCGCGAGCGGATCGAATGCGCGTCCCACAAGACGACGGTGGCGTGCGCCGCCCTCAGTCGGGCGAGTTCAGCTTGCAACTGCCGGTGGTATGGATGCCAGACCGCATCGCGACGCGCGGCGATTTCGGCGGCGTCGGGCACATCACCTGCGGTGTAGATCGGCGTGTCGTCGAAGGTGTCGATAGGGCACAGGCCGGTCACGCTCTGGCCGGGATAGAGGCTGGCGCCATCGGGCGCGCGATTGAGGTCGATGACGTAGCGTGAATGGGTGGCGACGAGCACCGACGCGCCGAGTTCATCGGCGAAGTCGTAGAGCCGTTCGAGGTGCCAGTCGGTATCGGGCACATGGCGCGCTTCTTCTGTCATGCGAACTGCCAATGCCGGGGGAACGTGAGTGCCGACATGCGGCATGGAGATCAGCAGCGGGCGCGTGCCCTGGCGAAAGCGAAACGGAGGTTGGTCGGTGACGAAGGTCATGTGGTCGAAAGCAGTTGCGTGCGCGCAGCGACGAACCCCGCAGTGGCAGAGTCGTGAAGAAGATGGCGACCGCCCTTCGTGCGTTGCGCGCCACCGACCCACACCGAATCGATGGCGCTGGTGCGATGGCTTGCGAAGACATGGGACGAGAGCATGTCGGCAGCTCCCAATCCGGCGAGCGATGGATGCGCTGCATCGAGCACGACGAAGTCGGCGCGCTGACCGATCGCGAGGCCGGCGACGCATCCGGGGTCCAGGCGGCCAGCCGCCTGCGCGCCGCCCTGCACTGCGGCGAGCGTCATCGCCGTGGCGACATGCGGTTGTCCGCTGTCGGCAGCGACGTTGCGCTGGCGCGTCGCGAGGCGCTGGCTGTATTCGAGCATCAGCAATTCCTCCGCGGCGTTCACGCAGATGTGGCTGTCGGAGCCGATGCCCCAGACGCCGCCCGCACCCCTCGAACCACCGGCAGCGCGCCATGCCGACAAATCGAAGATGCCGTCGCCGAGGTTGGCTTCGGTCGTCGGGCACAAGCCCGCGACGGCGCCGCTGCGCGCCGCACGCGCGTACTCGTCCGCATCCATGTGCGTTGCATGCACAAGGCACCAGCGCGCATTCACGTCAGCGTGATCGAGCAGCCAGGCGACTGGCCGTTGCCCGCTCCAGGCAATGCAATCGCCGACCTCTTTGGTCTGCTCGGCGATGTGGATGTGAATGGGCGCGGTGGCATCGATCGCGTCGAGTCCGACAAGCGCTTGGCGCAAGCCTTCGGGCGGCACCGCGCGCAGCGAATGCGGCGCGAGGCCGAGCCGTGCGCCTTGGGCATCGCACAGTGGCTTGAGGCGTTCGAGCAGTCGCAGCATCGAGTCGGTCGAGCGGATGAATCGCCGCTGACCTTCACCCGGTGCGGTGCCGCCGAAACCGCTGGTTTGGTACAGCACGGGCAGCAAAGTCAGGCCGATGCCGGCGCGTTGCGCAGCACGCATAAGGGCCAGCGCGAGCGTGGCGTCGTCGGCATACGGACGGCCATCGGCGTCGTGGTGCACATAGTGAAACTCGCAGACCGACGTGTAGCCGGCCTCGATCATTTCGACGTAGAGGCCGAGCGCGATGGCTTCCATTTGCGCCGGGTCGAGCCGCAGCGCGAAACGGTACATCAAGCTGCGCCAGCTCCAGAAGCTGTCTTGCTGTCCGTCGACGCTTTGGCCGCGGAACTCAGTGAGGCCGGCGATGGCGCGCTGGAAGGCATGCGAGTGAAGATTGGGCATACCCGGAATGAGCGGGCCTTTGGCGATGGCGATGGCGGTGTTGGTCGGGGGAGCTGCGTCGGTTTCGATTTCGGCCAATCGGCCTTTGTCGTTCCATGACAGGCGCACGTTGGTGGACCAGCCCGTTGGGAGCAGGGCGTCTTTGGCGAAGACGGAATTTGTCACTGTGCTGCGCGTTGAGCGAGGCGGGACCCCTCAGCGATCCGCCCCTGCCGCACCACGGCCTTCATCGGCCGCTGACCGAACCAATACGCCAGCTCGGCAACATCCTGCAAGTCCCACAAAACGAAGTTCGCAGGCCGTCCGACTGCCAACGTGCCGTGCGTTTCCTGCAGTCCCAACGCACGTGCCGCATGCACCGTCACACCATCGATGGCTTCGGGAACGGTCAGCCGAAACAAGGTGCATGCCATGTTCACCATCAGCAGCAAACTCAGCACGGGCGAGGTGCCGGGGTTGTGATCGGTCGACACCGCCATCGGCACGCCGGCCGCACGCAACGCGGCGATCGGCGGCAGCTGCGTGTCGCGCAATGTATAGAACGCACCGGGCAACAGCACGGCGACGGTGCCGGCTTCGCGCATGGCGTCGATGCCGGCTTGCGACAGGTGCTCGATGTGGTCGCACGACAACGCGCCGTGGCGTGCGGCGAGCGCGGCGCCACCCATGTCGGAGAGTTGTTCGGCGTGCAGTTTGATCGGCAAGCCGAGCGCTCGCGCCGCCTTGAAGACCTGCTCGGTTTCGGCCAGAGAAAACGCAATGCGCTCGCAGAACACATCGACCGCATCGACGAGTCCTTCGGCTGCCAGCGCGGGCAGCATCTCGTTGCACACGAGATCGATGTAGTCGCGACTGCCGTGCGGTCGGCCGGCGTACTCGGGCGGCAACGCATGCGCGCCGAGGAAGGTGGTGCGTACCGTCACGCCATGTGCTCGGGCCAGTCGCCGTGCCACACGCAACTGCTTGCGCTCATGTTCCAGCGCAAGGCCGTAGCCC
The DNA here is from genome assembly GCF_014303735.1 of Variovorax sp. PAMC28562. Classification (NCBI taxonomy): domain Bacteria; kingdom Pseudomonadati; phylum Pseudomonadota; class Betaproteobacteria; order Burkholderiales; family Comamonadaceae; genus Variovorax; species Variovorax sp. PAMC28562. The sequence continues at coordinate 1,320,020 of NZ_CP060296.1, read as the reverse complement.
GACTTGATCTCGATCGCGCAGACGCCTTCGGACAACAGGCTTTGCAATCGATGCGATGCGCTCGAGAACAGTTCGTCTTCGCTCGCCTCGCGTGTGGCGCGCACGCTCGCGACGATGCCGCCGCCTGCCTTGGCGACCTCTTCGTAACTCGCACCGGCCAGCCGCATCGCGAACTCGTTGGCGCGCTGGCCACCGTAGACCAGGTGCGTGTGGCAATCGACGAGGCCGGGTGTGACGAGCGCATTTCCACCCTCATGCGTCGGCAACCCCGAGAACTCTTTCGGCACTGCATCGGGCGAACCGATCCAGCGAACGATGCCGTGCTCGACGACGATCGCTACGTTGGTTCCAGGCTGGAATGGCAACCGAAGATCAGTCCAGAGGCCGTCTGCGGAAGGATGCGAGTCAAACGAAATCGTCATGGGTCACCAGAGACTTGCCGGCATGTTTTTCCGGCGAAGAGCCAGTGTAAGACTTCACTTCTCGGGCTGGATGTTCCGCTTCTTGATGACATCGGCCCAGCGCGTGTTTTCAGAGGCCAGCAGACGCTGGAAGTCTGCGGGTGAGCCACCCATGGGTTCGGCGTACAGGCTGTGGAGGCGCTTGGCGACCTCTGGGTCTTTCAGCGCTTCGGTGAACGCGGCATTGATGCGCGCGACGATCGCCGTCGGCGTGCCTGCGGGTGCTACCAGTCCATACCACGGGAGCACAACGGCGGCGGGATAGCCTGCCTCGCCGACAGTCAGGACGTCGGGCAGCGACTCGAGCCGTTTGTCTGCACTGACAGCAAGCGCCTTCAGCTTGCCGGACTTGAGAAAAGGCGCAGCCTGCGCCGAGGCCAAAAACATGAAATCGATCTGACCGCTGAGCAGGTCAGGCACCGACTGGACCTGCCCTTTGTAGCCAATCATGACCATGTCGAGATCCGCAACCGACATGAACACTTCGGTGCCCATGTGATTGGACGTTCCGGTCCCGTGGTTGGCGGTGTTGAGCTTTCCCGGACGAGACTTGGCGTAAGCAACGAACTCCTTCAGCGTGTTGACAGGAAGCGTTGCCGGCACCACCAGAACGTTCGGTGAATTGGCCAGCAGGACAGCAGGCACGAAGTCCTTCGTCGCGAACTTGGTGTTGGTGTCGAGCAGCGGATTGATCGTCAGAAAAGGGGCTGCAACCATCAACGTATAGCCATCGGGCGGGGCGCCTTTTACCGCCAGTGCCGCAATGTTGCCGCTGGCGCCCGGCTTGGCCTCGATCACAAATGGCTGACCCCAGGACGCAGCCACTTTCTCTGCCACGACTCTGGTGAGAACGTCCGGCACACCTCCGGCTGGGTAGGGAACAACGATGCGGATGGGCTTGGCGGGATACGCCTCTTGCGCAATGGACCCGAACGGAAGCACCGTGAAGCTCGCGATGACGAGCAGGTGCAGCAAGTTGGATTTCATGGGTCTTTCGTTTTCCATTGATAGACAAATCGATTCAGCGCTGCGGCATGTCTTTGGCCGAATAACCGGGCAACACACTGGCATCGGCAGGGATCTCGGGCATGGTCGCGTTCCAAGCTTCCCAGTCCGCGCGCATCGCGTCGAGCAACAGCGGTTGATGGGTCGCGCGATTGGCGCGCTCGCGTTCGTCCTCGGCCAGATTGAAGAGATAGTCATGCCCGTCGACACGCAAGTATTTCCAATCCCCGTCGCGCAGCGCCCTTTGACCGCGATGCTTCATGCGCCAATGCATCCGCCTGCGAAACGGGGGCTCCGTGCCACGCAGCACCGCCAGCAGCGATACGCCGTCCAACGGGCAGGCTGGATCGATCGGCGTCTCTGCCTCGTCGATTGCACTACTCGCACTATTCGCACTACTCGCGCCACCGGGCAAGATTCCTGCCGCGTCCAGCATCGTGGCGGACCAGTCCATCGTCATGCATTGCTGAGCGCTTTGTCGGCCAGGTGCGATGACGGCTGGCCAATGCGCGATCCATGGCACGCGGATGCCACCTTCCGTCAGGTCGAGCTTGCCGCCAACAAGAGGCCAATTGTCTGAAAATCTCTCACCCCCGTTGTCGCTCGTGAAGACGATCAGCGTGTTGTCCAGCAGCCCCTTCTTTTTTAAAGCATCGACGATCCAGCCGATGCCCTCGTCCATGTGATGAATCATCTTGCGATACGCATGGATGTTGCCTCCGCCGTGATGAAAGAGGTTGGCGCGCAGTTCCTGGCTCATTGCCATGTCTTGGTCGTCTCGCGTCTCCCAAGGCCAGTGTGGCGCCGTGTAGTGGAGACTGAGGAAGAAGGGCGTCGCATCGGCCGCAGGCGCAGCACGCTCGATAAAGTCCACGGCCTTCCTGGAGAAAAGGTCGGTGAGGTAGCCGTCTTCTGTAACTGGTTCGCTGCTCTGCCAAAGGTCGTGGGTGCCGCCGGTGTCGCAGTGGGTGAAGTAATCGACACCACCGGACATCGGCCCGAAGAACTCGTCATACCCAGACTTGAGAGGGCCGAAGGTTGGCGGATAGCCCAGGTGCCACTTGCCTACCAATGCAGTTCGATAGCCGGCAGCCCGCAATCGTGACGGGAGCGTCGGGCAGTCGGCCGGCAAGCCGAGCTCCGCGCTGCCGCGGCTTTTGCTGTTGATGGGCTCCTCTGCAGCGCCCCGGAGGTGGTACTGATACCGGGCTGTCATCAACGCGAAGCGCGTCGGCGAGCACACGGGTGAGTTGGCGTATCCCTGGTCGAAGCGAATGCCCCGCTCGGCAAGAGCGTCGAGCACCGGCGAGACCGGCGCCCGGCCGCCGTAGCAACCCAGGTCGGCATATCCGAGGTCATCGGCGACAATGAAAATGATGTTCGGGCGGTCGGCTGGCGCAGTTTTCATCGGGCATTCTTTTTTGCGCGACATTCGATGAAGGCTCCAGCGGGTCTATCGCCCGAGCCATTCTGTAGAGCGGTGCTGAACAACGTAAGGTCGCAATACAGCATCAAGATCACCTTCAGCGATCACGCCATGACACTTCAGCAACTGCGAGATTTTGTAGCCGTGGTCCAGCAGGGAAGCGTTCGCGCCGCGGCGCGCTCACTGCAGACTTCCCAGTCAGGCCTCACCAAGAGCCTGCAAAACCTCGAAAGTTCGTTGCAGGTCAGCCTGTTGCATCGCACCACGCGTGGCATCACGCTGACCCGCTACGCCGACGCGCTGTTCGTGCGCGCGCAAGCGATCTTGCGTGAATGCGACCAGGCGGAGACGGCGATCCAACAATTGCGCGGCCTTGGTATGGGAAGCGTTGCATTCGGCGTTTCGACGGCGCCATCACTGCTGCTCGCACCGACGGTGCTCGCCGACTTTCGCAAACGCAATCCGGATGTGATGGTCCAACTGACCAGCGGCCTGTCGCACTCGCTTCTTCCGGCTGTGCGTGAAGGCCGCCTCGACTTTGCGATCGTGCCCTTGCCCGCAGACATCGAAACCGAAGATCTGGTGGTTACCAGGCTGTTCAAAAGCGAGCCCGTGGTGGTGGCTAGAAAAGACCATCCAATGGCACGGGCCAAGTCCATCCGCGAACTCGCCGAAAGCGAATGGCTCGTCCTCGGTTCGCCCGAATCCTTTGGCGCTCCAAAAGGCAGTGTCGTCGAGTTGTTTGCCGCGTGCGGCTTGGGCAGTCCGAGGATCGCTGTCACGAGCAATTCGATGTTCGACAGTTTGATGATTCTTTCCAAGACCGACCTCCTCGCGCCGCTGCCTCGCATGATCTTGACCGCCGGCATCATGGACGGCAAATTGGTCGCCATTCCTCTCGCGGAGCAACTTCCCAGGTATGAAATCTGCCTGGTGCATCGACACAGCGTTCCGCTCACGCCGCTTGCCAGCACGTTGACCAGCATGTTCGTTTCATACGCGCGGCTGGTTGGCCCGATGGACTGACGCTTTTTCGAATTCCCTGAGCGGCACGATCGCCAAAGGTGATCGTGATGACGCCTTTCGGCATTCCAGCGTCGCCCCCAAATCCACAGAATCGAGCGTCGATGCGCCGAGGAATCTCCTCTGATGCAACGCCAGCCATTCAGTGGGAAATTTTCGACACGTCATGACAGCTTGCAATTTGAGTCGGCAAACGATCCGGCAGCGCCAAAGAATGCAGCGTCGCGAGGACCGCGACGTACTCCGGCACGCGCTCAACCCGATGCCGTTGTCATGGCGCGACCATATGCAACACTTTCTTCGCCGAGCCGCATGGATCAGCGCCACATTGCTGGTGGGATGGCTGTGCCTTCGCGGATAGGCATTGCAGCAAAGAAGACCGCGATACGAGCGAACGGCCGCTAAGACGGCGTCATAGCGCGCTCGGCTTCCATCGCACAGCCACCAGCTTCGCGCTGCGGCTCAACGGCGCCAAGCGCCATTCAGTGCGGACATCTGCCCACCAGATGCCTTCGCCCTGATTCAACTTCTGCTCGCCGGCCTGCCAATGCCCGTCGAGGCTCATCAGCACGCCGTACTCGGCGGCGCCGAGAGTCAGGCCTTCTTCGAATACGCGCACATCGACGACCCACGCCGCACGGCGCGTCATCACGTTGAAGTCGCTCGACGCACCGCCGATCAACGTGCAGTCGACTTCGACATCGCCGCTGAACGCGAAGGGCTCGTGCGGCTCGTCGAGCCGGTGCACGACGCGGCCATCGGCGGAACGCAGGCGCATGCCTTCGCCGTCGAGCAGCACGATGGTGCGGTCCATGCCGGGGAATACCGAGAACGGTCCGCTCGCCGCAACGGTGCCGATGCTCACGCGCCAATCGAACGCGCTGAGCCCTGCCTCCGGTGGCCAGGTCGCAATCTCTTGCGTGGTGCCACCGCCGTTTTTCCACGGGGTCGAGCGCAGTGCGTTGCGAGCGAAACGTTGCAGGGTCATCTCAGCAGTCCACCTTGGCGAAGTCGTTGTTCGAAATGGCGCAGCACCAGCGTGACAGCACCGGTCAGCACGAAGTACACGAGCGCTATCGCAAGGTACACCTCCAGCGAGCGGTACGACACGCTGATGATTTTCTGCCCTTCATGCATCACGTCGTGAATGGTGAGCAAGGACACGAGCGCCGAGTTCTTGATCAGCGCGATGAACTCGTTGCCCAGTGGCGGGATCATGCGCACGGTAGCTTGCGGCAGGATCACCTGTCGCATCGCGACAGCCGGCGTCATGCCCAGCGACTCGGCCGCCAGGGTCTGGCCACGGTCGATCGACTGGATGGCGCCCCGTACGATCTCCGACACGTACGCGCCCGAGTACACGCCCATGCCGAGCACGCCGCACAAGAAGGCCGGCAGCAGGATGCCGAAGTGCGGCAGCCCAAAGAAGAGGATGAAGAGCTGCACCAGTAACGGCGTGCCGCGAATGACCGCGACGTAAGCCGTGCAAACCGAATAGAGCCAGCGGCGCTTCGGATTCAGCCGGCCGATGCCAACCAGGAGGCCGAGCACGCAGCCGAGCAGCAGCGCGCACGCCGTGAGCTCGACCGTGACGAGCGCGCCCTGCAAAAGGGCAGACCAGCCTTGCCAGACTGGGGAGAAATCAAGATCCATGGGGCCGGTCAGCCGACATCACTTCGCCGTGTTGCTGAACCACTTCTTCACGATGGCCGCGTACGTGCCATCGGCCTTCATCTTCTCGATCGCGCCGTTCACCGCCTTCGTCAGTTCAGGCGTGTCCTTGCGGATCGCCATGCCGTACTCCTCTGTCGTGAGTTGCTCGTCGAGCACCTTCAGGCCCGATCGCATGCGCACGTATTGATAGGCGGCGGGCTTGCCCGTGACGGCAGCGTCGCTGCGGCCGATGTCGACCAGGTTGAACATTTCCTGGTTTTTCTCGACCTCCATCAGCTGCACTTGCGGGTACTTTTCTTTCACGTAAGTGACCGACTTCGTGCCCACTTGCACGCTGACCTTCTTGCCGTTCAAGTCGGCCGGCGTCTTGATGCTGGTGTTGTCGGCCTTGACCATCGCGACGAGGCCGCCCGCGTAGTAGGGGGTGGTGAAGTCGACGACCTTCTTGCGCTCGTCCGTGATGTAGATGGCGGACACCGCCATGTCGAAGCGCTTGGAGATCAGGCCGGGAATGAGTCCCTTGAAGTCGATGTCGGTCCATTCGATCTTCTTGCCCAGCGTCTTGCCGATGGCCTCGACCAGTTCGATGTCGAAGCCGGTGCGCTTGCCGTTGTCGACGAACTCCATCGGCGGAAAGGTGGCGTCCGTGCCGACGGTGATGGTGTCGCCGGTTTGCGCATGCAGCGCGGATGCAAAGCCGAGCGTGGCGAGGGCTGTCGTTGCGACAGCGAGAAACTGACGGCGAATGGGCATGGATGCTTTCAATGGAGGACAACGAAAAGAAAAGGAAACTACTCGATCATCGGCAGCTTCAACGCATGCTTTTTCGCCGTGGCGATAGCGATGTCGTAGCCCGCATCCGCATGACGCATCACGCCGCTGGCCGGGTCGTTCCACAGCACGTTGCCAATGCGTTTTGCGGCTGCGTCGGTGCCGTCGCACACGATGACCATGCCGGCGTGCTGCGAGTAGCCCATGCCGACCCCGCCGCCGTGGTGGATGCTGACCCAGGTTGCGCCACCCGCGGTGTTGAGCAGGGCGTTGAGCAGCGGCCAGTCGCTCACGGCATCGGTGCCGTCTTTCATGCTTTCGGTTTCGCGGTTCGGGCTGGCGACCGAGCCGGTGTCGAGATGGTCGCGGCCGATAACGATGGGCGCCTTCAGCTCGCCCGACTTCACCATCTCATTGAACGCGAGTCCCGCGATGTGGCGCTCGCCGAGGCCCAGCCAGCAGATGCGCGCCGGCAGGCCCTGGAACGCGATGCGCTCGCGCGCCATGTCGAGCCAGCGGTGCGTGTGCTTGTTGTCGGGGAACAGTTCCTTGATCTTGGCGTCGGTCTTGTAGATGTCTTCCGGGTCACCCGACAAGGCGACCCAGCGAAACGGGCCTTTGCCTTCGCAAAACAGCGGCCGGATGTACGCGGGCACGAAGCCCGGAAAGTCGAACGCGTTCTTCAGGCCCTGATCGAAAGCGACCTGGCGGATGTTGTTGCCGTAGTCGACCGTCGGCACGCCCATCGACTGGAAGTCGAGCATGGCCTGCACGTGCACCGTGCACGATGCAGCGGCGGCGGCTGTGAGCGCTGCGTGTTGCGCTTCGTCCTTCATGGCGGCCTGCCACTGCGGCACGCTCCAGCCTGCAGGAAGATATCCGTGAATCAGGTCGTGCGCCGATGTTTGGTCGGTCACCAGGTCGGGCTTGATGGCGGTGCCGGCCTTCGCGCGCCTGACCAATTCCGGCACGATCTCGGCGGCGTTGCCGAGCAGCGCGATCGAGATCGCTTCCTTCTTCGACGTGTGGTGCGCGATGAGTGCCAGTGCGTCGTCGATGTCCCTGGCCTGCTTGTCGACATAGCGCGTGCGCAAGCGGAAGTCGATGCTCGACTGCTGGCATTCGATGGCCAGCACGCACGCACCGGCCAGCACGCCCGCGAGTGTCTGCGCGCCGCCCATGCCACCGAGGCCGGCGGTAAGGATCCACCTGCCGGCGAGGTCGTTGTCATAGTGTTGGCGGCCGGCTTCGACGAAGGTCTCGAAGGTACCTTGCACGATGCCCTGCGCGCCGATGTAGATCCAGCTGCCCGCCGTCATCTGGCCATACATGAAGAGGCCGGCACGGTCGAGCTCGTTGAATTTTTCCCACGTCGCCCACTTGGGCACGAGGTTCGAGTTGGCGATCAGTACGCGCGGCGCGTTCTCGTGCGTCTTGAAGACGCCAACCGGCTTGCCCGACTGGATCAAGAGCGACTCGTCGTCTTCCAGTACCTTGAGCGACTCGAGGATCTGGTCGTAGCAGGCCCAGTTGCGGGCAGCGCGACCGATGCCGCCATACACCACGAGGTCTTGCGGTCGCTCGGCGACCTCGGGGTCCAGGTTGTTCTGCAGCATGCGAAACGGTGCTTCGGTCAGCCAGCTCTTGCAGGTGAGCGTGCTGCCGCGCGGGGCCCGGATCACGCGGGTCGGGTCGTGACGCGGATCGGCTTTGGCGTCGGGCGAAGCTGATCCAGTGGCGATGAATTTGTCGGGCGCGTTCATGGTGTCGGCTCCTTTCGGTGACTGGGGAGGATGTCGGTCAAGGCGGGCGGCAAGTCGGCCGCGAACGCCCACAGGCGCATGGCTTCGATGTCGGCCGCGAGGTAACGATCGCGTTCGAGAAAAGCGACCTGGGTACGAATCTTTGCGAACTCGGCTTCGACCAGCGGCGAACTCCTGAGCCCGCTGTCGGTTCGCTTCAACTCGATGCCCTGCGCAGCACACATCGCCTCGATGCCGACGACGACCGCCGTGTGGGTCACCATGTCGCCCAGCCGGCGCGCCGCGAAGGTCGCCATCGACACATGGTCTTCCTGATTGGCCGAAGTCGGCAAGCTGTCGACGCTGGCTGGATGCGCGAGCGATTTGTTCTCCGACGCGAGCGCCGCGGCCGTGACCTGCGCGATCATGAAGCCGGAGTTGAGCCCGCCATCGCGTACCAGAAAGGGCGGCAGGCCCGACAGGCCGGTGTCGAGCAGCAGTGCGATGCGGCGCTCGGCAATGGCGCCGATCTCTGCAATGGCGAGCGCGATGATGTCGGCAGCGAACGCGACCGGTTCTGCGTGAAAGTTGCCGCCCGAGATGACTTCTCCGGTGTCCACGAACACCAGCGGGTTGTCCGATGCCGCGTTGGCTTCGATGACCAGCACGCGCGCCGCATGCGTCAGGTTGTCGAGGCAGGCGCCCATCACTTGCGGAATGCAGCGCACCGAGTACGGGTCTTGCACCCGGCCGCAATCGGCATGCGACGGCACGATCTCGCTGCCATCGAGCAGCGTGCGCACCGCTGCTGCCACGGCGATTTGTCCTGGCTGCCCGCGCGCTGCATGGATGCGTGGATCGAAGGGTTTGATCGAGCCTTGAATGGCTTCGAGCGACAACGCACCCGACATCAGCGCAGACGCGAAAACGCTCTCGGCGCCGAACAGGCCGGCCAGCGCGAGCGCAGTCGAGACCTGCGTGCCATTGAGCAGCGCCAACCCTTCTTTCGGGCCGAGCACGAAGGGATCGAGGCCGATGCCGTGCATCGCTTCGGCACCGCTGACGATGGCGCCATCCGGCATCGTCGCTTTGCCTTCGCCGATCAGCACGCAAGCCATGTGCGCGAGCGGCGCCAGGTCGCCCGATGCGCCGACGGAACCCTTGGCCGGGATGTGCGGCATGACGCCGGCATTGAAGAGCGCGAGCAGGGCCTCGACCAGCGCCGGCCGCACGCCCGAGTGGCCGCGCGCCAGGCTGACCGCCTTGGTCGCCAGCACCAGCCGCACCACCGCGGGCGCCAGCGGCTCGCCGGTGCCCACGCTGTGCGACAGCACCAGGTTGCGCTGCAACTCGGCCAGATGGTCGTTGCCGATGCGGGTGCTGGCCAGCTTGCCGAAGCCGGTATTGATGCCGTAGACCACTTCGTCGTTATCGACGATGCGCTGCACCGCCGCCTGCGCGGCGGCCATGCCGTGCGCGGTCGATGGGTCGAGCGCCAGCGTGATGTCGCGGCCGGCGTGGATGCGGCGCAGCAGTGCGAGATCGACGTGGCCTGGCAACAGGAGAGTGGGTTCTATCGGCATGGAATTGGGCATGTGATTCATCCGGAACGCGGGTTGCCGTCGGCACTGAAACGACTGCCCAACCGATAGCGCGACGCCGGGTGCAGGCAGCGCACCAGCGTGACCGGCACCGTACGCGTCCAGGTGCGACGCGTGAGCAACAAACAAGGCTCGGCCGCGGGCATCGCGAGCCGTACCGCCTGCTCGGCGGTGGGCAGCACCGCGTCGACCAGATGCTCGATCTGGTCGAACGGCACGTTGCGCACGAGGTATTCGCTGGGCTGCAGGTTGGAAAGGTCCAGGTCGAGGTAGTCGGGCACCACACGCGGGTTGACGTAGCGGTCTTCGAGCTGCACGGGCACGCCGTTTTCGAGGTGCAGGCAGACGCTGTGAAACACCGACTCGCCCGAGCGCAGGTCGAGCCAGGCCGACACATCGGCGGGCGACGCGATGCGCTCCGCGGCAATGAGCTGATAGCCATAGTCGTGGCCGCGCGCGCGGATTTCGCTGGCGATGTTGGCGATCTGCAGCAATGTCGATTGCGGCTTGTTCTCGGCGACGAAACTGCCGACGCCTGCCACGCGCACCACGCGTCCCTGAGTCACCAGCTCGCGCAACGCGCGGTTGGCGGTCATGCGCGAAATGCCGAACTGCACGACCAACTCGTGCTCCGAAGGCAGCCGGTGCCCCGCGGGCCACGAGCCGTCCTGGATCTTGCGGACGATGTGCTCCTTGACCTGCTCGTAGAGGGCGAGGGACGGCAGGTCGCGCTTCATGGTGTCGGTGCTCGTCAGTGCTCGACGGACGCCATGGACTCGGCGCGGATCTCTTCGGTCAGCCGCGCCTTCAAGGCCATGAACTCGGGCGTGGTCTTGACGGTGTAGTGGCGCGGGTGCGGCAAATCGACAGCCAGCTCGGCCTTGATGCGCCCTGGTCGCGCGCTGAACACGGCCACGCGATTCGCCATGAAGATGGCCTCGTCGATGTCGTGCGTCACGAAGAGCACCGTCTTGCGCTCGGCCTCCCAGATGCCGAGCAACAGCTCCTGCATCAGCACGCGCGTCTGGTTGTCCAGCGCGCCGAAGGGCTCGTCCATGAGCAGGATCTGGGGGTCGTTGGCGAGCGCACGCGCGATGGCTGTGCGTTGCTGCATGCCGCCTGAAAGCTGCTTTGGGAAATGCTTCTCGAAGCCGCGCAGGCCGACCTTGGCGATGAAGTAGGCGGCGCGTTCTTTCTGCTGTGCCTCGGGCATGCCGCGCTCCCGCAGGCCGAAGCGGATGTTCTGCTCGACATCGAGCCACGGAAAGAGCGTGTAGCTCTGGAACACCATGCCGCGGTCGGCGCCAGGCCCGATGACTTTCTGACCGTTGAGCAGCACCTGGCCACTGGTCGGACGACCGAGTCCCGCGACGATGCGCAACAGTGTCGACTTGCCGCAGCCCGAGGGGCCGAGGATGGTGACGAAGTCGTTCTCCTTGACCTCGAAATCGATCGGTTGCAGCGCCTGCGTGCGCTGGCCTTTGGTGTCTTCGAAAACGCGAGTGACCGCCTGGATGGAAAGCTGGCTCATCAGAGGGCACTCCACGCGAAGAGGCGGCGGTTGAGGGCCTTGAACGCGAAGTCCGACACCAGCCCGATGATGCCGATGACGATGATCCCGAAGATGATTTGCCCGGTGTTGAGCAGCGCCTGGCTGTCGGTGATCATGTGGCCGATGCCCGACGACGAGCCGATGAGTTCGGCCACGATCACGTAGGTCCAGGCCCAGCCCAGCACCAGCCGCAGCGTCTCCGCGATGCCCGGCGCCGCGCCCGGAATGAGCACCCGCTTGACGATGCCGTTGCTGTCGGCGCCGAGCGTGTAGGCCGCCTCGACCAGATCGCGCCGCGCACCGCCGACGATGACCGCGACCATGAGGATGATCTGGAACACCGAGCCGATGAAGATGACCAGCAGCTTCTGCGCTTCGCCGATACCGGCCCAGAGAATCAGCAACGGAATGAAAGCGGAGGCCGGCAGGTAGCGGCAGAACGATACGAAGGGCTCGAGAAGAGCTTCGATCGGCTTGTACGCACCCATCGCGATGCCGAGCGGCACCGCGACGATCGCGGCCAGCACGAAGCCGCCGAACACGCGCCACACCGTCATGCCGATGTCGCGGATGAAGCCGTACTCCACGAAGAGCAGGTACGCCTCTTTGACCATCGTCGGCGGGCTCGCCAGGAAAGTCGGCGAGACGAAGCCGCCCAGCGTGAAAAAGCTCCACGCGCAAACGAAAAGCACGAAGAAGCCGATGCCGAGCACCCATCGACCGCGCGCCCCCACCGGCTCCAGCGGCGCCATGCGCATCACTTGATGTAGCTTGCGTCGAAGGTCACGGCCAGATCGTCCGGCGCTTTGCGAATCACGCCGGCTTCGAGCAGGATCGGCACCGACTCTTTCATGAACTGCGTGAGCTCACCCGCAAAGAACTTCTGGTTGGCGGCCTTGTCTTGCCAGCGCAGGTAGGCCGACGACTTGGCGAAGGCTGCGCCGTCTTGCTTGACCGCGGAGCCCATGATCTCGTTGGCTTTGGCCGGGTCGGCCTTGATCATTTCAAGCGCTTCGAAGTACGAGTCGGTCAGCGCCTGCGCCGCCTTGGCGTTGGTTTTGAGCCAGGTCGGCGCGCAGCCAACCGTGTCCATCACCATCGGATAGTCGAGCGTGGTCGCCAGGATCTTGCCGGCGGCGGGGTTGGCACGCACGGTCGACAGATACGGCTCGTACGTCATCGCGGCATCGTTCTGGCCGGCGACGAAAGCCTGCGCCGAAGCCTGCGGTGCCAGCGTCACGACCTTGACGTCTTTCAGGGTCATGCCGTTCTTGTTGAGCATCCAGGCCAGGCCGAAGTAAGGCGCGGTGCCGGGTGCATCGACACCGATGGCCTTGCCCTTCAGGTCGGCGAAGGTCTTGACGTCGTTGCGCACGGCCAGGCCGTCGGCGCCATAGGACTTGTCCATCTGGAAGATCTGGGTGATCGGCACGCCGTTCGCGTTCCACGACACGTGTGTTTCGACCGTGGTGGCCGCGCACTGGATCGCGCCGGACGCCAGCGCCAGGTGGCGGTCTTTTTGCGGAATCATCTTGAGTTCGACGTCCAGGCCGTTCTTCTTGAAGATGCCGGCCTTGTCGGCCAGCGACAGCGGCGCGAAGCCGGTCCAGCCCGACATGCCGAGCGCGATGGTGGTCTGCGCACCGGCGCCGATCGACGCCGTTCCGGCTGCGACGCAAACACCGGCCGCCATCAGCGAGCGGGCGAATTTCTTGAGGCTGGGAACGGTAGCAACTGTGATGGCCATGCGGCTCTCCTGTGGATGGGTGAAGCGTCGAACAAGATGGGAACAGTGTCATCCGCCTGCGTCGAGCTTGTATATACAAGGTAACCCCGAGACAACGTGCACGGAAAGTGCCAGCGCCTTGGCGCTATTGGTGCAGCAGCCGTGACCGATGCACCAGATTGCTGTCTATACAGGTCGTTTCGAGGCGAATGCCGGACTCCGTTTGCAAGGCGTATGCCAACGCGACGATCCACACGCTGCTCAAGTTCGCCATCGGCACGCCGATAACAAATACGAACCTCCGGATGAGCCTCCGGACCTGAGAAAGAGGAGATTGCGATGTTCACCACCACTGCCAGCGCACCGCGCGCCGCTGCAAACAGCCAGCCGATGCCGCTGATGCAGCAAGACGACTTCGTCCCTGTGCCCGCACCGCCCCGGGCGCGGCGCATGCTCGTGGACGAGAAGCGCGTGGTCAGTGGCTATCAGCTGGTCCCTTCCAAGGCGCCGCCGCAGACTGCGGGTGCATGCTTCGACGATGCGGGCACTGCCAAATCGGCCGAGAGTGCGACGCGACTCGCCAAGCCGACCTTCATCCGCTGCACCTGCCGCGACCTCATGAACGGACAGCTCGACAAGCTCGACCCGAAAACCGTGGTGCTCGAAATCCGCGACGGTGCCGACAGCGACCCCGGTGGCCCTGAAGGCGGCGGCGGGCTCGACGAAGCCGTGCTCAAGGAGGCCCGGGCCAAGGGCTTCAAGCTGGCGTTCGATGCGCGCCTGTTGAAGAAGGAGTACGCGGGATTCGTCGCCCTGGCCTCCTACATCATTCTCGAAATGGGTGTCATGGAGCTGGACCGTGCCGCGGCGCTGGCACGCGGCATCCGCTCCAGCACCAGGGCGGTGCCGATGGCCGCCCAGGTACGCACTTCGGCTGAATACGAAACGCTGGCCGACGCCGGCGTGCAGATGTTCGAAGGCCACTGGTACGCGCAGCCACCCGTCAGAACCGACAAGTCGATCCAGCTGTCGTACGCCGGCCTGATCAAGCTGTTGAACATGGTGATGCGCGAAGCCGACTCCACGGAAATCGAAGAGCTGCTCAAGCACGAGCCGACGCTGGCGTACAAGCTCTTGCGGCACATCAACTCGGTCGGCTTCGGCTCCAACATCGAGATCACCTCGTTCCGGCACGCAGTGCTGACGGTCGGCCTGAAGAAGCTGTTTCGCTGGACGGCGCTGCTCATCACCAACACGCCGCCGGGCAGCGTGGCGCCGGCTGCGGGCACCCGGGCCATCGTTCGCGGAAGGCTGATGGAACTGCTGGCGCTCGAAACGATGCCCACGGCCGACGCCGACCTGGCCTTCGTCACCGGCATGTTCTCGATGCTCGATGTGTTGCTCGGTATGCCGCTCGAGGACGCGCTGGCGTTGGTGAATCTGCCGAAGGCCATCACCGATGCGATCCTGTCGGGCGACGGACCGTTCGCGCAATACCTGGCCATCGCCAAGGCCTGCGAGCACACCGACGAAGCGCTTCTGGAAATTCTTTCTGTGCGCAACCGCATCGCGTCCAGCCACATGATCGACACGCATCTACAGGCGCTTGCCTGGGCGGAGCAGTTCGGGCACTGAGGCGCCGAGCCGCGGCCGAACGGCGACAATGGCGGCTTGCGCGCCGCAGGGTGCGCGTCACTTCAGCTTGCCCGTTTTGTCCGCACTGCCCTCCGACATTCTTTCCGCCGACCCAGCGCAGATCCTCCACGAAATCTTTGGCTACGAGCACTTTCGGGGGGCGCAGGCCGAGATCGTCGACCACGTCGTGCATGGCGGCGACGCGCTGGTGCTGATGCCCACTGGCGGCGGCAAGTCGCTCTGCTACCAGATCCCGGCGATCGCACGGCAGCGCGCGGGCCACGGCGTGTCGATCGTGGTGTCGCCGCTTATCGCGCTGATGCACGACCAGGTCGGCGCGCTGCACGAGGCCGGCGTCAACGCGGCCTTTCTGAATTCGACGCTCGACTGGGAGCAAACGCAAGACGTCGAGCGTCGCATGCTGAGTGGCGAGATCACGCTGCTCTACGCCGCACCCGAGCGCGTCAACACGCCGCGCTTTTTGCAGCAGCTCGACTCGTTGCATCAGCGCGGCAAGCTGTCGCTCTTCGCCATCGACGAGGCGCATTGCGTGAGCCAGTGGGGTCACGATTTCCGGCCCGAGTACCGCTCACTCACCGTGCTGCACGAGCGCTATGCCGGCGTGCCGCGCATTGCCCTCACCGCCACGGCCGACGACCTGACCCGGGCCGACATTGTCGAGCGGCTGCAACTCGAAGAAGCGCGCCAGTTCGTCTCCAGCTTCGACCGGCCGAACATCCGCTACACCATCGTCGAGAAGAAAGAGGCGACCACACAGCTACTGCGCTTTATCGAGCGCGAACACGAAGGCGATGCCGGCGTGGTGTATTGCCAGTCACGCAAGCGCGTCGAAGACGTGGCGGTCGCGCTGCAGGCGGCAGGCATCAACGCGCTGCCGTACCACGCAGGACTCGACGCTTCGATCAGACAAAAACATCAGGACCGCTTCCTGCGCGAAGAAGGCGTGGTCATGACCGCGACCATCGCTTTCGGCATGGGCATCGACAAGCCCGACGTGCGCTTCGTCGCGCACCTCGACATGCCCAAGAACATCGAGGGCTACTACCAGGAAACCGGCCGCGCCGGTCGGGACGGTGCGCCCGCCGATGCCTGGATGACCTACGGCCTGCAAGACGTGGTGAACCAGCGCCGCATGATCGACGAGAGCCCGGCCGGCGAAGAGTTCAAGCAGGTGATGCGCGGCAAGCTGGATGCGCTGCTCTCGCTGGCCGAAGCCAGCGACTGCCGCCGTGTGCGCCTGCTCGGCTACTTCGGCGAGCAGAGCACGCCCTGCGGCAACTGCGACAACTGCTTGACGCCGCCGCAGGTGTGGGACGGCACGGACGCCGCGCGCAAGCTGCTCAGCACCATCTACCGCGTACAGCAGATGAGCGGCATCAGCTTCGGCGCCGGCCACATCATGGACATCCTGCGCGGCAAGGCCACCGACAAGGTGACGCAGTTCGGTCACGCGTCGGTCAGCACCTTCGGCATCGGCAGTGACTTCAGTGAAGTGCAGTTGCGCGGCGTGCTGCGGCAACTGATCGCGACCGGCGCACTGGCGGTCGACTCGCAGGCTTTCAACACCCTGCAGCTGACCGATGGCTCGCGTGCCGTGTTGAAGGGCGAGGCGACGGTGATGTTGCGGGAGTCGGTGTCGTCGCCGGTGGGGCGCAGTGGCGGCGGCAGTGGTGCTTCAGGCAAATCGCGCCGCGAAAAGACGCCGCGCGGCGCGCCCTCGCCAGCCGCAGCCAAGCTCGACGAAGCGGGGCAATCGCGTTTCACCGCGTTGAAGGCCTGGCGCGCCGAAGTGGCGCGCGAACACAACCTGCCGGCCTACGTGATCTTTCACGACGCCACGCTCGCCGCCATCGCCGAGTGCGCACCTGCGACCCTGGAAGACCTGCAGGGGCTCAGCGGTATCGGGGCGAAGAAGCTGGAAGCGTACGGGACGGAAGTGCTGCGGGTAGTGGCCGACCACTGAGCAGCGCGGCGAACGCAAAAAAGCCCGGCAAGGCAATTGCCTTCCGGGCTTGAAACGACTGCACGCCGCTTTGGATTCTTACCAGGAGAACATGCCGCCCGCGCCGGCCGACACACGGCCGCCATTGCCGCTACCGACCGTGAACTTCAGTTGCAAAGATTCGGAGACACGCGCCGCGACGCCGAGCGCAAATGCAGAGCTGCCGTCGTAGTTGCCGACACCCAGGCCGACGCCCACCTTCTTGTCACGCTCGAGTGCTGGAATCGAAGCTGCAGCCACTGCAGATGCCACCCCTGAACTCGCGACCTTTCGGTTGTCGACGAGTTGCTGCTGCACCCTTGCATTGGTGCCGGACTGCGACGCATTTGTCTGCGCCTGGACCGCATTGATGTTGGCCTGATTCGTATTGAACGTCGACTGGCTGGCATTCGTCGTGGCCTGGTTGACGTTGACCGTCGCCTGCGCATCGGAGATTTGCTTGAGCTGACTCACGTTGGCTGCATCGGTGCTGGCCACACCCGCTGCAACGCCACTGATGACGTTGTTGTTGTTGTTGATGCCGCTGGTCGACGTGACGCCCGCCACGCTCAAATTTCCGCCGATCGTGGCGTTGCCGGTGGTGCCGAGAGTGGTGGTCGTGAGATTGCCGCTGTTGGTGATGCCGTTGGTCACTGTCGCGCCGCTCACGCTCAGACTGCCCGCAGACACCAGCCCGCTTGCGATGAGCGAGGTGACGCCCGAGATGGCACCGGCGTTGGTGATGCCGCTGGCGCTATTGTTGAAGCCACCGGCGTTCGTCATGCCACCGACGTTCGCTATTCCCGCCGCATTGGTCAGACCGAGGAACGTGTTTTGTCCTGTCGTGCCATCAGAAAACAGCCCGGTCGTCGCCATGAACGTCGTGCCATCGGACACGCCGACAAAGGTGCCTGAAGGCAGAGCCTGAAAGTGCGAGATCGTGTTCGTCGTGTTGTTCGTGTAGGAGACGCTGCCCCCGGTGGAGTTCAACGACATGGACGTTAAATCGCCATTGGCCTGCAGATGATCGGCTCTTGTAAAAGCCGCTGTCGTTGTGACGACGCTGAGCCCGCCCGCCCCCAACACCGCGGTTTGCACTCGTGGCGTGCCCGAAGTAACGCCGGGTGTTGCGTTAGTGGCCGAATACGTCGTTGCTGCGGCGCCATTGTCGACGACGACGTTGCTGAATTGCGCCGAAGCGTTCAGCGAGACAAATGCAGCGGCCAGCGCCGCGAGGCGAAACGAATGTTTCATTGTGATTTCCCTGAATATTTTTCTTGAAAGCCGGCCACGCAGACTGCGTTGCCGTGCTGCGCCGATGCTCGGGCTTGCACCCATTGGCCGGGGCGTCAGCGCGTTGATTGGCTCGGCATGCGCGTGCAAAAGAACACGAACTCCCGTGCAAAAAAGATTTCAAGTAGGACGGCTACAACGGTTGGTTGTGACCCTGTCCGCGCGCCTGAACGGCGTCGCAAATTTTCAGAAAACTTTTGCCTTACTGCACGAATCCGATCCCTCGGGATTCACGCACTTCAGGCTTGATGCGGTGCTCCGCTTCGAGCTGATCCAGAAACTCAGCGGCTGAAAACTCAGCCGCCAAAATCTCGGTCTGGCGCTTGATCGCCGCGAAGTCACCCGGACACAACTGCGTGAGGTGCGCAAGGCGCTTGCGGATCTCCGAAGTCATCAGCGACGCGTCACCGGCCAGCGCCTCTGTCACGAACATGCACTCCCGCTGCGTTGCCGTCAGCGGCATGAACTTGATCTTGAAGGTGAAGCGCCGCAACGCCGCCTGGTCGAGCCTTTCGAGCAGGTTGGTCGTGCACACGAAGATGCCATCGAAGCGCTCCATGCCCTGCAGCATTTCGTTGACTTCCGTCACTTCATACGTCCGTTGCGCGCCGCGCCGGTCTTGCAAAAAGCTGTCGGCCTCGTCGAGCAGCAGTACGGCCTTTTCAGCCTCGGCCTCCTTGAACATGGCCGCCATGTTCTGCTCGGTTTCGCCCACGTACTTGCTCATCAGGTCACTGGCCTGCTTGATGATGAGCGGCCGGCCGATCGCCTTGGCGATGTGTTCGGCCAGCGCCGTCTTGCCGGTGCCCGGCGCGCCGTAGAAGCACATCGTGCCGTGACCCCGCGCCTTCAATGCCTCGACGATGCGCGGGATCTCGAACCGGCTTTCGACATTCAGCATGTCGAGGTCGTACGTGGTCACGCTGCGCCGGTTGCCAGGTGATTTGTCGAGCGTGCCCAATGCCAGGTCGGCATTTTTCAGCTGGCGTTCGATCAGTGATTCGACCGAGGCATCGTCGGTTTTGGCGAGGCCTGCAAAGCGCACAGCGGTGCGAATCTGCGCTGGCGTGAGGCCCTTGCGCTCGGCCAGCTTGGCGGTGAAGGCTTCAGAGACGATCACGCCTTCCAGCGTTTTCTTGATGAGCTGTTCGCGCGCGCCGGGCGGCGGTGACTTGAGCTCGAGGTGGTACGCAAAGCGTCGCCGAAAGGCCGGGTCGATCTGCTCGATGCGGTTGGTGACCCACAGCGTCGGCACCGGGTTCGACTCGAGGATCTGGTTGACCCAGGCTTTGCCGCTCACGCTGCCGCTGGTGGACGACGACACTTGCTCGGCGCGCGCCATGAACTGCGCGGCCTCGGTGCTGATGGGCGGGAACACGTCTTCGACTTCGTCGAACAGCAAGGCGGCCTGCGCGCTGCCTTTGAGAAAGACCTGCGCAATCTGCAGCGATCGATAGCGGTCGCGGCCGCTCAACGAATTGCCGTCGCGGTCGGCGTACTCGACCTCGAAGAGTTCGAGCCCCGCAGCCTGCGCCACGACCTTGGCCAGCTCGGTCTTGCCGGTGCCGGGCGGCCCGTAGAGCAGCACGTTCACGCCGGGCTCCTTGCGCGCAACGGCAGCCTGCAGCAGCGTCACAAGCATCTGCGCGTCTTCCTGCACGAAAGAAAAGTCGTGCGGCGTGAGCGTGCTTTTGGACGATGGCCGGGTGAACACCGCCATCAGTTCGTTGTGGTCGCGGTACTCGCGCATCAATACCGGCGGCAGTTTTTCGCTGACCTTCATTAGGTCGGCCAGGTCGGTGATGTTGTGTTCGGAGATCAGGTTTTCGACCAGCCCGATGCGCTCCAGCCGTGAGCCCGCGCGCAATGCCTCGCCCACGTCGCTGGCGCTCACGCCCGCGATGTCGGCGATGGCGGCATACGCCTCGGGCGCATTGTTGACCTTGAACTCGACGAGCAGCGAGCGCAGGTCGCGCTGATAACGCGCCAAGGTGCCGTAGAGCAGCAGGGCGCGCTCGGCCTTGTTCAGTTGCAGCAGGCCGGCCAGCGCCTCGATGTTTTTCTCGACCAGCGTCGATTGCTTGCGCAACGCATGCGTCAGCCAGTCGCGCGTGACCGACAGCACCGACAGCAGATCCTTCGGCTGGTCCTTTGCGTATTCGTCGAGATAGAAGAAGAGCGTGCCTTCTTCGTAGGGGCCGCGCCACATGCCGTGGCGTTCGAGCAGCGTTCGCCCATCGAGCGTTTCGACGCCCTTCCAGGCTTCGTTGCCGGCGCAGCGTCGGCCCAGAAATTCGCCCAGGCGCTTGAGCACCGTTTCGGGCCAGACCAAGTGGCGACCGGTCAGCGAAAGCAGTCCATTGAGGTCGCGCCGCACGTTGAAACGCGGTCCCTGCTTGGCCGCGAGCGTGAGCACGAAATGCGAGCACATCAGCTCCAGCACCGGCGCTTCCTTTAGCCCGGGGGACGGCAATGCCTGCCCGCGCACGGCAGCAGCCACCACATCGACCCCGGAACGCTTGACCATCGGACAATCTCCAGCTAGCAAAAGGAAACCCACGCAAACCATAACGCAGACCTCCGGATTGGGGAAGACTTGGGAAGAGTAAAAACCCTAGCGTTTGCGATCCCGTCCACAATCTCTCACATGGTTGGCATCGAAGACATCCGGCGAGCTGCGGCGCGCCTGCAAGGACAATTGCTCGACACCCCGTGCGTCGAGTCACGCACGTTGTCGGAGATCGTCGGCGCGCAGGTGTTTCTCAAGTTCGAGAATCTGCAGTTCACTTCATCGTTCAAGGAGCGGGGCGCCTGCAACAAGCTGGTCGACCTGTCCGACAGCGGCGTAAAGGGCGTGGTGGCGATGTCGGCCGGCAATCATGCGCAGGGCGTGGCGTACCACGCACAGCGGCTCGGCATGCGCGCATTGATCGTCATGCCGCGCTTTACGCCGGGCGTGAAAATCGAGCGCACGCGGGGTTTCGGCGCTGAAGTCGTGCTGCACGGCGACACGCTCGAGGCAGCTCGGGCCCATGCTTACGAGTTGGCGGAAAGCGAAGGCCTGTCGTTCGTGCATCCGTACGACGACGAAGCCATCATCGCGGGCCAAGGCACGGTGGCACTCGAAATGCTGGCATCCGTGCCAGACCTCGACATGCTGGTCATCTCGGTCGGCGGCGGCGGGCTCATTGCCGGCATGGCGGTGGCGGCCAAGGCGATCCAGCCCGGGATCGAGATCGTCGGCGTGCAGACGACACGCTTCCCGGCCATGGTCAACGCGATTCAGGGCACGCACTATAAGCAGGGCAGGAGCACGATCGCCGAGGGCATCGCGGTGGGTACGCCTGGCGTGCTGACGCAGGCCATCGTCGCAACGCACGTCGACGATTTGCTGCTGGTCGACGAGGGCGACATCGAGCAGGCAGTGCTGATGCTTCTCGAGATCGAAAAGACGCTGGTAGAGGGGGCAGGCGCTGCAGGGTTGGCGGCGATGATCCGGCATCCGGAGCGCTTCAAGGGCAAGCGCGTCGGGCTGGTGCTGTCGGGCGGCAATATCGATCCGCTGCTGCTGGCGGCCATCATCGAACGCGGCATGGTGCGCGCCGGTCGGCTCGCTCGTGTGCGGGTGAGTGCGCGCGATGTGCCGGGATCGCTTGCCGAGATCACGGCCACTGTCGCGGAAGCGGGCGCTAACGTCGACGAAGTGCATCACCAGCGCGCCTTCACCATGCAGGCAGCGCAAAACGTCGATGTCGAACTGGTGTTGCAGACCCGCGGTCGGCCTCACCTGGCCAGCGTGCTCGATGCACTCCATGCGGCCGGTTTCGAGGCCGAAGAGCAGCACTGAGCGTCTTCGCTACGCGCGACAAGCAGGTGTCGCGAAGGTGCAGGGGCTGGCAAGCACCTACACCGCATAAAGGCCCGTCGCCAGTAAAATGACACCAGTTTTTTGGTCCCCCGAGGTAATTCAATGTCCACCCCCACCCCTGTCGATCCAGGCCACGCGGCCGCCGTCGAACACGACGCTGTCGAGTCGATCGTGCCGATGATGCCCATCGTGCTGCCGCTTGCCGGCGCCGTGCTGATGCTGCTGCTGGCGTCCATCGCCGTCTTCCTGGCCTGACAGCGCTTCGCGCTGTTGTCTGCGGGCGGTGCGGCCCGCGTCGATGCACTCTTAAAAAAAGAAACGTTTTCTCAGACGGCTTTTGCGCCGGTGCCCTCTGTTGATGCGCCTCGCCAAGTCCCGTTCGAAAAGACGATTTTCAACTTAGGAGACTTCCGATGAACGCACCCGTGATGCAGGGCCTGAATACTCAGGCACCCTCGTACGTAAAAAACGCCAAGCTAATCGCCTGGGTCGCCGACATGGCCACCTTGTGCAAGCCAGACGCCATTCACTGGTGCGACGGCAGCAAAGAAGAATACGACCGCCTCTGCCAGCAACTGGTCGACGCCGGCACATTCAAGAAACTCAATCCCGCCAAACGGCCCAACTCTTTCCTCGCCAATTCCGACCCGGTCGATGTGGCCCGTGTCGAAGACCGCACCTACATCTGCTCGGCCAAAAAAGAAGAAGCCGGCCCGACCAATAACTGGATGGCACCGGCTGAAATGCGCACGACGCTGCAACCGCTATTCGACGGCTGCATGAAGGGCCGCACGATGTATGTCGTGCCGTTCTCGATGGGCCCCTTGGGTTCGCCGATTGCGCATATCGGCATCGAGTTGTCCGACTCGCCCTATGTCGCGGTCAATATGAAGATCATGACGCGCATGGGCAAGGCCGTGTACGACGTGCTGGGTGCGGATGGCGAGTTCGTTCCCTGCGTGCACACGGTAGGCGCGCCACTCCAGGCCGGGCAGAAAGACGTGGCCTGGCCCTGCAACACGACCAAGTACATCGTTCATTACCCCGAGACACGCGAGATCTGGAGCTACGGCTCGGGCTACGGCGGCAATGCGTTGCTCGGCAAGAAATGCTTCGCGCTGCGCATCGCTTCGACCATGGGCCGCGAGGAAGGATGGCTGGCCGAACACATGCTCATTCTTGGCGTGACGAATCCCGAGGGCAAGAAGTACCACGTGGCCGCAGCCTTCCCCAGTGCGTGCGGCAAGACCAACTTTTCGATGCTGGTGCCGCCCGCCGGCTTCGAAGGCTGGAAGGTCACGACCATCGGCGACGACATCGCCTGGATCAAGCCCCAGGCAGACGGGTCACTGCGCGCCATCAACCCCGAAGCCGGCTATTTCGGCGTGGCCCCGGGCACCAACATGCTGACCAATCCCAACTGCATGCGCAGCCTGAACGACGGCGTGATCTTCACGAACGTCGCGCTGACCGACGATGGCGACGTGTGGTGGGAAGGCCTGGAGCAGGATGCGCCCGGCAAGGCGTTGCCCGCGCACCTGATCGACTGGCAGGGCAAGGACTGGACGCCCGCCATCGCAAAGGAAACCGGTGTCGGTGGCAAGCTCAAGCCCGCTGCGCATCCGAATGCGCGCTTCACTGTCGCCGCGAGCAACAACCCTGCGCTCGACGAAGCTTGGGACGACCCGAAGGGCGTACCGATCGACGCCTTCATCTTCGGCGGCCGTCGCTCGACGACGGTGCCGCTGGTGACCGAAGCGCGCGACTGGGTGGAAGGCGTGTACATGGCTGCCACGATGGGTTCGGAAACCACGGCCGCAGCGACCGGCCAAGCAGGCGTGGTGCGCCGCGACCCATTCGCGATGCTGCCGTTCATGGGCTACAACATGAGCGACTACTTCCAGCATTGGCTCGATCTGGGCAAAAAGCTCAAAGCATCGGGGGCATCGTTGCCGAAAATCTACACGACCAATTGGTTCCGCAAAGGTGCAGACGGCAAGTTCGTCTGGCCCGGCTACGGCGAGAACATGCGCGTGCTCAAGTGGATGATCGACCGCATCGAAGGCAAGGCAGGGGAAGGCGTGGCACACATCACAGGGGTGAGCCCGCGCTACGAAGACCTGAACTGGACCGGCCTCGACTTCAGCGCCGCGCAGTTCGACACCGTGACCAGCATCGACAAGGCCGCCTGGCTTGCGGAGCTGAAGCTGCACGATGAGCTGTTCGCCCAGCTGGCGCACCATCTGCCTGCGGAATTGCCGGCGACCAAGGCAGCGATAGAGAAGCGGCTGGCCGCCTGATCGGCGACAACGCGCTTGCCATGAAAAAAGCCGCCCAAGGGCGGCTTTTTCATTTGCGCACCGGGCGGGCGCTCGATGACAGCTCCGTCACTCAGTAGTAACGCGACAGGTTCTTGTGGTTGGCCAGCACTTCATGCAGCGTCGGCGTGCGGCGGGTTTGATGAGCGCGAACCACGGCGTCAACCTTTGCGGATGCTACCAATGGCAGCTCTCCGTCGGCCTGCTGGCGTGTGATGGCAGCTTGCAGTTCCTTCAGCACGCGCGGGTCGTACGAGGCATGCGCCAGAAAGCGCTCATCGGCCAACGCGCTGGCGCGGCGCTGTGCCATACCGTGCCAGGCGGTGGCGATGCGGCTCGCCGTCGGGCCGATCTTGTTGGCGCTCAACGCGATCACGCCAAAAGCGATGGCGCACAGCGAAATCCAGGCGGCCATCCAGCCGGCATCGAATTCATGCGTAGTGAGTTGGGTAGATACAGCGAGCAGCACGACGCCTGCAGCGATCAACAAGCGGAAGGCAAGGCCGAAGCGGGTCGCGCCTTGGCCGGCATTGCGAATGTTGTCGAAGGCGGCGGTGGCGCGGTTCAAGCCTGCGTGCTGCAAGGGTTGGTCGACATGAACGAAAGAAGTCATGGTGCTCCTCCTAAGGAACGGGTGTGGCGTGAGCCGATGCAGTGATATTAGGGTTTGCCCTAGTGCTTCGCCACTTTATCTTCTTGATGTTTATCATTCACACCACTGATGGACGTTAACTTCCGCACACTCGATCTGAACTTGCTTCGCGTCTTCGACGAAGTGATGGCGGAGCGCAACCTGACGCGGGCGGCCCGCAACCTCGCCATCACCCAGCCGGCGGTCAGCAACTCGCTCCGGCGCCTGCGCGACGTGCTCGGCGACGAGCTGGTGCGTCGCTCCGGTGCCGGAGTGGAACCAACGGCTCGCGCCCTGGCGCTGTGGCCCACCGTGCGCGATGCATTGCGTCAGCTGCAACACACACTCGCGCCGGGCGAATTCGACAGCAGCACATCCGACACCACTTTTCTGCTGGCCATGGCCGACGCCACCGCTGCCGAGCTCATGCCGGGCCTGGTGCGGATCGCGGAACTGGAAGCGCCCGGCATCTCATTGCGCGTGTTGCCGCTCACGACGCGCGACCCGCGGGGCTTGCTGGAGCACGAGGAGGCCGACATGGCGATCGGCTATTTTCCGGCGGTCACCGCCAGCCTGGCGGCGCGCAGCCAGTCGGGCGTCGGCGTGCCGTTCGAAACACAACGGCTGTATGTCGGTCAATACGTGTGCGTGATGCGGCGCGACCATCCGCTGGCCGCCAGCCCGCTCACGCTGGACGCCTACTGCGCCGCACGGCATCTGCTGGTGAGTTTCTCGGGCCGGCCGTACGGATTCGTCGACCAGACGTTGGGCGCCCTGGGCCGCGAACGACGCATCGCCGTCACGGTGAACCAGTTCTTTACCGCGGGCCGTGTCGTCGCAGGCTCCGATTTGCTGACCGTGCTGCCGCGCCACTTCGTCAACGTCACCGGGGTGGACGAGCGATTGGTGATGCGCGACCTGCCGTTCGACCAGCCGCTGGTGCATGTCGATGCGGTGTGGCACCGGCGCGCGCAGCACATCCATGCGCACGAGTGGCTGCGCGATGCTTTGCTGCGGTCGGCCGCAGCGGCGTTCGCAACATCGGTACTCAGCGGACGACGCTGAGCCAGGCGCTGGCTGCGACGCGCAGCTCTTGTGCCTGGCGGGCGTCGCTGCCGGCACGGCTGCCAGCGCTCTCCATCAACACGGCAGCCAGGCTCTCGGGCGCCGCGCTGGCGCTGGTTTGGAGGAACGAACGAACGAACGTGGCTGAAAAGGCAAATAGACTGAACATGACATTGCGCAGCCTGGGGGCGGCGCCTGAGTAGGTAGAGAAGAATAATAAGGGTTATCCCTTAGATATCCAGAGCGACCTTATGCGCGCTCTGCATGGCGCCATGAAAACCAATCGACGATGAAACTGCAGTTGCTCTCGGATTTGCACATCGAATCCCATCCCCGCCTCCAGATTGCACCGGCGCCGGGCGCCGACCTGCTGGTGTTGGCCGGCGATGTCGGCTCGTACCAGGAAGGCTCGCGGCTGACCGAGCCGGACTTCGGGCTCACACGCTTTTCTCCGCTGCATGGCTGGCCGGTGCCTGTCTTGTACGTGCCTGGCAACCACGAATACGACAACGCCGATTTCGACGCCACGCATTCGCGGCTGCGCCAACTTTGCGGGGTTCTCGGCATCCACTGGCTCGAGCGCGAAACTTTGGTGATCGATGGCGTGCGTTTTGTCGGGACCACCCTCTGGGCTGATTTCGACGCCTTGATCGAACCGTCGGACGGCCTGGCCCAGGCGCTCAAGAAGCGAGGCAAGGCGATGCGCGCTGCCGACTTCTACTTGAGAAAGGCCGCCACCACGCGAGGCGGTCAGCCCTTCATGTCCGACCTGCTGAGAGAGCACTCACTTACGTGTAAAGCGTGGCTGGGCAAAGCCTTGAATGAACCGTTCGACGGCCCCACGGTCGCTGTCACCCACTTCGCACCGACGCTCGCCAGCGCCGACCCGCGTTACGGCCTCGCACCCGGTACCGCCGGCTTCTGCAATTCCCTGGATGGACTGTTGCCGCTCACCGACCTCTGGCTGCACGGGCATCTGCACTGCGCTTTCGACTATGTGAAAGACGGCTGCCGGGTGGTCGCCAATCCCCTGGGTTACCGAAGCAAGGGGGAGCAGGATGCGTTTCGACCGGACATGCTGATCACCGTGCCCAAGCAGCCTCGTTAAGCCGCTTCGATCCCGGCACGGTCTGCCAGCACAGTGAACGCCGCCTGCCGGCTGAACACCGCATCGGCCGCCACCGGATGTGCGGTCGCCCTGAACTCGCATTGCAACGCATCGGGCCGCAGATCGAGCAGTGCCCAGCCACGCTCGTCGCCTCGGGCATGCAGCACGTCCGGGTTGTCGCGGCGCATGCGCGCCATGGCGACCTGGCTGGCTCCGCGCGAGGTCAACGAGCCGCCGACGAACTCGGTCGCGACGATCGGCGACGCTGCATCGTTAGGCACCACGCGCAGGTTGGCGGCAGCATGGCGATGCACGTCGCCGCCGAGCGCGACGACATTGCGCACGCCGGCCTCCGCGATGCCCTGCAGCAAGCGGTGGCGCGCCGCCGGATATCCGTCCCAGCCGTCGGTCCAGACGCTGCGGCCTTGCGGCGTGTCGACGCTGGTGGCGCTGATCTGCGTCTGCTGTCCGATCAGCTTCCAGCGACGCGCCGCCCCCGCGAGGCCAGCCGCCAGCCATTGCTCCTGCTCAGCGCCGAGCATGGTGCGGGATGCGTCTTCGAGCTCGGCGCAGCCGATCACGCTGCGGCCGTTGTCGCGTTGCGAATCGGGGCACGCATGATGGCTGCGATGCTGGCGGGAATCGAGCGTCCAGATGTCGGCCAGCCGACCCCATGTAAATCGGTCGTGGATCTGCATGGCCGCGCCCTGCGGCGGAACCGACAGCGGCATGTGTTCGAAGTAAGCCCGATAAGCAGCGGCCCGACGCTGCAAAAACCGCGCGGGATCGGTGTACGCCGGATCGCGATCGTCGGCGTAGTCGTTGACCACCTCGTGATCGTCCAGCGTCACGATCCACGGATGCGCGGCGTGCGAAGCCTGCAGGTCGGCGTCGCTTTTGTAGAGCGCATGCCGCGCCCGGTATTGCGGCAGCGTATGCGGCGTCCAGCTGCCGTGCTGCCGTACGGTGTAGGCCGGGCTGCTGCCCTCGTAGATGTAGTCGCCGACGAACATCACGAAGTCGAGATCGCGCTGCGCGATCTCGCGGTGGGCAGTGAAGAAACCTTGCTCCCAATGCTGGCACGAGGCCAGGGCGAAACGAAGGCGTTGCACCTCGCCATCGGCTGCTGGCGCGGTGCAGGTACGCCCGACCGTGCTCACCGCATTGCCGCAGGTGAAGCGGTACCAGTAACTGCGCCCCGGCGCGAGCCCGTCGGCGCGTACATGCACGCTGTGCGCGCGTGACGGCCAGGCCATGACCTCGCCGCTTCGCACCGATTGCCGCAGCGCCTCGTCGCCGAAGATTTCGTAGCGCACCGGGCACTCGGCCTCGGCATTCCAGCCCGATTCGATTGCCGCATCCGGCAGCAAGCGTGTCCACAAAACGACGCTGTCGGGCCGCGGCTGGCCGCTCGCCACGCCGAGCGAAAACGGATTGCCCTGCCAGCGCGGCGCACCCACCGCGCCTGCAGCACGTGTCGTCGTCGGCCGCACTCCCCAAGCTCCCAGGGCCAGCCAGAGAGCAGCCCTGTTCAAATCACGACGGCGCAAATTCATCGCCCGGATTGTGCGGCGCCGCGAATTGTGAAAAGCAGGCGAAACGAAGCGCCTAGAGCAGGTCTTCCCCCACGATCGGCAGCAGCAGCCAGTTCTTGAAGCGCAGCCACAGGAACTCCCCCGGCACGTCTTCATGAACGATGTCGCCGCCCTCGTCGTCGTACTCGACCCACTGCGCGCGGCGGCCATCGGGCGTCAGGCGCAGGCGGTAGCCGAGGTCGTCGGTGCGTGGGCCGGTCACGAGCTTGTTGTACTCCTCGACCATCGGCGGGCTGTCGATCACCAGCCCGAGTTCGGTGTTGACCGCGGCGGATCGATGGTCGAGATTCATCGAGCCCACGAACATGCGCGAGTCGTCAATCATCGCGAGCTTGGCGTGCAGCCGGCTGATCGATTTGCCGAAATCGCCGAAGCGCTTGTTGAAGGTGTAGCGCGGCGCGATTTCGTAGATCGTCACGCCGACCTTCAGCATGTCGGCCCGGTATCGCTCGTAGCCCGCGTAGGCCAGCGGCTCGTCGGTCGAGCCGAGCGAGTTGGTGACTACCACCACGCTGACGTTGGCGTCGATCTGCTTGCGCATCATCGCCATGCCGATCGGCCCGGGAATGAAGTACGGCGAAGCAATGACCACTTTCTTCTTCGCGGTGTCGATCACGCCCAACGCCCCTTCGGTCACGCTGCCGCGAAACGCCGCGTTGCGGTCGCGCGTGATCTTGTCGGGGTTGTCCGCGAAGAGATGCGCCGTGGCCCAGCGGCGATCGATCCTGCCGGTCAGCAGTTCTTCGCCCAATGGCGATTTCTCGAGCACGTCGCGCGGCCGCAGCGGCACGTCGGGCACAGCGGTGCGCGCCAACTCGTCGAAGCGGTGCCGCGCCTCCTCTTTCGAGACGGTGAGCGGAGCAATGCTCTCGATCGGCCAAACGTGCGAGCTGTTCCAGTACATGTCGAACGCCTTCGACATGTCGTGCACGATCGGCCCGCTCGACACCACGTCCATGTCGATGAAGTTCGCCTCGGTGCTGCGCATGAAGTACTCGTTGGCGATGTTGCGCCCACCCGAGACGGCGAAGCTGTTGTCGGCCACCAGCAGCTTGTTGTGCATACGGTGGTTGATGCGTGCGAAATCGAAGATCGACAAGGCCAGCCGGGCCGGCAGCGAACTCACCCGCGACGGCAACGGATTGAACAACCGCACCTCGACATTCGGAAAAGCCGAAAACGACGCGAACAACTCGTCTTCTCCGCCGGTGTAGAGGTCATCGACCAGCAGGCGCACGCGCACGCCGCGCTCAGCCGCCTCGCGCAGCTCTCTCAGCAGGAGCAGACCGACGTCGTCGTTGTTGATGAGGTAGTACTGCACGTCGAGCGACTTCTCTGCATTGCGCGCCAGCGAGATGCGCGCATCGAAAGCGAAGGCCGCCTCGGGCAACAGGCGGAACCCGGAGAACGGCGAGCCGTCGGGCGCCACGGGGGGTGCGCCCTGCGCCGCCAGCTTGGCAAGCGTCGTCTTCGCGACGTCGGTGATGGCGTAGCTCGGTGTGTTCGGCACGGCAGGCGGCAGCGTGAAGCACCCGCCGAGCAAAAGGGTCGCCAGCGCAAGAAGGCCGCTGGTGAAATGTCGTGGGGGAAACTGCATGGGCGAACTGTAGTGAGGAACTGCGGCCTGTGCGCGCCGCCATCGAGTCACCCTCAATCGTCTTGAATTCCTTCTCCTGAGTCCGCCGTGAACATCTCTGGGTCTGGCTCGGGTCGCCTCTATCATCGGCCGGCATCGAGAAGGACGCGCGTGCTCAACGGGTTGTGGCTGGGGTTTTTCGTGGTGGCGGCGCTGGCCGCATTCGGGCGCTGGCTCATCGGCGGCGATGCGGCCGTGTTCGCAGCGCTGGTCGAGAGCCTGTTCGCGATGGCGCGGTTGTCGGTCGAGGTGATGGTCCTGCTGTTCGGTACGCTGACCTTGTGGCTTGGCTTCCTGCGCATCGCCGAGGCAGCGGGGCTCGTCGCTGCACTGGCCCGCGCGCTCGGGCCGCTGTTCCGGAGGCTCATGCCGGAAGTGCCGGCAGGCCATCCGGCGCTGGGCCTCATCACGATGAACTTCGCGGCCAACGCGCTCGGCCTGGACAACGCGGCCACGCCGATCGGCCTGAAGGCGATGCGCGAGTTGCAGACGCTCAACCCGAGCACGACCACGGCCAGCAATGCGCAGATCCTGTTCCTGGTGCTGAACGCATCGTCGCTCACGCTGCTGCCGGTAACGATCTTCATGTACCGCGCGCAGCAGGGCTCGGCCGACCCGACGATGGTCTTTTTGCCGATCTTGCTGGCCACGAGCGCATCGACGCTGGTCGGCCTGCTGTCGGTCGCAGTCGTGCAGCGCCTGCGGCTGTGGGACCCGGTGGTGCTGGCCTATCTGTTGCCGGGCGCGCTGCTGCTGGGCGGCTTCATGGCGCTGCTCGGCACGCTCTCGGCGGCGGCCATCGCGTCGCTGTCGTCGCTGCTCGGCAACCTCGTGCTGTTCTGCATCATCCTTATCTTCGTCGTGGCCGGTGCGCTGCGCCGTGTGAAGGTCTACGAATGTTTTGTCGAAGGCGCGAAAGAAGGCTTCGACATCGCGAAGAACCTGTTGCCTTACTTGGTCGCCATGCTGTGCGCCGTAGGGGTGCTGCGTGCCTCGGGCGCGCTCGACATCGTGCTCGGCGGGCTGCGCTGGCTGGTGACGGCCGGCGGCCTGGACGCACGCTTCGTCGAGGCGCTGCCGACCGCACTGGTCAAGCCTTTCTCGGGCAGCGCGGCGCGCGCGATGCTGATCGAGACCATGAAAAGCCAGGGCGTCGACAGCTTTCCGGCGCTGGTCGCCGCCACCATTCAGGGCAGCACCGAGACCACCTTCTACGTGCTGGCGGTGTACTTCGGCGCGGTCGGCATCCAGCGGGCGCGACACGCTGTGGCTTGTGCGCTGCTGGCAGAACTGGCCGGCGTCGTCGCGGCGATCGCGGTCTGCTACTGGTTCTTTGGCTAGTCGCGTTCGCGTGCGAACAGGCGCTTCGACGACAGCGCAGCGCAGCGCGATCGGCCAGAATGACGGTCTTCTTTTAGACGACTGCTCAGCCAGTGATGCCAGTGATGCCAGTGACCCTCCCCGCCCAGGCGCAAGCGCCCTCTTTCTCGGTCGACGAGTTCCGGAACGCGCTGGGCATGTTCGCCACCGGCGTGACCATCGTCACTGCGCGCGCGGCCAACGGCAAATTGGTCGGGCTCACGGCCAACAGCTTCAACTCGGTCTCGCTCGATCCGCCGCTGGTGCTCTGGAGCCTGGCGCTGAGCGCATCGTCGATGCCGGCCATCAGCGCCGGATCGCACTACACCGTCAACATCCTCGCGGCGAACCAGAAGGCGCTGGCCCAACGCTTCGCGACCAAGAACATCGACCGCTGGGCCGATGTCGCGTTCACCGAAGGGCTGAGTGGCGCCCCCGTGCTGGTGGGTGCGGCAGCGAGTTTCGAATGCTTCAACCGCAGCCGCTACGACGAAGGCGATCACATCATCTTCGTCGGCGAAGTGGAGCGCTGCACGCACAACGTGGGCGCGTCGCCGTTGCTGTATCACGGCGGGCGCTTCTACACCGAGCACCCTCTTTAGCCAGCGCAGGCTGGTGGCGCGCGGCCTGGACGGGCCTGGGCACGGGCATGGGGCCGGTTCGGACTGGTCTGGCCGATCCCGGGGCCCGGTTTACTGCGCCCGACCCAGCCATTCGACCAGGGCCTGCGTCACCTCGTCAGGTCGCTCCAGCGGTGCCATATGCCCGCACGCCTCGATCACGACCAGCCGGGCGCCGGGAATCATTGCGGCCATTTCCTCGCTGAGCGCGAGGGGCGTGGTCTGGTCTTCGCGGCCGCACACCACCAGAACAGGGCAACGAATATCCGGAAGCGTGGGGCGGCTGTCGACGCGCAGCATGGCCGCTTGTTGCTGCCGCACGAATCCTTCGACGCCGACGGCCCTGGCCATGTCCGTGAACAGGTCGATCAGTTCGTCATCGTGCGCCCGCGAAGGGTGGATGACGCGCGGGAGAAAGGCAGTCGCCACCGCGCCGAAGTTGGTCGGCGCGGCGCCCACGGCAGCCATCATTCTCTTACGCATGTCGGTCGACTCCGGCGTGTCCGCACGGGCACCCGTGTCGACCAACGCCAGCGCTGCGATTCGGTCGGGTGCCTGCCGGAGCATCTCCAGGGCGACATAACCGCCGAGCGAAAACCCCGCCAGTGCAAAGCGCGGACCGGGGGCGCTCGCCAGAGCAGCGGAGGCCATCTCGCGCACACTGCCGTACGCCGTGATGTCGGCAATGTGCACTTCGCGGTCCGGCGCGAGGGCGGCATGCTGGTGCTTCCAGACGCGTTCGTCGTTCATCAGGCCGGGGATGGCTAGCAAGGGCAGAGGGGTCATGATCGGTCTGGTGGTTGAGGTGGAAGGGTGCATTCCGATCCACTGTAGCCCCCGACGGGCGCGGCGGCCTAGATCCAATGTCGGGACGCACACGCGCCAGCGCACCCCGGGTGGGCCATGCCGATAGGTTTATCTTCACGTTTCCAGACAGCGACCCGACCCCCCCGAATGATCGAACGAAAAACCCATCTCGACGCCCTCGCCATCACCCTCCTTATCGTCTGCTGCGCCGTATGGGGCGGGCAGCAAATTCTCATCAAGACGACCGTCGCGGAAGTCCCGCCGTTGTGGCAAGCCTCGATCCGCACGTCCGGCGCCGTACTGCTGTTATGGCTCTGGTGCCGGTGGCGCAGCGTACCGCTGTTCCAGCGCGACGGCACCCTGGGCGCCGGCTTGCTGGCCGGCTTGCTCTTCACCGGCGAGTTCATCGGCATCTACATCGGGCTGCAGAACACTTCTGCCTCCCGCCTTACCGTGTTCCTCTATACAGCGCCGTTCTGGGTCGCCTTGCTGCTGCCGCGCTGGGTGCCGTCCGAGCGCATGCGCGCGCTGCAATGGACCGGTCTCGCCATCGCCTTCGCGGGCGTCGTGCTGGCTTTCAGCGAGAGCTTCGGCCACAGCACGTCGACCCAGTTGCGGGGCGACGCGCTGGGCCTTGCGGCCGGCATGCTTTGGGGCCTGACGACGCTGGCGCTGCGCACGACGAAGCTCGCAACCGCAAGCCCCGAGAAGACGCTGTTCTATCAAGTCGGCGTAGCGGCCATCGTGTGCCCTTTCGTCTCGATGGCGCTCGGGGAGCACTGGAGCCTGAGCTACTCGACATGGGCCTGGAGTTCCATTGCAGTGCAGACCATCGTCGGCGCCTTCGCGACCTACCTGGCATGGATGTGGATGCTGCGGCACTATCCCGCCACGCAGATGTCGTCGTTCAGTTTTTTGACACCGCTCTTTGCGCTGGTGTTCGGCGTGGTGCTGCTCGGCGAAGCGCTGACGCTGCAACTGGTGCTCGCACTGGTGGGCGTGGCGGCGGGCATCGTGCTGGTGAACCGGCGATCGTCGCGATGAACTACCAGGCCGTACTCGAGGACATCGTGACCACGCTGCGCCCCTTTCTCGGGGCGGACGGCAAGGTGGCCAGCTACATTCCGGCGCTGGCCTCCATCGACCCGAAGCAGCTCGGCATCGCACTGCACACCTGCAACGGCGAAGAAGCCGCGGCCGGCGACAGCGCGACACCGTTCTCGATCCAGAGCGTGTCCAAGGTGTTCACGCTCACGCTCGCCATGCAGCGCCTCGGCGACGCGCTGTGGGAGCGCATCGGCCGCGAGCCTTCGGGCAGCGCTTTCAACTCGCTTGTGCAGCTGGAGAACGAGCAGGGCAAGCCGCGCAACCCGTTCATCAATGCCGGTGCCATCGCAGTGGCAGACCGGCTGGTGAGCCACGTGCAGGCCAAGGGAAACCGCGGCAGCGCCAAGGCGGACATCCTGGCGCTGGTGTCCAGCCTGAGCGGCGAGCCGATCGCGTTCGATGCGGAAGTGGCGGCGTCCGAGGCCGCGACCGGCTACCGCAACATCGCGCTGGCCAACTTCATGAAGAGCTTCGGCAAGCTCGACAACGACGTGGCGCCGGTGCTCGACACGTACTTTCACCAGTGCGCGATCCGCATGGACTGCCGGCAACTGGCACGCGCTGCCGGCTTCCTGTGCCGCGACGGGGCGCACCCCTTCGACAAGGATTCGGAGGTGACCAACGAGCGGCAGACGCGGCGCATCAACGCGCTGATGCTGACCTGCGGCACCTACGATGCGGCAGGCGACGTGGCCTTCAACATCGGCCTGCCCTGCAAGAGCGGCGTCGGCGGCGGCATCGTCGCGGTGGTGCCCGATCGGCTCACGCTGGCGGTATGGTCGCCGGCGCTGGACGCCACCGGCAACTCGCTGCTCGGCATGCGGGCGCTGGAGCTGTTCGTCGCAAAGACCGGCTTGTCGGTGTTCTGATTTCTCAACCCGGGCGTCGCATCACCAGCCGCCGGAACCCGGCTCTCCCTTGAACGGCCCGACCACTTCGGGCGTGATCCAGCCGGCGTAGAAGCGACCCGGTTGCGGCTGTGCCCGCACGCCATCGACGGTGCACACCAGCTGCTGCGGATAGAAAGCGATGTGGTCGCGCAGCGCGTCGAACTCATCGAACGGCGCTGGGTACGACCAACCGACCGCGTCGAGGCGATCGGCGCCCGCCACCACCGACCAGTAACGCGCATCGCCCTTCCACTCGCAGAACGAATTGCCAGCGACCGCAACGAGCAGTGCCATCTGCACGTCCGCTTGCGGCAGGTAGAAGGTGGGCGGACTCGCTGTTTCGAGCACCCGCAAAGCTTGCCGCGTGCGGGCGATCTCCAGCGCACCGAATGTGACGACGACCTCACGCGCATCAGGCGCGATGCGCGGCGGCCGGGGATAGTCCCAGACCGATTCCTGACCTGGCTGCGGCGGGGTGGCGAAGGCCGGGCGCTCGTCGCCCACGTGGTGCCATTGGGCGCGCGCCTGCCGCAAACGATCGGACATTGGATTCACGATGGGCTCCTTGTGCAAAACTTCAGGCATGAACGACAACAACGATAGCGAAGAGAACCTCCCCATTCAGGAACCAAGGCTTTGGCGCGACGAGGTCTGGACCGCCAAGGTCGTGAAGAACGAAGACGACGACGGCTGGGCGGTCGAGATGACGCGCCACGGCGACCCCGAGCCGGCACTGGTCGGCCCGTGGACCATGGGACGCGACAAGAAGAATCCGAAGCCGCTCGACCCTTCTGCCTTTCACACGCTCGTCAAAACGGCTGCCGAAGTGCTGCGCCGTCACGAGCAGCAGCTCCACGGGCAGCTCAACAAGCACGTCAACATCGGCGACGGCTCGGGGCGCATACGCGTCGCCCTGCAAATCGTGCCGGACGAAGACAACCCCTACGCCGTACTCACTGCGCAGGACGAGTCCGGCGTGCAACTGGGCGAGGCGCGTGTGCCACCGACCTTCAAGCTGACGTCGGCCAGCGCGGAGGCCTGGATCGAGGGCGGGTACGCGTCGAAGGTGCGCTGATCAGCCACGCAGGCCATCGCGCAGGTGATCGCCCAGGTCAGGCGGCAGCAGCCATCGGCCAGCCCGAACGCGCTGCGCGGTCGAGCGCCGAACGCACCACCATGCGGTGGAACGGCGCGATCAGCCGGATGTAGTTGCGGCCCAGCAGGTTGTGGCAATGCACCACCGTGACTGCGACCAGCTCGTCGACTTCGCCCGCCGTGGCAGACGTGCCGCGCCGCACCGACACCCGAAAGTCCAGATGCCGATCGTCCTCGCCGAGCACGACTTCATCGGTATGCGTTTCGTAGATCAGAAAGATGCCGACACGCGGCGTGCGAGTCGACGTGTCGGCACGCAGTGCTTTGGCGGTTTTGAGGCCGAAGAAAGAAACGACGCCGTCGCGCACCTTCATCAGGCGGTCGACCCATGGCGCCGGACGTTCGAGGGCGAAGCGCGCGAGTGCGAGCGGGTCGTGCGTTGCGCCGGCCGGCAGGCGAATCGCGAAGGCGTCTGCCAGAAACGCGCCGTCGTAGAGGCCGGCGATTCGGCCCGACCTGGGGAGCGCCACGGCATGCGCGCGGTCAGCGTGGGGAACGGACGGGCGATTCGACATGGCGGATTCCTCGGTTTACTGGCAAAGGCAGACCGGCGCAGCTTATCTCCGGACGGCCGCCCGGACGACCCCCGGGCGACCTCAGTCGCCCGACCGCAGCTAGGCCTTGCGTCGGCGCAGCGAGACCGCGTCGACTGCGCCGCTCGCGGCACCCGCGGCCAGCAAGTCGAGCGATTGCCATCCGCTGTCGCCCAAACGGTGCAGCTGAACCAGATCGAAATCGTCGATGCCTTCGTCTTCCTTGATTTCGTTCACGAACCTGACGAACGCACTCTCGCTCAAGCCAAGCGCCTGCGCACGCACGACGATCGTGCGTCCGGGCGGCACGTCGCGAATGAGTTGGTCGAGGGCTTTCATGGGATCGGCGATGCCTGCGTGTCGGGAAAAAATACCGACAAAAGTGTCGATTACTTCCTTCACCGCAATCTTCGTTCCAGGCCGTGCCAACGCCTGGATGCCGCGATTTGTCGCCCACACCACGCATGGGCAGGACCGTTTTCCGGTCGGGCTAACGGTGCGTCGGCATCGGTGCGTTCGAGACGCAGTCGTTGGCGGTGTGCGCCGGATGTGCTGCCAGCAATGCCCGCGTGACGCCGTTGGTCCAGCCGAAGCCGTCCTGCAACGGGTACTCACCGCCTCCGCCGCCAGCCGACGCGTCGTGTTCTTGCTGGCGCAGCGTGTACTTTTCGACCAGCTTGCCTTCGCGCTCGTACACCGCGGCCACGGTGGCCAGCCAGCGGTGCGCGATGGTGCGTGCCAGTGCTTCCTCGCCGTAGTGCGCGAAGCCCTGGATCGCCATCCACTGGAGCGCGGCCCATCCATTGGGTTGGTCCCACTGCTGGTCACTGGTGCATGCGGTGGTCGACAGGCCGCCGGGGGCCAGCAGCCTGCGCGAAACGGTTGCCGCCATCGCTTCGACCTGCGCCGGATCGGCGAGGCCGGCGAACAGCGTTGCGATGCCGGCAGCCGTCAGGCAACTGCGGCGACGGCCGAGCCGCCAGTCGTGATCGAAGAACGCGCCCTGCGCATCGTCCCAAAGCCACTTCACGACGGCCGCCTTGCGCACGGAAGCGCGGTTCGCGAAGTCGCTTGCGCCGACCGCATCGCCGGCGCGTGCAGACACGGTCGCGATCACCGATTCGAGCTTGTACAAAAGGGCGTTGAGATCGACGGGCACGATGTCGGTGGTGCAGATGCCGGCCAGCGATGCGGCGTCGGCCGCGCCGCCCTTCACGGCCGCATCCGCATCGCACTGCAACGGCTCGGTCAGCCAGCGCGAACTGAAGTCCCAACCGGATTCGGCCGCCGCGCGCAGGTGCCGACACACCTCCGAAGCGTCGCGCCCCTGGGCTTCCGCGGCCTTGGCGGTCGTGACGTCTTCGAGCCAGGCTTCTTCGCGCGGCGTGTCGCGCTCGTCCCAATAGCGGTTCAGCAATGCGCCATCGGGCAAGCGCACGACACGGCGGTTCGCGGCGCCCGTTTCGCTTGTCCGATCCGATTCGAGCGCGTCGCTGCCGCTCATCCACCACGCGTGCTCACGCTTCAACTGCCGTAAAAAATCAATGCCGTCGGCATCGTCGAGTTGTTCCGCCAACTCGACCATGAAGGCGAACAACGGTGGCTGCGACCGCGTCAGGTAATAGGTGCGCGTGCCGTTCGGCACATGGCCATAGGTGTCGATCAGGTGCGCGAAGTTGCCGACCATGTCGTGCAGCAACCCGGCCTTGCCGCTCGCCGACAAGCCCAGCATCGTGAAGTACGAATCCCAGTAGTACAGCTCGCCGAAGCGGCCACCCGGGACCACGTAGGCGTGCGGCACCTGCAGCAACGAGCCGCGCGGCGGATGGTCGAGCGGCTCCCGTGTCAACACGCGCCACAGGTCGTCGATGTGATCGGCGATGGGCTGACCCGGCACCGACACGTAATCGCTGGGGGTCGGCTGCAGCACCTCGAAATGCGCATCGACGAAAGCCGGCAGATCGAAGTCTGCCCGGTCACGTTGCGCGCGGTACGCCGCGAGGATCGCTGCAGGATCGATGCGCGGCGCGCAATCGACGAAAGTCTTGCTGTCGGCGAAGACGCGCGCGCCCTGCACCGCCGCAAAGAGCTCGGCGTAGCGATCGGCCGGCGTCAGCGTATCGGGCGCAGGCGCGGCCGCTGCGCGCTCTGCACGCTCTTCGCTCGAGCGCCGGTGCAGCGTCAGAGCACGCCCGCCGTTCGCAGTGCCGCGATCTGCGCCGCGCCCATGCCGAGTTCGGCCAACACCTCGTCGGTGTGCTGACCTAGCGCGGGCGGCGCATGACGCAACACCGGCGGCGTGGCCTGCAGGCGCAATGGGCTCGCGACGCCCACGATACTTTCGATGCCGTCGCCGGCATCGCGCTGCATCGTCACGGCGAGGCCACGCGACTTCACCTGCTCGTCGTCGAAGGCTTGCGCGATGTCGTTGATCGGGCCGCAGGGCACGGCCTTGTCTTCGAGCAGCGCGATCCACGCGGCGGTGGTCCGCGTGCGCGTGACGGCTTCCATGTCGGGGATCAACACCTCGCGGTGCCTCACGCGCAACGTGTTGGTGGCGTAGCGCGGATCGCTCGCCCACTCGGCATGGCCGGCGGCCTCGCAGAAGCGCGCGAACTGGCCGTTGTTGCCGATCGCCAGCAGCATCGAGCCGTCTTGCGTATGAAAGTCCTGGTACGGCGCCAGGCTCGGATGGCTGTTGCCCTGTCGATGCGGCGCCACGCCGGTGTTCAAAAAAGCGCTAGCCTGGTTCGCCAAAATCGCCATGCCGACATCGAGCAGCGCCATGTCGATGTGCTGGCCCTCGCCGGTGCGGTGCCGCACTTCGAGCGCGGCGAGGATGGCGGTGCTCGCATAGACGCCGGTGAACAGGTCGGTGAGCGCCACGCCTACGCGCAATGGTCCACCGCCGGGCACTTCGTCGGGCCGGCCGGTGATGCTCATCATGCCGCTGGTCGCCTGGATCATCAGGTCATAGCCAGCGCGCGTGGCGTGCGGACCATCGTGACCGAAGCCGGTCACGCTGCAGTAGATAAGCCGTGGATTGGCAGCCCGCAGGCTCTCTTGGTCGAGCCCGTATTGCGCGAGTCCGCCGGTCTTGAAGTTCTCCACCAGGATGTCGCTCTGCGCCGCCATGCGCTTCAACAGCGCCTGGCCTTCGGCCGTCGTCATGTCGATGGTGACCGAGCGCTTGTTGCGGTTGCATGCGGTGTAGTAGGTCGACTGATTGGTCGTGTTGCCTTCCGCATCTTTCAGGAAAGGCGGGCCCCAGGTGCGCGTGTCGTCGCCCACGCCAGGTCGCTCGATCTTGACGACATCGGCGCCCAGGTCGGCCAGGATCTGCGTGCACCACGGGCCTGCGAGCACGCGCGAAAGATCGAGAACCTTGATGCCGTCGAGGGCTGCTGCTGCCATGTCTACCCAATGAAGTCTGGTCGGATCAGTTCGCGAAAGCAGCGATGCCGGTGATGGCGCGGCCCAGGATCAGCGCATGGATGTCGTGCGTGCCCTCGTAGGTGTTGACCACTTCGAGGTTGACCAAGTGCCGCGCGACGCCGTACTCGTCGCTGATGCCGTTGCCACCCATCATGTCGCGCGCCAGCCGTGCGATGTCGAGTGCCTTGCCGCACGAGTTGCGCTTCATGATCGAGGTGATCTCGACCGACGCCGTGCCTTCGTCCTTCATGCGACCGAGGCGCAGGCAGCCCTGCAGACCCAGCGCGATCTCGGTCTGCATGTCGGCCAGTTTCTTCTGGATCAGCTGGTTGGCGGCGAGCGGGCGGCCGAACTGCTTGCGGTCGAGCACGTACTGGCGTGCACGGTGCATGCAGTCTTCAGCCGCACCGAGAGCGCCCCAGGAGATACCGTAGCGTGCGCTGTTCAAGCAGGTGAACGGACCTTTCAAACCCTGCACTTCAGGGAAGGCGTTTTCTTCAGGGCAGAACACGCCGTCCATCACGATCTCGCCAGTGATGCTGGCACGCAGGCCGACCTTGCTGTGGATGGCCGGAGCGCTCAAACCCTTCATGCCCTTTTCAAGTACGAAGCCGCGGATCGGACCGACCGTGCCGCTCTCGCTCACCTCTTTGGCCCACACGACGAAAACATCGGCGATCGGCGAATTGCTGATCCACATCTTGGCGCCGCTGATCGAATAACCGCCCGGCACCTTCTTGGCGCGCGTGACCATGCTGCTGGGGTCGGAGCCGTGGTCGGGTTCGGTCAGGCCGAAGCAGCCGATCCACTCGCCGGTCGCGAGCTTGGGCAGGTACTTCTGCTTTTGCGCCTCAGTGCCGAATTCGTAGATCGGCACCATGACGAGCGAGCTTTGCACGCTGGCCATCGAGCGGTAGCCCGAGTCGACGCGCTCGACTTCACGCGCGATCAGGCCGTAGCAGACGTAGTTGAGGCCGGGGCCGCCGTACTCTTCAGGGATCGTCGGGCCAAGCAAGCCCAGTGCGCCCATTTCGCGAAAGATCGCCGGGTCGGTCTCGCCCGAGCGAAAGCCTTCGACCACGCGCGGCAACAGCCGCTCCTGGCAGTAGGCGTTGGCCGCGTCGCGCACCATGCGCTCGTCTTCGGTGAGTTGCTGGTCGAGCAGGAGTGGATCGTCCCAGTGAAATTGCGCTTTGGCGGCCATGAGGCTGTCTCCGGAAATGAGGTGAGGTGATTGGCTTGATCGTAGCGACGCACGCAGCCTGGCGCAAACGAGCAATACTCAGTCAGATATGCGTCGATGGAATACATGAACCTCCGAAAGCCCTGAATGCGCCGCAAGATTCCGCCCCTTCAAACACTGGTCTGCTTCGACGCTGCGGCCCGCCACGAAAGCTACACGCGCGCCGCGCAAGAGCTGGCGTTGACGCAAAGCGCGGTCTCGCGCCAGATCGCGACGCTCGAAGCTTTCGTCGGCATCGCCCTGTTCCGCCGCACCCGGCACGGCGTGGCGCTCACCGCCAGCGGTGCTGCGTACGCACGCCAGATCACCAAGCGCCTCGAAGCCATGGAGCGCGACACGCTCGACGCCATGGC
Organism: Variovorax sp. PAMC28562; assembly: GCF_014303735.1. NCBI lineage: Bacteria > Pseudomonadati > Pseudomonadota > Betaproteobacteria > Burkholderiales > Comamonadaceae > Variovorax > Variovorax sp. PAMC28562. The sequence continues at coordinate 1,278,386 of NZ_CP060296.1, read as the reverse complement.
ACACCAGGGCGAGGGCGGCTCCCTGGCGCTGGCCGCAGTGCCGACCTTTGCCACGCGCTGGCTGGTGCCGCGCCTGCCCGACTTCGCGCGGCTGCAGCCCGACGTGGTCGTGCACATCGAAACCCGCACACGCCCCTTTCTGTTCGCCGACGCCGAGTTCGACGCCGCGCTGTATGCCGGCACGCCTGCGCAGGTCGCCAACTGGGCCGGCACGCGCGCGCTGCTTTTGATGCGAGAAGACGTGGTGCCGGTATGCAGCCCACGCCTTTTACCGCGCGGCAAGGCCGTCACGCCGGCAGCCATCGCGAAGCTGCCGTTGCTTCAAATGAGCACGCGACCGGATGGCTGGCGGCAATGGTGCGACGCGCAGCAAGTCGACGCGCCCAACGCACGCAGCGGCCCGCGCTACGAGCTGTTCTCGATCCTTGCCGGCGCAGCGACGCATGGCTTGGGCGTCGCGCTGATGCCGACGATGCTGGTCGAAGACGAGCTGCGTCGCGGCGACCTGGTCGTAGCGTGTGCCAAGCCGTTGTCCGGCGAGCGCAACTACTACCTGGTGATGCCCGATCGCGGCGACGAGCGGGCGCTGTTGAAGTCGTTCGGGGAGTGGCTGGTGGGCCAGGCGCGCGCGTAACGCTGCAATCACGTGGCCGGAAAGTCGGTGCCCACGCTGGTTTCTTTCCACTGCTCGATCTCTGCCAGGCTCTTCTTCAACGTCTTGGTCACGTTCTCGAAACCGATGGCGCCGAGCACCAGATGCCGCGGCGGATTGTCGATCTCGGTGATGTGGATCATCGCGGCCGCGGCGCGTGCCGGGTCACCAGGCTGCGTGCCAGTTTTGGTCGCGGTCGTGTTCATCCGTGCGCCGGCCGTTTCGGCGTAGTCGGCGATGCGGTTGGGCGTCTGCTTCAGCGAGCGACCGGCCCAGTCGGTACGAAACGGACCTGGTGCCACGCAGGTCACCTTGATGCCCAGCGGCTCGCCTTCGAACGCGAGCGCATCCGAGAAACCTTCGACCGCGTGCTTGCTCGCCGCGTAGTAGCCGGAGCCCGGAAAGCCGAGGAAGCCTGCCACCGAGGTGACATTGAGCACATGGCCCTTGCGCCGTGCGCGCATGCCGGGCAACACCGCGCGCGTCATCGCGAAGAGACCGAACACGTTGGCATCGAACTGCGCGCGGATCTCGGCCTCGTCGCCTTCTTCCACCGACGATTGATAGCCATAGCCCGCGTTGTTGACGAGCACGTCGATGCGGCCGAACTTCGACTCGGCGGCCGCGACAGCCGACGCGATCTGCGCCGCATCGGTCACATCGAGATCGAGTGCCAGTGCGCGATCGCCAGCGCCTTCGATCAAGGGAGCCAGCCTTGCCTTGTCGCGCGCCGTGACCACTGCACGTCCGCCGCGCGCGAGCACGAGTGTGGCGAGTTCATGGCCGAAGCCGGTGGAGCAGCCGGTGATGAACCAGACGGGGGAATTGTCGGAAAGGGATGCCATGCAATGTCCTTTAGGTTCGGGTTACGTTGCGCGGTATGCGTGCACTGGAGAAGATGCTGACGCCCGTTGTGCCGCATGGCAATCGGACAGCGCGCCGTTCCTGCTTTGCAGGTCTAGCCCGCCAATCCCGCGAACACGTTCTGCACGTCGTCGTTGGCATCGATCGCCGCCAGAAACGCTTCGACCTCTTCCAGATGTTCGGCGCTCAGCGTGGCCGGATCGACCGGGTTCTTCGCCTTGTAGCCGAGCTTGGCCGACAGCACCGAAAAGCCTTGCGCCGGCAACGCGCGGCTCACCAGATCGAGGTCGGCGGGGTCGGTCAAAAACATCGTCGTGCCGTCTTCCGCGCCCGGCTCCATGTCTTGCGCGCCGGCTTCGATGGCAGCCACTTCCGGGTCTGCATCCTTGGTCGAAGGCTCGGCCTCGATCATGCCGACGTGGTCAAAATCCCACGCCACCGAGCCCGACGATCCGAGCTGGCCCTTGCGAAACAGCACCCGCATTTCGGATGCAGTGCGGTTCACGTTATCGGTCAGGCACTCGACCATCAACGGCACGAGATGCGGCGTAAAGCCTTCGTAGATCACATGATCGAAGTGCACCGCCTCGCCGGTCAGGCCGGCGCCCTTCTTGATGGCGCGGTCGAGCGTTTCCTTGGGCATCGACACCTTGCGCGCCTGCTCGACCACCAGCCGCAGCCGGGCGTTCGAGGCCGGGTCGGCGCCGCCGCGCGCCGCGATCATGATGTCCTTCGCCAATTTGCCGAAGACCCGACCTCGGGCGTTGGCCGCCAGGTCCTTGTGTTTTGCTTTCCACTGCGCGCCCATGCTGTCTCCTTGTTGCTGCCGGCCCCGATTATTCTGCAAACACGGGTCCGGAAACGGCGTGCACCTTGCAGCAAGCAGCAGCAGACTGCGCGATCGACCAAAGCCACCCCGCCCTTTCCGCTTTCCCTGTGGCACACGCTGCTGCTTTTTCTGCCCCGACCCATGACTCAAACCCCCACGGACCGCCTGGACCGGCTCGACTGGCCACGCCTGTTCGACGATCTCGCCGCACGCGGCTGCGCCGCCACCGGCCCCTTGCTCACCGCCGCCGAATGCCATGCGCTCACCGCCCTGTACGACCGCCCCGCGCTGTTTCGCAGCCGCGTCGTCATGCAGCGCTACGGCTTCGGCCAGGGTGAGTACCAGTACTTCGACAACCCGCTGCCGGAGGCCATCGTCGGGTTGCGCAGCGCGATGTACACGCGCCTCGCGCCGCTCGCCAACGCATGGGCGAGCGCGATGAAGCTGCCGGCCGACTACCCGCTCGACCACGCCAGCTACCTCGCACGGTGTCATGGCGCCGGTCAACTCCGCCCGACACCGCTGCTGCTGCGCTACGACGCCGGCGACTACAACTGCCTGCACCAGGATCTGTACGGCGACCTGCAATTCCCGCTGCAGCTCACCGTGCTGCTGAGTGCGCCGCAAAATTTCAGCGGCGGCGAGTTCGTCCTGACCGAGCAACGACCGCGCATGCAGTCACGGGCCGAGGTCGTGCCGCTGGCGCAGGGGGAAGCGGTGATCTTCGCGGTCAACCAACGGCCGGTGACGGGGACGCGTGGCGTCTATCGCGTAGCGATGCGGCACGGCGTCAGCCGCGTGCGATCGGGTCGGCGCGAGACGATGGGGCTGATCTTTCACGACGCGCGCTGAACGGTGGTGCACCGGCTGATCGCCCTATGATCGATCGATGCAAAACCTGATGCCTTTTCTCGTTCAGTGGGCCATCACGGCACTGTCGCTGTGGGTCGCCAGCCTGATCTTCCGAGGCCTGAAGTTCGAAAGCACTTCGGCGCTCGTCGTCTCCGCCCTGCTGCTCGGCCTGGCCAACGCGCTGGTCAAGCCATTGCTCATCGTGCTGACCTTGCCGCTCACGCTGCTCACCTTCGGGCTCTTTCTGCTCGTGATCAACGCGCTGATGGTGTTGCTGGTGTCGGCGCTGGTGCGCGGCTTCAAGGTGTCGGGCTTCTGGACCGCCTTTTTCGCCAGCATCTTCGTCTCGATCCTGGGCATCGCGGTCGGCTCGCTGGTCGACAGCGGCACGCCGGAGACGACGATCCAGATGCCGAGCGGCGGCAACTGGCTATAGGCCGAGCGCTTGCTTATCAGGTGATGATCTTGAGCAGCCGCGTCATCCGCTCGAATGTCTTTCCGTACGGCGGAAACAGCAGGCGCGTACCCGACAGCGGCGACTGAAAGAACACCGGCTTGTTCATGCTGAAGGTGCGAAAGCCGTACTCCCCGTGGTACGCCCCCATGCCGCTCGCGCCCACGCCGCCGAAGGGCAGGTCTTCCTGCCCGAAGTGCCACATGCAATCGTTGACCGTGACGCCGCCCGAGATGGTGCGGGCCAGCACCTTGTCGCGGTCGGCCTTGTCGGCGCCGAACCAGTACAGCGCCAGCGGGCGCTCGTGCCGGTTGACGTAGCCGATGGCGTCGTCGAGTGCGTCGTAGGCCAGCACCGGCAACAGCGGGCCGAAGATTTCTTCCTGCATCACCCGCATGTCGTCGGTCGCGTCGAGGATGAGCATCGGCGGGAAGGTGCGCGTGTCGGCCTGCGCGGCCAGGCCTTCGGGATGCAGCGGTATGACACGCGCGCCGCGCACACGCGCATCGTCGACCAGCGCCTGCAGCCGCGCGAAATGGCGCTCGCTAACGATGCCGGTGTAGTCGGCATTGCCCGCGATGGTCGGGTATTGCCGCGACACCGCAAGGCGCATCGCCTCCGCGAACGCGTCGATGGCCTGGCGATGCACGGCCACGTAATCGGGCGCGATGCAGGTCTGGCCGGCGTTGAACAATTTGCCCATGACCAGCCGCGCGGCGGCGTGCTTCATATTCACGTCGGGGCTCAACAACGCAGGGGATTTGCCCCCGAGTTCCAGCGTGACCGGTGTGAGGTTGACCGCAGCCGCGAGCGCGACGCGGCGGCCCACCGCGGTAGAGCCGGTGAAGAGCAGATGGTCGAACGGCAACGCGACGAACGCCGTGCCGATGTCGGCGTCGCCGGTGACGATGGTCAACTCGTCGGGCGCGAAAGTCTCGGCGACAGCCTGCCGCATCAGCTCCGATGTTCGCGGCGTCAGTTCCGACGGCTTGATCATCACCCGATTGCCGGCGGCGAGTGCGGCAATCGCCGGGCCCATCGCCAGCTGGTACGGGTAGTTCCACGGGCTCACTACGCCGACCACGCCGAGCGGTTGCGCAACGATGCGGTTCGAGCCCGGCCAAAAGGCCAACGCCGTCGGCGCGCGGCGGGCTTTCATCCACGCCTTGAGATGGCGGCGCGCATGCTTGATGGCAGACAGCACCATGATCACGTCGGCCAGGCGCGTGACCTGCACGGGGCGATGGCCGAAGTCGGCAGAGGCGGCGCTTTCGAGGGCCGACGCGATGCGCTCGGTCATGGCGAAGAGGCGGTCGAGCCGGTCGAGCCGCACCGCATGCGACGGCGCCATGTCGGCGGCGAAGGCGGCGCGCTGCACGTCGAAGACGCGGCGCATGGCGTTTTTGGAGCTGGCCGCTTCGATCGACGCCATCGGGTTTAAACCTGCATTCATATCTTGCTCACGAACCCGCGCTGCAAGCCGCACCGGCCCGGTCAGACGCCCGCGATCGAGCGGATGAAGGCAATGGTCTGGCGCGCGATCAGGTCCTTGTCGTTGTCGATCGTGGCGACATGATACGAATCGTCGAGCCACAGCAGTTCGACGCGACCCGAACCCACGAGTCCGACGATGCGCGGGCCGTTGGACGGATTGACGACATGGTCCTCGCGCGACTGGATCACCAGCGTCGGGCACTTGATGAGTGGAAGCAGGTCTTGCGTCACCGCCGCCAGCGCATAGACTTGACTGAATGCCGACACCGGCACCTCCTTGTATGCGAGCTCGGTGACGTTCGGGTCTTTCACATCAGAGCCGATGCCCGGGAGCGTCTCGGGCATCGAGCGGTCGAACGCCACGCCGGCCATCTCGGCTTTTCCAATGTGCACGACAGCGTTGATCGGGATCGCGCCCTGGATGACATCGGCGTGCTTCGCCGCGGTGTAGAGCGTCAGCGTGCCGCCCATAGAAAGACCGGCCATGAAGATTTTCGAGCACGTCTTGCGCAACTCGACCAGTGCCTCGTCGACCGAATCGATCCAGTCACCGGCGGTCGTTTTGGCCATCGCCTGCGGCGATATGCCGTGGCCTTTGAGGCGCGGGCCGATGACGGTGTAGCCGGCGCCGTGCAACTGCTCACCGAGGTAACGCATGCTCTGCGTGGTGCCGGTGAAGCCATGGCACAGCAACACCCCGATGTCGTTGCCCTTGAAGAAGAAGGGTTCGGCGCCGGAAAGGATGGGTTCGTCTGTCATGGGATTTCCTTGTCTCAAGAAAAAGCGGGTCGTGGCCCGGTCAACGTTTTCCGATGCTGTAGATCAACGCAGCGCCGGCGATGATGGCGCCCTGCAGCATCAGTCGACCCGGCTCGCCGAGGCCGAGGCTGGTCAGAAAGTTGAACAGGAAGGTGAGCATGAAAGCGGCCACCGCCGGCCCCGCCATGCCGCCCTTGCCGTTGCCGAAGTTGACGCCACCGAGAATCGCTGCGGCGAGTGAATTCAGCGCCAGTTCCTGCCCGAGCGTGACGCTCCCGACACCGACGAAGCCCACCAGGATGAAGCCGCACAACACCGAGATCAGGGCCGAGGCGACATGCCCGACGAAGATCACGCGCAAGTACGGAATGCCGGACAGCGCGGCGGCCTGCGGGTTCGCGCCGACCGCGTCCAGGTAGCGCCCGAACACGGTCACCTTGAGCAGCAGAGCGGCAGGAATCAGCATGGCCAGCCAGACCAGCACCGGCACGGGTATGCCGCTCAATCGCAACCGCGCGAGCTCCCTCAGGAACTCTGGCGCATCACCCGGCGCACGGAACTGCGACAGCGCGATCACGACGCCGAGCAGGATCATCGCGGCGGAGAGCGTCACGATCATCGACGACGCCCGGGCGCGCACGATCAGGAGCCCGTTGATCGTCCCGACCACCAACCCGAGCACCACGCACATCGCCATCGCGACGGCATCGGGCACCCGGAACAGGCCGCTCGTCAGGATGTACGACACGGCGACGATCACGCCGCCGGAACTCAGGTCGATCGATCGCGCCCGCATGACGAGCGACTGCCCGATCACCGCGAGGCCGAGCGGCGCTGCTTGGCGGACGATCAACGGAAGCAGCGTGAGCGACAGCAACTGGGGCCGCATGAAGGCGGCCAGCAACAGCAGGATCACGGTTCCGGGATAGGCCGGCGGCACGGCGACGATCGCCGCAGCGATCGCGCGCCAGCGCGACGCAGCACGGCCCACTGCGACCACGCCCGGAACCGACGGCGCTTGCGTGCTCACAAGCCCACCGCCGCGCGACGCTGCGAACACACGGCCGCCAGCAACAGAACGCCGGTGATCGCGCCGCGCAGGAAAGGCGAGATGCCGAAGAGGTTGATGCCGTTGGTGATCAAGCCGAGGCTGAGGGCTCCGGTGACGACCCCGATGATGCTGCCGACACCGCCCGTGAGCTGAACGCCGCCAAGGGCGATGGCGGTCACCGACTCCAGACTGAACGACGCGCCCATGCTCGGGTCGCCCGACGCGACGCGGGCTGCCAGGTAAACCCCTGCGACCACCGCCAGCAGACTGCAGATGACGTAAGCCGCGACCACGACGCCCTGGGTGCGCACCCCGTTGAGGCTGGCGCTGCGGGCGTTGGCGCCGACCGCGAAGATGTGCAGCCCCAGACGCGAGCGGTGCAGCAGCCATGCCACCAGCGCGGCGAACAGCACACACCAGAACAGCGCCAGCGGAACACCCCACAGGCTGCCATTGGCCAGCAGGCCCAGACCGGGCGCCACCTGGCCGCCCGGGATCGGAAGGATCAGGTAGGCCAGGCCCTGCAGAAACGTCATCGAGCTGAGCGTCATCACCAGCGGATGGATGTTGGCGAACGCCACGCCAAGGCCATTGACGAGGCCCACGACAACGCCCAACGCCAGTGCCAGCGCGATGCCCACGACCGGGTCGGCATGGGTCGCCACGATGCAGCTCGCGAGGCTCATCACCGAGCCTACCGACAGGTCGATTCCGGCGATGAGCGCGACCACCAGCTGACCCAGCGTGACGATCAGCAGCGCGGTGATCTGCGCACTGATGTTGGCCAGGTTGCGTGTCTCCGAAAAATTAGGCACCGCCGCCGCGAGCACGATGAACAGCAGGATCGGCAGGCCGATCGTGTAGCGGCTGAGGCCGGAGCGCGTCTTGCTCATGCGGCCGTCTCGCACGCACCGGAAAGCGCGAGCGCCAGCAGCGATTCTTCGGTGGCCGCCTCGGCCTGGACGTCACCGACGATCTCGCCGCCGCGCACCATGAGGATCCGGTCGCACAGGCCGATGAGTTCCAGCAAATCGCTCGATACCGCGAGCACCGCGCCGCCCTGTTGGACGAACTCGCGCAGCAGGGTGTAGATCTCGGCCTTGGCGCCCACGTCGACGCCGCGGGTCGGCTGCTCGACCAGCAAGGTATCGACGCCGGCCGCGAGCCAGCGACCGAGCATCACCTTCTGCTGGTTGCCCCCCGACAGCGCGCCCACCTCTTGCGCCAAGTCGCGTGCCCGCAGCTGCATGCGCTCGGCGATGCGCGTCACGACCGAGCGATCGCGCGGCGCCTTGCGCAGCAGCCCCATGCCGCGCAGCCCGCCCAGCCAGACGTTGTCGATGATCGGCAGCTCCAGATACAGGCCCTCCAGTTTTCGGTCCTCCGGAATCAGGCCGAGGCCGTTTTCCACGACCCGCACGACACCCTCGCGCGGGTCGAAACGCGCGGGCTGTTCGCCCGCGCGGCTTCTCCATACGTCGCTGTGCGCGGGGCGCATCACGCCGGCCAACGACCGCACGATCTCGCGTTGGCCCTGACCCTCCAGACCGCCGAGACCGACGATCTCGCCATGCCGCAGTTGGAAGCGCGCCGCCGGTCCACTGGCGTGCGGCGTAAGCGAACGGACGTCGAGCGCGAGAGCTCCGGAATCGCTGCCGTCGCGCGGCGGGAACAAGGCCTGCAGCGGACGCCCGACCATCAAGGTGACGAGCCGCTCGGGCGTCAGCGCCGTGGTGGGTTCGGTGGCGACGAGTTGCCCGTCCTTCAGCACCGTCACCGTGTCGCACAGCCTGAAAATTTCGTCGAGCCGATGGCTGATATAGAAGACCAGCTTGCCCTGCGCCTTCAGGCTCGCCAGCAGAGCTTCGAGCTTGTCGACCTCCGCGCGATTCAGCGCGGCCGTGGGCTCGTCGAATATGAAGACCTTGGCGTCGGTCGACACGCCTTTGGCGACCTCGACCAACTGCTGCTCGCCGACGGTCAGGCTGCCACAGAGGCGATCCGGATCGAGCTCGATGCCGATGCGGCGCAAGACGTCGCGCGCTTCACGCAGCATGCGGGAGCGGTCGAGCATGCCGAAATACGTCGGCTCCCGCCCCAGCATCAGGTTCTCGCCGACCGTCAGGTTGGGCAATACGGTCAGCTCCTGGAACACGGTCGAGATGCCGGCGTGGCGCGCAGCGGTCGGGCTGTTCAACCGCAGCGACTGGCCGTCGACCAAGAGCTCCCCTGCATCCGGCCGGTGCACGCCAGCCAGCAGTTTCATGAGGGTCGACTTGCCGGCACCGTTCTCGCCGGTGATGGCATGAATGGAAGCCGAGCGACCCACCAGGCTGACATCGCGCAGCGCCGCGGTGGATCCGAACGCTTTCGAGACGCCGCGCACCACGATCAGGTCGCGCACCGCCCCGTCGCCGGTCCTCGGCGGCTGTGCCGTGTTCGTGGACATGACGCTGACTCAGCGGTGGAACATTTCCTTGAGCTTGGCTTCGGGCAAGGTCGAAGGCAGCCAGTAGGCGTCGTTCAGGTCGGGCCGGTAGAACTTGTCGAGATCGCCCTGTTGCACGGCAGCGGGCGCCGAAAAGTACGACTTGTAGAGCGGCTTGCCTTCGAGCAAAGCGACGGACGCACGCACCACCGCGGCGCCGAGTCCGGGCGTGAACAACGGAGCGACGCTCTTCACGCCGGTCTGCTTCCAGGCCCGCAGAAAACCGTTGTTGCCTTCGCCGGTCATCGGCACCAGCGCCTTGCCGCTTTCCTTGAACACGTCCAGGCACGCCCGGGTCATCTCGGCACCGGAGAACCAGATGCCGTCGACCGCGTTGCCCGACAACACCAGGTTCTCGCAGAGCTGCTTGCCCTTGGCGTAGCCCCAGTCGCCGAACACCTCGTTGGTTATCTTGATGTCGGAGCCGACCAGCGACTTGCGAAAGCCGTCATAGCGGAGCGTCTCTTCATCGACACCGGCAACGCCGCGAAAGGCCCAGACGCTGCCCTTGCCATTGAGTTCCTTGCGCAGAAATTCGCCGCCCTGGCGGCCGAACACCTCGCCCCCCGCGCCGATCTCGGTGGTCGACTGCATCGCCTTGCCGAAGGCACCGAAGACGACGACCGGAATGCCCTGCTTGACGGCCTTCGCGGACAACGGCGCGCCAATGGCGGCCGAGATCGGCCCGATGATGATCGCATCGACTTTCTTGGTCAGCAGGTCTTCCACGTCGGCGACCTGCTTGGCGGCTTGCCAGTTGGCCTCCACGAAGATGAACTCGCCGATCTCCTTGTGGAGCGACGCTTCGTATTTCATCTCCTGGATCATCTGGACGATCCATGTGTTGCCCACACCGCCGAACGACACGCCGATGCGCCACGGCGGCGCCTTCTTGAACTGGTCGGGCTTGGTTTGCTCTGTCGTGGTCGGCGCCATCAGCCCGTTCGGCAGGATCTCGACATCGGCGGCCAGCGCCGCACCTGACATGGCAACGGTGGCGGCCGCTGCAGCCACCCAACGCATGGTTCTACTGATGGTTCGGGACATGGGAGTTTTCCTTGGACAGAGCACTGAGTGAACAAAGCGAACAGTTCGCTTGTGTTCCTATCGATTCATTTTTACGCGCTGCCGTGCGAAAGTAGTCAGTGCTTTCCCTGAACCGAGTTCGCTTTGTTGCGAATCAGATCAGCTCCCCGTTTGCCGAAGCGCGCCACGCGCTTGGGCTCCAGCCCCAAGGCTGAACGCGCGAGTGCATCGGCCTGCGCGTTGCGATGGCGCGGGATCCATTCGACGCTTACGTGGTCGAACGAATCGAGCAAGGTGCGCGCGTCGTCGAACAAGTGCGCGAGGCGCGCGATCGGCTTCACCGCCCCTGCGGTCTTCGCACCGAGCTGCTCGACGAGCACGCTGTTGTCGCTGTAGGCACGCACGTCCGTCGCACCCAGCGCCTTCGCTGCTTCGAGGCCGTGCGTCAGCGCCTTCAGTTCCGCCTCGTTGTTGCAGCCGATGGCGTGCGTTGCCACCGACAGTTCGTGGCGCGTGCCATCAGGTCCGGTGAGGACCGCGCCGAGACCTATGCGCCCGGGATTGGGCATGGCGCTGCCGTCGCAGTAGAGAGTCCAGTGGCTTTCGTTCAAGGGCAAAGCCGCACCGAGCCAGCGTCTTCGCTCATCGCGACGCTGACCGGTTTCCTTTGGGCAATCAGGCGGCCACCGCGCGCAGCCGCTGAATGCGCTCGTCCGCCGCCAGCGCCAGGTACCAATTCAGGCTGCCCGGGTTGGCCATCGCTTCCTTGTTGACCACCTTCTCGATCGGCTGGCCGAGCAGCAGCTTCTTGATCGGCAGTTCCTGCTTCTTGCCCGACAGCGTGCGCGGAATCTCCGGTACTTCGAAGATGTCGTTGGGCAGAAAACGCGGCGACAACTGCGTCTTGATCGCGTTGTTGAGCTTGGCGCGCATCGCATCGTCGAGCGCGATGCCAGGGCGCAGCACGACGAACAACGGCATGTAGCTGTCGCGCCCCAGGTACTCGAGATCGACGACCATCGAATCGAGCACTTCCGGCAGGCCTTCGACCGCGCTGTAGATCTCGCTGGTGCCCATGCGGAGGCCCTGGCGGTTGATGGTCGCGTCGCTGCGCCCGTAGATGATGCAGCCGCCGTCGAGGCCGATCCTGAGCCAGTCGCCATGTCGCCACACGCCGGGATAGGTGTCGAAGTAGCTCGACAGGTAGCGCGCGTTGTCGGTGTCGCCCCACAGGTAGAGCGGCATCGAGGGAATCGGTTGCACGCAGACCAGCTCGCCGACCTCGCCGATGACCGGGAGCCCTTGCTCGTTCCAGGCTTCGACCGCATGGCCGATCTGGCGGCATTGCATCTGGCCGGGCACTTCGGGCAATTCGCGGTGGCTGCCGACGAAGGCGCCGCAAAAATCCGTGCCGCCCGAAATGTTGCACCACCACACGTGGTCCGCACCGGCCGCCTTCAGCTGCGAGGTGCCCCAGCGCTGCACGTCTTCGGCCAATGGCGAGCCGGTGCTGCCGAGCGCCCGCACACGTGACAGGTCGCCGCTGTCCTTGAGTTCGATGCCGGACTTCATGCAGTTGGCGTAGTAGGCGGCGCCCGCGCCGAAGAACGTGACCTTGTGCCGCACCACGAAGCGCCACAACACGCTCCAGTCGGGCTTGTCCTTGCTGCCGGCCGGATGACCGTCGTAGATGCAGATGGTCGCGCCGAAGGCGAGCCCCGACAGCTGCGCGTTCCACATGACCCAGCCGGTCGAGCTGTACCAGTGGTAGCGCTCACCCAGGTTGTTGGCGCTGTAGCTGGCGCCGACATCGTTGTGCAGGCCGCACGCGTACATCGTGAGGATGATGCCGCCGTGGCCGTGCACGATCGGCTTGGGCAGGCCGGTGGTGCCGCTCGAATACAGGATCCAGATGGGGTGATCGAAGGGCAGCCACTCGGGCTCGAAGGCGTGGACCTCGGCATCGTCGCGCGCCGTGGCCGTGGCCCAGTCGCTTTCTGCCGCGACCGCCTCGGCCGCGAACGGTGTGCGCAAGACCAGCAGGCTCTGCACGCTCGGCAGCGCATCGCGCAACTCGCGCACCACCATGCTGCGGTCGATCGGCTTGCCTCCGTAGTGCACGCCATCGGCCGCGATCAGCACCTTGGGTTCGATCTGTCGAAAGCGGTCGACCACCGCGGCGGTGCCCATGTCGGGCGCACACACGCTCCACACGGCCCCGAGGCTCGAACACGCGAGGAAGGCCACCATCGTTTCGGGCACGTTCGGCAGGTAGGCGGCGACCCGATCGCCGCGCTGCACTCCCATGCCACGCAACGTGAGCGCGACCGAAGCGACCTGGCGCTGGAGCTCGGGCCACGACATCTCGCGCACTTCGCCGAGCTCGTTGTCCGTGACCATCGCGGGCATGCCGGCCGCATGCGCCGCCTTGACGTGGCGCAGCACTTCGCGCGCGTAGTTGACCTTGGCGCCGGGGAACCAGACAGCACCCGGCATCCGGCGCTCGGCCAGCACGGCGGTGTGTGGCGTCGGCGACTGCATGCGGCTGAAGTCCCAGATGCTTTGCCAGAAAGCATCGAGGTCGGTGACCGACCAGCGCCACAGCGCATCGTACGAATCGAAGGCGATGCCGCGCGTGTCGCGCAGCCAGTTTTGATAGAGACGGATCTGGGGAACGAAAGGGGCAGTCATGGGGCCTGAGCGTATCGGCTGAGCTGGCGCAGATCCAGCGGGAATGCCCGGTGACGGAGGCGCGAGGTCGCCTGTGCGACGACGCGCTTCATCGACCTCACAGCATCGGGTTCAGCCGAAACAGGCTGGTCGCTTCGAGGTCCAGCACCTCGAGTCCGCGCTGGTTGAAGAGCTGCCAGCGCCAGCGCAGGATCCCCAGCCGCGGCTTGCTCTCCGAGCGACGCACCTCGATCACGTCGACGACGAGTTTCAGCGCGTCGCCAGGACGCACCGGGTTCGGCCAGCGCACGTAGGCCAGCCCCGGCGAGGCGAAGGATTCCGAGCCGGCCAGCGCCGCGCCGACGACCAGTTGCATCGCGATGCCGCAGGTGTGCCAGCCGCTGGCGATCAGGCCACCGAACGGACCTTTGGCCGCGGCCTCGGCGTCGGTGTGAAACCACTGCGGGTCCCATGCGGTGGCGAACGACAGCACCTCGGCTTCGGTCACGTGATGTGGCCCTGCCTCGATGCGCTGGCCTGCGTGGAACTCGGCGAACTTCATGCGCCGGATTGTCGCGGATCGATCTTCGGCACGCTCAATAGGTCTCGAGGTGCAGGCGGCCTTCGCGCTTGAGACCAGCACCCACGGTTTCCCAGTCGAGCCCGGCCTCTTGCGCCACGTCGCGCAGCGCCAGCACCACACCCTCTTCCATGCTCTTCAGGCCGCACACGAAGAAGTGGCTCTGCTCGTCCTTGAGCAGCGCGACGAGGTCGGCGGCGCGCTCGCGCATCAGGTCCTGCACGTAGCGCTTGGGCTGGTTAGGCGTGCGTGAGAAGGCGAAGTTGATGTCGATGAAATCTTTCGGCAGCGACTGCAGCGGGCCGAAGTACGGCAGCTCCTGCTGCGTGCGCGCGCCGAAGAACAGCAGCAACTTGCCGCCTTCGAACTTGCCGCTCTTGCGCAGGCGCCTTCGCCATTCGGTCATGGCCCGCATCGGCGCGCTGCCGGTGCCGGTGCAGATCATCACGATGTGCGACCGGGGGTGGTTCGGCATCAGGAAGGTCGAGCCGAACGGGCCGACCACCGTGACCTTGTCGCCGACTTTCAGGTCGCAGACGTAGTTGGACGCTATGCCCTGCACGGCGTTGCCGACGTGATCTTCGGTGACGCGCTTGACCGTGAGCGACAGGTTGTTGTAGCCGGGGCGCTCGCCGTTGCGCGCGCTCGCGACTGAGTATTGGCGTGGCTGGTGGGCGCGGCCCATCGCGTCGGTGCCCGGCGGCACGATGCCGATCGACTGGCCTTCGAGCACGGGAAACGGCATCGTGCCGAAGTCCAGTACGACGTGGTGCGTCTGGCTGTCGAAGCCGGCCTCGGTGCAGTTGAAGTTGCCGACCACCGTCGCGCTGGTTGCCTTCTTCGGCGAGAACAGATTGGTGTAAGCGTGCGCGGCCGACCAGGGCGGCATCGTCGCGCCGAAAGCCGATGAATTGAAAGGCACGGTGCCGGGCTCGGCCGTCGCAGCGGATTGCGTCGCGGCCGTTGCGGGCGCTTCCACTGCTTCGGCTGCGCTCGGCGAAACGCCTTCCCCAGCGAGCTGTTCCGTCGTAAGTTCTGCTGGCAGCTCTTCCCAGGTGAGTTGCTCCTCGATCGAGTACGCACGTGCCATTGGCACGGTGCGCCAGTTGTCGATCGAGCCGGTCGGGCACGGCGAGATGCAGGCCATGCAACCGTTGCACACGTCCGCCCGCACGACGTAGTTGTTGTCGTCGTGCGTGATCGCACCAATGGGGCAGGTCGCCTCGCAGGTGTTGCAGCGGATGCAGATCTCCGGGTCGATCAAGTGCTGCTTGATGACGCCGGCTTCAACGACCATGTTCATGGCGATTCAGTTGAAGCGCACGTACTCGAAATCCACCGGCTGCCGGTTCACACCCATCACCGGTGGCGCGATCCAGCCAGCGAACTTGCCGGGGTCGACCACGCGGCCCATCAGCGATGCGACGAAGGCGAAGTCGCCGGGCGTCGGCAGCCATTCGTTTTTCTTGGCAGCCCATTCGACTTCGTTCACGACCACGCCGAGCGGCGACATCTTGATGCCGGCCAGTGCGCCGATCTGTCGGTTGAAAGCCTTGTGCGGGACCACCAGACGCGTCGGGATGCCGGCCTTTTCCAGCACCTTGTTCCAGCGGCCGACACCGGCCACCGAGTCCTTGATGAAGTCGTCGCGCAGCACCTCGTTGAGGGCATTGAGCATCGGCACGTCCTTTTCCTGCAACTGGCCGTTTTGCACCTCCAGGATCTTGTAGGTCTGGCCCTTGAGGATGTGGTCGTCACCGCGCTTGCCTTCCTCGTAGCGGCCCTTCAGGCCCGAGCTGTAGAAGATGGCGGCATTGCTCGACTGGTCGGCGCCGAACAGGTCGATGGTCACGCTGTAGTGGAAGTTGAGGTAACGCTGGATCGTGCCCAGGTCGATGGCACCCGCGGCCCGGATCAGTCCGGCGTCTTCGGTCTTGAGTTCGTTCATGACGGCAGCGGTACGCGACAGCACGCGCGACACGCCGCTCTCGCCGACGAACATGTGATGCGCCTCTTCGGTCAGCATGAACTTGGTGGTGCGTGCCAGCGGATCGAAGGCACTTTCGGCCAACGCCGACAGCTGGAACTTGCCGTCGCGGTCGGTGAAGTAGGTGAACATGAAGAACGCCAGCCAATCGGGCGTCTTCTCGTTGAAGGCGCCCAGGATGCGCGGGTTGTCCACGTCGCCGGAAGTGCGCTGCAACAGTGCCTCCGCTTCTTCGCGGCCGTCGCGCCCGAAGTGCTTGTGCAACAAATACACCATGGCCCACAGGTGGCGGCCTTCTTCGACGTTGATCTGGTAGAGGTTGCGCAGGTCGTACATCGACGGCGCGGTCAGCCCCAGGTGGCGCTGCTGCTCGACCGATGCGGGTTCGGTATCGCCCTGCGTCACGATGATGCGTTTCAGGTTGGCGCGGTGCTCGCCGGGGACGTCCTGCCAGGCCTTCTCGCCCTTGTGGTCGCCGAAGTGGATCTCGCGGTTGGCATCGCCCGGGTTCAAAAAAATACCCCAGCGGTAGTCGCGCATCTTGACGTGGCCGAACTGCGCCCAGCCCTGCGGGTCGACGCTCACGGCCGTGCGCAGGTACACATCGTGGTCGGTCGATCCGTCCGGGCCGACGTCGTCCCACCAGTTGATGAAGTTGGGTTGCCAGCCTTCGAGCGCGCGCTGCAGCGTGCGGTCTTCACCCAGGTTGACGTTGTTCGGGATCTTCTCGCTGTAGTTGACGGTGCTCATCGTTGTTCCTTGGGTTGTCTCTGTGGATGTAGTTCAGACACGGGTTGTGTCGAAGCCGGCCTTTTCGCCCGTGCCGTAGACCTTCAGCGCACCCTTGGGGCCGACGGCGTTGGGGCGCTGGAAGATCCAGTTCTGCCAGGCGGTGAGCCGGCCGAAGATGCGCGTGTTCATGTTCTCCTTGCTGGCGAAACGCAAGTTGGCTTCGAGGCCGGTCAGCGAGTCGGGCGACATGGCAGCGCGCTCTTCGATCGCGATGCGGATCTCGTCGTTCCAATCGATGTCGTCCGGTGCGGCGGTGACCAGTCCGAGCGCGAGTGCAGCGTCGGCATCGAGCGCTTGACCCGCCGCGCCGCGCACCGCTTCGAGCGGCGCAGCCTCTTCGTAGAAGCGGCGCTGCAGCCGACTCTGGTCGTTCACCATCGGATAGAAGCCGAAGTTGAATTCGTTGAGCGTGAGCTTCGGTGCCTTGGCGGCATCGTCGGGCAGCGCCAGCATGTAGCTGCGGTCGGCTGCAAAGGCGATTTCGGCCAGCGTGCCGGCAAAGCACGAGCCCGGCTCGACCAGCGCGAACAGGCTGCGCGACGACACATCGAGCCGCGCCAGCGTTCGACGCAGCGCACCGATGGTTTCGCGCACCAGCCAATGGTCTTTGTGGGCGAGCAATGTCGCGTCGCTGGCGAGCACGGCTTGCGCGTCGCCTTCGGTTTTCAGGAGCCAGGTGCCGATGTCGAGTTCGTTGGTGCGCAGATTGAGGATCGCGTCGTCGAGCTGGCGGCACATCGCCAATGGCCACCACGCAGCACCTGCCGCCTCGATGCCGGCGATGTCGGTCGGCTGGGCCGACGGCGGCGCCTTGACCGTCAGCGTCGCGGTGCGGCGCGTGCGGTCGATGACGACCGTGACATGCTCGTAGGCGATGCCGTCGGCGCTGTCGGTGCGCTCGATGCGGGTCAGCGGCACGCCCTTGCCTGCAACGCCGGAACGCAGGCTGCCCTCGCCCAACTTCGCAGCCCGCTCCTGCACCGCTGCCGCGAACTGTGCCGGCTTGGCGATGGCATCGACCAGTCGCCAGTCGACCGCGCGCTGGCCGCGCACGCCTTCGACGCTGGTGCAGAAAATGTCGGCCAGATCGTGCCGCACATGGCGCTTGTCGGTCACGCGCGTCAGGCCGCCGGTGCCGGGCAGCACGCCGAGCAGCGGCACCTCGGGCAGCGACACCGAAGACGAGCGGTCGTCGACCAGCACGATCTCGTCGCAGGCCAGCGCCAGTTCATAACCGCCACCGGCGCAGGCACCGTTGACTGCGGCCAGGAACTTGAGGCCCGAATGCTTCGACGTGTCTTCGATGCCGTTGCGCGTTTCATTGGTGAACTTGCAGAAGTTGACCTTCCAGGCGTGGCTCGACACGCCCAGCATGAAGATGTTGGCGCCCGAACAAAAGATGCGGTCCTTGGCGCTGGTGACGATGACCGACTTCACTTCCGGATGCTCGAAGCGCACGCGGTTCAGCGCATCGCTCAGTTCGATGTCGACGCCCAGGTCGTAGCTGTTGAGCTTGAGCTTGTAGCCGGGGCGGATGCCGCCGTCCTCGGCGATGTCGAGCGACAGGCGGGCCACGGCGCCTTCGACGTCCAGCTTCCAGTGGCGGTACTGGGTGGGGTCGGTCCGGTAATCGACGCGGGGCGGTTGCGGAGCCAGGTGGAGCTGCAGGGGCTGAGAAAGGTCGCTCATGGTGGGTTATCTCCTGAAGACTTTGGCAAACATGAAAGATAGTGCATGTCCGTGCGCCGTCTTTCTCCGATCGCATGCATGATCGTGCATGCAACGGAGCGAGTCAATACCGCCCGACGACTGGAATGCCTTATTTCAAAATCGGCCTCAGGTGCCGTTTTGCGCGCCGACCACAGGCAGCACCGCGCTGCGCAGCGCGTCGAAACTTTGCTGCAGCGTCTGGCCGTGCGTGTCGATCGTCAGGTCGGCCTTCGAATAGAAAGCCGCCCGGCCGTCGAGAATGCGCTTGAGGTCCTGCATCGCTTCCTTGCTGGCCGCCATGGGCCGCGTGTCGCCCTGCGCGACCACCCGGCCCATGTGCTCTTCGGGTGCGGCCTGCAGCCACACGGTGGTGCAATGCGCCAGCAGTTCATTGAAGGTGGCCGGGTCCGACACGATGCCGCCCGGCGTCGCGATGACGACCTCGCCATAGATCTGGATCGCCTCTTCCAGCGCACGCCGCTCGTAGCGGCGATAGGCGTTGGTGCCATACAAATCGTGGATCTCACGCACGCTGCAGCCGGCCAGCTTTTCGACCTCGCGGCTGAGCTCGACAAAGGGCAGTTCCAGCTCGTCCGCGAGCATTTGGCCGAGCGTGGATTTTCCTGCGCCGCGCAGGCCCACGAGCGCGATGCGCCGGTGCCGTGCCGCGTCGACGCCCGCGGTGCCGAGCAGCTCACCGATGGCCACGCGCACGCGGCGCAGATCGGCCTCGTCGCGGTGCTCCAGCAGCTCTCGAATCAACAGCCATTCAGGCGAACTCGTCGTGAAGTCGCCGACCAGCTCGGCCAGCGGGCAGTGCAGTGCGGTCGCGACCTGCTGCAACACCAGGATCGATGCATTGCCGGTGCCGTATTCGAGGTTGGCCAGGTGCCGCTCCGACACGCCGGCTGTCTTCGCCACCGCCTTGCGCGTGAGCCCGCGTTGGGCGCGCAGGTTGCGCACCCGGTCGCCCAGCGCCACCAGCAGTGGATTCTTTTCCTCGCTCTCCGCGATCTCTTCGGGTGCCGACAGCACCGCCTCGACTTGCTCGTTCATTCGATCCCTCGGGGTAAACACCATACATGCACTATATTGCTTGACACCCTATGGGGCCGTGCTTATGGTGCGTGCACAAGCAAGATACTGCACATGAACTGATACCGCAAGT
This sequence comes from Variovorax sp. PAMC28562, assembly GCF_014303735.1. Taxonomy (NCBI): domain Bacteria; kingdom Pseudomonadati; phylum Pseudomonadota; class Betaproteobacteria; order Burkholderiales; family Comamonadaceae; genus Variovorax; species Variovorax sp. PAMC28562. The sequence continues at coordinate 1,259,010 of NZ_CP060296.1, read as the reverse complement.
GATCGAGACGGAGACCCACGATGAGCCTGCCGAGCCCCTTCAATTTTTCAGAGCACCTGTTTGCACTGAACCGCGGACGTGCGCAAAAAACTGCTTACCTCGACGACCATGGCGCGCTCAGCTACGGCCAGCTCGAAGATCGGGCACGTCGTTTTGCCACCGCACTCCTCACTGCGGGAATCAGGCGCGGGGAGCGCGTACTGCTGCTGCAACTCGACAGCATCGACTGGCCCGTCAGTTTCCTCGGTTGCCTGTATGCCGGCGTGGTGCCGGTGGCCGTCAACACACTGCTCACGGCAGACGACTACGCCTACATGCTGGACCACAGCGGCTCGGTCGCGGCGCTGGTGTCGGGCGCCTTGCTGCCGGTGTTGCAGGACGGCATGTCGCGCGCACCGCACGCGCTGCGTCGGCTCTTCGTATCGCATCCGATCACCACACTGCCCGACGGCGCACTGGATTTCGACTCGATGATCGCCAGCCACATGCCGATGGCCGAGCCGCTGGCAACCGAGCCGACCGACCACGCCTTCTGGCTCTATTCCTCCGGCTCGACCGGGCGCCCCAAGGGCACGGTGCACGCGCACGGCAGCCTGTGGTGGACGGCAGAACTGTTCGGCAAGCCGGTGCTGGCGCTGACCGAAGACGACGTGTGTTTCTCGGCCGCCAAGCTGTACTTCGCCTATGGGCTGGGCAACGCACTGACCTTTCCGCTGTCGGTGGGTGCGACCGTGGTGCTGATGGCCGAACGCCCGACGCCCGATGCCACGTTCAAGCGCTGGACCGGCAATGCCGCGCACGGCGTAGCTGCGGCGATGAAGCCGACCGTCTTCTTCGGCGCGCCGACCGGCTTCGCGGGCATGCTCGCCTCGCCTGCATTGCCGATGGCCGACACCGTCGCACTGCGCATGTGCTCGTCTGCCGGCGAAGCTTTGCCGGGCGAGATCGCACAGCGCTTCAAGGCGCACTACGACTGCGAAATCATCGACGGCATCGGTTCCACCGAGATGCTGCACGTCTTCATCTCGAACCGGCCGGGCGACATTCGTTACGGCACCACGGGCAAGCCGGTCGAAGGCTATGCGATCGAGCTGCGCGGTGAAGACGGCAACGCCGTGGCCGACGGCGAGGTCGGCGACCTCTACATCAAAGGCCCGAGCGCCGCGCTGATGTACTGGGCCAATCCCGAAAAAACAGCCGCCACCTTCAAGGACGGCTGGACCCAGAGCGGCGACAAATACTCGCGCGATGCAGACGGCTACTACACCTATGCCGGCCGCAGCGACGACATGCTGAAGGTCAGCGGGATCTACGTTTCGCCCTTCGAGGTCGAGTCGACGCTGATGCTGCACCCGGCCGTGCTCGAAGCCGCGGTGATCGGCAAACCGGATGCGGACGGCTTGACCAAGACCAAGGCCTACGTGGTGCTCAAGGCCGGCCAGACCGCCAGCGACGACGAGCTCAAGGCCTTCGTCAAAAACCGACTGGCGCCCTACAAATACCCACGCTTCATCGAGTTCGTCGACGAACTGCCCAAGACCGCCACCGGCAAGATCCAGCGCTTCCGCCTGCGCGAGCGGGAACAGGCCGCGTGACGTCGGATTGCGAATTCGCCACCCTCCAGTGGCGCGAGCGCGCGGTGCGCATCGAGGTCGTGCGCATCGCGCCCGAGCGCGTCGGTGCACCGTTGATCGTGTTTCTGCACGAAGGCCTCGGCTCGGTTGCGATGTGGAAGGATTTCCCGCAGCGGCTGTGCGAGGCGGGCGGCTTTCGGGGGCTGGTGTTTTCGCGCCCCGGCTACGGTCGCTCCACACCCCGCGGCGTCAACGAGAAATGGGAGCTCGACTTCATGCACCGGCAGGCGCAAGAGGTGCTGCCCAGGCTGCTGGGCGCCCTCGGCATCAACGAACCCATCTGGTTGTTCGGCCACAGCGATGGCGGCTCCATCGCGCTGCTGTTCGCCGCCCATTCGCCCGAACAGGTGGCGGGCCTCGTGGTCGCCGCGCCGCACATCCTTGTCGAAGACAAGACGGTGCAGGCCATCGAACAGGCGCGCGCAGCCTACGAGACCACTGACCTGCCGCAGCGACTGGGTCGCTATCACGACAGCGCCGACTCGGCCTTTCTGGGATGGAGCCGCATCTGGCTGCACCAGAGTTTCAGGCACTGGAACATCGAGGCCGAGCTGACCGGCATCGACTGCCCAGTGCTGGCGATGCAGGGCGTCGACGACGAATACGGCACGCTTCAACAGATTCGCGGCATCAAGCGGCGCCTGCCGCAAACCGAGTTGCTCGAGCTGGCCGACTGCGGGCATTCCCCGCATCGCGATCAGCCGGAACAAGCCATATTGGCGACCGTTTCGTTCATCAATAAAAGGAGACTTTCATGACCCCTCGCTTCACCTGCGCCGCACGTGCCACGTTCACGGCGTTGACTTTGGCCTGCATCGCCACGCTCGGTCATGCACAGCAAGCCAAACTCAAGGTCGGGCTGATGCTGCCCTACAGCGGCACCTACACCGCGCTGGGTGTCGCGATTGAAAACGGCTTCAAGCTGCGCGTCGAAGAGCAAGGCGGCAAGCTCGGTGGCCGCGAGATCGAGTACGTGAAGGTCGACGACGAGTCCGATCCGTCCAAAGCCACCGACAACGTCAACAAGCTGATCAAGCGCGACAACGTCGATGTCATTGTCGGCACAGTGCACTCGGGTGTGGCGATGGCGATGGCCAAGGCGGCGAAGGAGAGCGGCACGATCCTGATCGTGCCTAACGCCGGCGCGGATGCAGTGACGGGCCCGATGTGCGCGCCCAACATCTTCCGCAGTTCGTTCACCAACTGGCAGCCCGCCTACGCCATGGGCGAGGTCGCAGCCAGGCAGGAAAAAAAGAAGAAGGCGATCACCATCACCTGGAAGTACGCGGCAGGTGACGAAGCGGTCAACGGCTTCAAGGAAGGCTTCGAGAAGAACGGCGGGCAGGTCAGCAAGCAGCTCAACGTGCCGTTCCCCAATGTCGAGTTCCAGGCGCTGCTGACCGAGATCGCGGCGGCCAAGCCGGATGCCGTCTTCGCCTTCTTCGCAGGCGGTGGCGCGGTGAAGTTCGTCAAGGACTATGCCGCGGCAGGTCTCAACAAGACCATCCCGCTGTACGGCCCCGGCTTCCTGACGGATGGCACGCTGGATGCGCAGGGCGACGCGGCGCAGGGCATCCTGACCGCGCTGCATTACGCCGATGGCCTCAACACACCGCGCGACACGAGCTTTCGCACGGCCTACGCCAAGATGTTCAAGCTGCAGCCCGACGTGTATGCGGTGCAGGGCTACGACGCGGCGCAGATGCTCGGCATCGGCCTCGCCGCGGTCAAGGGCGACATCTCGAAGAAGGCCGAGTTCGCAGCCGCTATCGAGAAGACGAAGATCGACAGCCCACGCGGCGCGTTCTCCATCAGCAAGTCGCACAACCCGGTGCAGGACATCTATCTGCGCAAGGTCGAGGGCAAGGAAAACAAGATGATCAGCATTGCCAGCAAGGCTTTGGCCGACCCGGCCCGCGGCTGCCGCATGTGATGGCCTGAAGCGAGATCGACCGCGTGGAATTGGGGACCTTTCTCGTCCAGTGCCTGAACGCCGTGCAGTACGGCTTGCTGCTGTTCCTGGTGGCGTCGGGGCTGACGCTGATCTTCGGGATCATGGGCGTCATCAATCTGGCACACGGCAGCTTCTACATGCTGGGTGCCTACATGGCGTTCGCGCTGGCACCGCTCTTCGGCGACCAGTTCATAGTCATGCTGCTGGCCGGCGTGGTGCTCGCTGCGGTGTTCGGCTATCTGCTCGAATGGGCCTTCTTCAGCTACCTGTACCAGCGCGACCATTTGCAGCAAGTGCTGATGACCTACGGCCTCATCCTGATGTTCGAAGAGGTGCGCTCGATCCTCGTCGGCAACGACGTGCACGGCGTCAAGGCGCCACCGTGGCTCGAAGGCAGCTTCGCGCTCGGCGACCTCATGAGCTACCCGTGGTATCGGCTCTTCGCATCGGCCGCCTGCATCGTGCTGGCGGCCGCTCTCTACTTCGTCGTGAACCGCACGCGGTTGGGCATGATGATTCGCGCTGGTGGCAGCAACCGCGACATGGTGCGCGGCCTGGGCATCGACATCCGCAAGCTCTACCGCATCGTCTTCGCCGCCGGCGTAGCGCTCGCCGCATTGGCCGGGATGATCGCGGCACCGATGTCTTCGGTCTATCCCGGCATGGGCGCCAGCGTGCTCATCGTCTGCTTCGTGGTCGTGGTGATCGGCGGTATCGGCTCGATCACCGGGGCACTGGTGGCATCGCTTCTGGTCGGCTTCGTCGACACCTTCGGCAAGGTGCTCTTTGCCGAAGTGAGCGGCATGGGTATCTATGTGCTGATGGCGATCGTGCTGATCTGGCGGCCTGAAGGTCTTATGGGGCGCAGGGCTTGATGCACCAGTTCAACCGATTTCTTCCGCTCGCCTGTGCCATTGCACTGGCGCTGCTCGGCCCACTGCTGAGCCCGTACGTTTCGGATTTCATCGTCAAGGTGATGATCCTGTCGATCTTTGCGCTGAGCCTCGAACTGCTGGTCGGCATGACCGGGCTGGTGAGCCTGGGCCATGCGGCGTTCTACGGCATCGGTGCCTACGCGACGGTGCTCGGCTCGGGCGCCGAAGGCGGCTCCATCGCATGGCTGCTGCCGCTCGCGATGGGCTCGGCAGCGGCCTATGCGCTGGTGGTCGGTGCGTTGAGCCTGCGCACGCGCGGCGTGTACTTCATCATGGTCACGCTGGCCTTCGCACAGATGGCGTTCTTCGTGTTCCACGACACCAAGCTCGGCGGCGGCAGCGACGGCATCTACATGTACGTGCGGCCCGCGCTGGGCGCGCTCGATATGGAGAACCGCAGCATGCAGTTCTACTTCGTGCTGGCGGCGCTGGTGTTCACTTTCGGCTTGCTGGCGTTGATCCGGCGCTCGCGGTTCGGCGCGGCACTGGCCGGCATCCGCGTCAACGAACAGCGCATGCGGGCGGCGGGCTATCCGGTGTATGGCTACAAGCTCGCGGCCTTCGTCATTGCCGGCGCACTGGCCGGGCTCGCGGGCTTCTTGCTGGCCGCACGCGACGGCGTGGTCAATCCTGAATTGCTGGCATGGCACAACTCCGGCGAGGTGCTGTTGATGATCATCCTGGGCGGTCTCGGCCACCTGCGCGGCGCAGTGATCGGTGCTGTCGCCTTCACGCTGTTGAAGGAGCTGTTGTCGACGCACGCCGTGGTCGGTCCGCTGGCGGATCACTGGCAGCTGACGCTGGGCCTGTCGATCATCGCGTTCGTCGCACTGCTGCCCAAGGGGATCATCGGCATCGCGGCGCGGCTCTCGCCGAGGGCGGCGACATGACGAGGGCGCCAGCATGAGCGCGCTGTTGTCCGTCGATGCATTGACGCGCCGCTTCGGCGGGCTCGTCGCCGTCAACGCAGTCAGCATCGACCTGCACCGCGGCGAAATCCACGCGGTGATCGGCACCAACGGCGCAGGCAAGTCGACTTTGATCAACATGCTGTCGGGCGAGATCGCCGCATCGAGCGGGCGCGTGGCGCTCGATGGTGTCGACATCACGACGCGCGCGCAGTCGCGCCGCGCGCGTGACGGAGTGGGTCGCAGCTACCAGCGCACCACGATCTTTCCGGAGTTCAGCGTGCACGAGAACTGCCGGCTTTCGGCGCAGGCCGCGACGGCACGGCCGTGGGCGGTCTGGCAGGCATCGGGCAGTTGCGCGGCGAGCAATGCAGCGGCGGGAGAAGCACTCGCTGCCGCCGGCCTCGAGGCCGATGCAGGGCGCATTGCCGGTACGCTGAGCCACGGTGCCAAGCGACAGCTCGAAGTCGCGATGTGCCTGGCGACGAAGCCGCGCGTGCTGCTGCTCGACGAACCGCTCGCAGGCATGGGCGCTGAAGAAACCGAACGCATGCTCGCCTTGCTGACGCGTCTGAAAAAGACGCATGCGATCCTGCTGGTGGAGCACGACATGGACGCGGTGTTTCGCATCGCCGATCGCATCACGGTGATGGTGAACGGTACCGTCATCGCGACCGGCGATCCGGCCGCGATCCGCAACAACGCCGATGTGCGCACCGCCTACCTCGGCGAAGGACATTGACGTGCTCCAGATCGAAGCCATCAACACGTACTACGGCGACAGCCACATCCTGCGCGGTGTCGATATCGAACTCCCTGCCGCCACGTCGCTCGGCTTGCTCGGGCGCAACGGCATGGGCAAGACCACGCTCATCCGCACGCTGATGGGCTACGTGCGGCCGGCGTCGGGCCGTTTACTGCTCGACGGCATCGACGTGACCGGCAGCGCACCGGAGAAGATGGCGCGACGCGGCATCGGCTACGTGCCCGAGGGCCGCGGCATCTTCCCCAATCTGTCGGTGCGAGAGAACCTGGTGATGAGCGAACGGGCGGGCATCGGCGGCGCTCGCGACTGGACTTTCGAGCGCGTGATGGCGACCTTTCCGCGGCTGTCCGAGCGGCTCAATTTCGGCGGGCAGCAACTGTCGGGCGGCGAGCAGCAGATGCTCGCGATCGGCCGGGCCCTGATGACGAACCCGCGCCTGCTGGTGCTCGACGAAGCGACCGAAGGACTCGCGCCGCTGGTGGTCGCGGAGATCTGGCGCGTGATCGGCGACATCAGGGCCACCGGTATCGCGACGCTCATCGTGGACCGCGACTGGCGCCGCGTGCTGGCCCATACCGACCGGGCGGTGGTGATGGAGAAGGGGCGCATCGTGCTGGCGTCCTCTTCCGCTGAATTGAGTGCGGCGCCCGATGAACTGGCTGGGTGGCTGGGGGTCTGATTGCCTGCAACGGCACACAACCAGCCAAGCAGCTAAGGCCGCCCCACCCCGGCCTTCGCTCTATCGTCCTTCTTCCCACCGAACATCTGCTCGACCTTCTGCCCGATACGCGCCCCGATCGCGGTTCCCACGCCCGGCAGCACCGCGGTACCTATCGCAGCCCCGGTGAGCGCAGCGCCAGTCAGCGACACCTCCGGCTCATCGACCGTGCCAGCCACTTTCAATGGCACGCCGACCACGCCGTCGACGATGTCGACCGCCACATCGCCATCGATCTTGCGGTTGAACAATCGCACGTTGCCCGTGGCGGTGAGCACGCCGGAACGTGCCTTCAGGTTGGTGTACTTGAGGACGACGCCGTCGTCGGTGCCTTGGGTGTCGAGCGTGCCGCTGAGCTCATCGAGCGGCGTGCGGCCGCCGCGGCTGATGCCGGCGGTGCTGACTGCTTTGGCGAGATCGATTCGTGTCAGCGCTGCGGGCTTGACCGAGAACCGCGTGCGCGTGTGCAGCTTTCGGGCGAACTCGGTGACCTGCTCGCCCTCGACATCGATCTCGGTCGTGCCCGAAAGTTTGCCGGCCAGTGGCGCACGCCGGTCGAATGCTTTCACCAGGCTCTCGATGTCGATCGCCTTTGCTTCGAATCGACCTGTGACACGCAGCAGTCCGGCGGGCGTGGTGTCGAGCCTGGCTTCTCCGTTCCACGTGCCGCCACCGGCTTCCATGAGAACGCGCCATCGATCCTCGTTGCTGCCGACGCGCTCGGCGCGGGCTTGCGTCACAGGCTCGACGCCCAGCCGTCGAATCGCCGCCACCCGCGGTCGCCAGCTGGCGTCGAAGGTGACCTCGCCGTCATAGGCGAGTGAGATGTCGCGCCGGTCGATCCAGCGGACGTCGCGCCAGCGCAATTGCTCGACCGGTGTCGATGCCAACGTCCACTCGCTGGGCAGGTGTTTCTTCGCCAGGTCGTCTTGTTTGCCGGCACCGCCACGCCCTCGAAACGCCCGCACCGACGCACTGGGAAAAACGGCGCCTTCGACATCGACCGCGTCGAACGCGATCTCGCGGCGCCACAGCGGTGCGACGCGCAGCCGGAGCATCACGCGCCTGGCGACGATGGGCTGCGCTTGCGCAGTCGCCAGCTCGTTCAGCACCAAGGTCGGCATGGGCCACAGCGTGCGGTGCGCGCTGCCGATCTTGAGACCGATGCCGAAGTTCTCTTCGAAGCGTGCGCTGAGCTCGGCTGCGATCTTTTCGTCGCTCGGTAAAAGCGCGCTGGCCGTGACGACCACCGCACTCACCACCACGCCCAACGCCACGGCGATTCCGGTCAGCCAACGTTGGGTGCGAGTCATCGTTTCAGCTTAGCGTGCGGCGGCTCCGCGGCCTGTCAGCCGCCGTCGCTATAGTTTCGGCAATCGTTCACTGGAGCAACACCCATGCGGATCTGGAAGAAAGAAATCTCGATAGAACTACTGACCCAGAGCCACGTGGGCACTGCGGTCGAGCACCTCGGCATGGAGTTCACCGAGGTCGGCGACGACTTCATCACCGGTCGCGTGCCGGTCGACGTGCGCACGCGCCAGCCGTATGGCCTGCTGCACGGCGGCGTGTCGGTGGTGCTGGCCGAAACGCTGGGATCTTGCGGTGCCCACTATTCAGCCCCGGAAGGCGACCGCGCGGTGGGGCTGGACATCAACGCCAACCACCTGCGCTCTGCCACCAGCGGCTGGGTGACGGCCACGGCGCGCCCTGTTCACCGTGGTCGGACCACGCAGGTGTGGCAAATCGACATGAAGAACGACGCCGGCGAATTGACTTGCGTCTCGCGCATCACGATGGCGGTGCTGCAGCCGCGTGGTGGCGCCAAAGACGCGAACGGGGCGAAGAGCTGACGCCGACCGCCAAGAGGCTTACGAATCGACTCGTTCGACCGCGGGTATGACGGCCGATGGAACCGCCATGGAAACGGTGCCCAATCCCGACACACGCGGGGTCGTGACATAGCCTCGGGTTCGCATGCGAAAAGTTGCAATCAGGCGCTGCAGCAGATCATCGAACAAGCCCAGCGGATCGTTGACCAAACGCGACACGGCGTAGGTTCCGAGTGCAATGCCCTCGTAGCGAATTTGCACGCCGTCGAAGTAGTGCTGGAGCGCGAGCCCGGCGTCGTAAAGGCAGCGCTCGACCGAGTCGAACAACTCGCCGGGCGAGCCCTGTTCCGGAACCACAACGGCGCTCACGGAGTAAGTGAAGTGCACGCCGCCGGGGTGTGCCTTCCGCACATCCAGAATAGGCTGCAAGGCAATGCTTGACGGGCCGGTAGTCGAAGAAGTATTTTTTTCCAAGTGAAGCAGTCTGCCGCTGCCAAAACGCTTCGCTGTAGGAGTGCGTCGCCTTTGCCTGACGGCTAAAAAAGTGCAACCGCATGCAAGAAGTGTAGGTCGTCCCGGTCATCGGGCCTGCTTTTTGCCGGGCAGTCGCAACGAGCCCGGTAGACTCGCCAGCTTTTCGAACGAACGTTTTCCATGGCCGATTCATCCGCCGCGCGCACCAAGGCGGTTTTCGAATTCAAGAGCGCCACGCTCCCGCTGATCGCGGTGATCCTCAAGACCGCCGACCTCGCGATACTGGCTGAAGCGCTCGATGCGCAGCTCGCCGACTCACCCGACTTCTTCGAGCAAGAGCCGGTGGTGATCGATCTGTCTGTGCTGCAAGAAACCGGTACGGCGCCCGACATCGACTTCGCCCGGCTGCGCAGCCTGCTGGCGCGCCACCAGACGCAGCCCATTGCCGTACGAGGTGGCAACGAGCTGCAAAACATCGCGGCACGCGCGGCCGGTCTGTCGCTGGCGGCCATGCCGGTGTCCCCGGCGCCTCGGGCTCCAGCGCAAGAAGCGGTTGCCGCTGCACCGGAAGCACCGCGAATCGTGCGTGAGGTGCCCGTGCCTGCCAACGGCACGCTCGTCATCGACAAGCCGCTGCGCTCGGGCCAGCAGGTCTATGCACGCGGCGGCGATGTCATCGTCACCGCGGTCGTGAGCTTCGGTGCCGAGGTCATCGCCGATGGCAACATCCATGTGTACGCACCGTTGCGTGGCAAAGCCATTGCGGGCGCTCGCGGCAACATCGATGCGCGCATCTTTTCGACCTGCCTCGAAGCGCAACTGGTGGCCATCGCGGGCATCTACCGCACCGCGGAGGTTCCGCTGCCCGCCAATGTGCTCGGCAAGCCGGCGACCATCCGCCTGGACGGCAAAAAATTGGTGATCGATCCGATCGCCTGAACAGAAACATAAAAGAGGAATGGCCATGGCCAAAATTGTGGTGGTGACTTCGGGCAAGGGCGGCGTCGGCAAGACGACGACGAGCGCCAGCTTTGCATCCGGCCTGGCGCTGGCCGGCAAGAAGACGGCTGTGATCGACTTCGACGTCGGCCTGCGCAACCTCGACCTCATCATGGGTTGCGAACGCCGCGTGGTGTACGACCTCATCAACGTGATTCAGGGCGAGGCCAACCTCAACCAGGCATTGATCAAGGACAAGCAGTGCGAGAACCTGTTCGTGCTGGCTGCCTCGCAAACGCGCGACAAGGAAGCGCTGACGCAAGAGGGCGTCGAGAAGGTCCTCAAGGACCTGTCCAACATGGACTTCGACTACATCGTGTGCGACTCGCCGGCCGGCATCGAGACCGGCGCCATGATGGCCATGCACTTCGCCGACGAAGCGCTCATCGTGACCAATCCCGAAGTCTCTTCGGTGCGCGATTCCGACCGCATCCTCGGCATGCTCGGCAGCAAGACCAAGCGCGCGATCGACGGTGGTGACCCAATCAAGGAGCATCTGCTCATCACGCGCTACAACCCGAACCGCGTAGCCGGCGGCCAGATGCTGTCGCTCGACGACATCAAGGACATCCTGCGCATCAAGCTGATCGGCGTCATCCCCGAATCCGAGACGGTGCTCAACGCGTCCAACCAGGGCGTGCCCGCCATCCATGACAAGGGCACCGACGTGGCCGAGGCCTACCAGGACGTGGTCGCCCGTTTTCTGGGCGAAGACCGTCCGCTGCGCTTCATCGACGCTGACAAACCGAGCTTCTTCAAACGCATCTTCGGAGGAAAGTAAGCATGTCGCTTTTCTCGTTTCTCCTCGGAGAGAAAAAGAAGACTGCCAACGTCGCCAAGGAGCGGCTGCAGATCATCCTGGCGCACGAGCGATCCAGCCTCAACAGCAAGCGACCCGACTATCTGCCCGAGCTGCAGCGCGAGCTTTTAGCAGTGATCTCCAAGTACGTGTCGATCCGCCCCGAAGACCTCAAGGTGCATGTCGAGAGGCAGGACAACCTCGAAGTGCTCGAAGTGAAGATCGAGTTGCCCGATGCGGTGAAGAAGGCGGTCACTCGGCCGGCCGCGCCTGCTGTCACAGCGGCACCTGTCGCTGCGCCGGCTCCCAAGGCTCGCTGATCCAAAAAGGGGTCGGGCGGCGCCAGTGCGTGGCTGCACAACCGGCGTGCGCCAAACGATCCACTTTGGACCATTTGGACAAATTGACCAGGCCGGCTTGACGTAGGGCGTTGATTTCATTGGTTTTATGACTTGGCACGCTGCATGCATGTATGCGTTTCCCATGTTCATCCTGCTGCGGCGAGGACCATTCCAATGAAAGTCGGCATCTTCATTCCCATCGGCAACAACGGCTGGTTGTTGTCCGAGAACGCACCCCAGTACAAGCCGAGCTTCGCGCTCAACAAAGAGGTCACCCTCAAGGCCGAACACTACGGCCTGGACTTCGTGCTGTCGATGATCAAGCTGCGCGGCTTCGGCGGCAAGACCGAGTTTTGGGACCACAACCTGGAGTCGTTCACACTCATGGCCGGGTTGGCCGCGGTGACCACCAAGATCAAGCTTTTCGCCACCGCCGCATCGCTGGTGATGCCGCCCGCTATCGTCGCGCGCATGGCGTCGACCATCGATTCGATCTCGGGCGGGCGCTTCGGCGTGAACCTGATCACCGGCTGGCAGAAGCCGGAATATTCACAGATGGGCATGTGGCCGGGCGACGAATTCTTCGCGACGCGCTACCAGTACCTGTCCGAGTACATCCAGGTGCTGCGCGAGCTGTGGACCACCGGGCAGTCCGACTTCAAGGGCGACCACTTCAAGATGGACGACTGCCGCCTGAGCCCGCAGCCACAAGCCGACATGAAGGTGATCTGCGCCGGCCAGAGCGACGCCGGCATGGAATTCTCGGCCGCGCATGCCGACTACAACTTCTGCTTCGGCAAAGGCGTGAACACGCCCAAAGCGTTCGCACCTTCGGCGCAGAAACTGATCGACGCGGCCGCCAAGACCGGCCGCAACGTGACGACCTATGTGCTCATCATGATCATCGCGGACGAAACCGACGACGCGGCGCGTGCCAAGTGGGAACACTACAAGGCCGGCGCCGACCAGGGCGCGATCCAATGGCTCGGCGTGCAGGGCGCCGCCGACACCAAATCGGGCGCCGACACCAACGTGCGCCAGATGGCCGATCCGACCTCGGCGGTAAATCTCAACATGGGCACTTTGGTCGGCTCGTACGCCACCGTCGCGCGCATGCTCGACGAGATGGCGGAAGTGCCCGGCACCGAAGGCGTGCTGCTGACCTTCGACTATTTCGTCGAAGGCATCGAGGCCTTCGGCCAGCGCATTCAGCCGCTGATGAAGAGCCGCATCGGCGTCGATACGCCGGTTCCCTCCGCGGTGCAGCGTGAAGCGATCGCTGCTTGAATTGAATTGCGCCGCCACTGCATCGCCCAGGATCCGAAGGACATCGCCATGACCACCGCCGCCCCGAAGAACACCACGATCACGTCGACCACGCCGGTCGGCGTGCCGAGCCTCCCCGGCGCACCGGCACCGCTGGTGCTGCCCGCGCGGCCCGAACCGGTCGCGCTGCACGCGGCCAACTCGGCACTCATCGTGGTCGACATGCAGAACGCCTATGCGTCGCTCGGCGGCTACGTCGACTCGGCGGGCTTCGACATCTCGGGCGCGCAGGGCACCATCGCCAACATCGCACGCACCCTCGAGGCGGCACGCGCGGCCGGCATCCTCGTCGTGTTCTTGCAGAACGGCTGGGATGCGGACTACGTCGAAGCCGGGGGTCCGGGCTCGCCCAACTGGTACAAATCGAACGCGCTCAAGACCATGCGCAAGAGGCCAGAGCTGCAAGGCAAGTTCCTTGCAAAAGGCGGCTGGGACTACGAGCTCATCGACGCGATGAAGCCGCAGGCCGGCGACATCGTCATCCCCAAGACACGCTACAGCGGCTTCTTCAACAGCACGCTCGACAGCACGCTGCGGGCTCGCGGCATTCGCAATCTGGTGTTTACCGGCATCGCGACCAACGTGTGCGTCGAGTCGACCTTGCGCGACGCCTTCCACCTCGAATACTTCAGCGTGATGCTGGAAGACGCAACGCACGAACTCGGCGGCGCGGCGATCCAGAAGGCGACGGTCTACAACGTCGAGACCTTCTTCGGCTGGGTGTCCACCGTCGAAGATTTCTGCAAGACCGTCAGCGCCTGAGAGTGCCTTAGATCCGACTTATTCCCAGGAGCATCCATGCCCAAGCAAGCCATCATCCCGCCCGGCACCACCACGCCGATCGCGCCTTTCGTGCCCGGCACCATGGCCGACGGCATCGTCTACGTGTCGGGCACGCTGCCCTTCGACAAGGACAACAACGTGGTCCACGTGGGCGACGCCACGCTGCAAACGCGCCATGTGCTGGAGACCATCAAGAGCGTGATCACGACGGCCGGCGGCACGATGGACGACGTCACCTTCAACATGATCATGATCAAGGACTGGGCCGACTACGCCAAGGTCAATGCGGTCTACGCCGAGTACTTTCCGGGCGTGAAGCCGGCGCGCTATTGCATCCAGTGCGGCCTGGTCAAGCCGGAGGCGCTGATCGAGATCGCGTCCATCGCGCACGTCGGCAAGCCCTGACTGCAGTCCGGCTCACATAATTTTCCATGCCCCTGAAATGACTTTGCACTTCCAAGTCCACGGCGTCGACTCGGGCGCACCCAGCGTGTTGATGTCGTCCGGCCTCGGCGGTTCGGCTGGCTTCTGGCGTCCGCAGTTGCCCGGCCTGGTCGCCGCCGGCTGGCGGGTGGTGGTGTACGACCAGCGCGGCACCCACCGCAGCCCCGGTGTGCTGCCCAACGACTACGCCATCGCCGACATGGCACGCGACGTGGTCGAGGTGCTGGATGCCAGCGGCACGGCACGCTGTCACCTCGTCGGGCATGCGCTCGGCGGGCTTGTCGGCTTGCAGCTGGCACTCGATGCGCCAGGGCGTGTCGCCAGTCTGGTGCTCATCAATGCGTGGTCGAAGCCGAACCCACATTCAGCGCGTTGTTTCGATGCCCGCATCGCCTTGCTCGCCGGCTCGGGCCGACGCGCCTATGTCGAAGCGCAGCCGATCTTTTTGTACCCGGCCGCATGGAGCGCGGCGCATGCCGAGCACGTGGCCGCCGAAGTCGATCACGCTTACGACAACTTTCCGGGCGACGCCAACCTGCTGGCGCGCATCGGCGCGTTGCGCGCATTCGATGTGGATGCGCGGCTGGGTGACATCGGCGTACCGACCCTGGTCGCGACCGCTACCGACGACGTACTCGTGCCGTGGACCTGCTCGCAGCGGCTGGCCGATGGCTTGCCGAACGCGACGATGGAGCGCGTCGTACATGGCGGCCACGCGCACAACGTGACCGAAGCCGACGCCTTCAATCCGGTGCTGCTGAAGTTCCTCGCGCAACAAACGCAGCAGCAAGAACAGCCAACGCATAACCAACCTGACGCTACTTTCAGCGGACAACGCAAATGACACAGACCCTCGACCCCGCCGCACTGGCCACCCTCTTCACCGACGCCCGCAGCCACAACGGCTGGACCGACGCACCCGTGTCCGACGAGTTGCTGAGGAGCGTCTACGACCTGACCCGCATGGCGCCGACTTCGGCCAACTGCTCGCCAGCGCGCTTCGTGTTCGTGCGCACGCCCGAAGGCAAGGCAAAGCTCTCGCCGGCGTTGTCCAAAGCCAACCATGACAAGACGATGAGCGCACCGGTCACGGTGATCTGTGCGTGGGACAGGCTTTTCTACGACAAGCTCCCTGCCCTGTTTCCGCACGCCGATGCGCGCGCCTGGTTCACCGGCAGCGCCGAAGCCGCGCACGAGACCGCGTTCCGCAATGCCTCGATGCAGGCCGGCTACTTTTTGTTGGCAGCGCGTGCGCTCGGGCTCGACTGCGGTCCGATGTCGGGCTTCGACAAGGCCGTGGTCGACGCCGCGTTCTTCGAAGGCACGAGCTGGTCGGTCAACCTGCTGATCAACCTCGGTCACGGTGATGCGAGCAAGGTGTTCGGCCGCTTGCCGCGCCTGGCGTTCGACGAAGCCTGCGTGCTGGCCTGACGTCATGCCTTGCACGACCATGCCCGTGCCCGTGCCCTTGTCTGAGCTGCCAGCACCGTCCGAGCGCGAGGCGGCACTCGAGCGCAGCGACTTTCGCAATGCGATGTCACGGCTCGGCGCAGCGGTGAACATCATCACCACCGATGGCCCTGCAGGCCGCGCGGGGTTCACCGCATCGGCGGTGTGCAGCGTGACGGACGAGCCGCCGACCCTGCTCATCTGCCTCAATCGCACCGCCTCGGTGTACCCGGCCTTCCGGGCTAATGGCGTGCTGTGCGTCAACGTGCTGGGCGCGGGACAGCGCGCGCTCTCAAGTGTCTTTGGTGGCAAGACGCCGATGGACGAACGTTTTGCCGGCTCGCAGTGGGAGCGAGGCGCCACCGGTTCGCCGGTGCTCGAAGGCGCCTCCGTGTCCTTCGACTGCCGCGTCACCAGCAGCACCAGCGTCGGCACGCACGACGTGCTGTTCTGCGAGGTCGTGGCAGTGGCGATGGGCGAAGCGGCGCATGGGCTCATCTACTTCGATCGTCGCTATCACGACATCGTGACGCCACCGGCGCACTGAGCCGGCTCGGGACAAAAGGCCGAGTCCGATTTCGCGTCCGTTCAGTTCTTCGCGGCCGACAGGATGCCCTGCAGCACGATGCGCTGCACGCTCTCCACCGTATCTTCGAAGAACGCCGGATCCTCGAGCGTGCGACCGGTGATGGCCTGCACCTGCACGCCGAAATCGGCGTAGTGCTGCGTGGTCGCCCACAGCGCGAAGATCAGGTGATGCGGGTCGACAGGCGCCAGCTTGCCGGCCGCGACCCATTCCCTGATGACCTCCGATTTGCGGTCGACCAGATCGCGCAGTTCACGCCCCAGTTCGTCGCGCAATAACGGTGCGCCCTGAATCATCTCGAGGCAGAACAGCCGCGATGCGTCGGGCTGGTCGCGCGAGATCACCAGCTTGCGTCGGATGTAGTGGCCGATGGCTTCACGCGGGTCTTGCTCGGCGCTGAAACCGCGCAAGGGTTCGAGCCATACGGCGAGCAGTTCGCGCAACACGCTCACGTACAGCTCTTCCTTGTTGGCGAAGTAATAGAGCAGATTGCTCTTGGAGACGTCGGCCCGCGCTGCCACCTGATCGACGCTGGTGCCATGCAGGCCAAAGCGCGAGAACAACCCCAATGCGGCAGCAAGGATCACGCTGCGCTTGTCTTCGATCTGGCGCAGCCGGCGATTCACCGCGGCCACGCTGCGCACGCCGGGTGTGCGCAGCGCTTGCCCGCGCTGCGACGGCTTGGTGGCGGGTGCCGACTTGACGAGCTTGGCCGTCTTGGCCGTCTTGGCCGTCTTGGCCATCTTGGCATTGGCCGCCTTCACCGCTCCTCCGGATGTCTTCGGCATGGGCTGTTGCTTTCTTGTTTCTGCATGCCGTGCTGCTTGCATGACGCGGGCCAGTCTGCCGCATTTGTCCATTTGGTCCAACTGGCACAAACGTTGCATGTCACTGCCGCTGCAGCGCACCGGTTCGCGCTGTTCAAAAGGATTCGACCCATGACCCTGCTGACCGTACCCATCATCGATCTCGCGCCCTACTTCGAGGGCACCGAACAAGGCCGCGCCGAGGTCGCGCGCAAGGTCGACGAGGCTTCGCGCAGCATCGGCTTTCTGGTCATCACGCACCACGGCATTTCGC
The DNA here is from genome assembly GCF_014303735.1 of Variovorax sp. PAMC28562. Taxonomy (NCBI): domain Bacteria; kingdom Pseudomonadati; phylum Pseudomonadota; class Betaproteobacteria; order Burkholderiales; family Comamonadaceae; genus Variovorax; species Variovorax sp. PAMC28562. The sequence goes on along the minus strand of NZ_CP060296.1, from coordinate 1,241,982 downwards.
CCGAATTGATCGCACGCGTGTCCGAGCTGTCGCGCCAGTTTTTCGCGTTGCCTCTGGCCGACAAGCGCCGCGTCGACCGGCCGCGCGAAGACGCGGTGCGCGGCTACAGCGCGGTCGGCGAAGAAGGTTTGTCGTACAGCCTGGAAGAAACGACACCCGGCGACTTGAAGGAGTCGTTCTCGGTCGGTCCGTCGAACGTGCCGGACGACGAGTACCACCGCGGCAAGGCGGCCGGCCCGCACTTCGAGCCCAACAGCTGGCCCGACATCCCGGGCTTTCGCGAGGCCTACGAGGAATACTTCGAGGCGATGAGCGAGCTCTCGCGCTCGCTGATGCGTATCTTCGCGCTGGGCCTGAAGCTGCCGGAGCGTTTTTTCGACGACAAGATCGACGAACACATCAGCATGTTCCGCGTGCTGAGCTACCCGCCACAGAAAGAAGCCCCGTTGCCGGGCCAGTTGCGTGCCGGTGCGCACAGCGACTACGGCAGCCTGACAGTGGTGCTGCCCGACGACAAGGGACTGCAGGTGCTCAACAAGGCCGGCCAGTGGGTCGACGTGCCCCAGGTCGAAGGTGGCCTCGTCGTCAACATCGCCGACTTGATGATGCAGTGGACCAACGACCAGTGGGTGTCGACCATGCACCGCGTGATCAACCCGCCTTTCGAGGCAGCCAGCACCAACCGCCGCCAGTCGCTGGTGTTCTTTCACCAGCCCAACTACGACGCGATGGTCGAGTGCCTGCCGAGTTGTCTGGCACCCGGCGACAAGCCGACGTACGCGCCCATTTCTTCAGGCGACCACCTGATGTCGAAGTTCGTGAAACAGACGACCTTCGGCGGCACCAAGGTCGCGGCCTGAGGCGCACGTTTCGATGGCCCATCTTTCCTACGTCAACGTCTTTGCGAAAGACGTTCTCGCGCTCAGCGGCTTCTATCAACGCGTCTTCGGCTTCCCTGAAATCGAGGCGATTCGCTCGCCGATTTTTCGTGGGCTCGACACCGGCAAATCGAGCCTCGGCTTCAACGCGCTCGAAGCGTACGAGCTGCTGCACCTAGCCGAGTTCTCCGACACGCGCGGCGTCAAGTTCCTGCTCAACATCGATGTCGACAGCCAGGCCGATGTCGACCGCATGGTGCCGATCGCAGTGGCCGCTGGCGCGACGCTGATCAAGGCGCCTTACGTCACTTACTACAACTGGTACCAGTCGGTGCTGCTCGACCCGGAAGGCAATGTCTTCCGCATCAACTTCATGATGTGACGCGGCCTCGGCGACTGTCCCCTTCTTCTCTTCTCGATGTCTTCAACGCTCACCACCAAAGGCCTGACCATGTTCCGCAACACCGCCCCGTACGCCCTCGTGGCGCTGACCGCCTGCACCGTTCTCGTCGCGCCGGCCATGGCCGACGGCTTCACGCTCAAGGGCGAGCCGAAGATCGCGATGATCTATTTCGGCCCCAAGAACGACGGCGGCTGGACGCAGGCTTTCGACGAGGCGCGCATCAAGGTCGAGGCTGCGACCGGCAAGAAGATCCAGTTCGTCGAGAACGTGCCCGAAGACGCGTCGGCCATCAAGCCGGCGGCCGAGCGCTTCATTTCGCGCGGCGCGAACATCATCATCGGCACCGCCTTCGGCTACTCCGACACCTTCAAGGAACTGGCTGCCAAGTACCCGGACGTCGCGTTCCTCAACGGCTCGGGCACCACCAACGGCAGCAACCTCGAATCGTTCTACGGCCGCACCTACGAGAGCCAGTACCTGTGCGGCATGGCGGCCGGCGCGGCATCCAAGTCGGGCAAGCTCGGCTTCGTGGCGGCCAACCCCTTCGGCGTGGTGAACTGGACCGTCAACGCCTTTGCGCTCGGTGCGCAAAAGATGAACCCGAACGCCACCGTCAACGTGATCTACACCGGCGCATGGAACGACCCGGTGAAGGAGCGCGCGGCCGCCATGGCGTTGATCGACCAGGGTGCCGACGTCATCGGCCAGCACGTCGATTCGCCGACACCGCAGATCGTCGCGCAGGAGCGCGGCGTGTACGGCACCGGCCACCATCGTGATCTGCGCCAGTTCGCGCCCAAGGCCACGCTGTGCTCGTCGGTCTGGGTCTGGGACAAGTTCCTGACGTCCGAGCTGAAGAAGATCATGGCCGGCAACTGGACGCCTTCGCAATACGGCGCCTTCATCGAGATGAAGGACGGCGGCACCGACATCGCGGGCTTCGGTGCCGGCGTACCCAAGGACAAGGCCGCGATCATCACCGCCGAGCGCGACGCGATCCTCAAGGGCAAGCAGATCTACGCCGGCCCGCTGAAAGACCGCGACGGCAAGGAGCGCGTGGCTGCGGGCGGCACGCTGTCGGATGCCGACCTGTGGAAGATGGACTGGTACGTCAAGGGCGTGGTCACGCAAAAGTAAGCGCGGGACATTCAGCGTCATGGCGACCGCGCTGCAGCTCACTGGCATCTGCAAATCGTTCGACGGTTTCAAGGCGCTGATCGACGCGGACTTCAGCGCGCGCTGGGGCGAGGTGCATGCGCTGCTCGGCGAGAACGGCGCGGGCAAGTCGTCGCTGATGAACATCGCGGCCGGCCTCTATGCGCCGGAGTCGGGCCAGCTGCTGGTCGACGACAACGCGGTGCGGCTCGACGGCCCACGCGATGCAGCGCGGCATCACATCGGCATGGTGCACCAGCACTTCAAGCTGGTGAAGCCTTTCACCGTGGCCGAGAACATCCTGCTCGGGCATCCGCTCGCATCGGGTGAAGGCAGTCATCGCAAGCGGCTCGGCGTGCTCGAAGCGCAGATCCGCGCCAAGGCCGACGAGCTCGGATTCGCCATCGATCCGCGGCAACGCACGGAGCGGCTGTCGATCGCCGAACAGCAGCGCGTCGAGATCCTGAAAGTGCTGCTCGCGGGCGCCCGCATCCTGATCCTCGACGAGCCGACCGCGGTGCTGACCGACCGCGAAGCCGAACGCTTGCTGTCGACGGTGCAGGCGCTGGCGCGCAGCGGTTCTGCCGTCGTGCTGGTGACGCACAAGATGGCCGACGTGAGGCGCTATGCCGACCGCGTGACGGTGATGCGCGGTGGACGCACGGTGAAGACCGTCGACCCGAAGCAGACCGCGGTGGCCGAGCTGGTGCAGCTCACCGTCGGCGACTCGATCGCGCACTCGACCTTGCGACCGCAGCGCTCGCAGGCCGGTGCGGCGCGGCTTACCGTGCGCGGCTTGCGCACGGCTGCGGCCAAGGTCGTCGGTGATGCGCGGCCCGCCCTCGATGGTGTCGACCTCACGCTGCACGCCGGCGAGATCTACGGTCTGGCCGGCGTCGGCGGCAACGGTCAAAGCGAACTCGCCGCCGCGTTGATAGGACTCGACTCGACGATCGATGGCGACATCACGCTGGAGGATTTCGGCGACTTGAAGGCCGCCTCGAACTCGCAACGGCGCGCGTTGCAGTTCGCCGCCATCCCGGCCGATCGCTATGGGCTCGCATTGGCCGGCGCCTTGTCGGTGGCGGAGAACTTCGGCATCGGCCAGGTGCATGGCGGGCGCTACGGCTCGCCGTGGCGGCTCGACACCACGCAGCTTCAAGCCGATGCGAAGGCCGCCGTGGAACAGTTCGACGTGCAGGGCGTGCGCAACCTGGACCAGAAGGCGGCATTGCTTTCGGGTGGCAACGCGCAGAAGCTGGTGCTGGCGCGCGAGTTCGGCCGTACGCCACGCGTCGTGCTGGCGCACAGCCCGAGCCGCGGGCTCGACGTGCGCGCCGGTGCCGAGGTGCATGCGCGGCTGCTGGCCGCGCGCGATGCCGGCGCAGCGGTGCTGCTCATCAGTGAAGACCTGGACGAAGTGCTGGCGCTGGCCGATCGCGTCGGTGTGATGACGCGCGGGCGCATCGTGGCGGAGTTCGATCAGCCGGCCGATCGGCAAGCCGTGGGACAGGCGATGGTCGACCATGGCTGAGCTCACGGTGGACGGATCGATCGCCACGACCGTGGCACGGCAGCCGTTCGCAAGCCGGCGCTTCGCATTGGAGATCCGGCAGCAGATGGGATGGCTGCCGCAGGCCGCGATCCTCGTCGTATCGCTCGCCATCGGCATGGGCATCTCCGCGGCCATACTGGTCGCGGCGGGCGTGCCCGCGAACGAGCTGCTCAACGAGTTCGTGCTGCAGACGCTGTTCGACAAGCAAAGTCTGATGGCGGTGCTGTTCCAGGCGGCGCCGATGATCCTCGTCGGCATCGCGGCCTCAATGTCGTTTCGTGCGCGCTTCTGGAACCTCGGGCTCGAAGGGCAAATGATCTGGGGCGCCATCGGTGCGACGGCCATCTCGTTCTTCGACCTCGGGCCGCCGGCCCTGCGCCTGCCGCTGATGCTGCTCATGGCGATCGGGCTCGGGCTCTCGTGGGCAGTGGCACCCGCGCTGCTCAAGCTGAAGCTCGGCGTCAACGAAATCATCTCGACGCTGATGCTCAACTACATCGCCGGCTACTTCCTGCTGCACCTCGTCTACGGCGCATGGAAAGACCCGAAGGATTCGTTCCCGTATTCGCCGCAGTTCCGCGCCTTCGAGCGGTTGCCCGAATGGTTCGGGAATGTGAGCACCGCGGCGATCGGCCTCGCGCTGATCGTTGCCGTGCTGGCGTGGTGGTTCGTCGGCATCAGCCGTGCGGGGCTGTACCTGCGCTTCGTCTATGCCAACCCGCGCATGGCCGAGGCGGTGGGCGTGCCGGTGCGCCGGATGATCCTGTCGGCGGTGCTGGTGTCGGGTGCGCTGTCGGGCATCGCGGGGTTCGTGGTGGTGGCGGGACAGGAGGGCCGGCTGACGCAGGCCTTCTACGCGGGCTACGGCTTCTCCGGCATCCTGATCGCCTTCCTCGCGCGCAACAATCCGTTGGCTGCGACGGTGGTTGCGGTGCTGGTCGCAGCGCTCTTCGTGGCGGGGCGCAACCTGCAGGTGTTCTATCAAATCCCGTTCTCGATGGTGCAGCTGATCCAGGCGATCGTGGTGATCTGCGTGGCTTCGTCGGACTTCTTCATCCGGCACCGGATACGGCGCGTTCGATGAGCGCTTTTGCGATCGCTACCAATTGGTTAGGCAACGCGCCGGACTTTGCAGTGCCGTATGCGTTGGCCGCACTCGGGCTCATTCTCACCGAGCGATCGGGCGTGCTGTCGCTCGGCGCCGAAGGCTTGATGCTGGTCGGTGCGCTGGCCGGCATCGGCGCGCAGATCGCTTTCGGGCATCCCGCTCTTTCGCTCGTCATTGCGATGCTGGCGGCGAGCGCGGTGTCGATCCTGTTCGCCGTCATGACCATCCTGCTGCGCGTGAACCAGGTCATCGCCGGGCTGGCACTGGTCTTCTTTTGCCAGGGCTTGACCAGTCTCGTCGGCACGCTGTTCGGCTGGACCAATGTGGCGGTGACCAGCTTCAGTGCGCTGCCGTTGTGGCCGTTGTCGGAGCTGCCGCTGGTGGGCCGGCTCTTCACGCAGAACATCGTCGTGTACCTCACGCTGCCGATCTTCATCGCGGTGGTCTGGTACCTAACGCGCACCAGCGCCGGACTGCGCATGCGCGCGGTCGGCGAGAACCCGCAGGCGGCCGATGCGGCCGGCATCAGCGTCGGGGCATGGCGCTTCGCTGCGGTACTCGCTGGGGCGGCGCTGGTCGGGTTAGCGGGCGCCTACATCTCTGTCGTGAGCACCAAGCTCTGGATCGCCGGCATGACCGGTGGGCGCGGCTGGATCGCAGTCGGCCTCGTGATCTTCGCGCGCTGGTCGCCATGGAAAGCGTTGGCTGGCGCGGTGCTGTTCGGCTGCATCGAGGCGTTGATTCCGCAGCTCGCCGCGGCCGGCGTGCAGCTGCCGCAGTACTTCGTGTCGATGACGCCGTACGCCATCACGCTCGCCGTGATGATCTGGGTCGCGGTTGCACAAAAGAGTGACGAGGGCGGTGGGACCAACGATGGCGAACCCGGTGCATTGGGCGAGCCTTACCTGCGGGAAGAAAGACGATGAGCACCGCGAGAGGTCACATGGAATCACAGGATCTGTGGGCCCATTGGCACAGTGCCGCGCTGCGGACAGTGCAGCGCCAAATAAGTCCGCGGCAGCCGCTAAGGCAAGCGTACATTGGTACACAGTACTGCTCCCGAAATGGATCGTCATGCCACTGCGCCGCCCTCTAGTTGCCCCGAAGGATTTCGTTTCTGCTGAAACCATCCGGCGCGACCGTCTCAGGCTGGCTTTGCCGGCAACTGTCGCCATGCTCCGTGAGCGGCACGCCGACCAGATCGACGTCGACGACATCGAAGCCTACGTCGCTCTCAACTGGCTCGAGTGGCAGGGTGGCGGCCTCCGGCTGACGATCACCGGCAAGAACGTCTGCGCGCAGATGGCGCCGGCTGCTGTCGCCGATTAGCGCAGCTTGAAGTGGATACGGTCTACTGCCCGCACACCGCTGCGACTCCTGATTCGAGATGATCTGCGCGATCAGCCCGGTCGCGATGGCGGCGAGCACAAAGTGACCGCCGCCGGCGCCGCGAGAGCGCCGGCGAGAATGCCGGTGCTGGGCTTGTTCATTTGAAACTCCTTCATGTTTAAGCGACGGGCATTCAGTGTCTTCGACTCATTTGTCGCCCGCACCCGGATCAGACGCGCGTCAGGTACAGCCGCGTAACCGTCCAACCTCGCCATCACCCCTGATCGCGGTCAAGTCGCCGGCTTGTCGCTCGGCGTCATGATGTTGTCCTTCAGTTCCTTGCTCATCGGAAGCCCGATGGGCAGGTTCTTCGGCGCGATGGGCTGCATGAACCACTTGTCGTAGAGCTTGTCGAACTGGCCCGACTTCATCAAGCCGGTGATGACACCGTCGACCAGCGCCTTGTACTGCGGATCGTCCTTGGGCAGCATGCAGGCGTACGGCTCGACCTGCAGCGCTTCGCCGACGACTTCGAGGTCGGCCGGGGTTTTGGAGTTCGACTTCAACCCGTACAGCAGGATGTCGTCCATCGCGAAGGCCGTGGCGCGATCGCTCTCCAACAGCAGCAACGAATCGGAATGGTCCTTGCCCATCACGATGTCGATGTCGAGGTTCTTGTCGGTGCTGTATTTGCGCACGACCTGAACGTTGGTCGTGCCGGTCGTGATGGCGACCTTCTTGCCCTTGAGGTCCGGGTAGTCCTTGATGCCTGCGCCCTTCTTCACGAGCAGCCGCGTGCCGGTATAGAAATGGTTGATGGCAAAGGCGACGTCCTTGGCGCGCGCCGAGTTGTTGGTGGTGGAGCCGCACTCCAGATCGAGCGTGCCGTTGGTGATGAGCGGGATACGGTTTTGTGACGTCACCGCCATCAGTCCGACTTCCAGATTCGGCTTGCCCAGTTTTTGCTTGACCGCTGCGACGATGGCGTTCGTCAGCTCGACCGAGAAACCGACGGGTTTCTCAGGACCGTCGAGGTAGCTGAAAGGCACCGACGATTCGCGGTAGGCCACAGTCATCTTGTTGGCTGCGGCAATCTTCGCAAGCGTGTCGGCAGCATGCGCGCCGGTGCAAGCGGCAAGTGCGGCGGCAACGGCCAGCACAGCGGTCGTGAGGGCAGAAAGTTTCATGGAGACCTCTTTGGAGAACTGAACGAACAAGAAACTTGGAAAGAGCTCGGCAGTACGCAAGGCGGGTGCCAACATGTCCCATGCACCGCACACGCCAGATCCGCACTGCGTCGCAGCTCATCATTAGCCAAGCTCGCGAGGTCGAGCGCATCGGCATTTTCCAGAACAAAGGAGGCGCAAGTGCCGGCAACGGCGCGCAGCTGAGCTACTCGTATGTGGCGGCGCTGGCCGATCCGTCGATCTGGCGACAGTTGCCGCACTTGTTGTTCTCGCCTTCGTCGCCGCTGAAGCTGCGGCCGAAACTCGATTCGCAGCAGCGGCGTTGGGGCCTCGCGTCCCTGGCTGCCCGCAATGCCCCGATGGCCGCAGCGAGCCGCGCCGTGTTCGACAGCGTGCGCGCCGAGCTGCCGGCCGACATCGACTTCTCTGCCACCGGCAAATCGCGGGGGCCGCGTGCAGGCTGTGCAAGCCGCCGGAGGCCCGGTGCAGGCAGATGCCTTCGTGATGGCCCTGGGAAGCGCCTCGGCGCGGTTTGGGCGCCAGCTTGGCGCCTACCTGCCGGTGTACCCACTGAAGGGCTACAGCGTTACCCTCGACGTCGACAACTCGCCCGGAGCAGCGCCGACGGTGAGCGTGACCGACAGCGCGTGCAAGACGGTGTTCGCATGCATCGGCTCACGGCTGCGCGAGGCCGGCATGGCTGAGATCCTGCGGCTGCGTCAAGAAGCTAGGCCGTCGGCGCACCATCTTCGGCTGCGCCATCCGCCGCCGCACGCGCCATCCGCTCGCTCTTCCAGTAGACATCGTCGCCGCCATCCATTCGGTTCAAGACCCGCGACAGCACGAAGAGCAGGTCGCTGAGCCGATTCAGGTACTGCCGCAGCGCATCGTTGATCTCGGTTGCCGCACCCAGTGAAACGACCGCACGCTCGGCGCGCCGCGCGACTGTGCGGCACACATGCGCAAGCGAGGCCGCGCGCGTGCCCGCCGGCAAGATGAACTCCGCCAATCGTGGCAACGCCGCGTTGTGCTCGGCCAGCGCGTTGTCGATCTGCAGCAGCGCCTCCGGCTTCAGCAGCGTGTAGCCCGGCATCGAAAGCTCGCCGCCCAGGTTGAAGAGCTGGTGCTGGATGTCGACCAGCAGTTCGCGCACTTTGTCCGGCATCGGCTCGCACAGCAGCACGCCGATCTGCGAATTCAGCTCGTCGACGTCGCCCATGGCGTGTACGCGCAAGTGGTCTTTGGGCACGCGCGTGTTATCGCCCAGGCCGGTGGTGCCGTCGTCGCCGGTGCGGGTCGCGATCTGCGTCAGGCGGTTGCCCATGGTGGTGTCTTTCTGCTGTGGAGTTTGGCGGTAGGTTCTTAGAATGGTAGACCGCCTCCGGAGACATCCATGAACGCACCCACCGCCCTCGCCCATCTGACGCCTGAATTGGCGTTGCGCAACACACCCGACGCATTGATCGACGCGTTGAAGGCGCGCTTCGGCACCAACTGTTCCACGGCGCTGGCCGTGCGCACGCAGCATGGGCGCGACGAGTCGTCGTTCGAGGCGCCGCCGCCGTCGGCCGTGGTGTTCGCCGAATCGACGCAGGACGTCGCCGACGCAGTCACGCTCGCGAGCGAATACAGCGTGCCGGTCATTCCGTTCGGCGTCGGCTCGTCGCTCGAAGGCCATCTGCTCGCCGTGCAGGGTGGCATCAGCATCGACGTGTCGCGCATGAACAAGGTGCTCTCGATCAACGCCGACGACCTGACGGTGACGGTGCAGCCGGGCGTCACGCGCAAGGCGCTCAACGAAGAGATCAAGAGCACCGGCCTTTTCTTTCCCATCGACCCGGGCGCCGACGCATCGATCGGCGGCATGACCGCCACCCGCGCCAGCGGCACCAACGCGGTCCGCTACGGCACGATGCGCGAGAACGTGCTGGCGCTCGAAGTGGTCACGGCCGGTGGCGAAGTCATTCGCACCGGCACGCGCGCCAAGAAATCATCGGCAGGCTACGACCTCACCCGCCTGATGGTCGGCAGCGAAGGCACCCTTGGGGTCATCACCGAAATCACGCTGCGGATCTATCCGTTGCCCGAGGCGGTGTCAGCGGCGATCTGCTCGTTTCCGAGCATCGAGGCGGCTGTGCGCACGACCATTGAGATCATCCAGCTGGGCGTTCCGATCGCGCGGGTCGAACTGATCGACGTGAACACGGTGCGCATGGTCAACGCGTACTCGAAACTCACGCTGCGCGAAGAGCCGTTGCTGCTGATGGAATTCCACGGCTCGCCGGCCGGCGTCAAGGAACAGGCCGAAACCGTTCAAGAGCTGGCCAGCGGCCATGGCGGCAACGCCTTCGAGTGGGCCAGCACGCCCGAAGAGCGCACGCGCCTCTGGGCAGCACGTCACAACAGCTACTTCGCGGCGATTCAGTCGCGGCCAGGCTGTCGGGCGATTTCGACCGATACCTGCGTGCCGATCTCCCGGCTGGCCGACTGCCTGCTCGAGTCGGTGGCCGAGGTCGACGCCAGCGGCATCCCCTACTTTCTGGTCGGTCACGTCGGCGACGGCAACTTCCACTTCGGCTATCTGATCGACCCCAACGATGCCGAAGAACGCACCAAGGCCGAGGCGCTGAACCATGCACTGGTGATGCGCGCGATCGAACTGGAAGGCACCTGCACCGGCGAACACGGCATCGGGCTGCACAAGATGGACTTTCTCGTGACCGAGGCGGGCGCGGGAGCGGTGGACATGATGCGGACGATCAAACGGGCGCTGGACCCGAAGAACATCATGAATCCAGGAAAAATCTTCCGCTAGAGATTTCGCTCGCTCATCTTCTCCTTGCCGGAGCGGTTGTCGATGAGGGCCAGCAGCGCGCTGGCTTCCTTTCCTATGCCATTCGACGTAGGCGATCGATCAACCCATTCAGCGCCTCAAGCGTGCCGAAGTGGATCGCAAGCTCACCGCTCTGCTCCACTTGCCCGCCGCGCTTGGTGCGCTTCTTGAGCCGGACTTCGACTTCGGCTGTGAGCAGGTCGGCCAGCTCTTCTTCGACGCGCTGCAAGTCGCGGGACTTCTCGCCCGCTGCGCTGCCGTGGCGCGGCGAAGGCGACAGGCTGAACTCGGCCGCCAGCTTTTTGACCAGGGCTTCGGCTTCCCGAACCGACATCTTCTTTGCGGCGATCTGGTTGGCCGCGGTGATCTGCGTGCCACGATCGAGCGACAGCAAAGCTCGCGCGTGACCCATGTCGATGTCGCCCGCCATCAGCATGGCCTGCGCCGGCTCGGCCAGATTAAGCAAGCGAAGCAAGTTGCTCGCCGCGCTTCTTGAACGGCCTACAGCCTGCGCCGCAGCTTCGTGAGTGAGCCCAAACTCAGCCACCAGCCTCTGCAGGCCTTGAGCCTCTTCCAGCGGGTTGAGGTCTTCACGCTGAATGTTCTCGATCAGCGACATCGCCGCCGCGGCTTCGTTGGGCACGTCGCGCACCAGCACCGGCACGCTGTCGAGACCAGCCAGTTTGGCTGCGCGGTAGCGACGTTCACCTGCGATGATTTCGAATTCCGCGTTCTTCGCGTCTGCCGATTCGGCGTCTAGCCGACGCACCAGGATCGGCTGCATGATGCCTTGAACCTTGATGCTCTCGGCCAATTCGTACAGAGCGCCCTCGTCCATGCGCGTGCGTGGCTGGTAGACGCCGGGCACCATTTGATCGAGCCTCAGCACGGTCGGGTTGTGCGCAATGCCGTTTCCGTCGAGGCTACCGCTGGCTGAAGATGCGGTCGGGCCGAGCAAGGCTTCGAGTCCGCGGCCAAGGCCTTTGAGTTTTTTGGTGACCATGATCGTTATTCTTCTTTCGAAATTTCGTTGAGCAGGGCGCGCCCTTGGGGCCAATCACCCAGGCCAGATTCGCTGTTGAGATGTCCGCCTTCACCGCCGATGCCAGCGTCCACTGAATCGACAAAGCGGACTCCCCAGTCGGCGGCCATGTGTCGGGAGCGGTCGATGGTGCAATACGGGTCGTTGTCGGCAGCGATCATCAGAGCCTTGAAAGGCAAGGTCCGCCGCACGATCGGCGCCCAGCCAGGGATCATCTGCCTCAGGTCATCGCGCTCGACGTCGCCCGGCGCAACGAGCAGCGCCGCATGCACCTTCTGCGTGTTGCGTGAGTGCGCAGCCCAGGCGGCGACGAGGATGCAGCCTAGGCTGTGCGCAACGAGGATCACCCGGCTCGGCGCGGCCAGCACTTCTTCTTCGAGGCGCGCGGACCAGTCGCCGCGGCGCGGATGCATCCACTCGTGTTGCTCGACCCGGCGGTCGCCGTAGAGCGTTTCCCAGCGGCTTTGCCAATGACCAGCGTCGCTGTTCTGCCAACCCGGCAGCAGCAGGACCGTACCGTCCGCAGGACTAGCCGCCATTGTGGTTCTGCACCGCTGGTTGCACGCCGGAGGCTTTATCTGCCACACCTGCGGCGCTGGCTGTACTCACCCCAACGACCGGCCCGTCATCGGGGGGTGCCGACGGAGATTGCAGTGCGCTGGCCGGCGGCATCTTTTCCACCAGCTCTTTAGCGAAGGCGACGAAGGCCACGCTGCCTTTGGCTGACGGGTCGAACACCACGCCAGGCAGCCCGTAGCTCGGCGCCTCCGCGAGGCGCACGTTGCGCGGGATCACCGTGTCGAAAACCTTATCGCCGAAGTGCGCCTTCAGTTGATCACTCACCTGCTGCTGCAGCGTGATGCGCGGATCGAACATCACTCGCAGCAAGCCGATGATCTGCAGGTTCTTGTTGAGGTTGGCGTGTACCTGCTTGATGGTGTTGACCAAGTCGGTCAGACCTTCGAGCGCGAAGTACTCACATTGCATCGGCACGATGACGCCGTGGGCCGCACACAGGCCGTTGAGCGTGAGCAGGCTGAGGGAGGGAGGGCAATCGATCAGGATGAAGTCGTACTCGGCGCCGACGGAAGCCAGCGCGGTACGCAGGCGCTTTTCCCGGCGGTCGAGCGCGACCATCTCCACCTCTGCGCCGGCCAGCTCGCGATTGGCGCCCAGGATGTCATATCCGCAACCTGCCGCCTCCAGCTTCTCGGCTTTGACGCGAGCTTCGGCCACGGTCGCCGACTCAAGCAGTACGTCGTACACCGACAGTTCGAGCTGTCGCTTGTCGATGCCGGACCCCATGGTCGCGTTGCCCTGGGGATCGAGGTCGATCATGAGCACTCGCTGACCAACTTTGGCCAGGCCGGCGGCCAGGTTGACTGTGGTGGTCGTCTTGCCGACGCCGCCCTTTTGATTGGCAATGCAGAAAATTTTAGCCATGTGCTTGTTCGGTCGGCTAGCGGGACAGCGCCAGCTTGACGCCGAAGCCGATCAGAAAAGCGCCCGCCAATTTTTCCAGCGTCGACGACACGCGCGGATTGGCACGGAGCCTTTCGGCGAGAAAGTAAGTCAACAAGGTGGCGATGAGTCCATAAGCGAGCGTCAACGCGGCGATCGTCGCAGCCATCACGCCGAAAGTCGTGAGTCCTTGGTGCTGCGCCGGATCGACAAACAGCGGGAAGAACGCCATGTAGAAGACGATGGCTTTGGGGTTCAACAGCGTGATCGCCATCGCCTGCCGAAAGAACTGCCGCGGCCGGATGTTGAGAATCGGCGCGGCGCCGGGCTTGGCAAGCAACATCTTCAAACCGAGCCACGCGAGATAAGCAGCGCCCAGCCATTGGACGGCATGAAAGGCCATCGGATATGCGGAGAGCAAAGCAGCGACGCCAGCGACAGCGGCCCACATCAATATCTGGTCGCCAGCGATCACACCCAGCGTGGCAGCCAAACCACCTCGAATCCCGCCCTTGCCAGTCGACGTGATCAATGCCAGATTGCCCGGGCCGGGGATCAGCAAAAACAGGATTATGGCGGCGACAAACGCACCGTAGTCAGCGATGCCGAACATGGAATTGGGGGCTGTAGGAAAACCCCGAGTGTACGCATGGCTTCGACATTTCCCAATTGCGGGCAGCCGGGCTGCCGGCCCGTTCGGGCCCGGGGAACGTGGTGAAAGAGCGGGTGATCGACATGGACACGCCCTTCTGTCTCGGACGTCACGAAGAACGCCGCCGACATGATTTGTCTAATCCTTCCGAAGCCAGACGATGCAACGCTCGGCGTCCAGGCCGGGAACAACCAGTTGTTCCACGTGAAACACTACCGTCCCGACAGGCAGATTTTTAATCTCTTCATCCGGCGTTCGACCCTTCATCGCAAGCCAGATCCCATCGGACCGCAGGGCGTTTGCTGAGCCACCGACAAAGTCTCCGAGCGAGGCAAATGCGCGTGAACTGACGACCTCGTAAGGATCTGTCATTGCCTCGATGCGGGCATGCAGGCCTGTGAGATTGGGCAACTCGAGTTCAGCCGCAGCTTGCTGAACGAATGCGATCTTCTTGGCGACGGCATCGAGACAAGTCACATCGACATTCGGGCAAAGGATCGCGATCACGGCACCTGGCAGGCCGGCGCCCGATCCCACATCCAGAAGACGGATCTTCTCCCATCCTCTTTTTTTCAACTCGCGACGAAGAGCGGGAACGACAGCCATGCTGTCAAGCAAGTGGTGCGTCAAGATGCCTGCCGGGTCGCGCACCGCCGTCAGGTTGTAGACCTTGCTCCACTTCATCAGGAGCGCGCCGTAGTTTCCCAACTGCGCCAATTGGGCGCCCGTCAGTTCAACATTCAATGCCTCCGCGCCGCGTCGCAGCGCAGCGTCCGAGAGCACAGTGGTCATTCGGCAGCCTGCGGCTCTGGCTGCCTGGCCCCGAGCCCCGACGCATCCACTGCAAAGGCGCGATGTCCGCCCTTACGCAGATGCACGAGCAGCAACGAAATCGCTGCCGGAGTCACACCAGAAATGCGCGAAGCCAGCCCCAAAGTCTCCGGCCGATGCTTCGTCAATTTCTGCCGAACCTCAAAGCTCAGCGCCGGCACTTGGGTGTAGTCGAATGCGTCCGGCAGCTTCAGATTCTCGAAGTGGGACGCGCGCTCGACTTCATCGTGCTGACGTTCGATGTAACCCGAGTATTTGGCGGAGATTTCAATCTGCTCTATCTCGGTCTCACCAAGAGGCAAATCCGCAACGTACTTGCCACCATTCAACGACATCAACGAGGCATAGCTGACATCAGGGCGTCGAAGCAAATCAGCCAGGTTGTATTCGTGATCGATCGCCTTCCCGAGGACGCGCTCCGACTCGGCCGACGGAAGATTGCGCGGATTGATCCAGATCGATTTCAACCGCTCTGTTTCACGTGAAACAACATCACGTTTTCGGCTGAAAGCATCCCATCGCGCATCGTCGACCAACCCGAGCTTGCGACCAGTCTCTGTCAGACGCATGTCGGCGTTGTCCTCGCGAAGTTGGAGCCTGAACTCCGCTCGGCTGGTGAACATTCGGTAAGGCTCGGTCACGCCCTTACTGATCAAGTCGTCGACAAGCACGCCAAGGTAGGCCTCGTCACGACGCGGCAGCCAGGCATCGTCGCCCCGGCATTGCAGCGCGGCATTCACGCCCGCAAAAAGACCCTGCGCAGCCGCCTCTTCGTAACCCGTCGTGCCGTTAATCTGCCCCGCAAAGAACAACCCCCGCACCGCACGTGTCTCGAAATTGCCCTTGAGCTCACGTGGGTCGAAGTAGTCATATTCGATGGCGTAGCCAGGTCGAAGAATGTGCGCGTTTTCCAAACCGGCCATCGACCGCACCAGCTGATACTGGATGTCGAAAGGCAAGCTCGTCGAGATCCCGTTCGGGTAGTACTCGTTCGTCGTCAAACCTTCTGGTTCCAGAAAGATCTGGTGGCTTTCCTTGTCTGCAAAGCGATTGATCTTGTCTTCGACGCTCGGGCAATAACGGGGGCCGATGCCATCGATCTTGCCGGTGAACATTGGGCTGCGATCGAATCCGGATCTGATGATGTCGTGGGTGCGCGCGTTGGTGTGCGTAATCCAGCAGGCCATCTGCGCTGGATGCATTCCCGCACGCCCCATGAAACTGAACACCGGCATTGGACCCGTGCCGCCTTCCATGCCGTCGCCGGGCTGCGCGGTGCATTTCGAAAAATCAATCGTTCGACCGTCGAGTCGAGGCGGCGTGCCGGTCTTCAAGCGGCCCTGCGGCAGCTTGAGCTCCTTCAGCCGCGCCGACAGGCTGATCGCGGGCGGGTCACCGGCGCGTCCAGCCTGATAGTTGTCGAGGCCGACATGAATGCGACCGTCGAGAAAGGTTCCGGCCGTCAGCACCACCGCGCGCGCGCGGAAGCCAATGCCCACTTGCGTGACAGCGCCCACCACACGGTCACCTTCGATGATCAGGTCATCGACGGCCTGTTGAAAAAGCCAGAGGTTCGGTTGGTTTTCGAGCCGATGCCGAATCGCGGCCTTGTACAAAACCCGGTCGGCCTGCGCCCGCGTGGCCCGCACGGCGGGGCCCTTGCTGGAATTAAGAATGCGAAATTGAATGCCTGATTCGTCGGTCGCCAGCGCCATCGCACCGCCCAACGCATCGACCTCTTTGACCAAGTGGCCCTTGCCAATCCCGCCGATCGACGGGTTGCAGCTCATCTGGCCCAGGGTTTCGATGTTGTGCGACAGGAGCAATGTGCGCGCGCCCATGCGCGCCGAAGCCAGCGCGGCTTCAGTGCCGGCGTGACCGCCACCGACGACGATCACATCGAATTCTTCGGGGTACAGCATGAATGGGGCGCGACTCTGACGCGCTGCAGCAAAGTGGGGCGTCGATTTTAATCGCCGCCTCGGACATTCGCACCATCCTTTGCCTATAGGCCTCTCGAATCAAGGCATCGCAAAAGCCTGATGCCATTTGCCTCTAACGCTATCCTATTGGTAGCACGGGCTGCTCAGTCTGCGACCGCAATGACCTGGGCCCGATGCACCGTCGCCTCGTAGCTGATCTTCGACGAGCCCGGCACAGCTCCAAAATGAAAAACTAGTCGAGCGCTTTTCGGACAGCTCCCACACCCAGTGCGGCGAGTACCAGGAACACAACTGCCAGGATCAGGAACAAGCCGAACAGCACCTTCGCAATGCCGGCGGCGCCGGCAGCCACACCACCAAAGCCGAGAGCACCGGCGATAAGCGAAATCACGGCAAAAACAATTGCGTACTTCAACATGGAAACTCCTTTGCAGCAGGCCACCGCCCGCAGGGAAACAAAGATTAAATGTTGGCGCGAGCGGCAGCGAATAGTCGGCGCCCGCGAGGGACCGTAGGACAAAAACGCGGTCACTGGCTAGATCCTCCGCACCCTCACCCGGAGTCCATGGACCCGTTAGCATTCGCCATCTTGTCGACACAAATGAAACCAACGGAGCACTCCATGAAGCTGTATTTCTCCCCCGGCGCCTGCTCGCTGTCGCCGCACATCGCCCTGCATGAGGCCGGCCTCGCGTTCGAGCCCGTGCTCGCCAGCACCAAGAGCCACAAGCTGCAAGACGGCACCGACTACTACGGCATCAATCCGCTCGGCTACGTGCCCATGCTCGAACTAGACGATGGCACGCGCCTGCGCGAGGGCCCGGCCATCCTGCAATACATCGCCGACTTGGTCCCGCTGAAAAACCTTGCGCCCGCTGCGGGCACGATGCCGCGCTACCGCCTGCAAGAGTGGTTGAACTTCATCGGCACGGAGATGCACAAGGGCTTCAGCCCACTCTTCAATCCGGCCACGCCGGACGAGTACAAAGCCGTGGTCAAGGCACGGCTCGCGTCGCGCTATACATGGCTGGAGAGCGAGCTCGCAGGCAAGGAGTACCTGATGGGTGAGCACTTCAACGTGGCCGACGGCTACCTGTTCACCATCACCAACTGGGCCAAGCCGCTGGGCATCGACTTGTCGCCGTACCCGGCGGTCATGGCTTGGCATGCGCGCGTTGGTGCGCGACCGGCTGTTCAGGAAGCCTTGAAGGCTGAAGCCGCGCTGAAGTAGCGCAATGACGGGAGCGCGCCCGACCGTCGTCATGTCGGCATTGCCAAAGGCTTCTGCTTCGACGCCAACGCAGCGCCGATCCACAAAGTGATCGCCGACACGACGAGCCCGCGCGCCAGGCCCCCTGAACCATCGGAAATCCAGCCCGCCACCGTCGGTCCGACGATCTGCCCCAGCGCGAAAGCGATCGTGAATGCGCTGATGCCGGTGGCCCACTGCGCTTCTGGCAGGTTGTGCCGGACCAGTGCCGTGGTCGATGCCACCACCGACAGAAACACCGCGCCGAAAAGTACACCGGACGCCACCGCCACAGGCCACGACGTGCTCAACACCGGCAGCAAGGTCGCTATGCCCAGCAAGGTGTTCAGCAGTGCCTGCGGTCGACCATCCCGATAGCGATCGAGCAGGCCAGCCCAAAGACGCGACGACGCGACGCAGGCCACGCCGAGCAACGAATAAAACAACGTGACGCCGCCGGCGCTGGCGCCCTGCTCCCGCAGCAGCGCGATGACGAAAGTCATGTAGCCGATGTAGCCTGCGCCGAAGAAGGTGTAGCCACCGAGTGCCCAGCCGAAGCGGCGCACCGGCACGGGCCGCGGACCGACTCGCACCTCCGCCGTGTTCGTGGGCACGGTCGTTCGGCGTGCTGTATTGCGGTCCAGCGCACGCACCGTCACCGCCAACACCATCGTCGCCACGGCACTCACCGCCGCCAGCATCCACCACGCCCAGGCCCAACCGTGCGGCACGCCCGCCGCCGCATGCAGCACCGGCGGCACCAGCAACGCCGACAGCAAGATGCCGAAGCCAGTCCCGCCGTAATAGATGCCGAGCAACAAGCCGGCGCGCGTCGGGTGCTCGGCGCCGAGCCGCGCAGCCAGCAGCCCACCCGCCACGAAGACCCATGCGCTGGCCACGCCGGCGAGCCAGCGTTGCAACAACAGGGCAGGCGCCGCTTCGACGAAGCCGCTCGCGGCCATGAAGATGCTCGCCAGCACCGCGCCCCACACCAGCAAGCGCTTGGGGCCGACGCGCCGCATCAAGGCCGGCATCACCAGCGCGCCCATCAGGTAGCCGAAGGCATTGGCGGTGTTCATGCCGCCGGCCAGCGCATAGCTCCAACCCAGATCGGCGCGCATCGGTGGCAACAGCAGGCCATAGGCGAAGCGCGTGATGCCGAGCGACACCGCTGCACCCATCGACAGCGCAAGGGCCATTCGAAGCGGGCTTCGAACAGAGCGCGACGCCGCCGATGACAGCGCGGCCAGGGCTGGCGTGTCGGGTGGCTTGGACGAAAAGGTCATGGGCTCGTGGCGGTCGGCAGATCATTTTGCGACACCCGGCCGACACCGCACGACAACCCTGTCACAGCACGTTTGCGCGCGCGGCGCTAACCTTGCCGCCCTCGTCCCCTTTTGTCCAACTTAGACCTGATCCCGATGCACACACTTTTCGACCCCGTACAAGCCGGCGACCTGCACCTCGCCAACCGCATCGTGATGGCGCCGCTGACGCGCAATCGCTCGCCCAACGCCGTTCCGCCCGACATCGCCTCGACCTATTACGCGCAGCGTGCCAGCGCCGGACTGCTCATCACCGAAGCAACCGCGATCAGCCAGCAGGGCCAGGGCTACTCCGACGTACCGGGCCTCTACGGCACCGAGCAGCTCGACGCATGGAAGAAGGTGACCGACGCGGTGCATGCCGACGGCGGCAAGATCGTCGTGCAACTCTGGCACGTGGGCCGCGTGTCGCACATCGACTTGCAACCCGAAGGCGGCAAACCCGTCGCACCTTCGGCCATCACCGCCAAGACCAAGACCGTGCTCATCAAGGACGGCGTGGCAGGCTTCGTCGACACCTCGGAACCCCGCGCGCTCGACGCTGGAGAGATCCCCGGCATCGTTCACTCCTTTGCCACTGCGGCACGCAACGCAGTTGAAACGGCCGGCTTCGACGGTGTCGAAATTCACGGCGCCAACGGCTACCTGCTCGACCAGTTTCTGAAGACCAACAGCAACCAGCGCACCGACGACTACGGCGGCAGCATCGAGAACCGCGCCCGCTTCACGCTCGAAGTCACGCGCGCCGTAGTCGATGCCGTCGGCGGCGGCAAGACCGGCATCCGCCTGTCGCCGGTGACGCCAGCCAACGGCGTCGAAGACGCCGATCCACAACCGCTCTTCACCTACGTCGTGAAGCACTTGGCGACGCTCGGGCTGGCCTACATCCACATCATCGAAGGCGCCACCGGTGGCCCGCGTGAACTGGACGACAGGCCGTTCGACTACGAAGCGCTCAAGGCTGCTTACCGCCAGGCCGGCGGCAAGGGCGCTTGGATGGTGAACAACGGCTACGACAAGCCGATGGCCGAGATCGCGGTCAAGGAAGGCGACGATCTCGTGGCCTTCGGAAGGCCCTTCATCGCCAACCCGGACCTGGTACGCCGCATCCGCGAAAGCGCGCCATGGAACGAGCTCGACAAGGCCACGTTGTACGGCGGCGGCACAAAGGGCTACACCGACTATCCGGCGCTCGCATAACGCCCGGCAGCCTGGGCATAGCCGAATTCGCGCCTTGAAAGTGGCGCGCGTCTCAGGCGCCAGCGAACGCGACGTTGACGCGCAAGCCACCGGTGGCCGCGTCGTTTTCCAGCGTGAGCTCGGCGCCAAGCAGCTTGGCGTAGCGCGCCACGATCGACAGTCCGAGTCCGGCGCCCTGGCCCAGCTTCTGCCCCGCCGCACCTTGCGACCCGCGCTGCACCAGTTCACGTTGCGCATCGGCCGGAATTCCGGCGCCATCGTCCACCACACTGAGCGTGCTGCCTGCGAGTTCGATCGTGATCGTGCGCCCGCCATAGCGCATCGCGTTGTCGATGAGGTTGTCCAGGATGCCTTCGATCAATGCGGCGTTGGCATCCACCGTGACAGGCTTCTCAAGCCCGATCGCACCGAGATCGACGCCCCTCGCATCGGCGCGCGTCAGGTGCCGCATGACGGCTTCTTCAGCGAGGCGATCGAGCCGAACCGGCTCTCGTTGCAATCCCGCGTGCGCCTCATCGGCCAATGCGAGGCCGAGCAGCTGGTCGACGAGGCGGCTCGCGCGTGCCTGGCTCGCCGCAATGCGTTCCAGTTGCTCACGCCACACCACGGGGTTTGGCTGAGCGAGTCCGTACTCGGCCAGCGCACGAATGCCGGCCAGCGGCGTCCGCAACTCGTGCGCCACATTGCCGGCAAATTCCCGCTGCGCCCGGACGCTTGAACCGAGCCGTTCGAACAGCGAGTTGACGGTATTGCCGAGCCTTTGCAACTCACGCGACGTCTGCGCCACCGGCACCGGCGCGAGGTCGCGCGCATCGCGGCGGTCGAGTGCGCGTTGCAGCTCACCCAACGGCCGCAGGTCGTTTCGGATACGCCGCCAGATCCACAGCGCCAACAAGGCGAGCAGGATGAGTTGCGGTGTGAGCGCATAGCTGAGCAGCCGCGCAACCAGCGTGGAACGGGCTCGCGTGGTCTGCGCGATGATGACTTGATAGGCATTTGGCGAGTCATGCCTGAGCACCACGGCACGCAACGCATTGCCCTGAAAAACGATGTCCGAAAAGCGCAGCTGCGCGTTTTCGCCAGGCGCCGGCGCTTCCAGCCCGGCGTTGCCTGCAAGCAGCGAACCATCGGGCCGCAGCACCGCGAAGTACACGGTTTCGACCTGATCGAAAAGCACCGTGGTCACTTCGCGCGGCGACAGCAAAAGCTCGATGCCGCCATCGCTCACCTGCACGTTGGTCGACACCGAATACGCATCGTCGAGCATCGCGTGATCGAAGGCCTGCTCGGTCAACACGTTGGCGATGAAGATCGCCACCGCCGTGCCGATGAGCCATGTCAGGCCCAAGGGCAGCAGCACGCTGCGCAGCAGACGCTGCGTCAGCGAAGGCGCGTTCACTGTTCGGCTTCCAGCAGGTAACCGATGCCTCGCAATGTACGGATGCTTGCACCGCTGCCCAGCAGCTTCTTGCGCAGGCGCGAGATGAAGGCTTCGAGCGCGTTGTCGCCGAGCGCCTCATCGAAGGTCGAGAGCTTGTCCGACAAGGAGCGCTTGCTCACCGCATGACCCGGCGGGCTCATGAGTTCCCACAGCACCTCGAACTCGCGCGCCGGCAAGTCGAGCGGCGTGCTGCCCATCGCAAAGCGCCGTGCCTTGCGATCGAGCTTGAGCTGGCCGAGCGTGACCATGTCTTCGGTGCCCTTGGCGCGTCGCACCAAGGCCCGCAAGCGCGCTTCGACTTCGGCCAGATCGAAGGGCTTGCCGAGGTAGTCGTCGGCGCCTGCATCGAGACCGGCGATGCGCTCTTCGGTGCGGTCGCGTGCGGTCAGTACCAGTACCGGCGTGCGGTCGCCACGAGCCCGCGCATGGCGCAACGCGGTCAGGCCGCTGCCAGTTACACTGCCCATCGCACCGGTCACCGGCAAGTTGAGATCGAGCAGCACCGCATCGAACGGCTGCACCCGCCACAGGTGATCGGCGTCATCGACATTCGATGCGACATCGACGCGATGCCCCGCATCCGCGAGGCTGCGCAGCATCACTTCGCGCAGTACGGCGTCGTCTTCGACAAGAAGTATTCGCATCGGTTTTAGCTGGAGAAAACGGTGGTCGAAAGTACGTGTTTATACGCAATCAGAGGGTCAGCGGCACGTCAGCCGCTCGGCGCGATAAACGGGGCATGAGCATACGACAGCAGGTGATTTTCAGGGAGCGGGTTATCAGCAAAAGGCCAGGGGTCTACCGTTGAGCGCGCGGCCCGCATTTGTCATTGGACACGACCACGGCTTAGATCATTCAACGGCCAGTCGCACAGCGGTCGTGCTGCTGCACGGCTTGTGCAGCACGCCCGATGAATTGCAGGGCGTGCAAAGCGCGCTGCGCAGCGTGGGTTACTCGGTGCACCCGATGTCGATCGATGGCTACTCTTTCAATCCAGGCGTCGAGAAGCAAAAAGCAGCTCCGTTCGAGCAGTGGATAGATTCGATCGAACGTCGCATCGACGCACTGCGCACGTCACACGAGCGCGTGATGCTGGTCGGTATTTCAGCCGGCGCATCGCTTGCGCTGGCCGCAGCCATCCGCTGCGAGCGCCGCGTCGATGCACTGCTGCTGATGTCGACTACTTTGCGCTTCGACGGCTGGGCCGTTCCGCGCTGGCAGTTCTTGCTGCCGTTGGCGCTGTACACGCCGCTCGGCCGTTTCTGGAAGTACCGTGAGCGCGCGCCTTATGGCGTCAAGAACGAGCGTGTGCGCGCATGGATCGAGCGCGAACTGCGCACGCGTCGCATTTCCAGTGCAGGTTCTTCGGTGATCGGTATCGCACACATGCGCGAACACCATCGCCTGATGCGCCACGTGCGCAGCCAGCTTGGCCGCGTGGTCTGCGATCACGTGCTCGCGCTGCATGCGCGGCAGGACGAAGTGGCCAGCGTGGGCAACCTCGATCTGCTTGCGCGCGGACTGCGCTCCGCTTCTTTTCGTGCCGTGGTGCTGGGTGACAGCTATCACATGATCACCATCGACAACGACCGCCATCAAGTGGTCCGGCACGCCCTCGAGTTCGCTTCGACCATCGCGCACAGCGCTGGCTGACGCACGGACTCTCACCATCGGCACACAGGAGATCCACATGACCGCAACGACAACCTCGACGACGTCCGCGACATCGCCCACATTCAACACCATCGCCGGCATTTTGCGGAGCGACTTCAAGGTCGAGGCCGCAGCCGTTCAACCGACGACGACGTTGACCGACCTCGGCCTCGACTCGCTGGCGTTGATGGAGTTCGTCTTCGC
Organism: Variovorax sp. PAMC28562; assembly: GCF_014303735.1. Lineage (NCBI taxonomy): Bacteria > Pseudomonadati > Pseudomonadota > Betaproteobacteria > Burkholderiales > Comamonadaceae > Variovorax > Variovorax sp. PAMC28562. The sequence continues at coordinate 1,218,533 of NZ_CP060296.1, read as the reverse complement.
TGTCGAAGATGCGTTTCACCTGCGCATTCCGGAAGAGCGTCTCGACCCCCGCGAGGCCGGCATCACGTTGCAACGGCTGTGCGAAGTCATCGACGATCTGCCCGCGCCCGCAGCGACCCCCGTGGCACCGCTTGCGAACGCGATGAAGCCGGTGCTGAGCTCAGCACGCGCATGAGCAACGGCCAGGGCGCACGCATCGGCGTGAGCGGCATCGGCCTCGTCACGCCGCTCGGCCACACGCTTGCGCAATTCGACGACGCGCTGTTCGCGGGTCGTTCTGCGGTGCGCGCGCTCACGCTTGAAATCGAAGGGCTCGATGCGATGCAGCTCGCCGTCGCATCCTGCGACTTCGACGACTCCGAACGCAGCACATCGCGCTTGCCGCTCGACCGCGGCACGGCCATGGCCATCGCTGCGGCACGCGATGCATTCACCATGGCGGGCCTGGCCGAAACGCCACCCGACGGCGAACGCCTCGGCGTGTATTGGGGCAGCGGCATGGCCGGCTCGGCGAGCTTCGACGAAACGGCGATCGCGCTGTATCGCCACAAGCGACGCATCCGCCCGACCGCGGTGCTCACGACCATGCCAAACGCCGCCGCGGCCGAGCTCGGCCTGCTGTTCGGTGCGCGTGGTGCGGCGTTGAGCTATGCCTGCGCATGCGCCTCATCGGCTGTCGCTATCGGCGAAGCGATGCGCGCGATAAGAGGCGGCTGGATCGATATCGCGATCGTCGGCGGGCACGAGGCCATGCTCACGTCCGGCACGATGGCTGGCTGGCATTCGATGCGCGTCACCGCGCAGCCACCGGCGGACGACCCTTCGACTGCATGCCGTCCGTTCTCGGCCGACCGCGTCGGCTTCGCTCTCGGCGAAGGCGCTGCTGCGCTGGTGATCGAATCGGAAGCGCACGCCTTGGCGCGCGGCGTGAAGCCCACCACCTTCCTGAGCGGCTACGCCACCAACTGCGACAGCGTGCACATGACCAACCCCGATGCGGGCGGCCAAGTGCGTGCCATGCGCGCCGCGTTGCGTGATGCCGGCCTCGATGCAGCCGACATCGGCTACATCAACGCGCATGGCACCGCCACCGGCGCCGGCGATGCGGCAGAGGCAATCTCGGTGAACGAGGTGTTCGGCGATGCCGTGCCGGTCAGTGCGACCAAGGCGATTCACGGCCACCTGCTGGGCGGCGGCGGTGCCGTCGAGCTGGTTGCCACGCTGCGCGCATTGGAGCGTCGCAGCGTGCCGCCGACGGCCAATCTGCAGACGCCCGATGCGGCGTTCGCGCTCGACTTCGTGCGCGGCGCCGCGCGCGCGGCACCGCGGCTGCGGCACGCCATTTCGAACTCGTTCGCGTTCGGCGGTACCAACGCCGTACTGGTCGCGAGTCGCGCCAGTCTCACCGACTGAGCGAAGCATCTCGTGCATCGTCTGGTGGTGTTGGTGGTGCCGGTATTCGCGTTGCTCATGGCGCTCGAGTTCGCCTGGGGTTGGCGTAAGCGGCGCAACACCTGGCGGCTCAACGACAGCATCAGCAGCCTGAGCCAGGGCTTGTTGAGCCAGGCCGCTGCGGTCTGCACGCAGCTCTTTCAAATCGGCCTCTACGCGATGGTGTTTCCGCTGGCGACGCGGTGGATCCATCCGCCCGGCGAAACTTTCTGGGACAGCGCCATCGGCTGGGTTCTGGCCGTGGTGCTGTTCGACTTTTGCGACTATTGGCTGCACCGTGCGGGGCACGAGTCGGCCGTGTTCTGGGCAGCGCACTCGGTGCATCACCAGAGCCAGGACTTCAACCTCTCGACCGCGTTGCGGCAAGAGAGCACGGTCGCGTTGTTGGGCTGGCCGTTCTACCTGCCGATGGCCTTGCTCGGCGTGCCACCCGAGCAGTTCGGCGTGGCGGGGCTCATCGTGCTGGTCTACCAGTTCTGGATTCATACCGAGCACATCGGCAAGCTCGGCTGGTTCGATCGCGTGTTCTCTTCGCCGTCGAATCATCGCGTGCACCATGCCGTCAACGACGAATACATCGACCGCAACTACGGCGGCATGCTGGTTCTGTGGGACCGGATGTTCGGCACCTTCGCCGAAGAACGCACGCCCTGCGTGTACGGCACGCGCAAGCCGCTGGACAGCTGGAGTCCCATGCGCGCGGTGTTCGGGCCGTATGTACCTTTGCTGCGCGATGCCTGGCATGCACGGCGCTGGCGCGACAAGCTGCGCGTGTGGTTCAAGGCGCCGGGGTGGCGACCGCCCGATGTGGCGACGCGCTTTCCCGAACCACCGTTCGCGCTCGATGCAGTGCGTCGCTTCGATCCTTCGCTTTCGCGTGTTCAGCAGTGGACCGGCGCCGCGCACTTCATGCTGTGGGTCGCCGCGATACTTGCCTTCCTGTGGCAGGCAGACGCGCTGTCGTTCGGTGTGGATGCCGCGCTCCTCGGCTGCGTGGCGGCGGGGTTGTGGGTGACCGGCGCAGTGCTTGGTGCAACCGTCGGTTTGCGACGGGCTTGGGCGGTGCAAACGGTGTTGCTGACCCTATCGGTCGTGCTGCTAACGAAGGCTTGACGCGAAGAGCGCCAACTCCACGCTTACCGTGGCGCAGCCCGCTCCGCCATCTGCCCGCGCCGCAATTCCCCCTGCCGCTCGAACATCCACCCCGGATATTCAGGCGCCAGTGCGCTGGCATCGCCGATCTTCTTCAGCTCGTCCTCGCTCAACGACACCTTCGTTGCAGCCATGTTGTCGGTCAGCTGATCGGGTCGCTTGGCGCCGAGGATCACGCTGGTCACTTGCGGTTGATGCAGCAGCCACGACAGCGCGATCTGCGCCACCGACACACCTCTGGCTTCAGCGATCGGCCGCATCGCGTCGACGCAATCCCAGGCACGCTCCTTGTTCACCGGCGGAAAGTCGAACTCGACGCGGCGGCTGCCGGCTTCGCCTTTTTGCTCTCGGCCGAACTTGCCGCTGAGCAGGCCGCCGGCCAGCGGGCTCCACACCATCAGGCCGACGCCTTCGCTCTTCAGCATCGGCACGATCTCGCGTTCGAGATCGCGGCCGGCGACTGTGTAGTACGCCTGCAGCGACTCGAAGCGCGCCAGCCCGAGCCGCTCGGAGATGCCGAGCGCCTTGACGATTTGCCACGCGGCCCAATTCGACACGCCGACATAGCGCACATGGCCGTGGCGCACCAGCTGGTCGAGCGCGCGCACCGTTTCCTCGATCGGCGTAGCCGGATCGAAGCCATGAATTTGATACAGGTCGATGTACTCGAGCTGCATCCGCTTCAGGCTCGCCTTGACGCCGTCCATGATGTGGCCACGCGACGCACCACGCGCATTGGGGCCCTTGCCCACGTCGCTGAACACCTTGGTCGCGACCACGATGTTCTCGCGCGGGACCTTCAGGTTCTTCAGCGCCTGACCGGTAATCTGTTCCGACAGTCCGCCCGCGTACACATCGGCCGTGTCGATGAAATTGATACCGCCGTCGATCGCCTGGCCGACCAGCCGCTCGGCATCGCTCTGCTGCAGGTCGCCGATCTTTCCCCAGATGCCGTCGCTGCCACCGAAGGTCATCGTGCCGAGGCAAAGTTCAGAAACGAAGAGGCCGGTTCGGCCCAGAGGGTTGTGTCGCATGAAAGGACTCCGTTGAAGGATTGAGAAGAAACCAGAAGGGAAACCGAGCTGGCGTACAGAGCAGAATACGCCGGATGAAAGCACCTCCCAGACTTCAGGTTTTGGTCGACGAAGGCCTCATCGACACGGTCGTGCGCCAGTTGATGAGCGGCAAAGAGGCGATGGTCTACGTCGTACGCAGTGGCGACGAGACGCGCTGCGCCAAGATCTACAAGGAAGCGACGAACCGCAGCTTTCGCCAGGCCGTCGACTACACCGAGAACCGCAAGGTCAAGAACTCGCGCCAGGCCCGCGCCATGGCCAAGGGCACCAAGTTCGGCCGGCAAGCCACCGAAGCCGCCTGGCAAAGCGCCGAGGTCGACGCGCTCTACCGCCTGGCCGCGGCCGGCGTGCGCGTGCCCACGCCCTACAACTTCGCCGAAGGCGTGCTGCTGATGGAGTTGGTGACTGACGCCGACGGCGACGCCGCGCCGCGCCTCAACGACTGCGTGTTCACCGCTGACGAAGCGCGCGGACACCATGCGACGCTCGTGAAGGAAGTCGTGCGCATGCTGTGCGCCGGTGTCGTGCACGGCGACTTGTCGGAGTTCAACGTGCTGCTGGCAGCCGACGGCCCGGTCATCATCGACTTGCCGCAGGCGATCGACGCGGCCGGCAACAACCACGCCAACCGCATGCTGCTGCGAGACGTCGCCAATCTGCGCAATTTCTTCGGGCAGTTCGCGCCGGAGTTGCTGAAGACGAATTTCGGCGACGAGATCTGGTCCCTGTACGAAAGCGGCGCCCTACAGGTCGAGACGCCGCTCACCGGACGCTTCGCGCGCCAGACCGGCCCGGTCGATGTGGGCAACGTGCTGCGCGAAGTCGACGACGCGAAAGCTGAAGAAGCGGCGCGCCGCGTGCGGATGCAGTTGCAGCCGGTGCGCTGAAACCGACCTGCGCGCTATCGACCGCTGCGACGACCTTCGCGCTTGAGCAACAGCGCATTCGCCATCACGCTCAGGCTCGAAGCCGCCATCGCCGCCCCCGCCACCACCGGGCTCAGCAAGCCGAAGGCAGCGAGCGGGATGCCGGCCACGTTGTAGGCGAAGGCCCAAAACAGGTTCTGCCGGATCTTGGCCACGGTGCGCGCCGACACGTCGAGCGCCTCGGCCACCAAGGCGAGATCGCCGCGCATCAGCGTGATGCCGGCGGCTTCCATGGCGACGTCGGTACCGCCGTCCGGGTTTGCCATCGCGATACCGACATCCGCGGCGGCAAGCGCCGGCGCATCGTTGACGCCGTCGCCGACCATCGCAACGACATGGCCGCCTTGCTTCAGCGCGGTGACTTGCGCGGCCTTGTCGGCCGGCAATACGTCGGCGAAGACGTCATCGGCTGCGATGCCCAGCCGTGCTGCCATGGCATGCGCGGCCTGCGCGTTGTCACCCGAAATCATGACCACACGCAGGCCCCGCCCATGCAGCGTGGCGATGGCCTCGGCAGCATGCGGCTTGGGCTCGTCGGTGAAGGCCAGCAACGCGACGGCCTGGGCCGCGTCGCTGGCATCGAAGCGCAGCAGCGCCGACACGGTGGCGCCGTGTGAGTGCAACCGCTCGAGCGCGGTCGCATCGACCGCCACACCGAGCTCCGCACACCAGCGCAGGCTGGCAAGGGCCCAACTCTGACCGGCGACGTCGCCACGCACACCGCGACCTGGCCATGACCTGAGCCCATCGAGCGCATACGCCGTCATGCCGCGCCGCGAAGCGGCATCGGTCACGGCGCGCGCAAGCGGATGCGCGTTGCCGCCTTGCAGGCCCGCAGCGATGGCCAGCCATGCTGCTTCGTCTTGTGCAATGCCGTCTGCAGTGGATGCGCCCTTGCCCGCTTCGAGCGACGCCAGCGCAGTCAGCACGGGCCGCCCCAACGTCAACGTGCCGGTCTTGTCGAACGCCACCGTGTCGACACGGCGCGCCATCTCGAGCGCACTCGCATCCTTCACCAGGATGCCCCGCTTCGCCGCCATGCCGGTGCCGGCCATCACAGCGACGGGCGTCGCCAGGCCAAGCGCGCACGGGCAGGCGATCACCAGCACCGCGACCGCGTGGATCATCGCGATCTCCACGCCACTTCCATGCAGCATCCAGCCTGCGAGCGTTGCCAGCGCGATGAGCAACACCACCGGCACGAAGACCGCGGCGATCCGATCGACCAGTCGCTGAATCGGCGCCTTGGCCGCCTGCGCGTCCTCGACCAGCCGAATGATTCGCGCCAGCACGCTCTCGGCACCGACGGCGCGCACTTCGATCACCAGCCGACCATCGCCGTTGATCGAGCCGCCGGTCAGCGAATCTCCGGGCCGCTTGGGCACTGGCAGAGGCTCGCCGGTGAGCATCGCTTCGTCGACCTCCGACTCGCCTTCGAGCACGCGTGCATCGGCCGGAACGCGCTCGCCGGAACGTACCGCAAGACAATCACCCTTCATGACCTCTGCGAGCGGTACGTCGCTCTCGACAATCCGGCCACCGCGCGTGCCGGGCTCCGCGAGCAGATGCGCTGTCTCGGGCCGCAACTGCTGCAGCGCACGAATGGCAGACGTCGCCTGCCGCTTGGCACGCGCCTCCAGCCACTTGCCGAGCAGCACCAGCGTGATGACCACGGCCGATGCCTCGAAGTACAGATGCGGCACGCCGCGCCACCACAACCACAGCGACAGTCCAAATGCCGCGCTGGTGCCGAGTGCGACCAGCAAGTCCATGTTGCCGGAGCGCGCGAGCACCGCATGCCAGCCTGCGCGATAGAAGCGAGCGCCCAGATAGAACTGCACCGGCGCAGCCAGCAACAGCTGCGCCCACGCCGGCAGCATGAGGTCGATGCCGAAAGGCATGAACAGCATGGGTGCCAGCAACGGCGCCGACAACAACATGCCCAGCGCGATCGGCGCGAAGCCTTGCCAGGGCGATGCCGCCGCCGCGTCGGACAGCGCAGCGGCCGCTTTCGCCGAGCGCGGCTCGTAGCCGGCAGAACGCACCGCCCGTCGCAACAATGCATCGAGCTCGCCGACTCCCGAGGGCAACGACGAGGCGACCACCCTCGCCGACTCCGTCGCGAGATTGACGCTGGCACTGAGCACGCCGGGCACCCGATCGAGCGCTTTCTCGACGCGCGCGACGCACGACGCGCAGGTCATGCCGCCGATGGCGATGTCGAAGGTTTGCGAGGGAGCCGGGGTAGCCATCGAAGAATCCATGCCCGGAGACTAAAGCCTCACACCATGGCAAGGTCAAGTTGCAAATGAGACCCTGCGCTGGACATTGACATCGTGAGAAGGTTCAAACTCGGAGTTCTGTTCAATCGTCGAATCCAAAGGAGCATCAAGATGAGTCAGAAATTCAACGTCACCGGCATGAGCTGCGGACACTGCGTGAGCACGGTGCAAAACGCGGTGCAGGCCGTCGATCCTGAAGCGCAAGTGACCGTCGATCTCGAGACCGGCCATGTCGACGTGCTGAGCCTGCAGCCGCGCCAGGACATCGTTGCCGCCATCGAAAACGCCGGCTACCGGGTGCAATAGGTGCGCAGCGCCGACATCAGCCCGGTCCATGTCGCGATAGGAGAAGCAGCGCGGCGCTCCGGCGTGTCGGCACGCATGGTGCGGCACTACGAAGGTCTCGGATTGCTGCCTTCAGTCGCACGCACCGACAGCGGTTACCGACAATACAGCGATGCCGATGTGCACAGCCTGCGCTTCATCAAGCGGGCGCGTGATCTCGGTTTTTCGATGGGCGAGATAGGCGAGCTGGTCGGTCTGTGGCACAACCGCCGTCGGGCCAGTGCCAGTGTCAAGCGCATCGCACAGCAGCACCTGAACGAACTCGAACAGCGCATCGTCGACATGCAGGCCATGCGCAGCACGCTGGCGCATCTGGTGCATTGCTGCCATGGCGATGCGCGGCCCGATTGCCCGATCCTTGAAGACCTTGCTGGGTCGGCCTGAACACTTTCGGATTGGAGACGAGCGCCTGACGCAGCTACCCGACCCGGTGAGCGCAGGCCGCGAAGGCGCGGCTACGATGCCGGGCATGTCATCCCCGCATCCGCCATCGATTCCAACGCCGCCATCGGCGTCATCCAAACTGCGCATCCTGATCGCGGAAGACGAATCGGGCATTGCCGACACACTGCAGTACGTACTCAAGTCCGATGGCTTCGAGCCGGTGTGGTGTGCCACGGCGCAAGAAGCCATCGCGCAATTCACCGCGCAGCCGCCAGCCCTGGCAATCCTCGACATCGGCCTGCCCGACCTCAACGGCTTCGAGCTCTTCAAGCGGTTGCAGGCCATCACGCAAAGCACCGGCGCACCCGAAGTGCCGATGATTTTCCTGACCGCGCGCAGCGACGAAATCGACCGCGTGGTCGGGCTCGAATTGGGTGCCGACGACTACATCGCCAAACCTTTTTCGCCACGAGAACTGGTGGCACGGGTGCGGACCGTGTTGCGGCGCAGCGTGCGGCATGTGGGCGTTGCGCCCACGGCCACAACGGCAGCCGCTCCTCTTTCACCGACCATTGCACCGACCATCGCATCGCCCGCAGCGATTACGCCTGTCGTCGTCGGCAAGACACCTTTCGCCCTCGACGCCGAGCGCATGCAAATCCGCTACTACGGCCGCCCGCTCGAACTCTCGCGCTACGAGTACGGCCTGCTGCGCCTGCTGGTGCAGCGGCCCGGCCGCGTCTTCACGCGCGACGAGTTGCTGCAGCACGTGTGGGACGACGCCAGCGACAGCTTCGACCGCACGGTCGATGCGCACGTCAAGACCTTGCGTGCCAAGCTCAAGGCGATCGCGCCCGACGTCGAGCCGATCCGCACGCTGCGCGGCACCGGCTATGCGTTGAACGAAGACCTGCCGCCTACACCGGTTTGAGCGCGTGAGCCGGAGAACCCGTATCTTCATCGGCGTCCTGCTGATCTACAGCGCGGGCATCGCGTTCCTGCTGTATCGTGTGGTGCTCGATATCAATCCGCGCTACCGCGAGTCGGCCGAAGAGTCGTTGGTCGACACGACGCAGCTCATGGCCAGCATGGTGGAGCAGGACGTAATCGCCGGTGCCATCAATCCGGCCCGGCTCGACCCCATCTTCAAATCGGTCTACGCGCGCGAGTTCTCCGCGCAGATCTACAACCTGCACAAGAGCCGCGTCGAGTTGCGCGCCTACGTGACCGACCGCAACGGCCGAGTGCTGTTCGATTCGCTCGGGCGCAACCAGGGCGCCGACTACTCGCAATGGAACGACGTGACGAAGTCGCTCGCCGGCCTCTACGGCGCCCGCACCTCACGCGACGTCGAGAGCGATCCGCGCACCTCGGTGATGTACGTCGGCGCGCCGATCCGCTGGAACAACGAGATCGTCGGCGTCGTCAGCCTTGGCAAGCCGGTGCAGAGCTTCGGCCAGTTCATCGAGGACGCGCGGGCGCGCACCTTGTGGGTCGGTGCCGGATCGGCCGCGGCGCTGCTGCTCTTCACGCTCATCCTCTCGGTGTGGCTGGTGCGACCCTTCGGCCTCACCGCCGACTACATTGCATGGCTGCGCACGCAGCGCGGCTTTCATCCGGTGCGCATGGTGCGGCGCGCCATCGTCATGGTGCGCGGCGCGTTCGGAGAAATGCGCGACGCCCTCACCGGCCGCAACTATGTCGCCGACTACGTTCAGACCTTCACCCACGAGATCAAGAGCCCGCTCTCGGCGATTCGCGGTGCGGCCGAGCTGATGCAGGAAAGCAGCATGCCCGAGGCCGAACGCGAGCGCTTCCTCGGCAACATCGCGCAAGAGACCGAGCGCATCCAGCAGATCGTCGACCGCATGATGGAGCTCACCGCGCTGGAGACACGCCGCGTGCTGGACCGTACCGAGCCGGTCGCGCTCGGCGTGCTGCTGCGCGAGGTGGCCGACAGCGCCGGCACCAGCGCTGCGGCGCGCGGCATCACAGTGCAGGTCGACGGTCCGCGAGAAGACCTCGGTGAGTTGTATTGCGACGGCGATCGGTTCCTTTTGCAGCAGGCCGTGAGCAACCTGCTCGCGAACGCGATCGATTTTTCGCCTGACGGCGCAGGGGTCACGCTCGCACTGCGTGTAGCGAGCCGCAACGTTGTCGTCACCGTACGCGATCACGGGGCGGGCATCCCCGACTACGCGCAATCCAAGGTGTTCGAGAAGTTCTATTCGCTGGCGCGTCCGCACACGCTGAAGAAGAGCACCGGCCTCGGACTGGCCTTCGTCAAGGAGATCACCGCGTTGCACGGTGGCCGCATCGAGCTGACGAATGCGAAGGGCGGCGGGGCGATTGCGACGTTGACGTTGCCGCTGTCTTATCTGGCGAGGGACACGAATCGAACCGTCACTTGAACATGTCGAGAATCCGGTTGCGCTCCTCGACGGGCGCAACCGGTGCGACCTGCTCCCCCGCCAAGGTTTCCGCTGGTGCAGTCGGGTTCGCATCCAGACCCAGGCTCGCCACGCCGCGCCCCGGCCCGTAGTCGTCGAAGAACACCTCGCCGTCCGCGTGCATCAGCCCCGGCGGCTCGGGAACTTCAGCGACCTTCACACCTTTGAGCGCGGCCTGCATGTAGCCGACCCAGATCGGCAAGCTCAGGCTGCCGCCGGTCTCGCCGCGCACACCGAGCTTGCGCGGCGTGTCGTAGCCGACCCATGCGATGCCGACCATCGTCGGCTGGAACGCCGCGAACCAAGTGTCGACCGAATCGTTGGTCGTGCCCGTCTTGCCGTAGATGTCGTCGCGCTTCAGTGCTTGATAGGCCTTGGCGCCGGTGCCGCTTTTCATCACGCTCTGCAGCAAGCTGTCCATCAGATAGGCATTGCGCTCCGGAATGGCGCGGTTGCTCTCGTCGAGCACCGGTGGCTTCACTTCGCTCAGCACCTTGCCATCACGATCGGTCACGCGCACCACCAGGTGCGGATCGACACGGTGGCCACCGTTGGCGAACACCGAGTAGGCGGTCGCCATCTGCATCGGCGTCACCGAGCCCGCACCCAGACCCATCGGCAGGTACGCCGGATGCTTGTCCTTGTCGAAGCCGAAGCGCGTGATCCAGTCTTGCGCGTACGCCGTGCCGATCGACTGCAGCACGCGAATCGTCACCAGGTTCTTCGACTCCTGCAGCGCATGCCGCAACGACATGGGACCGTCGTAGGTGCCTTCGAAATTCTTCGGCTCCCACGGCTGGCCGCCGATGGTGGCCGCATCGAAGAAGAGCGGCGCATCGTTGACCAAGGTCACCGGCGTAAAACCTTTCTCGAGTGCGGCTGAATAGATGAAGGGCTTGAAGCTCGAGCCTGGCTGGCGCCACGCCTGCGTCACGCGGTTCATCTTGCTCTTGCCGAAGTCGAAGCCACCGACCATCGCCTTGATCGCGCCATCGCGTGGATCGACTGCGACGAACGCACCTTCGACCTCGGGCAGCTGCGCCATCTCCCACGTGTTGCGTGGCGCCTTCATGACGCGGATCACCGCGCCGCGGCGCACCTTGATGTTGGGGCCGGCCTTGTCGGAAAGACCGAGCTGGCCGAGCCGCAGGCCATCGCCCGTGATCTGCAGGATGTCGCCGTTGCCGCGCACCGCAGTCACCAACTTCGGTGCCGCGGTGAGCACCACGGCGGACATCACGTCGTCGTTGTCCGGGTGATCGGCCAATGCGTCGTCGACCGCATCGTCGAGCGCCTTGGGGTCGTCTGGCAAATCGACGAAAGCCTCGGGGCCGCGGTATGTCTGGCGTCGCTCGTAGTCCATGATGCCCTTGCGCAACGAGCGATACGCCGCCTGCTGATCGGCCGCCACCAGCGTGGTCTGCACCGACAGGCCGCGCGTGTAGATGCTGTCGCCGTACTGCGCGTACATGAGTTGCCGCACCGTCTCGGCCACGTATTCGGCGTGCGGCCGGTTCGGGTCCGACGCATCGCGCAGATGCAGCGGCTCCTGCCTCGCCTCATCGGCTTGTGCAGCGGTGATGAAGCCGGTGTCCTTCATGCGGTCGATCACATGGAGCTGCCGCGCACGCGCGCGCGTCGGGCTGTTGATCGGGTTGGCGGTGCCGGGCGACTTCGGCAGGCCGGCCAGCATCGCGGCTTCGGCCACCGTGATGTCCTGCAGGGGCTTGCCGAAGTAGACCTCCGACGCGGCCGCGAAGCCATAGGCCCGGTTACCGAGGTAGATCTGGTTCAGGTAGATCTCGAGGATCTGGTCCTTGCTCAATCGACTCTCCAGCTTGAAGGCGAGCAGCGCCTCATAGACCTTGCGGCTCAGCGTGCGTTCGGAGCTCAGATAGACGTTGCGCGCCACCTGCTGCGTGATGGTGGAAGCGCCTTGGCGCATGCCGCCTCGTAGATTGGCTAGCACCGCGCGCATCAGGCCGAGCGAATCGACGCCGCCGTGCTCGTAGAAGCGCGCGTCTTCCACCGCGAGCACCGCGTCTTTCATCGACTTGGGAATAGACGCGATCGGCGTCAGCGTGCGTCGCTCTTCGCCGAATTCGCCGATCAGCGTGCCTTCGGCCGAGAAGATGCGCAGCGGCAGCTTCGGCCGGTAGTCGGACAGCGACGATACGTCCGGGAGCTTGGGATAGATCACGGCCAGCGCGACACCG